>JAJYDW010000019.1 GCA_021790385.1 Planctomycetota bacterium
TATTCGCACTAAATTACAGTCAGTACTGGCTGTCTTCGGCCTACTTTCCTGTCATCTTTATAGTAGGCGTGCTATACCCGGAAGTCAAAAAAAATGCCTGCTTTTCTTAATGTTCCGCGGGTATTGCTGAATCCGTGCGGCAAGCAGAGGTTGATGCCGCATGGGATGGATTATTATAAACGTCTTTCGGGATAAACGGTTAGCAACAGTTGGAAGGGCTGACTGGCATGAAGAAAAGCCGCTCAATTAACAGGCCACGTGTGCCAGAGCTACTGGCGGCGGGTTCTTTGTGCATGGGTGATGGGGGACCTTGGTTTGCACGGTTGGCATTGGCGCAGCCTTGGGGGCGTGCGTTTAGTCGCCGAGTCGATCCAAACGCCCGCCCTTTAATCCGCGGCTGACATATTTTATATTGCCAAGGGGAAGGTCCTTGCGTTACCTACCTTTTTTATGATTACAGGTGATGGCTTTTCGTGCGATGGATATCCTGGCGGCGACCGAGTGGTGGCCGACGACGGCGATGCACCAGCAGTATCCCCATGCCAATTCCAAGCATGGCCAGTGCAGACGGCTCGGGAACGGAACTTTGGCCAAACCCGGTGAAGTTATAGGCCATGGCGTAGGTTTCGGTAGCAGACACCTCGGCTGCACCGAGTTTAACCACTTCCAGATCATAAATGCCGGGAGCCAGAGTGGCCTCAATTTGCTGCACGTTATCCACCTTGCTGGTGCTGGAAGCCAGCAACTGGCCGCTGGTGTTGTATAAATAGAGATCCAAATTATTCAAAACGCTCTGGTTGGTTTGCATGTTCCAGGTAATGGTGGCGGTTAGTCCAAAGGAAGAGCCTTTGCTAGAAGACAGATCGAAAACGTAGTGGTTGGCGGCATTGGCCGAGCTGGAACTGGTGGTAATGGTGTTAAGATCCCAGCCGCTCAGGTGCGTGGACGCCGCGGTGAAAACCGGGGCCGGAATGCTCGAACCGCTTGCCGAAGAGGAACTGGTGTATGTTTGCCGACCTGCGGCCAACTCCTGATAGGAATTATAAACATTAACAATACCCGCGCCATAGCGTGGATCCAGCGGCGTGGTGGCGTTGGCCACAGGCGACAGATAGGATGTTACCGTTCCGGTTGTTGAGTTGTAGCTATAATTGTTGGTCCAGCCCGTGGGTTTGACGGCACCGTTCAGGAGCAGCACTTTGATGGTGCGTTCATTATCCGTCAAGGATGATGTGCCCGCGCCGCCAACATTGGCATTGGCGGCCTGTTCCAGGATGGCTGCTGCCCCGGCAACAATAGGTGCGGTGAAACTGGTGGCGCTGCCAGGCGCGGTAATATCCGGCTTGGATATGCCGCCGTAGGCCGGGCCGACGCCGGATGCCCCACCAAAGGCACCTACGGCAATGCCGTTGTAGTTGGTGGCGGGTGCATTGATCTGGCTCACGGGTGTGGTGCCGGTTTCGGTGCCCGTGCCGTCACCCACGGCGGTAACGAACAGGGTGTTGTGCAGGTTGGCGTAATTGTCATAAATATAGTTGTAGCTGAAGATTTGGCCGGAGCTGGCACCGGTGAAAGCGAAACTTTGATTGACAATGGACGGCTCGTTGGCAACGGTGGCGTTGTTGACCAGCACATATTGGTAGAAACTAAACGCATCAAAGACATCTACGTGGGCCACCCCCGGGGATACCGCACCGCTGCCGTTGTAAAATGTATCCGCCACGCTGGTAGCATGTCCGGAACCGTAGAGCGAACTGTAACCGCCGGTGGCGGGCAGGCTATAAGTGCCGTTGCTGTATACCGGATTGTAACTGTAGTAAGTTATATGCGAGGCCATCGCTCCGGGGTTAGGCTCGTAGCCCCAGCCATTGGAAGTACTGTTGGAGGCGTCGGCTTCGGCCTGTGCGACGTTAATTCCCTGCCCGGTGAGTGATGGATTAAGCTGCCATAACTGGGTCAGACCGATTTCGGAGGCCTGACTTGAAGTGATGCCGGCTCGTGCCGATCCGGCAGAGGCCAGAGCTGCAGCCGCCACCAGGGCCGCCGTCATGCCCCGGGATCGCGTCAAACGACTCATAATGGACCGCACGCTGCTTGTTGTACGCATGAAACACCGCCTTTTATAACGCTCTCACATCAGCCTCCTTTGTTAGTCCTTACATGGGGCGGATACGCACCGCCCCCGATGGCGACCGGCACCCCGGCTCGGCCGCATGTAATTTAATAGTGGAGTCATCTTGAATACTTCATTAAATAAACCATAATCGGAGAATTATTGGCAGTCCCCGGGAGTTCATAAAACCACGCTCCACTGCCGCATGGCCACGATCCACGATTCCCCGAGCATCGGGCCTGCGGGCAAGGTTATCCATCGGCAGGCAAGAAACCGGGAATTACTCCAAAAGGCGGATTTTCGGGCCTGTTTTAGTTATAGTCCTCCGAGGAATAAATGTGCTCTCACTGGGCGATATGGTTATTTTTATCGGAGCAAGAGCGTCCGAGAAGTGCCGACGATATTATTTTTTTACCGGCACGTCCGAGTATATCCACCGGCGGGATCAGGACGTGCCCAAAAGGAGAATACCGCGATCTTTACACATTGCCGCCTCAGCGAATGGCCGCAAAGCTCCCGCGAGCGACACGATCCATACAGCCAGCGGGTGGAAAATGTCCAGCCCGCGGCAGCAGCGGCCATGCGATCGCCGGAATCGCGTGGATGTTGCAGGGCGAACGCCGGAACAGGCCAAAGCGGGATTGAGCGGTTAAAATAATCGAATCGTGGCCGGTTTAGTTCCGGCGCGGCAGCGCCAGCGGGAAAATGTATTCATGAAAGTGTCTTCGACCCTTGAATCAAAACCGGCCATATCGGAAACCTCGGGGGGCGGTTCCAGTCTTGGTTGGTTGGCCGTAGCTCATCTGCTCAATGATGGAGCGGCATTTTATCTGCCGGCAATTTTACCGGCGATACTTACCGAACTTCATTATTCGGTGCGGATGGCTGGCGTACTGGTTACCACGTTGTACGTTGGCCAGGCACTGCAGCCGGTGGCCGGCTTGTGGGCGGACTATGTCGGCGGGCGATGGTTGGTCATTGTCGGTCTGCTGATGTGTACGTGTGGCGCGGCGCTCATCGGGCTTTCGCCCAATATCGGGGTGCTCATACTGCTGATTCTTTTGTCCGGTCTGGGCAGCACCATTTTTCATCCCCAAGCTTTGGCGGCGGTGCGCTCGCTCACGCACAAGCGCCACGGGCTTGGCATGTCGATATTTCTGGTGGGCGGTGAATTGGGACGGGGGCTTTGGCCAACCCTGACCAGCCTGATTGTGGTGTGGCTGGGATTGCCCAGCCTGTGGCTGATCGCCCTGCCGACGGTGGCGCTTTTGCCCGTGTTGATGCGTACCACCCCCTCACTTCCGGCCCGCCATGAACATGCCCCGCCGATCAACTGGAAAGCCCATCGCCGGCCGGCGCTGGTGCTGGTGATGTACTCCGCATTGCGCGGCGTGGTGTGCTTCGGAACCATTGCTTTTGTGCCGTTTTTATGGAAAAGCCGGGGAGGAGCATTAGTTTCGGGGGCCAGTATTCTTACCGCGTTGCTGGTAACGGGGGTGGCAGGCCAGATTGCCGGCGGAGCGATAGCCGATCGATTTGGACGAAGGCATTTGCTCATGACCAGTGCGCTGCTGCTGGCTCTGCTCACGCCATTATGGCCGGCGGTCTCAGGGTTGCTGTTATGGCTTTTAGCAGCCGTGTTGGGCGTGGTGATGTTTTGTACATTTTCAGCGACACTGATTATCGGGCAGGATATTTTTGTGGAAAACAAAGCCTTAGGCTCGGGCATTGCACTGGGTTTTTCCAATGCGATCGGCGCCATTTGCCTGGCCCCACTGGGCCTGGCCGCCAAGGCATGGGGCGTAAATTCCATTTTCTATTTACTCACCGGTGCGGCCATCCTGATGTGTGGATCCGCACTGCTGATTTCCAAACGGGTGCATCCAGCCATGCACTGAGATTGCCCAGTCATAATCGATGGTGGCCATATTTCGTCTGCCGCTGGAAAATGTCCGGTCTGGAGCTTTTATGGCGGATTGGCCGGTATTTGACAATCCAAGGCACAGCAGGGTCTAATGTTTCTCCGGCCGGTTGTGTTTGAGCCGGTGACCACGTGGATCTATTGATTATTAAGGATGGCTCATGGCAATTGTGGAATCCACCGCAGGCATTGTTACCGAGCAGCACCGGCAGCAGTTTCAACAGGAGGGATGGTTTCTACTTAAGAATGTAGTTCCGCAGGAGCACCTGGAATTACTGCGGCGCAACGCCCAGTATGCCATCGATAAGTGCGATGCCGAAATGGACCACCGCCGGGTGGATGTGCTGGGCCTGAACCATCGCGGCAAACGTTATTTTTCAGCCTTGGTATTTAAGGAGCGTCCGGAACTTCGCCAATTTCTTTTCTCCGATCTGATGGCCCAGATCTGCCAGGCTACGCTGGGACCGAATACTTGGCTGTTCTGGGAACAGTATGTGATTAAATGTGCAGACAAAGGCATGAAGTTCAGTTGGCATCAGGATTCCGGCTACGTGGGTGATCCGAATCATAAACCTTATCTCACCTGCTGGATTACTCTGGATGATGTCACCGAAGAAAACGGCACGGTGTACCTGCTGCCCTACAGCGTCAGCGGCATTCGCACGTGGGTTAAGCACATTCAAGAGCCGGGAAGCAATGACCTGGTCGGCTATTTTGGCCGCGAACGCGGCGTGGCAGTGGTGGCTCCGGCGGGGAGCATTGCGGTGTTTTCCAGTTACGTGTTTCACAGCAGCGGGGCCAACCTGACCAATCGCATGCGTCGGGTATACCTGGCCCAATATTCGGCCCAGGTGATGCATCGTAGCGATACGGATCCTTCCGATGCATTTCTGGCCGAAGGACGAAACATCAGTTCCAGCACCTGATCCGCTCGATGGAAAAGACCTTGCCGTACGTCCCTGGCATAAGCGTGTCCTGGTAGTGGGTTTTTACCGGTTGATTTGAACATGACGCAGTTGTACATTCCGCCGGCTCATCAGGTGCTGTTTCTTTGTACGGGCAATTATTATCGCAGTCGCTTCGCCGAAATTATCTTTTCCACCCTGGCTGAAAAAAAGCGTATTCCATGGACCGCCCATTCCCGCGGCTTGCGCATGGGCATGGGGGTTGGCAACATTGGACCCATTTCGCCGCTGGCATTGGACGCGTTGGCCGAGCATGGCATCAGCCTGCGGCTGCCCATCCGTTATCCGCAGCGGGCCACCGCCATGGATTTTCAGACAGCATCCCTTATTATCGGCATGGATGAATCGGAACATCGCCGGATGATCGTTGAAAGTTTTCCGCAGTACGCAGACCGCGTTGAATACTGGTATATTCACGATCTGGACCGCAGCAGTCCGGAGAAGGCCCTGACCGAGATCGAAACTCGGGTGCGGGCATTAGTGGGCCGTCTTTTGAATACCAAGGAAGAGTAGCTTTTCACCAAGCCGGTGGCCGTGCTAAGTTTGACCTGCCACGGATGAATTCCAGCTTCACTCCACTGGCACAGACCTCCGGCCTTTGACACTTGGCGGACTTTTCCCGGCGCACAGGCCGTCCACAGCCTTTGACGCGCACCATAGCGCTGGCCTACACTGGCGAAATGAAAACAGGTTCTCCATCCCTTCCTCATCAATCATGCAACGCGCCGTCTGTTAGCGTTGTCGCCTGCGATCTGGATGGCACGCTCATCGGGCGCGACCATCGCATTCATCCCGATGATGTCGCCGCCATCCGGCGTCTGCGTGATGCCGGCGTTCATTTCGCAATCTGCACCGGCCGCAGCATCATTGAAAGCCATGATGTACTCTCGGAACTGCAACTCACGGGTCCGGGCGTTTTTGTTACCGGAGCGGTGGTCGCGGACATGGCGGATCGGCTAACGTTGCATCGGCGCACATTGCCGGCAGCATCCATTGTCCGGCTCATCGATTTTTTCTCCGATCTCGGTCACGCCAGTCTGGCGCTTATTGATGAAGATGAGTCCGCCGCCCCTTACTACGTATTGACCAGCCATGGGCCTGTACACCCCGCCACCAGCGAATGGTTTGTGCGCAATCGGGTACAAGCCCGCCCAATCACCCAGATGGACGGCGCGTTGCAGCAGCATGTGGTGCGCATCGGCATTGTGGTTGAAAGGCCGGAAACTCCGCGTATCGAAGCGGAATTGCGCAGACACTTCGGCACGGATATTTATTTTCTCTCCATCAAAGCTCCCCTCTTTGATTGCCATGTGATTGAGGTGTTTCATCCAGAAGTCAGCAAATGGTCCGGCATTATCTCCCTTTGCCGGCAGTTGAATCTGGCACCGGAGACGGTGGCAGCCATCGGCGACGATGTCAATGATATTCCCATGCTGCGCCACGCTCATATCAGTTTCGCCATGGCCAGTGCCGATGAACACGTCAAAGCCGCCGCCAAGCACACCACCCGTAGCCAGCCCCAGGGCGGAGTGGCCGCGGCCATTGCCCAGCTATTTGATGAAGGGCGCATTGTCAGTGGCCGTCACGGCACGTAGAGATATTCAAATTTCGGGCTAAGCATCTGGGTGACCAAGCGCGGGGAGATCTGCATTCTCATCCCGGAAACCGCGCTTTGCACTTTGATCAACGACAGCAAACCCTGATTCGGCGAAAGTTCCACCACGGTGGGATGGTAAATATCGGCCAGCTTGGCCGCAGCATGAATGGCCGCACTTTCATAACCAATGTGGTCCACCAGACCTTTTTCCAGCGCTTTTTGAGCCGTCCACACTTTGCCATTGGCAATATTGGCCACCGGTTCGTCCAGACGCGAGCCCCGGCTTTTCTGGATCACCGCTTCAAAGCGGGCATCATCTGAGTTGAGTAAATCAATGAGATAGCTCTTCACCGCCGGGGTGTAGGTGGACCATGGAGCGCCAGCCTCTTTCCAGACGGCCGGCGTGCTGGTAAGCACTTCGGGTTTGACCCCGATTTTTTTAAGCAAACCGGTTACCTGAAATCCCGGCAGCATCACGCCTATGCTTCCAGTCACCGTGGTTGGTTCCGCAAAAAGCTGTCGGCCGGCCATGGAAATATAGTATGCGCCGCTCGCCGCCATGGCCCCCATGCTGACCACCACGGGCTTGTTAAGCGTCTTGAGGCCGTCGAGTGCATGGTAAATTTCGTCGGCGTCGCTGACGCCGCCGCCAGGAGAATCCACCCGCAGCACCACCGCGCGAATGTTCGGACTGTGGCGTATCAGGTACACGTCTTTTTGTACTGCGGATGCAGTGGCTCCATCAATGGTGCCATCAATGGGAATCACCGCGATTTTATCCTGACCGCCGGCGCGAAGCACAGTTTCTGTGATGTTCTGGCCGGAAGGCAGACCGCTTTTGACCATGTGCAGCGCCATCAAGGCGATAAGCAGCACCACGTTAAGCCCCAGAGAGGCCAGCAGTATCAACCCCAGAACCACGCGCAGAAATGTACCCGCAAACCCCGATCTGGCGCTGGAAATGTGAATCACCGATCCCGCCGGTACCGTTGTAGTGGTTGTTGGTTCAGCCATGACAATGCCTCCTTGAAAAATTCGCTCTTCGCTCGCCGATATTTTCCACACCGGCAAGCCGGCATGGTTTTATTGCCGAAACGCCACTTTGGATGCCATAGGTGGCGGCCTTCAGGCAATTCCCATCTTTTTAAGATTTTCCAGGCTGCTGCGTACTGCCTCCAACGGCGGCAGGTCATAACAATTGTCCTGTTCGACAATATACCACTTCACGCCCACCTTCGGAGCAGCCTGAAATATACCCTTCCAATCCAATATGCCGCTGCCCACCGGGGAAAACTTGCGCTCCGGTCCGGCAGCCATGTCTTTGCAATGCAGCAGCGGAAGCCGTCCACTGAGCTTATGCATAATAGTTACCGGATTCTCTCCGGCAAACTTTACCCAGTAGACATCCAATTCGAAACCGAGGTCCTTGGCATCAGCACTGGACAACATGATATCCAACCCCTTGGAACCACCCAGGTTCTGGAATTCAAAATCATGATTATGGTAGCAGAAGGTAAAGCCTTGGGCGTTCAGTTTAGAGCCTATGCTCGCCAGAATATTGGCCTGCTTTTTCCAATCTTCGGCAGTCTTGCGGCGAGTATCGGGCATGTAAGGGCACACCAGATGAGAAACCCCTGCTTCGCCATAGTAAGCCGCGACCGCATCTAAATTAGCCTCCAATTGTTCAATACCCACATGCGCTCCAGCCATGGCCAGGCCCATCGCGGCCATTTCTTTTTTCAGATTAGCCGCCGATAATATGGTGCGTGTATCCACCAGTTCCACCCCTTTGTAGCCCATTTTCGCCACACTGCGGCAGGTGCCCAGAAAATCGCGGGCAATAAGATCGCGCAAGGTATAAAGCTGAACGGCAACCGGAATACTCATTTAAACCCCTTTTTTAAATTCAACCCAAATTCAACCACCTTGGAACCATCCAGACTTCCAGGCTTTTGACTATAACTTCATCATAGAACGTTTTCCTGGCAATGCAACAAATTGGCGCTACGCTCTTCGACCTTCGACCGCCACCGCTCCGCTGCCGCCGGTTACAGGTACCGGCTTATTACCGCAGCCAAAGGGAATATTTGTTTTACCTGAAAATCACCGTAATAAAAAACCGGCAAAGGCGTTGCCTTCTCTTGGATGGAACCGCATGGCCGGCCATAGCGGCTAAGCCATTTTCAAATGCTTAACGCAGGATCATGATGCGGATTGTACGACACAGGCTGAACCCGTGCTGGCTAACGATCATGTTACTGACGGGCGGGTTTGCCGCCTGCGGAACCTGTGGCTCCAGCCATGCCGCCATGAACAACAGTATGTTTTTCCCGCCACCTGCGGTGGCCAGATCCATGGCCATTGATGGCCGCGGTTTTATCATCCGCGGCTGGCGCACCTTCATCGCCTCCGGCTCAATGCATTATGCGCGGGTTCCACGGGCCTTATGGGCTAATCGGCTGCTGCGCATGAAACGGGCTGGATTTAACACAGTTTCCACCTATGTATTTTGGAATTATCAGGAGCCGCAGGAAGGAATATTCCGGTTTCATGGTCAACGGAATCTCCAGGCTTTTCTGGCCCTGGTACATAAAATGGGCATGTACGCCATTTTGCGTATCGGCCCGTATAACAACGCCGAATGGGCCAATGGAGGCCTGCCCAACTGGCTGCGCTTCATTCCCCATATGATCGTGCGCACTTATAACCCGCCGTTCCTTCATGCCCTGAAGCCATATTTTGACCGCCTGCTGCCGATAGTAGCCGCCAATCAAATCACCCATCGCACCCCGGCCTACAGCCCGGATAACGTGGTGCAAACGATGCTGGCGGCGGCACATGTAACCCACGCCGGCCCGGTGATCATGGTGCAAATTGAAAATGAATATGGCCCGGGTTGGGGCGCCGTGCTTAATAACCGTTATCTGCAATGGCTGCACACCATCGCCATCAGAAAGGGCATCCAGGTGCCCTTCTTTTTCAGTGGGCTTGATCAAGGCTTTGGCCCGCTGGGAAGTGCCCCATTCAAAACGGCCGGCCGCACCACACCCTGGTTTACCACCGAATTATGGAGCGGCTGGTTTAATGAATACGGTGAATCCACGCCGCGGTTTCTATTTCGATGGCATGTTTACAACAAACCGGTACCACCGATCAAAACTCCGTCCGGGGCCACTGTAAATGCCCGATTTGAACGACTGCATACGCAGGCGCTTTGGCGGGTGCTGGCCATGGGCGGCCGGGGTTACAACGTTTACATGACGGTGGGTGGCAGCACTTTTTCCCATTGGAACTGTGAATCGGTGCGTTCCAGTTATGATTTTGGCTCTCCCATCGGTCAGGCCGGCAACTTACAGCCTATGTATTATCGTTATAAAAAGGCGAACTTTTTCGCCCGTGCCTTTGCCCAAATTTTGGAAACCGCCACCAATGCCACGCCCCAGTATCGCAGCTTCGCCCGGGCCGTTACCGGGCACATCATCCTCTATGCCCGCAAAAGCCCGTTTGGAAACATTGTTTTTATTCTCAACCCGCACCGGCAAATGGCGATAGCACAACTGGCCGGCGGCGGTCTACGCCTGAAAATTTCTCCCGGTTGCGTCGTCCCCGTTGTGGTCCATGCACCCTTAGGGCCATGGCTTACTCTAAGTGAAGTCTGCGGTGCTATCCTGGGTGTGCAAACGGCCGGCCAGACCAAAACTATGGTGATGTACGGACCTGCGGGTTCGCAGGGACTTGTTCGCTTGCGGGTGGCAGCTGGGGTAAAAATTCTCCGCCGCTCGCGTGCTGTTTCTCCCGTTCCAGGTCAGGACGGTCGGTATGTGGCTCGTTTCCGGTACCCCGTCCATCATCCACGGATGCTGGCTTTACGCAGCCAGCTCGGCACCATTCATATCGTCTATGAAAACAGTTCCATGGCCGATGGCACCTGGTTTTTGCACCAGGGGACTCTGCCGGTAGTGGTGGTGGGACCATGGTATGTGAGCCACTTTCACGTTGCCGCCAATGGCCAACCGGGCATTGTAACCGAAGCGGATCTCAATGTGGCCGCACCCGATGCGTATGTTTTTTATCCGCGTGGTGCGGTTCGGGAGTTTGCGGCCCGGCATCGGGTATGCGCCGTAAAAACGCTGCCCGCCGCCCCGGTATTGGGGCGATGGCAGAGACGTTTGGCCGATGGTCCCGCCCAGCCGAACTACCCAACCGCCGATTGGCATACGGTTCGGCGGCCGCATCAGATCGGTTACCGGAATTATCCCGGAGATTACCAGTGGTATCGCGCTATTTATCAAGCTCCGGTCAGTGGCGTTTATACGCTGGTGATGCCTCCGATTGGCGGTGCCGCGGCATTTTTCATCAATGGCCGGCCGTGTGGTTTTGGCCGTCCTCGGCAATTACCTGTACCGCTGCATCGCGGCATTAACACGCTGGCCATTTTGGCCATGGCCCACGGGCGCAGTAAAATATGCAGCTTTATTGGAAAATTCCGATACCTTGACTTCAAAGGTTTTTACCAACCGGTACATTTCATCGCACCGCGATTCGCCGTTCCGACTGCCACGGACGTTCCTGCCCGCCAACCGCCGCACCCACATGTCGCCTTCGCCATCGACACCAGGCCCCTGCACACCTATGGCGGAAAGGCGGTCACAGAGATTCCACTGCGGCTTTCCAGGGACGGCCTCATCACTCCCTGGAAAATTCGCGGCGGAATTGGTTCGCCCGCCGCGGTGGATGGGTGGCGTCGATTCACGGTTCCGCCGCATGTCCCATGTTTTTATCGCACCACGTTCAACTGGCGGCCCACGGCAAGTGGTAATCGCCTGACGTTGCGGGCCGACTGGGGCCATCTGTTTGCCGGTTATATGTGGCTTAATGGGCATAATCTGGGCCGCTATCCGGACTTTAACATGCCCATGGGCATCTATCTGCCACCCTGTTGGCTTAAACCCGGCCCCAACACATTGGTTATTCTGGATGAACGTGGCCGCTCGCCGCTGGCGTGCAAACTGGTAGTTGAAGCGGCCGCGAGCCGTCGCCTGGTGAACCTATACCCCATGCGATAGACTTCCCAGTGCTGGATCATGATGCTATTTTCAAGCGGCGGCAATAGAGGCAATCGGCCGATGGCCGCCGGACAGGGCTTGCACCCGGATTGATATTCTTCGCTGACTATGACAGGAGCGACAGAAATATGGACATCAAAAAGTTTGGCGTTGTTATAACCGTTGGTTTATGTATGACCGCGTCCGGAGCGTTTCCAAAAGCCGCCACCGCACGGCCAAATCGGCCGAGGATTGTGCTTAGTGCCCATGGCAGGAAACTCATGGCCCGTTATACGGCCATACTGCGCACCCTGCAGCGGCAGATTTCTCAAGCGTTGCCGGCAGTTGATTCCAGACTGGTAAAGTCATTCATGGAAGCCTATCGTGCCCAAGAAACGAAAAAGCCCTACCTGCTGCGGAATCACGCCTTTACCACGGCTACGGCACAATGTCAGAAAGCAGCCGCCCCAGTTTTATCCAGGATTGATCCGTTTCTCTCAAGCCATCTTGATGAGAAGAGGTTAATTGCAGCATCTATCATTGCCTACGCCACGCCGCGTGGTCTGGCGGCATTTGCACAGCAATCAAGACTGCATGAAGCTCTCATCGGGCGGCTTCTGGCGGACCCTGGTTTAATGAAACAGATACAAATGGCCGATGGTCCACGCCATGGCAACTACGGCCTGACCATGCAGATCTATACCGCCATCCAGCGGTCCTGCCCACTTTCGCACAAAGGCATTTTGCAGCGATTTGCACTGGCTGTTGCCCTGGTACAAAAGCCTGCCCTGGCATGGTACCCATTCCATCCAGTCAGGCGGTACCGCAATTTCCAGAAGGCGTATTTGAGCCGGGTGCTAAATCCAGCTTTTCCGACGCTGACCACGTGGGAATGCCGATTTGTGGCAGATGAGCCGTATAACAATCGGCAGATCCGCTGGTTTCGGCGGATGCTGATGAATTATGAACCAGATTATGTCATTAGTGGGCATTACCTTGATATTGTGCATACGGATGTAGGATACAATCATATGCACTGGCATTGCGTGCCGGGTTCTAAACCGGCACAGCTTATTGCCGGTGGAGGAGAATGTGGTGCCAGGGCCTGGATTGGCCGGCTGGCGGAGCGGGCATTTGGTATTCCCACCTGGGGAGTCAGACAACGCGGCCATGCCGCACTGACCCATTGGACTTCCGCCGGCTGGATTACG
The DNA here is from genome assembly GCA_021790385.1 of Planctomycetota bacterium. GTDB lineage: Bacteria > Planctomycetota > Phycisphaerae > WQYP01 > WQYP01 > JABEVA01. Next base: position 12,853 of record JAJYDW010000019.1, read on the forward strand.
CGGCTTGGTGGCGGCTGGGATCAGCTCTGGTGGAACCATTGCAATGGGCTGCATTTTCTGCTGGAAACCAAGGCCCGCGCCCACCGGAATAAATTCAGGCGTGTGTTGCGGGCACAATGGATTGCATTGGCCCTGGGTGAGCAAAAGCCCAATCTTACAACTTTTGGCACAGGTGGCTTCTGGTGGGCCATGGCCGAGAGCGAGGAGCGGGAGATTGCTGCCTCCGGCAGGCCGAGATACGTAACCCCGGACAATGCCCGCCTGGCTGAACTCCATGGGCCGACCTTGGCCCAAAAATTGGCAGCCACGCCTGTACCATCATCTGCGGTAGAAATATCCCGGGCGGCCAACGGCGTTATCACCATTCCGGCGGTGGCCTATAGCGGCCATGGGCAACCCGTGCCGGGTGTTACCACGGCCAAAAGTTTTTCCGGTGGGATGCAGATTTATTACCACTGTGGCCAGCCGGCATGGAAAAAGCACGCTCCCTTGCAATATGTGGTCAAGGTAAATCGGCCTGGGGTTTATGAAGTAACGGCACAAGTTGTATCCGTTAAACCAACGGAATATCTCAACCTGGTGGTGAACCATGGCCATGCACCGGTTGTTATGACTATTCCATGGACCAATGGCCAATGGCAGGTAACCCAACCCGTTACCATAAATCTGGCGAGGGGCCAAAACACCCTGACTTTTGACCGTGGCAAGGTTACCGGGTTTCCGGCCAGAGGAATCTTTGCTTTAAGCATTAAAAAATTTGTTCTAAGACCGGCGCATTAGCTTTGGCCCATCATCACAGCAACCGTTAAACAGCAACACAACAAAATCAATCAGGCGACTGGGGTATAAATGGTTGTCTGCTGGTAATGATGGCTTAACAGTGGCCAAACGTGCCTGAACTTTCAGCAGGCACGGAGCCGGCTCGATCCATGCCGGCACGGCCACCACCAACCACTCGGGACGCATGTAGCCCTGCCGCACCCTATGAAATCCAATCTACAGTTGCATTGGATAGGGTGATTGGGCATAATCAGCAGTGGCGGAGGCTGGTCTAACGAGTGTTAAGGACCGGCTTCCATGTTGTTCGAAAATTACCAGATTGATGGTCCTTTTGATGAAATGTTTGAACGTCCAGGCGTTCCGCGCCCGCATTATGCTCCCATTTTCGACCGGCTCCTCCAGCAGGGAGAAAAATCCATTCAACAGCGGCGGCATATGGCGGACCTGTGTTTCCGCATCCAAGGCATCACCTTTACCGTTTATAAGGATGCCCAGGGAGTGGAAAAGATATTCCCCTTTGACTTGCTCCCGCGCATTATTCCCGCCGCCGAATGGCAGACCATTGAACGCGGTCTAATACAGCGCATCACCGCCCTGAACCTCTTCTGCCGGGATATCTACCATGAGCAGCACATTCTGCGGGAATGTGTTATCGATCCGGAATTGGTATATGGGGCCAGAATGTTTCAACGGGAAATGCTTTCCGTGCGCGTGCCGCGGGACATTTACGTGCATGTCTGCGGCACGGATCTGATTCGCGATCAGCAGGGGCGCTACATGGTTCTGGAAGACAATTGCCGCACACCCAGCGGCGTGAGCTATGTGCTCGAAAACCGGGCGGTGATGAAACGGGTGTTTCCCATTCTGTTCGGAGCGTCGCGCGTCCGGGCCATTGAAGATTATCCGCATCATCTGCTGCGCGCGCTGCAATACATTGCCCCGGCCGGGCGCGAAAATCCCTGTGTGGTGGTGCTGACCCCGGGCATTTTTAATGCCGCTTATTTTGAGCATAGTTTCCTGGCCCGGCAAATGGGCGTGGAACTGGTGGAGGGCCGCGACCTGCTGGTGGAAAATAATTGCGTCTACATGCGCACCACCTCAGGTTTGCGGCGTGTGGATGTGATTTATCGTCGAATCGATGACGATTTTCTCGATCCGCTGTGTTTCCGCTCTACGAGCCTGTTGGGAGTGCCCGGTTTGTTGAATGCCTACCGTCTGGGCAATGTGGCCCTGGCCAACGCAATCGGCAACGGCATCGCCGATGACAAGGCGATTTACCCGTGGGTACCGGAAATGATCCGGTTTTATCTCCAGCAGGAGCCTATTCTTCCCAATGTGCCAACGTATGTGTGCGCCCGCCAGGACGACTGCCAATACGTGCTGGAACACCTGGATTCACTGGTGGTCAAATCCACCAATGAAGCCGGCGGCTACGGCATGTTGATGGGCCACCAGGCGGACCAGGCCCAGCGTGCTGACTTCGCCCGCAAGATCCGCGCCGATCCGCGCAACTTCATCGCCCAGCCGGTGGTGGAACTTAGCCAGCATCCCAGTCTGATCGGCGAAAACTTTGAAGGCCGTCGCATTGATCTGCGGCCTTACATCCTGAACGGTTCGACCATCCGGGTGATGCCCGGTGGCCTGACGCGTGTGGCACTGCAGCGCGGAAGTCTGGTGGTGAACAGTTCGCAGGGTGGCGGCAGCAAGGATACCTGGGTGCTGGAGAACGGAGCCACATCATGAGTCAAAGTCAACTTGGGTTGCCACTGGACCGGCCGACGTTTGGTCCCAGACAATCGCTGCCGGCCCGGGTAGCCGAGGCCAGCTATTGGATGAGTCGCTACGTGGAACGCAGCGAGCATCTGGCGAGAATCCTGCTGGTCAGCGCGGATATGCTTACCGGTGCCGGGGACCTTGATGAAACCCTGGCCGATCAGTTATGCCGCGATGTTTTGGCCATTGCCCAGCAGAGCCACCGTTATGAGGCGTGGCACGTGGAGTGCGCCACCTCCGCCGAGTTTATCCATACTATTTCGCGGCATCTTGTGCTGGACATGGACAATCCCAACAGCCTGGTCAATTGCATTACCAAGGCCCGTGAAAATGCCAGAAGCATCCGTGAAAGTATTTCCGCGGAAATGTGGGAACACCTCAACACTCTGTACTGGACCCTGCAAGGCGATGACGCCACCGCCCGTTTTGCGGATGCTCCCCAGGAACGTTACCGCCAGGTCATGACCGGTTCGCTGCTGTTTCAGGGAGTTACGGATCAAACCCTGGATCATGGGCAGGTGTGGTTGTTTATACAGCTTTCCAAATACCTGGAACGCGTGGATATGACCTGTCGCATCCTGGCGGCGAAATTCAATACTCTCGACCCTGTGGAGGACGCCATGGAAGCGTCACTGCGGGTACTTCAATGGATGGCGGTGCTGCGGGCTTGCTGCAGTATAGAAGCGTTCCGGCGACTGCACCCCCAGGAGATGGATGCTGCGGGCGTGGCGGCGTTTGTGATATTTGAACCGTCGTTTCCGAGGAGCGTGCTGTTTTGTGTGCGTCACGCCCTGCAAAGCGTGGACCGCATTCGCACCATGCTCTCCGCCGATGCCGGACGCGACGCCCAAAGGCTGCTTGGCCGCCTGTTGGGCGAACTGCAATATCCACAGGGGCTTACCGGCCAATCCGACGAACTGCGGGTGTTTCTGGAGCGAACGCGGCTGGCCGCGGCCACTGCGGCCATGGCCGTGCAGGACCAGTGGTTTATGCGGGCGCTGGATTCCGCCGCAGTCATCCGCCCCGTTGACAGCCGCGATTTGCAAAGGATTCGGCCCCATGCTCATTAAAGCTACTCATACCACCAGGTTGACCTATTCTGCGCTCATCAGCGAAACAGTGATGGAATTGCGTATGGCTCCTCGTCACGAACCCATGCAGCATCGGCTGTCTTTTGAGCTGGCCATCGGTCCACCGACCGAGGTCCGCAGCTATTTTGACTGGCTGGGCAACTCGGTGCATACCTTTTCAATCGTCCCCCGCCACCGCAATGTGGAAATTGTCGCTACCAGTCTCGTCGATACGAGTACCCCGGCCTATGGGGTGGAAAAGCTTGAGGATACCTGGCCTCCGGCGGCACCGCTGGATCACACCCTGCAGGATTTTTTACGTTTTGATGACGTCGTCTGCCAAAGCCCACTGCTGGATGCCTTAGCCCGGCAAATGATGCCGCAGAGGCCCACCCGCCTGAACGCTCTGGTGCGTCACATGATGGCATTTATCACCGAAAACTTTACCTATGAAAAGGGCATTACCACCGCCTCCACCGTCCTGACCGAAGTCCTGGAGCACCGACAGGGCGTGTGTCAGGATTTCACCCATTTGATGATCGGCCTGGCCAGAATGTTGCGCATTCCCGCACGCTACGTAAGCGGCTTTATTCACCCGGGGCGCAAAACCTTTCGCGGTACTTCCGAAAGCCATGCCTGGTGCGAGTTGTACTTTCCTTCCGTCGGTTGGGTGCCCTTTGATCCGACCAATGCCTGCGTGGTCGGCGAAAACTTTGTGAAGCTGGCCGTCGGACGCAGTTATCGCGATGTTCCGCCCCACAGAGGCATCTATCATGGTGTGGCCTGCGAAACCATGGCGGTACAACTGCAAAGCGAAGTGTTGTCCGAAGTATCCGGGCGACTGGTGGGAGAACGTAGCCGATCCCTGGATGTTCCGATTTATCAGGGTGAGCCGGATGCCATTTTGCCTTGGACACTTGATGAGCAGATGCAGCAGCAGCAGCAGTGACGGGGAGCAGGCTCAGCCGGATGCCTGTGCCGGGGCGCAGCATGGTATTCCGGCCAATAGCTTGAGTTTAATGGATTCTGGAGCAATTCAATGACTTATTGTCTTGGCATTATCACGCGTGAAGGGCTGGTGTTGGCCGCCGATTGCCGCACCAACGCCGGATACGATCAGGCCAATGTCAGCCGTAAACTCCATCCATTTGTCATTCCGGGTCAGAGGGCCCTGGTTACATTGACCAGCGGCAGCCTGTCGTGCAGTCAATCGGTCATCACCTTATTGCAACGGGATTTTGCCGCCGGCCGCGGGTTGGCCGCTGTGGACAACATGTATGATGCTGCTCGTGTCGTGGGCGAACAGGTGCGTCGGGTTGCCGAGCAGGATCGTGCGTCTCTGGAACGCGATAACCAGCAGTTTAATGTGCATTTCATTCTGGGTGGCCAAATTGGCCATGAACCTGCCGAGCTTTACCTGATTTACCCGCAAGGCAATCCGCTGCGTGCCTCGGAAGACAGCCCGTATCTGCAGATCGGTGAAAGCAAATATGGCCGACCTATTCTGGACCGGGGTGTGCGTTTCGATGCCACATCCCTGATCCAGGCCGTTAAATATGCGTTAATTTCACTCGGGTCCACCATGCGTTCCAACGTGGCAGTGGGGCCGCCTGTGGATATGGCTGTGTATTATGCCAATAGTTTGCAGTTGGATCATCTGCGACGCTTTGAAACGGAGGACCGTGATTTCCAGCGCATGCAGGATCAGTGGGATGCTGCCTTGCGCAAAGCCGTCCGGTATCTGCCGGAAGTAGCATTACAGCGCCCGGCCAGGGGCCGGTCACGAGCCAACGCACGCAGACCGCAGGCCTGATGTTGTCGTCGCGTCAGGATTTTGGTGTCTGCATCCGCGATGGCCGTTCAAAGCGTATCGTAGCAAACCCATGGGGACATCCGGCTAATCTGCATCTGTTGACCCGCGCGGCCTGGCCTCGTGTGCCGCAGACGGACCGGCTAAGAACCTGTATACTCCCTTGGGCCGAGTGCGGCCGGCGGCGTAAATGCTATTAAAGGAGTTCTTTAGAAATGGCAACCAAGGTCAATGCGGTCATCGGACAATCAGGCGGACCCACGGCGGTTATCAATCAATCGCTGGTCGGGGCGGTTCTGGAACTTAAAAAGCACCCACAGATCGGAAGCATTCTGGGTGCCCGACACGGGGTGCGGGGTATTATCAATGGGGATTTTTTTGAGCTGGAACATACGCCGGCGGATTTACTCGAACGAGTGGCTCAGACGCCATCGGCTGCCCTGGGTTCGACCCGTGATAAACCGGATGAGGCTTATTGTCAGAAAATTCTGGAAGCGTTTAAGAAGCATAACGTCGGATATTTTCTTTACATCGGCGGCAACGATTCTGCGGATACCGCACGCATTGTCAGCGTGATGGCCGACAAGGCTGGCTATCCCCTGCATGTGTACCATATTCCCAAAACGATTGATAATGATCTTCGCACCACTGACCATTGCCCCGGCTATGGTTCGGCGGGGCGGTTTGTGGCCCTGGCTTTAATGGGTGATGATGCGGATAATCGCTCGCTTAAGGGTGTGAAAATTGATGTCATCATGGGTCGCGACGCCGGCTGGCTGACCGCGGCCACGGCCCTGGCCCGGTATGATTCCACCGACGGACCGCATCTGATTTACGTACCGGAGGTCAATTTTAATGAGGATCAATTTTTAGGCGATGTGGATCGCGTGTATACCAAGCTGGGGCGGTGTGTGATTGCCGTGAGCGAAGGCATTCGTTACCGGGCGGGCGATAAAGCGAGCCTGGTAGCGGAGCGCATTATGACCGGCGGCGAGGTGGATGCCCATGGCAACAAGCAGCTTTCCGGTACGGGTGCCCTGGGTGATTATCTGGGTGAATTGGTCAAAACCAAACTCGGCGTAGCGCTGCAGGCCAAAACGGGCAGCAAGCTGCGCGTGCGGGCGGACACCTTCGGTTATTTGCAGCGTAGTTTTCCGACCATTGTCAGCCCTACGGATGCCGCAGAAGCCCGGCTGTGTGGACACAAGGCGGTGGAGTATGCCTTGACTTCGCCTCAGGGTCTGGCCAGCGGTTCTGTGGCGATGAAACGCATTAGTGAAGCACCGTACAAAATAGAGATGTTTCCCACGGCCCTGACGAATGTTGCCCGGCTGACCAAACCTTTGGATACAGGCTTTGTGGTCAATGGTTGTGACATCAACGAAACTTATCTGAAGTACGCCCGCCCCCTGGTGGGTGAGTTATTTCGGCCTGGCCGGTTGATATAAGGCTTTTGTGGGCCAACTGTGCGGAAACTCAATGCTCAACAAGCCCGGGCCAAATCTGCCTGACTTTGCAGTAGCCGACATACTGCATTGGAGGTTTGGGCGTGGGGGTTGCGACGGTTCCGATTCAGCGAAAAACGGCTCCGTTTTTACCAGGCATAGGCTTTCGGGGCTTCGCCGCCGGGGCCGGGCCAGATGACGTCAATACGCTGGAGCGTTTCGGGGGTGAGTTTTATTTCCATGGCGTGCATGGCCCCGGTCAGTTGTTCCATGGTGCGCGGGCCAATGATCGGGCTGGTAATAACCGGGTTAGACAACATCCACGCAAGGGCCACATCTGCAGGTTTTTCGCCAAGTTCAGCGCACAGAGCTTCCCATTTTTCCAACTGCGGCTTGATGGCGACGATTCGTTTCTGCATGCCTTCCGCAGCCCGCCGGCCTTCTTTGACCCCGCCCAGCACGCCGCCGAGCAGGCCACCATCCAGCGGACTCCATGGAATCACGCCTACACCATAATGGCGGCAGCACGGCAGTACCTCCAATTCAATATGGCGGCAAGCCAGGGAATACTTGCTTTGCTCGCTGACCAACCCCAAAAAGTGCCGCCGCGACGCCACCTGATTGGCGGTGGCAATATCCCAGGCCGCAAAATTGCTGGATCCAACGTAAATCACCTTACCCTGGGCCACCAGCAATTCCATGGCCTGCCAGATTTCATCCCAGGGAGTCGTGCGTTCCACGTGGTGCATCTGATATAAATCAATATGGTCAGTCTTTAAGCGCCGCAGGCTTTCTTCTGCGGCCCGCCGGATGTGCAAGGCACTTAACCCGCGGTCGAATTTGGCATTGCCCATCTCGCCGTAAACTTTGGTGGCCAGAATGACCTGTTCCCGGCGGTGGCCGCCTTGCGCGAACCATTTGCCGATGATCTGCTCGGTAACGCCTTCCCCTTTTTTCCAGCCGTAAACATCGGCCGTATCAAAGAAATTCACCCCCAGTTCCAGCGCTTTGTCCATGACGGCAAAGCTCTGGGCTTCGGTGGCATGCGGGCCGAAATTCATGGTTCCCAGGCATAATTGACTCACCAGCAAACCGGTTCTTCCCAATGGGGCGTATTGCATAAAAAACTCCTTGCCAAACAGATCGCCAAACTATATTGACAATCATCAATGAAGATAATAACCGATAAAGGCTGGAGATGAAAGCCAACCGGTGCCGACGGACACGCAGCACTCCTGGGCGTTAAAAATCGGCGGGGTGCGCTGCGCAGGCAGCCCGGCGCAGTTGCGCTAGAGTTGATTGGTGCGGCGGATGTATTCCATGTACGGCTGTAAATGGGCACCCGGGCACAGCGTGGAAACCAGTTCCTGGTGGGTATAGCAGTGGTAAATGGGTATCTGATATAAACTGCGCAGCACCCGCCCAAAGTGGATAATGCGGTGCAACTGGGCCGGCGTAGGCTGCTGAATCATAAAATTCCCCAGGGAAACCACGCCGATGTTGTGGGCATTCCAGATCCACCGGCCATGGATAGGCCGGGTTGGAGCGTTTTTCCATTGCACGTAGCGATCCAGCCAGTGCGGCGGGGCAAAACCATCGCGCACATGTTCGCCCCGATATTCCAGCTTGCGCAGTTGCCACACCCGGCCTACGCGGTCGATGCCGAAGTGATAACCGATGTCCTCAAATCCCTGGCTGCGCTGCCACTGCCGGATGGCTTCCCAGTAGCGAGCGGTGCCGACATAAGAATCATCATAAAACGGAGTGGGATCGCCGGTGTGATGAAAGGTAATCAGCCGCACTCCATTCATCGGCTGAATGGTGCGCATATTCGGGCCGATGGTGGTCCAGCCGGCTCGTGGAATAATGCCCAATGCTCCGATGGGGCGAAGCGGCCGGCGCACGGGCGGTTTATAGGTAGCCATGCGGAAATTCGCGGGCGGGGCATAACCCACGTCCGCCGGTCCACCGATGGAACCAGCATCTGCCGGCAAAATGCCATCCGGCAATTCGCCGACCGTGGATGATACCGAGCTATTTTGGGCGGTGCAGCCGGCCAAAGCCAGCGCCGTACCGGCCAATACCAAGCTGGAAACAAAATCGCGCCGGGTTACCGGGCTTATGCGTGGGGTGGCTGAGGCCAAACCGGGCGTCCAGAGGCCGCCGCTTTGCGTTGGTACTTGGGTACCGACAGCACCAGATGCGATTTCCGCCGTGTTATCGCCCACTTTTTTTAATGCCATTGTGTTTGAACTCCTTGTATCTGGCGCATTTTGCCGTTCCATCGCAGTGCGATGAAAGTGTAACCTTCTTTGTCTGCCGGACCAAACGCGTGCCTGCCAAAAGTCGGTTCCCTCCAACGACTTCCCGCAGCCACGCGGCCCACAACCCGGGCGGTATTCACCGGCTCAGCCTTGCCAGTGGGGTGGTCTTTCTCTCTCGCATCCGCTGGTCTAGCACGTGCCTGGAGCCAAAACCGCTTCTGGCTTATGCCACCACAGTCGCGCTTTATCTTGATACTCTCCGGGTGGCCATGGGTTCAAAAAAAGCAGCAATTTTTTACCCATCATTCGCGGCCAATCTTTCCACCAGAAGGTGGCACCGGGCCTTCATACCTGCTGCCGTGGCGATCAGCACCATCGCGCCGGTGGGCTGCCGTTCCGGCAAAGATCGATAAAACACCGCCCGCCACCGATTTCCAGGCGTTTCACCAAGTCGGCCATTGGTTCAACGACGGTGTTCCGTCAACGCCTGAATAAATAATTATCGGCATTTGGATGAACAGCAATTAAGATTCTAAAAAGCTTTTTATAGGCCGCCAACACGCGATGCCGGTACCGTCCGGCATTTTTCCGATACCCGCGGTTGCGCGGTTTGGTCCGGTCCGGTATACTCTTCACCGCGGCCATTGAGCGGAATAAACCATGAATAATGCTGATGCTAATCCTGATCTGATCCCCACCTGGCAAAACGCCGCGCCCATTCCCTATTGTTCCATGGTGGTGCCCATGTACAACGAACAGGATTCAGTGTCCGAACTTTACGCCGGATTAACTAAAAATCTCTCTTTGCTGGGGCGGCCCTATGAAATTATTTTCGTGGATGACGGCAGTCGGGACCAGACTTATTCGCGTCTGGCGGAAATAGCGTCTGTGGATGCACGGGTGCTGCTGATAAAACTACGGCGTAATTTCGGTCAGACGCCGGCGCTGGCCGCAGGTTTTGACCATGCACGCGGCGAAATTATTTTGGCCATGGACGGCGATCTACAACACGATCCTGTGGAAATACCCAAGTTTGTGGCCAAACTGGAAGAAGGTTACGACGTGGTATCGGGCTGGCGGCAAAAGCGGGTGGACGGCTTTTTTCTGCGGCGTATTCCCAGCGCTACGGCCAATTGGCTGATTCGTAAAATTTCCGGGGTGGATATTCACGATTTCGGCACAACATTCAAGGCCTATCGGCGGGAAGTAATTGAGCATCTTAATCTTTACGGTGATTCGCACCGTTTTATTCCGGCGCTGGCCGCCATGGCCGGAGCGGAAATCACAGAACTGCCCATCCGCAACATCAACGCCCCGTATCGGGCCTCCAATTATGGTATCGGACGAACTTTTCGGGTGATGCTGGACTTAATCACGATTAAATTCCTCAACAGCTACCTGACCCGCCCGCTGCATTTGTTTGGTAAGGTGGGTTTGGTGCAAATGGCGGCCGCTGTGCTGCTGGGCGTTTTTCTGCTGGTGGACAAACTCTCCGGCGAGAGCCTGATACTGCAGCACGGGCCGCTGCTGATCCTGGCGGTGATGCTGTTTATGATGTCTCTGCTTTTCTTTGCCACCGGTCTGCTGGCGGAGTTGATCTCGCGCGTTTACTTTGAAGCCCAGCGCAAACCCGTTTACACTGTGCGTGAAATCCGCCGGGGCACGCGGATGTGGCGGGGCCGGCCTGGGCGGCCGGATCCCCTGATCGAAAGTTATCGTTACCATCAGGAGACTGGCGCTGAAACGACCCCCCGCACTCACCAACCGGGCACCTCTTGACGCCCAACTTTTATCCGGCACCGGGGACTTATTTGAATCCGGTGCGGCCGGTATCAGCCATGGCCTGGCACTGGTATTAATTACCCTGTATGCCTTACCGCTGTTTCTGGTTTGCCTGGGCACCGGTGAAGTCCGGGCCATGATGGAGTTATTCAACTTAGTGCCGGTGCGTGAAGCCTTTCGCGACAATCACTGGCTGCTGCCCACTCTTGGCGGTTTGCCCCGCATGGTCAAGCCGCCCCTGCCGGTATGGATTCCCGCGGCCACCGCCCGGCTTTTCGGTACCGACAATCTTTGGGCGGTGCGGTTGCCCTCCGTGCTGCTGGCGATTTTAACTTGCTGGGCAACCTACGGCATCGGCTGTGCGACTTCACGTGACCGGCGGCTGGGTTTATTTGCGGCGATTGCACTGGCGGGAATGGTGGTGTTTATCCGGCAGGCCCGCCTGGCTTCCTATGATATTTATTCCACCGCCTTTTGCACCATCGGTTTCTGGGCGTTGCTGATGATGATCCAGCAACGACGCTGGTGGCTTTGGGCTGCCGGTGGTGGTGCGGTGCTGGGCTTGTCGGTGCTCAGCAAAGGGCCGGTTCCTCCCATGTATGTGCTGGTGCCCTTTGGTTTGTGGCTGCTGTACCATCATCGCGGTAATTGGAGAGCCTGGGCGGGTCTGGGCGTGGCCCTGGTTGCGTCGATTGCGGTATTCATGCCGTGGCTTATTCTGGCCGCCCATCGATTTGCACTGGAATATCATGGCAACGCATGGGCCATCTGGACACGGCAATTTGTACGCTATGCCGCGGCTTCGGGTCCACATTTCATGCAAACCAAATGGTATTACCTGGCCATGCTGGGGTGGGTGTATCCCTGGACTCCGGCCCTGGTGGCGGGGTTGCTGCTGCCATTTTTACCGAGCCGCGGCGATCCGCAGCCCAGCGGCGCTGAAAGGCGCGGCCGCGTGCTGTTTTGGATGGTGCTGGTGCTGGGACTGCTGCTGCTGACGCTGCCGCACCAGAAAAAGCAGCGCTACGCTCTGCAGCAATTTCCGTTTGCAGCCCTGCTGATCGGGGCAGTCTGGCAGGAATTCTGCCGGTTGAAAAGCGACTGGCCCCTGGAAATTCCTTCGCGAATTCTGCTGGCGGTTCAGGCCCTTTTAACGGCCGGTGCGGGTTTGGTGATGGGCGCCTTGATTCCCCTGACCATGTTTTCCCATTACGCCCCCGCCTGGGCCGAACATTACACCCCGTTGGAATCCATCGCCATGCTCAAGCCTGCCCTGAAGGTGCTGGGATGGTGGGGATGGTTGCTAACTGCTCTATTGCTGGTGTTGACCGGCATTTGGCTCTGGCGGGATGAATTCGGCCGGCGCTTTGGCCGGGCTTTTCTGGCGTATGCAGCGGGCACCTGGATTTTGATGTTTACCGTCTACTGGGCCTATTTTGCCGGAGCGGGTTATCAGGTCAGTAAATACCGTATTGAAACGCGGCAACTGGTGGGGTTGGCCGATGGACACACCATTTATACCCTGGCACCGGATCAACCGTGGCTGGGGGTGCTGTATTATGCCAATGAAATCATGCCCACGGTCAGTGCCGCCCGGCTGGAAGCTGTGGCCAGGTCGCCGCAAAAAAATGTGTATGTGCTCACCCGCGATTACATGAAGCCTTATGCCACCATTCTCAGCCGCGCGGCCGCAGACACCGGACGCCGCATTATTACGCTGGATCGTATTTTTGACGGGCATGTGCATCAAGATCTGGTGACGCTGCAACGGCGTTGATTCGCCGGAAATCTCGGTGTTTTTCCGATTGATAATTAAGACTTTTCCCGATGGGAGACATTTCCATCTGATGCTACCATCCATTTCGCAGTGTTGCGGCGAAAGGCCGCCCCTGGTTGGAGTGAAATCGCATGGCTCAGGATGAATTAAAAAATCTAACGGTAGATCCAGCCCATGATATCTGGCAGAGGCCTCGTGGTTTGGAACCCTTCTTTCACCCACAGAATGTAGCCGTCATCGGTGCTACCGATAAAGCGGGCAGTGTGGGGAGGGCATTGGTGCGTAATCTCATCACCACGCCTTTTGGCGGCGCGGTATTGCCCGTAAATTTGAAACGGTCCAGCATTATGGGCATCAAGGCTTATCCGTGTGTTGCCGACTTGCCGGTCCACGCGGATCTGGCGGTCATCACCACCCCGGCCCAGGCGGTTCCCGACCTGATCTGTGAATGCGGCCAGGCGGGGATTAAAAATGTGATTGTCATTTCCGCAGGTTTTAAGGAAAACGGACCGGAGGGTATGGCTCTGGAAAGCCGCATGGTCGCTAACGCCCGCCAGCATCAGGTGCGGATTATTGGCCCGAATTGCCTGGGCGTCATGATGCCTCCGACCGGGCTTAACGCCACCTTCGGTCATGCCATGGCCAAGTCCGGCTCCGTCGGTTTTATCAGCCAGAGCGGGGCATTGTGTACCGCGGTTTTGGATTGGAGTTTACAGGAACAGGTCGGCTTCAGCGCTTTTATATCCATTGGCTCCATGGTCGATGTGGGCTGGGGAGATTTGATTGATTATCTCGGCGATGATCCACTCACGCGCAGCATTGTGCTGTATATGGAAAGTATTGGCGACGCGCGGGCGTTTTTGTCCGCGGCCCGTGAAGTGGCTATTACCAAACCTATTATTGTCATCAAGGCGGGTCGTACGGCGGCGGCGGCGGCGGCGGCCGTCTCCCATACCGGCACGCTGGCCGGAGCCGACGATGCCATGGAAGCGGCATTTCGCCGGGCCGGTGTCCTCCGGGTGGATTCCATCCAGGAATTGTTTTCCATGGCCGAGGTGTTGGGAAAACAACCCCGTCCCACAGGTAAACGGCTGGCCATTGTCACCAACGCCGGCGGTCCGGGCGTATTGGCCACTGACGCACTGATTTTGGGGCAGGGGGAACTGGCATCCCTGGATCCGGACACGCGCGATCAATTCAATGCCCTGCTGCCCGCGCACTGGAGCAAAGGGAACCCCATTGACATTCTTGGTGACGCCGACGCCAAACGGTATGCCGCAGCCATAAAAATTGCCGCCAAGGATCCCAACAGCGATGGTCTGCTGATTATCTTAACCCCACAGGCTATGACCGATCCCACTGGAACCGCCGAAGCTTTGGTCGATGAAGTCAAAGGCCTGAAAAAGCCCGTGTTGGCCAGTTGGATGGGTGGTGCGGAGGTTTCTGCAGGCGTACGCCGCCTCAGCGCCGCCGGTATACCCACTTTTGCCTACCCCGACCTTGCCGCACGTACGTTTAATTTGATGTGGCGGTGGGCCTACAACCTCAAGGGAATTTACGAAACGCCGGCACTGGCCACGACCCCTGGCGATCCATCGTGTGACTATAAACGCGTGGAAGAACTCATTGCCCAGGCGCGACAGGATGGCCGAACCACGCTTACCGAACCCGAAGCTAAAGACCTGCTGGCCGCTTATGGCCTGCCCGTGGTGGCCACCCGCATTGCCACCACGCGCGATGCCGCCATTGCTGCGGCCTCGGCCATCGGTTTTCCCGTGGTCGTCAAACTCTATTCCCATACGATTACCCATAAAACCGAAGTGGATGGGGTGTGTCTGAACCTGAAAACCGCGGCGGATGTGGGGGTGGCGTTTGATCAGATTTATGCCGCCGTGGTGCGGCGGGTCGGCGAGGCCGCCTTCAACGGTGTTACCGTACAACAGATGGTTTCGCATGAGGGCTATGAGATCATTTTGGGCAGCACGGTGGATTTGCAGTTGGGGCCGATGATACTTTTCGGTACCGGCGGCCAACTCGTAGAAGTATTTCGCGACCGGTCCCTGGCTTTGCCCCCGCTCAACACCACCCTGGCCCGCCGCATGATGGAACAAACACGTATTTACACCGCGCTCAAGGGTGTGCGCGGCCGCGCCCCGGTCGATTTAGCGAAGCTCGAAGAGGTCATTGTGCGTTTCAGCCAACTGGTGGTAGAACATCTGGCCATCAAAGAGATTGACATTAATCCGTTGCTGGTGTCCAGCCGGGGCATCATGGCTCTGGATGCCCGTATTGTTTTGCAGGATGCCAAAACCGCCGCGCAAAATCTACCGCGCACCGCGGTGCGGCCTTATCCGAGTCAGTACATGGCCCGTATCACCGCCCACGATGGCAGTCCGCTGATTGTGCGGCCCATTCGCCCGGAGGATGAACCTTTGATGGTGGAATTTCATCGACACCTTTCCGACCAAAGCGTGCATCAGCGCTACATGGGCATGATCAGCTACGACAGCCGTGTGCTCCATGAACGCCTCATCCGGCGATGTTTCAATGATTATGATCGGGAAATCGCCCTGGTGTTGGATAAACCATCCAGCGCAGACCGTCCGGCGGCAATTCTGGGCGTGGCCCGCTTGTCCCGCGTTCCCCATACCACCGACGGCCGCTTTGCC
This sequence comes from Planctomycetota bacterium, assembly GCA_021790385.1. Taxonomy (GTDB): domain Bacteria; phylum Planctomycetota; class Phycisphaerae; order WQYP01; family WQYP01; genus JABEVA01. The sequence continues at coordinate 28,223 of JAJYDW010000019.1, forward strand.
CTGGTCATTGCGGATGAATATCAGCGACAGGGAATGGGAACCGAATTGCTGCGGCAATTGATAGCCGTGGCCCGCCAGGAAAAGCTTACCCACTTGGGTGCGGAAATTCTTTCCTCCAACAAAGAAATGCTTTCCCTGTGTCGGCACGCAGGTTTTGTGTTCAACGAAAAAATCAAAGACGATCTGGTTTTGGCGCAGCTTACCCTGGAACCATAGATGATTCTGCGGCGCTTTGAGCCTTTCGGCCTGTGGCGTAGAATTGCCTTATGGCAGAAAAATACCGTATCGCCGAGGCCTCCATTTTTGCCAGCATCGCCATGATGCTGCTGAAATTGATTTTTGGATTGCTCACCGGCAGCCTGGCCCTGCTTTCGGATGGCTTGCATTCCGCACTTGACGTTACCGCCGCAGCCATTACCTGGGTTGCTTTGCATATCAGCGACCGGCCCGCCGATGCCAGCCATAACTATGGCCATGGCAAGGTGGAAAGCCTCTCGGCGTTTGGTGAATCCATTTTGCTGTTGCTTACGGCGTTTTGGATCGGCTGGGAGGCTGTTAATTCTCTGCTTGGCCCGCCGGTCCAGCCGGATACTAATTACTGGGCAAGTTATTGCGCCATGGGCGTGGTGGCCGTGGCCATGCTGACCGATGTATGGCGCAGCCGCCTGCTTACGGCGGCGGCAAAAAAATATGAAAGTCAGGCTTTGCGCGCCGATGCTTTGCATTTCGGGGTGGATTTTCTCATTTCATCGGTGGTGTTGGCCAGTTTGGTGGCGGTGCGCATCGGCGGAACGCGCTGGGCCCATGTGGATGCCGTCGGGGCTATTTTTGTGGCTGTGGTGATGGTGGGAGCATCGCTGTCGCTGGCGCGCCAATCCATTGACATTTTAATGGATCATTCACCCGCCGGCCTGGAAGCTTCACTGATCGCCTTGATGAAAGCTGTTCCCGGTGTGGTGGAGGTGCGCCGGGTGCGGGCCAGGCAGAGCGGCAACCGCCGGTTTGTGGATGCTACCATCACAGTGGACCGGCAGATGAGTATGGAAGCCGGCCACCAAATTGCCACCAGTGTGGAACTGGCGGTGGAACGCCAGGATCCCGCCATGGATATTACGGTGCATGTGGAACCGGCCGCGGTTGCCGATGGCCTACCGGCTTCCCAAAGCCCGACCTGACAGCCCCTTCATCTTCGGATTCCCTTTTACGGATAAGCCGCAACCAAATGGACCGGTTGGTGTGTAGCATATATGCAAAGATGGCTGCATTTTTCGTTTGGTGGTCCATCGTTGCACAGGTATAATATGTTGCAAGAGACGGAAATTTTATGAAAATAAAAGCCTTGATGAAATCGATGATAACATGGCGTACGGCCACCAGGTCCGGGAACGCTACAGGCAAACTGAGTAGTGCGGCCCGCCGCTACCGTCAGCCCGGGTTATGTATTGCCCTGGCGGTGGCCGCCATGCTGCCCGCCGGATGCGGGGCCTATTATTATGGCCGCTGGCATCGGGGCGGAGTAGTGGTGGCCGCGCCTCCGCCGCAGCCTGTTTATACGTACCAATACTATTATGATCCAGGATTGCAGTCCTATTATTGTTTCTACCCCGGTTCGGGCTGGCGCTATTATCCGGGGCTGCCACCGCCCGATGCGGTGTACTGGGCTGGTCCGCCACCTGTTTATCTTCCACCGCCGCCACCCGGTGTAGTCGTGGCTCCGCCGCTGTCGTTTGATTTTTACTTTGACCCGGTGCGACACGTGTATTATTACCGTGACCCGCATTTTGGCTGGCGGTACTATCCGGGACGGCCACCGCTGCATGCCCGCTTCTGGCACGGGCCGCAGCCGCGTATGTTGCCTCATCCGCCGCGCGGCGCACGTTTTCACCGCGGTCCCCGGCGCGGACCATGGGATGACGGCCGCGGGCGGAGATAACCGGCCCACTCGTACAGTCACGACGACGTTTGTAGTCCGCGCCCGACAGCATGGGCTGCTGCCCTGCCGGTGGTGGCATCACGACCCCGGCAGTGCACGTACACTCCTTGCCGCCGCATTGCAGCCTCTTCCTCGCCTCGGCCCGTAGTGCAGCGTATATGTGTGAACACATGCGAACCGCAAGATGTGCCTCGTATGGACAGTTGTTTTCAAACCCACAGGGCATCAATCGGAATCGCCCAGCCATCCGGCCCGAAAGGAAGTGTCTCCTGACCACTGTAGAAAATAATACCACGTAGAAAGTTCTTACCCGCGGCCGCACGCAGGGCCGCCATGCCGCGTAAATCGGCCGGCGACAGCGTTTGAGAAAATTTTACCTCTACGCCGACCACCCGTCCCTGGCGATCTTCCAGCACGATATCCACCTCGGCACCAGGCAGGGTACGAAAATGAAAAATATCAACTTTCGTCCGGGACCACCCCGCCTGCCTGATAAGCTCCATTGCCACAAAATTTTCCACCAGATGGCCCGCCAGGGTGGAAGTTGCCTCCAGCCGATTCCGATCCAGTCCAGCCAGATGACAGGCCAAGCCGGTATCCACCAGCATGGCTTTGGGGGCTTTGGCAAGTCGGACGCCAACGCTACGGTGCCAGGTCGGCAGGAGTCGAATTAAAAATAGACCGGTCAAAACTGCCAGGTATCGTCTCACACTGGTTTGTGCAAGTGAAAGTGTGCGCGCTACATCCGCTACATTCAAAATAGACATATCCCGTCCAGCCAGCAGCCGCAGCAGATCCGGAAACACGCCCATATTTTCTGCGTTAGCCAGATCACGCACATCCCGTTGCAGAATGGTAGATTCGTAGGAACTAAACCAGCGCATCCTGGCTTCCGGAGAATCCCGTTGCATCGGTTCGGGATATCCCCCGGCAATCAGCCGATCCAGCAAGTTTTCTCGCCCCTCGCTTTTCACATTACCGGCAGCAAAGTTTTCGGCCAGCAGTTCATCCAACAGCGAACCGGGCTTTGCGGTAATTTCGCGTTGGGCCAGCGGCCACAACGTCAACAGCTCCATGCGCCCCACCAGGTTGGAAGCTAAACCGGGGATAACCATAATTCCCGCCGAACCAGTCAGCAGGAACCGCCCGGGGCTGCGATCGTGGTCGATGGCCGCTTTCAGAGCGCGGCCAAGTTCGGGCACAGTCTGCACCTCATCAATGGCCATCGGGCCGGCGGTGCGCGCGAGAAACCCGCCTGGATCCGCGCGTGCGGCGGCCAATGTCGCGGCATCTTCAAGCGATAAATAACGTCGCCCGGTCTGGTCGCAGATTTGGCGAACAAGCGTGCTTTTTCCTGCCTGTCGAGGCCCTTGAATGTAGACTGCGGGGGTGTCGCGGAGCGCTGCATCAATAAGCGGAGCAATGGATCGCGGAATCAGCTTATATCAACTTTAGCGGCTGCGTGGTGGAATTTCAACCGCATAGTGGCTGAATTTACACTGCTCAACGGCGTATTTTAAGCTAACGACCTATAATTATTGCGTTGCAGCGGTGGATAACCTGTGGGCGACCGTTTTCGCGGTTACAACCACGCCAAAAAAAATAGCCAATCCTGTTCCGTAATCCGGACATACAAGACCAGCGGCCCGGCATTCATTTCTTGCCATATCTCGCCACCTTGGCCCATGTGCAGACCGGGAAGCCATCCGCCACCATCCGCCGCCATCCGCGGCGCAGAGTTGAGTTCACCCCGGCCGCAGAGTATCGTTGCCACGATGGTGCCGCTCCTGTGTGGCCAGATGCACGTTGACGGATAGACCGGCCATGTGCCGGCAGAACAGTTTTCACTATGGACCATGAACTTAAAAATTTGATTAAACAAGCCGTCGCACAATCCGGCAAAACTACCAGAATCGCGGATTACCCGTGACGAACTGGGAACACCCATATTGCACTTCACCCTGAATGGTCAGGAGCGCACGTATGCAGTGATACCGCTCACAGAGCTTTACGGTCCGGGAGTAGAAGCCGCTACATTTGATCCGGTATCAGACGAATATATACAATTATGCACAGACATTGAGATGGCCATCGTAAAGCGCCATATAGCCTTTGACGACCTGAGCAATGCCCAGGTGCTGCTGGCTCTGGACCGCCTGGCCATAACCCGGAAGCAACGATGGATCTGGAAAATGTGGGATCAAATATCCAACGAGCGCTGCGCGTGTGCTTAAGCCGGGATGATTATTCGCAGCGGGATGTGCAAAGGGCTTTGCGTAAAATTTCTAAATCCGTCCAGCGGTACACCCGCGCCGATGGCCCCTATGGTTATCTGACTTTCATAACTAAAGTCTTTTGCAATGAAGTGTTTGCGCTAACATTACTTTATCCTTTCCGGCTGGTTCTTTTGGCCGCGGACGTTGCTTAGCGATCAGCAACCAGCTTTCAGCGGGCAGCGGTGGTTGGTGCCGGAGTTATAGGAGGTACGGCTGGAGAGTCCCTGGCTATTTCTTGATGTATGCGATACCATCAGCCCCGCCATCGGGTCCGATGGTGGTACAATTCGCGCTTCACCACAGTTCCACCACAGAAATACGTGCCGACTATATTTTGGCATCCACAGCAGGTAATTTTTTGCCGGCAGAAAAGGCTGTCCCCATGACCGCCGAAAGCCACCGTCGCCGCATCTTGCCGCTTAAAGTGGCAGGGGTCACTTTTCGCAGGTTTTGCACAACTTTTCGCCGGTGCCATGTCGCGGGCAGATGCGCCAGAAAAAACGCCGCCTTACCGCAAACGTATCCCCATCCACTGCCGCGGATGATATGCCCCGCCAGTTGCGGCAGAAAGACCAGGCAATGTGCCGGTAGGTAGCGCAGAAGCAGTGGCCCGGGCATGCAGGAAAAATAGACGATTTCGGCATTGCGGGCGCTGTTGAACCTTTTACGAAACGAAGCTTTTCCGTAGGTGACGCTGCCCAAATGCGTAACCGCCGCCGCTGGTTCATACACGCAATTCCACCCCGCCAAGGCCAGCCGAAAACCCAGTTCCACATCTTCCTGATAGGCTTGCAGTGGAGCATAAAGTTCGCCGCCCACTTGCACCAGCGCCGCCCAGCGATAAAACACCGCCGCCCCGCAACCCCAAAAGCACAGCCGAGGCTGCATGATTCCCGCAGTATCAATTCCCATCCCTTCGCCAAAACGCAAAGGGATACCAATGGGTGTATAGTCGCCGCCGGCAAATTCCACTATTCCCGCCTGTCCGCCCACCATCATCCGTGTGGCCACCGAAGCGATGGAAGAGTCCTGAAAATGTGGCCGAGCCGAAAGCAACCATTGCTCGTCGATAAGCACATCATTATTCAGCAAACCGATCCATTGACCGCGGGCGGCACGCAGCCCGGTATTGACCGCCCCGGCAAAGCCCCGGCTACCGGTGTTGTGAATCACCTGCACCGTCGGGTGATAGGCCTTGATCCAATCCTCTGTGCCATCCGTGGAATGGTCATCCACCACCAGAATTTCGGTTTGGCCGGTCCATTGAGCACGGGCCAGCGCAACATGCAGTGTGGGCAGGCATTGCTCCAGCAATGCGCGACCGTTAAAACTGGGAATAACAACAGTAAGTTCCAACGCTTGGGGCGATGAACCCGTTCCATCCTGACCGCATAAATTCGACATGCCAACTGCCTGCATTTCCACGCTCAACGGGCGATCCCCGTTGCCGGATGGCCACCGATGTTATCCCCGCCGGCGGGCAGCCGCAAGCCGGAGCAGTCCAGCTAGTTTTTAAATCACGAATTTCGGATTAACTTCGCTCATTTGCATCTCCCGCACCGTCGTCTATAATTAAAGGTTTGGGGGAACCGGAAGGTTGCCTGGGGATGACGGCGATTCCCGCAGGCCGTGGATTCCCTGGATAGACGAAGGAGTTAAATTCGTATGCCCCATGTAATTGCCGAACCATGCATTGGTACGAAAGACACTGCCTGTGTGGCGGTTTGTCCGGTGGACTGTATTCATCCGCGCAAAGATGAAACTGAATTCGGTCCTTCCACTCAGTTGTATATCGACCCGGACACCTGCATTGATTGCGGACTGTGTGTGGATGAATGCCCCGTTAAGGCTATTTTCCCCGTGGATGATGTGCCGGCGGAATGGAAAAAATATATCGAAATCAACGCCGGACATTACCAGAAAAAGTAATCCTCCTGATATGAAAGGTGCCTATGCCCCCTCGCAGAACCAACAGCCGGACCGCCGGAAAACCAGCCGCCCGTAAACCACGGTTTCAAACGTTTTCACGTCCCCGGGTGCGCGTGGCTAAAACCAGCAGTCTGGGCAAGGTTTATGTGGATTACAAGGATGTGGAATCCCTTAAAAAGATGCTTTCCATGAACGGCAAAATTCTTTCCCGTACCCGTAATGGCGCTGCCGCCTTTGAACAACGCATGATTACCGATGCCATCAAGCGGGCCAGATTTCTGGGCTTGCTGCCTTATGTCGGGTCCAGCATGCCATAACGCCGGATAGGCCCGGCCATCATGGCACTATTCTGCACAGGCACCGCTTGGAACTTCACTTTGATGGCCGTCCATCGCCATTGTTGGGCTGTACGGAGTGCCCTCCATGAGGGTCCGCGCAAAAATAACTTCACGCTTTCGGGCTGGATCTTTTGGCCGCGGGCTTTGGTCAGCGGTCAGCGGTCAGCGACCAGCAATCAGCTTGCAGCGGGCAGTGGTGGTTAGTGCCGGAGTTAGAGGAGCCTCGGCTGGAGGGCCCCAGCCGGCTACTACGATGGTGGGGTATGCGCGTCGCTCACGCCTCGCCAAAGGCCAAAACTCCTGTACCATAAAATATGAATTTATTTTTGCGCGGCCCCTTAACGCCGCACGCCAACTTCCTCTTTCCTCGCTGTCCTCGATTTCCCCGCGTTTGGCTTTCGTATTGTTGCCTGTGCTGCTTGGGCTAACTGCCGGCCACAGCCGAGCGGCCTCGGCAACTCGCCCCGCGGTCCGTCTGAACTGCCCCATCGCGCCAAGGGCCGGTCAATGGGCCTGTCTGCGAGCCTCTTTACCACCCAGCCGGGGCCACCCCATTCGCGTGAGCGTGCGTGATGGTCGCGGCGGGCCGGCCATCATGCGCACCATTCCCGCGGGCCGCAAAGCCGCACTCTTCCCGTTGCCTTTCTTGCAGCCCAATGATTTATCCGCGAATTCCTGGCCCGTTCGTTTGACCATTCGTGCACCGTCTGGCCAAACCCGACGCGAAACCATTTCGGTATTTCGGCCCCCGGTGAGCCGCGGTTTAATCCCCATTGCCACATCGCCGCAAACACGTCATTACTTGGCGGACCTTGGTAACGCCTTTGCACCGCAGGTGCTTGCCGTCATGCCTATTTCCCGACGTCAATTGCTGCACACCCCCGTTTTAGCCTTGGCCGCTTGCCGCTATCTTCTGCTGGATTCCCACACCCTGCGCAGCATACCGCTGAAGCGAGCTTTGGCCCTGCTTTCGTCCAACATGGTGCTGATCTTTCACGGCACCATGCCGCCACGCCGCTTCCCACAATTGCTTTGGACGCCGCTGCCGCAGGCTAAAGATTTTTGGCTAACGCCCTCCCCGTCGGGCTTACCCTTTAAGCCGCTTCCCCTGATGGTCTGGCGGCTGGGACAGATGCACTTGCCTCCGCTCACTGCACCACACGCCTGGTTGATGCTGCTGTGGGCTTGTATTCCCGTCGGATTGATCTTGATCCTGCTTGTGCGACTGGCTACCCGCAGACCGTTTGTCGGCCTGGGGATGCTGGTGCTGATCTTTGCAATCTTTGCCGCTGCCGCCACTGCATGGCTAACGCCGACCGGGCCGCAATTTCTGGCCCGGTGCCGCTGGATCAGCCAATGCGTGCCGGGCCAACTTGCCCGGATCAGCCGACTTGACCTGGCGGGTTCGCCCCGTGGTCAAACTTTGCGCCTTACCAACCAGGGGCCGCTGCCTCCGCTGCCCCTGGTGGTCTCGGCCCAGCAATGGTTTGGTCTGCACGGGCAAATCAATTTGACACGTAGTGGCGGTTCGCTGGAACTGCATTTGCCGCCCAACGCCGTGCAACCCGTGCTGTTCACTCGCCTGCAAATCCAGCCGCCACTGCCCCGCCGTCCGTCCCCGCCACAATTTGCCTCCTGGCTCTCGCACATGCGGGCTTGGCATTGGCATCCGCACCAATGTGTGTTTATGGTGGCCGGCCGGATGTTTCCTCTCACCAATCCCACCCATGAAATGGCCTTTGCATTCTGGACTGAAAAGCAACCACCGCCCGTGCGTGTGGCGTTGCGAAGCTGGTTCGCCCTGAATTTCTCCGCCAGCCGCAATTATCTTCTGGAGGTTTCTCCCGGCCAGCCGACATCTTTGCGTGTCATCAATTTCCTTCCTCAACCGGCCGGGCACTAAAGCCCCATCATGGCGAGCGTCGCAAAACTCACCCCGGATTATTGCAATCTGGTGAAAACAAGGCCCAGCGCACAGCGGTTGTATTTTCTATGTTCTTCCCAGCCTGCCAGTTACGTGGCACAGGGGTACGTTGTTACGCTTTGACAAGCTGCCAGAATGAAGCCTTTTTACCATGTTGCTCATGAAGCGATGCCAGCAATTCCTGCTGCTTTTTTTGCAAGTTCGCCCGTGCCGCCAGAGCGTCGGCAAGTTTAAGATAGTCCGCGGCGTGGTGATACGCCGTTGACCTTTTTTCCACAAGTATGTCCAGCAGAAGATTGCGATACTACAACCACGCGGAGGCAGGAAAGTTTTTACTCAATGCCCCGATCAATTTGAGCAGATCGATGCAGTGATGAGATCGTTTGCATTTGAAAATTGTACCGTATGCCAGCCATGGGCGGACGCAATTACGGCGGTAACCGGCTCGCGCCCCTAATCCGCGACTGGGAAGCAACATGGAACCGGTGACATCCACAATTGCTTGATGCGATGGCAATAGAAGCGTTCGGACAAGCTGCGAATTTTATGTGGATTGGCTTTATTACCGGTGGGAAACTGGCATTGTTTCTTCAAGGATCGCCGGCCTTGCGGTTGCCATCCCGCGCGGGGTCCGTAAACCTTGGAACAATTGCAGCCAAATCTAAACCTTCGCCGGCGTAAGACTCGCGCGTAGGTTTCTGTGCAACAATCGCGGCGGCCATCATGATCCGCAGATGCTCATGGCCACGCCGGAGCACTCCACGCTTTCCAATATCCGCACCACTTCCGCCAGGCACGCCGGTACCCGGCCATCATCCCGCAGCATATTACGCCTCTGGCCGCGAAGAATAATCTCCACCGCATATCCACAACCAACCACGCCGCCACAATCCACTCCGTCCACACCTAGGGCCCGATCCGCCCCCGAACCGTGCCCCACCGGAGGCTCCATCGACTCGGTCTGGATTTGCAGCGGCAGGAATAACGGATTCACCGCATCGGCGTTGTCGCTCACCGGAGCTATCCCCCTGCCCCTATTGACCGGCCGATGGGCATCGGCCAGCTTGGCTGCTGATACGGTAAACCGCCGATTAAACAGCGGAAGAAAGTATCGATCCAGCACGTCATTGCCTTGTTCCATCGTGCTGGCACCACGCAGGCGAAGCTCCTTGACCAGCCGATCTTGAGCCGTCTCAAAGAACCTTTCGATCCGCCCTTTGGCCTGCGGACTATGCGCGGAAATTAAGGCAATCTCCAACTCCACCAATGCCCGCGCGAGTTGTGTGGGTTCCGAATGTACCTCCCCCCAGATGGTCTTGCTGGAGATTTTGAAGATGCTGTGCCGATCCGCATAGATCGACGCCATCCGCCCATGAACGCCCACATATCGCCCCAGCAGATCCATATACGCCGCCGTGGTCTCTCCACTGTAAAAGCGGGCCGAGGCGTAGCTCGTCGCGTCATCTATCATCGCCACCAAGACGATTGATTCACTGCACCGATCTTCCAGCCACGCATGATGGCTGGCATCCGTCTGGATCATCTGTCCGAAGCAGGCCTTCCGGTTCACGCCGTGCCCGATGGCGTTCCCCCTGACGGCGATCCTGCCACAGCCCTTCGGTTATCAGCCAGCCCCGTAAGGTCTCATCGGTCATCACCATATGGTCTTCCACCAGCTTCTCTGCTGCCAGCGTCGGACCAAAGTCCCTGTACCGGCTCTTATACCGACGCAGAACCCGTTGCCGAAAATTCCCGTCGAACCGATTGTGGCTCGGCTTGCCACGCGACTGATGAACCAGACCGGCATCGCCGTGCCTGACCAAACGCTTTACCAACCGCCGCACATGACGCGCTGTGAGCCCCAATTGTTCGGCCGCATCTACCTGCGACAGACGACCTTCTAATACCTGCTGGATAATACGCAGACGATCCTGATCCCGCTGACTCATCATCAGTAATTCCCCTTGGCACATAACATCCTCTTTTTCCAAATGAGGGTGTTTTAACTTTGGCCAAACAGGACATTACAACTTTGGTATGACAGGATAAATCCATTAAAAATGTGTTGTATATGCTCTGCACGAGCCGGCCGCCAAAATGCCTGTGCCTTAAAATATGTGTTTATTTTTGCGAGACCCCTAAATCGTGGGAAAATCCGCTATAGCGGCAGACAACGGCGGCTCGGGGGCTGTCGGCGGCGGCACCGTCAGCGGCAAACTGATAAATACCTGAGTTCCCTCTGGCGTAGAACGAACATCCACGCGCCCATCATGAGCTTCGACAAAGCGGCGTACAATGGCCAAACCCAGTCCCAATCCACGGCTGCCATACTCAACCGTTCCACTGTGATGATGCCGCATATCTTCGCCGGTCTGGAATGGCTGGAAGATTTGTTCCAGATGCTGGGGCGCAATGCCGGATCCAGAGTCACAGATGAGAATTTCGAGGCGATCATCCACAGTTTTGTGGGCAGCCAGATGAATCACGGCACCATCGGGGGAAAATCGGATCGCATTGGTCAGGACATTGATGAGCACATCGCTGAGCTTTTCACGATCTCCAAAAAACGGCGGCAACTGGTCGGGCAGATCTAATTCAATTTTCTGCCGGCGTTCCGCCAAAAACGCACTTTGATCGCGGCACACCTCTAAAATCAAGGCATGCATATCGAAGGTGGTGCGATTGAGAGGCGCTGAAAATTGATCGGTCTGCACCAACTTCAGGATATCGTTGATCATTTTGTCCAGCCGGCGGGCCCGGGCCCCGATGATATCCAGCGCATGGAGCATTTCCGACGTGTTGCCGCCATCAGCAGCGGCGATATTGAGTTGCCGCCGCAGCAAATCCGCCGTGAGCACAATGGTGGTCACGGGGGTTCGTAATTCATGGCCGGCGAGTTCCAGAAATCTTTTTTTGGCCTCATCACTGCGTTCCAACTGGTGGATATTGCGCTGTAACTGCCGGGTCATGTTGTCAAAATCATGGGCCAGGTCGCCCAATTCATCGTGTTGAAAAAAAACATGGCCCGTCTGGTCCTCAGAAATAACCCGCACATTAAGCTCTCCACGACCGACGGCACCTGCGGCCTGCCGAAGACGCATAATGGGATTGACAATTTCCCGCTGGCTGATGCCGTAGCCCACCAAAAATAGCAACGCAATTAGCACCACACCGACAAAAGCGATGGTGCGGCCAATGGTGTATATGGGCTTGACCACCAGTGCAGTGGGTTCACTGACCAGCACATTCCAGTGCGGCACCACTACATGGCCGCTGCCTACCTGCAAGCCCATGCCGAAGGCTACCGGAGCTGATCCCAGAATCGGTCCGTGCAGCAGTTCGCGCCACCAGCGACCATCCATTCGTCCTTGATTTTTAATAAATCTGGCCTGCGCTCCCTGTGCGACCGATACCCGCCCCACCGAAAAAAGCGTCGTCTTGGAGTGGTTGTCAAAAATCTGGGCCGTGGCACCAATGGGGCCTATGCCAAGGGCGAAACTTTTTTGAATCCAGCGAATGTTGCATGTCTCTTTAAGCACACCATAAATTCGATGTCCATGGTTCTCTCGGACCGGCACGGCCAGAACGATGGCTGGCTGGTGATTTTCCGGATCAACCAAAATGGAACTGACGTAACCGCTGCAACCGGGAGTCATCGCCCTTTTCCACCAGGCTTGCCCAGCTTGATAAAACATGGTGGGCTTGACATCCGCCGCAATCAACCGGCCGTAACGATCGGCTGCCAGCATGTGATATTCGCCGCGACTGCTGCGGCTGATCAGCCGCAGGCGATCGGCAATCGGATTATGCAAAATGATCCGCAAAGGTGCCGCATTATCCGGCAGCCCGGGCCACATATTCTCAATTCGTCGGGTGCCGACTCCAGGCCGCGTGGTGGTTACAACGAATCGCCTGGTCGCCAACACATCCTGTTCACGGGTGTAGGCCACGACTTCCGGCAGGTGCGCCAGCAAATAAAGCCGGTCCAGTTCCGCCTGCAGGCGATCGGCAATTTCATGGGCGTAGGTATTGGCCCGGGCGCGAAGGGACACATGGATGGTATTGATGCGCAGGCGCGCGCCCAAGCCGAGAATGGCAACCAGGCTCAAGGCCAGCGGCAGCAGACCGACTAAAACAAGAGTACCTATCAGCTTGCGCCGAATTCCCAGGCGCATGGTTTCCTCGCGTCAACCCGGAACATCCACTGCTATCATACCGCCGGGGGCCGCATTGAGCCAGTAAATTCCCGCGGTGGCCGCCCTGGGGCGCGGATGATTCGCCGGTAAATTCAAGTTGAATTTACCGATCATTGCCTCTATATTGCCTGTTCTGAACGGTTTTTTGTTAAGGGGTACCACATGGCTTATAAGAAATTCTGGATGGCCCTTGTTCTTATGGTCGCTTTGGCTGCGGCATTACCGGGCTGTTCGCAATGGCAGCAACATCAACATGCCTGCGCCTGCAAAAAATTGTTGCGGAATCCATCGCGTGTGGCCCACAGCCCGCTGTATAAAATTATCAACTGCCAGCCGCAATGGACAACGCTGGCCAAGGCCATCCGAAAAGCGCACCTGAAAGAAACTTTTTCGCAACGCGGTGCCTATTACACTTTCTTTGCTCCGACCAACGCCGCGTTTGCCAAAATTGCCCCGGCCAAACTGGCTACCCTGATGAAATCGGAAAATCGCCAATCGCTGCGCAACCTTATTTTCTATCATGCCATCGCCAGCCCCGTGGCGCTCGACCCACGCTACCCCACGCTGCACGAGCCAACGGCCAATGGACATAAGGTGGTTTTAACCACCGCCAATGGAAAAATCATGACCGTGAACGGCGTACCCATTATCTCCGGCCCGATCATGGTCGATAACGCGGCCATTTATACCATTGGTCAAGTGCTGACGCCCCCGCCTGGCAATCGGTAAGCAGCCGTGCGGATCTAAACGCCTGGACTTCAGGTTGCACCGCCAACGCCGTGCAGAGCGAGCGGTTATGCATTGTGATGTGGGTGCGGCCATGCGTGGGGTCACCTCCGGCGTTCCTGCGTGGTGTAAGGGGTGGAAACGTTCATGGGCATCCACCGGGCGCGGGGCAAAACGTTATATCCAAGTCAGTCGGCGGCGGTCAGCGCTTCAAAAATGCTTCCAGGCGATCCACACCTTTATCAATATTCGCCATGCTGGTGGCAAAGCTCAGACGGACATGATCGGGAAAGCCAAAGTCAGTACCGGGCACCAGGGCGACGTGGGCTTCTTCTAGAATGATTTTGCAGAATTCCACGGCTTGCGCGGCCACCTGGGCCGAAGGCCCCAGCGGACGATTCAGCACCCCGCCGATATCCGGAAATACATAAAACGCCCCGGTGGGCCGCACGCACTTGAGGCCGGGAATGGCGTTAAGCCGCTTCCAGATATGCAGGCCGCGGGCCTCAAAGGCCTCGCGCATTTTTTCCACATCCTGTTCCAGATTGGGATTGCTGTAGGCTTCCACAATGGCGGGCATGCAGAAACTGGTGATATTGCTGGTCATCTGGCTTTGCAGCTTGTTCATGGCGGCGATCAAACTTTTGGGGCCGGCGGTATAGCCGATGCGCCAACCGGTCATGGCGTAGGTTTTACTCAGGCAATTGCAGGTAATGGTGCGGTCCTTCCAGAGGTCCCAGTTGAGGGCAGCCCAGGAACAGGTTTGCTGGCCGGCATAGATGAGCCGCTCGTAAATTTCATCGCTGCAGACCCAAATATCGCGGTGCGGCTCCAAAACAGCAGCCAGAGCGGAAAGCTCGGCAGGATGATACGTATGGCCGCCGGGATTGCTGGGTGAATTCATGATGACCATGCGGGTTTTAGGGGTGATAGCCGCGGCCAACTGTGCCGGAGAGATTTTAAAATCGCAGTTCTCCTGCCCCTTGACAAACACCGGCACGCCGCCCGCCAATTTCACCATTTCCGGATAGCTGACCCAATAGGGTGCGGGAATAATGACTTCATCACCGGGGTTGAGCACCGCCATAAACGCCGTATAAAGGGAATGCTTACCACCGACCGAGACGATAATTTCCTCGGGCTTATAGTGTAAATGATTGTGGCGGGACAGCTTGCCCGCGATGGCCTGGCGGGCCTCCGGCGTGCCGGGCGTGGGTTCATATTTGGTTTTGCCGGCCAGAAGGGCATCAATGGCGGCCTTTTTAATGGGGCCGGGGGTATCAAAATCCGGTTCACCGGCCCCAAAGCTGACCACATCCACACCTTGCTTGCGCAAGGCGGCGGCTCGCGCCGTAACTGCCAGGGTGATAGATTCCGCGACAACGTCAAGCCGCTGTGCCAATTGCATGAAACACCTCTTTGGTTATTGATTATTATTGGGCCGGCGCTGATTGGTGCTCTTGCGCGGGCCGGGACTACCATTACACTTTCATGAGTCTGATCGTTTCGCCTTTGGCAGCCCATCGCTTGGCTACGGGCATTTCACCGGACGATCAAACGCGCTGACATACGCAGTGCGACCACGGCCGGGTTCCGCTCCAGCACCGGCGATGGCGGCAATAACCGGGCGGTTGACCACGCAGTATCTTTCTTAAGGGGCCTCGCAAAAATAAATTCATGTTTTACGACGCAGGAGTTTTGGTCGCCGGCGAGGCGTGAGCGACGCGCATACCCTGCCAATGGGTCTGTAAGGAGCGACGAGCGACGCCCGCGGCCAAAAGAACCAGTCGGAAAGTGTGAAGTTATTTTTGCGCGGCCCTTAAAGACCGTCAGACGGACGGTGCCGGAACTGCCTGCCATGTAATCCGCGGCGTGGCGAATGTCGGACAGCAGCCGACTGGGCGCCAAACCGAAGCCAATAACCATGGCGGCACACAGGGCTGCGGCAAACCGCGGGGCCAGGGTGGTACGCACGTGCGACGGAGTCCATGGCTCCCGCACATACATCGCAGCAATGATGCGCAAATAATAGGCCGCGGCTATCGCCGCGTTCACCACCACAAAAACGGCCAAAATCCAATGGCCGGTGGAAAGATCCGCCTGCACAATAAAGAGCTTGCCCAGAAAGCCAATAGTTCCCGGCATACCAATCAGACTCAGCAGGCATATGGCCATGCAGGCAGCAGTCATGGGATGTTCGGAGGAAATACCGGCAATATCGTCAATATCTTCCGCCCCATCTGCTTTGCCCTGCATATAAATCAGCGCCGCAAACGCCCCCACGGTCATCAGGCTGTAAGCAGCCAGGTAAAACAGGGCCGCGGCAACGCCGTCATGGGCCCAGCCACCACCGGCAACCAAGGCTGGTCCAGCCACCAATGCCGCAAGAATATAACCGCTATGGGCAATGGAACTGTAGGCGAACATGCGTTTGATGTTGCGTTGCAGCAGCGCCAAGACATTGCCAATGGTCATGGTTAAAACCGCCATCACCGTGAGCAGCGCTGGAATGGTGACATCGGGGCCGCTGGAAAAATGCCAGCCGGTCAGGCCCAGCAGCAGGATAATGGCCACAAAACCGGCAGCTTTGGGCGCAAAAGAAAGAAAGGCGGTAACAGGCGTAGCCGCCCCCTGATACACATCAGCGGCGTAAAAGTGCAGCGGCACAGCGGCAATCTTGTAGGAAATGCCCAGCAGCACCAAAAGTAACCCAAGGATGGCCATCCAGGGCAGTTGATGCCGGCTGATATCAGATTGAAAAACTGCGGTGATGGCCGAAAACTGCGTGCTGCCGGAAAAGCCGTAGAGGTAGCTGAAGCCGAAAAGATAAATGGCGGCCGAAAGCGCCCCCAGAAAAAAATACTTGATGCCGGCTTCCTGGGCTTCGCTTTGGCCGCGGCCGGTGGCCACCACAATGTACGTAGGAATGGAAACCAATTCCAACGCCAGAAACAGCCAGATCAGGTTATTGACTTTGGCCATCATACTTACGCCCGCCAGCGAGCAAAGCAACATGGCAAAAAATTCGCCGCGATAATGGCGATCGGTATGCGCCGGATCCATGGCAAACGGCATTTCCCAGGCGGAAAACAGCAGCAGCAACCCGATACCGCAGGTTAAAAGTGTCAGAAACGTGCCCAGAGCCGTGGTATGGCTCTGAACGTCGTTGCTATAGGCCGCCACAAAAGCCACGATGACCCCGATGACTGCCGTCCACTGCGTCAGCCGGCGCAGCACATCGCGACGGGCCAGCCCCATAAGCAAAACCACCGCGGCGGTGCAAAGCAAAATAATCTCTGGTAATAAGCCCAGCAGCGAGGTGTTTACATCTTCAGCCACGTAATATCCCTTACAATTCAGCGCATGGATGCCGCAACCACCTGCGGCGATCGCTTAACGAGTAACTTATGGCGGGCGGCCAGCGCCATCTCCGACCGATTTCCGGACGGACCGGACATTTCCACCGCCACATCCGGGGCGCGAATTTTATTGACCGCCGGATCGAGTGACCGCAGCAGTGGATTGGGATAAATACCCAAAATCAGCACCAATACCGCCAATGGTGCCAAGACAAGCCATTCACGGAAATTTAAGTCCCTTGGTGCGCCAACAGGAGCGGAAGCGGCCGCAGATTCCCGTACCGGTTCTTCCAGCGGCCCAAAAAAGACCTTGCCGAGCCAATACAACATATACAAGGCCCCGACAATCATGCCCAGCGCCGCGGGAATAGCGTATGCCGGACCTAATTCTCCGCCATGGCTGCCGCCGCTGACGTAGGTGCCCAACAACGAAAGCAATTCGCTGATAAAACCGTTCAGGCCGGGAACCGCAACGGTAGCGATGACAAAAAAACCCACAAAAAATCCCAGGGCCGGCAAGCGCAGGAACAACCCGGAAACATCTTTCAGATTGCGGGTACCGTAGCGCTCTTGAATCATGCCGATGATCAGCAGCAGTGCTGCTACGGTCAGGCCCTGGTTGATCATGATCATCACCGAGCCGGTCAGACCCGTGGTGGTCAAAGCCAGCATGGCCAGCACGCACAGGCCCAGATGGCTGACCAACGAATAGGCAATCAATTTTTTCATGTCCTTTTGCACCCAGCTTACCAGGGCCGCGTAAAGGATGGAGATAATGCACAGCACCGCCAGCAAAGGTGTCAGCCGCTGCACTGCCAGCGGTAACATGGGCAGGGCAAAACGGATCAGGCCGTAGGCCCCCAGCTTAAAAGTGGCCATCATCACGGCCGCGGGTGTGGGAGATTCGGTTAAAGCCAGCGGCAGCCAGGTATGCACCGGAAACAGCGGCACCTTGATGGCAAAACCGATGAGTAATCCCGCAAACACCAGGCATTGCTGCGTCAGACTTAAGGATTGCCCGGCCTTGTACAGGGCGTTAAGTGAAAAAGATACCGTGCCGAATTTGGCATCGTGTACCCAGGCCAGGTAAATGAGACTGGCCAGCACAAAGACGGAGCCGGTAAAGGCATAGAGAAAAAATTTGCCCGCCGCCCGCCGCCGTTCCGTCCCTCCCCATATTCCGATCAGGAAAAACATGGGGATGAGGGTAAATTCAAAAAACAGGTAAAACAGCATGACATCCGTGGCACAAAACATGCCGATCAGGCCGAAATACATCAACAGCATCCAAAAATAAAATTCGTTATGCCGATGCCGGACTTTGCCTATTCCATCGAGAATACACAGCGGCGTTACCACCACCGTCAGCAGTGTCAGCCACAGGCTAATCGAATCAACCCCCACGGAAAATCGGATGCCCAGTTGCGGAATCCAGGCCGCGGTAAAAACTTCCTGCCACTGCCCGCCATCCTGATAATTAAAGTGCACAGCCATCAGCACGCCCAGGGCCAGCGGCAGGAGCGATACAAAAAAAGCCAGCATTCCCGCGGTTCGGTCGTTGTCGCGGCGGGGCACGGCCAGCACCAGCAGTGCACCGACCATGGTGGCCAATAGCATCAAGGGTATTAACAGATTACTGTTCATGTTCTTTTTACATCCCGATTTTATTTGGCAGGCCGGTGAAGCCATTGCCCGGCACCGGCTGGAGCGGCAACTTGAGCGACAAAAGCGTCTGGTCTACCGCAGCAGATACAACACTCCCAGTATCACCACCGCGACACCCGCAATCATGCCGATGCCGTAATACCGCAACCGTCCGCTTTGCGTGGGTTTAAGGACATAGCCTGTAAATTGCGGGAAAAAGCCGATCACAAACACCACCCCATCCACCACAAAGCGATCAAAAATTGACAGGGCCTGACCCAACAGCCACAACGGCTGAACAAGGCCGTAGTTATAAAGCTCGTCGATATACCACTTGTTTTCCAGAAATTTCACCACGGGTGCCAGGGCTGCACCGACAGCATCAGCAGCCCGGCGATTGGCCCAATGAAAATAGGCCGCCACCAGCACACCCAGCAGAACCAGCACCGAACTCACCCCCATCAGCAGGGCTGGGGCCACACGCACTGTGGATACCGCCTGCACCGGAATATGGGTACCGGGCGTTATCACCACCGGAGGTGCGATTCCATTGAGCAAATGCACTGGGCTTAAAAACGATTGTATCCATCCGCCGCCGTTGGCTCCGCCAAAGACCCCCAGGTATCCGACCAGGGCCGCGCCACAGGCCAGAATAATCAGCGGCATCCACATGGCCGCGGACCCGTCAGTCGGCTTATGTGCATCCGCCTGGTGGTCGGCGTGCCCCGGCGAAGCGTGGCCGGAAGCAACTTCATGATGTGCCGACTCCGGCAGCACAAACGCAGATGGCTCGTGCATGCCCGCTGTGGCCGGCAGCACCAGGTTGCCCATGAACACACGAAAGAAAACCCGGAAGGTGTAATAAGCGGTGATCAGGGCTGTCAGAAGTCCCACCACCGAAAGCAGCGGCCCCCAGGTCCAGGAGGCATTCATCGCCGCGGATAGAATTTCATCCTTGCTGAAAAAACCGGAAAAACCCGGAAAGCCTGCTAGCGCCAAAGCACCGATCAACAGGCAGCCGGCGGTAATAGGCATCACCTTGCGAATTCCGGACATTTTGCGAATATCCAATTCGCCGCCCATCGCGTGCATCACCGACCCGGTGGACAAAAACAGCAGGGCCTTGAAAAAGGCGTGGGTAAAAACATGAAATACCGCCGCCGTGCCGGATGCCACGCCCAAGGCCATGAACATGTAACCAAGCTGCGAGACCGTGGAATAGGCCCAGATGCGCTTCATGTCATATTGACACATGGCAATAGTGGCAGCCATAAAGGCCGTGAAACAGCCCACCAGCCCCACCAGATGCAATACCGGCATGGCCAGGGTGAACAGCGGCATGCAGCGGGCGATCAGGTACACGCCGGCGGTAACCATGGTGGCCGCGTGAATAAGAGCCGAAACCGGCGTGGGACCTTCCATGGCGTCGGGCAACCACACGTGCAGCGGAAACTGGGCCGATTTGGCGAATGCTCCAAACATCAGCAACAGGGCAATCCAGATCAGTGTGCCGTGATGCGCCGCCAGAAACCCGACATTCTTAAGGTCGTTGGACTGAAAAATCCGGCTGAACGTTTCGGTATGAAAAACCAGGTAGATAATGAAAATAGCAATGGCCAGACACGTATCGCCAATACGATTGACGATGAATGCTTTTTTGGCCGCCTCCCGCGCCGCTGGCCTGGTATAGTAATAACCCACCAGCAGGTAGCTGGCCAGACCCACGCCTTCCCAGCCTAAATACAGCAGCACAAAGTTATCAGCCAGCACCAGCGTACACATGAAAAACACAAACAGACTCATGTACGCAAAAAAGCGGAAATAGCCGTAATCCCCCTGCATATAACCGCAGGAATAAATGAATATCAACGTCGAAACAAACGTAACAAACGCCAGAAACAAACTGGTCAGCGGATCCACATAAATGCCGATCGGAATGGAAAATCCGCCGGAACTGATCCAATGGTAAATGGTCAGATGCTGGACCCCGACAAGGTTCCGCCGCTGAAACATTACCAACAACGACAACGCCAGTACCGCTGAAATCGCCACGCCGATCACGGCAGGCATCCAGGACCGCGACTTGAGCACCCTGGCACCAGACAACGTGATGATCAGCGCCGCCAGCAGCGGAAATAAAGGGATCAGAGCGACGCTCTGCATAATTGACAGACCTGGCAGCATAAGTTGAAAAATCTCCGGCTATTACTTCATTCTGGCCTGGCCATCAGCCCCGCAATCATCCGCCAATACCGGGGGGGGTGGCTCACCGATTCCATTCTTGCGTATCCATCCTGCACTTCGCTCAATCCCCGGTCGCCTTTGTTAATTTATCCCTGCATCTCCGACCACACATCCACATTCAACGTTTCCCGTCGACGGAACAGCAATATCACCAGCCCCAACGCCAGGGAGGCTTCCGCCGCGGCTATGGTTAAAAGAAAGATCACAAACGACTGGCCATCCATATTCATCCAATACCGGCCAAACGCAATCAAGTTGACGGCCACCCCCTGAAACATGATTTCCGTGGATAAAAATATCAGGATCATGTTGCGCCGGGCCACAAAACCAATCAGCCCCAGCACAAACAGTACCGCTCCCAGCGACAGGTATTCAAATAAAACCGCTTGACTCATCACCGGCATGGCCGATTCCTTTTTTAACCGCGGAATTATTCCGTCGGCATTTGACCTGTTCCCAGTACCCCGGCGGCAGGTTCGTTCTTACGGGCAATCATCACCGCTCCAACCAGGGAAATGGTCAGCAAAATACCGGCCAGTTCCAGCGGCAATGCATACTGTGAATATAAGTTTACGCCCAACAGTTCCATCACGCCCATTTTCGATGTCGGCTTTGGATCTGCCAGTGCCGGCTTGCCGGCCAAAATCTTATGGCCCATGGCCATGCCAACCGCAACCGGACCAGCCGGTCGCGCGGCCATAAATGCCCGCGGCTTACCGATAAACATCAGTTGCAGCACCGTGCCCAGCAGCACAAAACTTACCAGCACCGCCAGCAAGGGGTTCGTCGTTACACGGTCGTAATCAGCCACGGTCACATTGCCGCCGGGACTCGCCAGCATGATGACAAAAACGTAGGTAACCAAAATGGCTCCGGCGTAGATGATGATCAGCACGATGGCCATGAACTGGGCAAAAAGCAAAATAAACAGCCCCGCCAGGGCCAGGGTCAGCAGTACAAAATAAAGCGCACAATACAACGGTCGCGGATGACAGATCACGGCCGTGGCCGAGATCACCGCAATCAGGGCAAACAGACAGAAAAAAACATTCAGCCCCGCGCCCTGACTCACCCCTTCTTGAAGACCTGCCCAGCGCAGCAAATAAAGCATGGCCGCGCCCAGCGTCAATACACCCACCAGCGCTCCGGTTTTTACCAGCGAGCCACGCCCCCGCGGCAAAAGCAGATAAATGCTCAAGGCTCCCAGAGCCGTTGCTACCGCTAATGCATAATCCATACGCCGCAATTTCCAATCTTCAAATTTTCACCGGATTCACCGCCCCGGGCGGCGAATCCTCGCTGTTAACGTCGGCTTGCCTGCAGGGCGCTGCCGTCCGATATCTGTCGTGGCCGGCGGCCCTTGGCGTTACCGGCACCGCGGTTACCACGAACAACGTCCGGCGATAACCGCGAAACACCGGATTATGGCGCTTGGAACAATAATTGCAAGCCTGCAGGCCTGTCTCTTCAAGTTATAGGCCCCCACCGTCCGATACAAATCCCGAATTTTATCAAATTTCACCGCCCCGAAAATTACCACTCCAAAATCATCCGCGGCGTACAGTCCGCGTAACCAAACAGCCGATAGAAGTGTTCGGGGCAAGCGGCAATTTAAGGATTCCGGCCAGGCTTAACAGATATGCACGGGCGGGATTTTTCGATGAGTTTGGCCGCAAGTGCGGCCGCTAAATGGCCGAAGAGAGATTTCGTGGCAGAGATGGCTGGAAGCCGCTCTGATGGCATCCTGTGTCGTGCCGGTAACGCGACGTTGTCTGGCTTATGGAATGGCTAAATGACGCCCCCCGGTATAGAGGCGGTAATTTCATCATGGAAACCTTCATTCTCCCAGCACGTGTTCAAGACTTTCTCAACTATCTGCAATTTGAACGGCATTTTTCCAGTTACACCAGCCGCTGCTATGGCGCGGACCTCAAACAATTCGGAGGATTTTTGGCTAATCCCGGCACCCCGTCGCCGGCCGCGATACCGGCGGTAAATGGCCCGGAAAATTCGCCGGCATCGGCACCGGTCGCCATTCCAGCCGCGGCGGCCCAGGCCTCCGAACCTTCACCTGAACAGCTTGACCAACTGCTGGTGAACACCAAGGTTGATGACGTTCGTAACTACCTGCAGAAAATGCGCGAACAGAATTATTCCAAAGCCACTATGGCCCGAAAACTGGCCACACTCCGCAGCTTTTTCAAATTCCTCAACAAACGCGGCCTCACTGGCAACAACCCCATGCTCACCATTCGCACGCCCAAGCTGGAAAAGCGCCTGCCCAAATTTATGACTGAAGAGCAGGTCAACCGGCTTCTGCAAACTCCGAAAGATACCGACCTGCTGGGTTCACGCGATAAAGCCATGCTGGAAGTCATTTACAGCACCGGCATGAGAGTAAGCGAACTGGTGGGGCTGAACGTTGAAGACGTGGATTTTTCCGGCAATGTCATCAAGGTCCGTGGCAAAGGTAAAAAGGAACGGCTGAACCCGGTGGGCCAAACTGCCATGAACGCCATTCAAAAATATCTGCCCATGCGCAATTCTACCGTGCCAGCCGGTAGTTCCGTCTCTTCGCTGTTCATTAACAAGCACGGCCAGCGATTAAGCACCCGGTCGGTGCGGCGCAAGCTGGATAAATACCTGCTGGAAGCCCACCTGGACCCCGATATCAGCCCGCATACGCTGCGTCACAGCTTTGCCACTCACATGCTCAACCATGGGGCGGATTTACGGTCGGTGCAGGAATTGCTGGGCCACCAGAGCCTGAGTACCACACAAATTTACACCCACCTGACCACGCACCGGATCCGTGAGGCCTACGAAAGCGCCCACCCGCGAGCCACTTGAAAATAAGGCACGCATGGCCCATGCTATACTCCTTCGGGTCTGTCCCAAGGAGTTTGTATGGCCTCCGCCGGTACTTCCAGCAGCGTTCCCCGTGAAATCTCCATGACTTTCGCCGCCGGCATGTTCGGCGCTCTGGTCAATGCGGGTGCGGCCTGGCTTTGCGGCAAATTGAATCTCTTTGCATTGCTGCATTGCAGCCTCTCCGGCGATTTCAATAAATGGCGGTTTTACCAGCACCTGGTCTGGGGCGGTATCTTCGGCCTGTGCTTTTTGCTGCCGCTCCTGGCCGGTTCCATCTTCAAACGCGGTTTGGTGTATGGCTTGCTGCCGGCCGCATTTGCCCTGTTTGTGGTTTTCCCTTTTTGGATGCACAAAGGCTGGCTGGGCATGGATTTCGGCCACACCACTTTTTTGTTTGTGATTCTGCTTAATATCATCTGGGGACTATCGACGGCCCTGTGGCTGCGCATGATCCAATAAATACCATCCTCTATTGGCAACCGTTCACAGCCATGCCATCACACCAACCGCTGACTGCTGTCCGCTGATCGTTGAACGCAGATCGCCATTTATTCCCCCGTTGTCCTCTGTAGTGAATACGTATCTCTCGACTCCCTAATCCCGTCTGCGGGCTTTGGCCCGCACCTCCTGATCCCCTGTTCCATTTTCACCTGCTCTATTTTGTTGCCGGCCGGCACCTCCGCAACTCCATTTCACTCCAGCACGTCTGCTTGAGGCATGCATGCCGAAATCCCGATGCGTTAGAGAAAAAGCTATCGGGATTGGCCGGGCGCACAGTGCTTTCACCATGCCAAAGATCCAAGGCCTAATCCAACGCCCCGTAATCGGCTTGACCAGTGTAGCACAGACATTCTTGTCTGTGGCCGTGAATCGCCATTCTTGCTTGCCGCAGTCTTTGTGGTACAGGCTTCCAGCCTGCCCGGTCGCCTCTTCGTGAACGGATAACCTTTCACGGGTTAAAAACCCTACAAATAAGGGGAAATAAGCGGATGCTGCGCACTATCCGAGCAAGAAATACGCCGAATTGGGGTGTACGCTCCTTGGAACTATCGTTTTTCGCCTAATTTTGCCACTTTTGCCCGTGAACGGTTACATCTGCCTTTTGCTTCAGGCTCGCCGTCGCTCTACCTGTCGTCTCACCAGGACGCCAAGGCCGGCGAGGCCCAACAGGACCAGCGTCGAGGGTTCCGGTACTGACTGAATGCTAAGGTTAACGGGGTCGCCGGCGACGTAGGCGTAACCGGTCAGTTCCAGAACGCCTGGGCCCGACGTCGTGCCCAACAGTGGACCGGTGGGGTATACGATGTCGCTCCAGGAAGTGCTCACCGGATTTTGTATCCAGGTGTAGTAGATCGTACCTAAAGTGGAAGGCGATCCGGTCGGCACCCAACTGGTGCTTGTGGGAATAAAAGTATAGGTGACGGCGGCGTCAAACTGGGCGTAGAGACCGTTATCCGACGTACCGGTGATAATTACCGGAAGGTTGGGAGCCGCAACGCCGCTGAGGGTGGAAATCACGGCAAATTGGGCGTCAAAGTTGATTTGCTCATAGCCGTACCCAATCGCGGTCGTGCCCTGGTCGAACGCCCACGGGTTGCCGGTGGTGCCGAAGCCGATGCTCGCGTCCGTGGTGAGCCCGGCATTGGCCGTCACATTGGTGATTTGGGTGGTGGCGGTCGTGCCGGCGGAATCATTAAAATGGAAGGTATAGCCGCCAAGCTGATTGAACTGATTGCCTACTGGGGCTGACATGGATGGATAATACACGGGCGTTGGCGGGGTGGGCACGCCTACCAGTGGGGTGCCGGTGCCGGCCGGATAATAAGGCCCTGACGTGCCCGGGCCCGTAAAAGTAGCGGTTGGATCGGCCTGGTGAAAGGCGTTGCTCTGCGTGCCGAAGAATCCGCTGGCTCCGGCAGTTACTCCACCCGTGAGGCTGCCAAGGGGGACGACATCGACAGCTTGCGCCACACAAGTGCAGACGGCCACAGCCGCCACGGCGGCTGACGAGAATAGGATGGACCGAAAGTTGAACATACGTTCCTCCTTTTTTGTTAGTCGGGGTTTCCTGCCTGCAGGCTGGCCACGCCGAAGATCACAGAATACTTGAGACATTATATATGGCCAACGGCCAATGTCAAGCAAAAAATTCCGCAAGGGAGCCGGGGGGTGTGGCCATATTTTTTGGCATCAAGCGGCGCGGGCCCGCATGGCCCACCATTGTTGGTGCTGGTTGCTCTCACGCATCGCCAGTAGCGTCATCATGGCGGCGGCATGGTCGGCATCCCATTTC
>JAJYDW010000020.1 GCA_021790385.1 Planctomycetota bacterium
AGATCGTGGGATTCGACAGCAGCGATACCTTGGAGATGGAAGGCGTGATCCGGGCCGGAGCCCAGGCGATCAAGCAATTACCTGCTGGAGCCTATGCGGTGCACCATTCGGATCGGGGCAGCCAATATTGTAGCCAGGCGTATATCAAGCAGTTGCAGGCCGCGGAGCTGGGAATAAGCATGACGGAAGAGAGTCACTGTTACGAGAATGGGAAAGCGGAACGACTCAACGGGATACTCAAGCAGGAACTGGGGATGGGGATCAGCTTTAGCCGCAAGGCGATGGTGGGTCCCGCGGTGGCGGAGGCGGTAGCGATATACAACCAATGCCGCCCGCACGGAAAGCTCAAGATGCGTGTTCCCCAGCAGGTGCACAGCGATGGGATAATACCCCAGACGGTAAGGCCAAAACCGGCAGGCGATACGGCGTGACAGAAGGTCCGGCACGAGGACGGAAAACCGCGCCGCGTAGGGGCGTCTGCTGGGCTGCGGTCGGGCTCGCTGCGCAGCGCAGACGCCCCCATGCTATCCCTCGAAGGAAGCTAAACTTGGATGGGAACAATGAACAATAATGTGACAACTTTAGACCAGGACTTGACAGAGTTAGTCGATGCGACTGGTTGAATCAGCCAATAGCGATGTCGCTCAATCCTCGCCACGCGTAGAACTGATCTTTGATGGCGGTTGCCCGAACGTGCGGGCTGCTCGTGAATCTCTGCATGCGGCGCTGGAGCAATGCGGCCTGCCGACCTCATGGACCGAGTATCAGCACAATGACTCTGCCTGTCCTGAATATGCATGCCATTGTGGTTCGCCGGCCATTTTCGTTTACGGTTGAGATATTTATCCGGCCGGCACCAGAGGTGGAAATTGCCACCTTGATCCGACCGACGATGGCCGTGGCTTTTCCGGTGTGCCGTCGATGGAACTGCTGTTGGAGGCGCTGGGCAGTGGGCGCTCGCATTCCGCGCCGGGTCGTGCGGCCAGCAACACGCTTTCGCGCCACGCCGCCCATCGTTGGGGCGGTTTGGCGGCCTTGCCGGCCCTTTTTGCAGGGGCCATTATTCCGCGCGTATGCCCGGCGTGCTGGTCGGCTTATGCAGGGTTGCTTTCGGCCATTGGCCTGGGCTTTTTAACAAGCATGAAAATCCTCCTGCCGGAGATGCTTGTTGGTCTGCTGCTGGCCTTAGGCTTACTGGCATGGAAAGCAAACCATCGCCGCGGTTATTTGCCATTTCTCTTGGGTGCCATCGCATCGGTGCTGGTACTGTACCGCGTGTTCTACATCGATAGTACCACTGTCTACTACTGCGGCATTCTCCTTCTGCTGGCCTCATGTATCTGGAACGCCTGGCCGCGACGGATCGGGCTTGCATGCAAACATTGCAGAGCGGCGGATGAGAACGTCTCGTTTCGCGCATAAGGACTGATTCATCTCAAAATGGGCACACGTAAGATTCCCAGACTGAGTGCGACTAAATATAACAACGGTGTTGGTTGCTCCGCGGGGGCAGCCGGTTCGTGGAATATCTGGTCAAGGGGTTATATGCAGGCCGATTCGCAAAAAAGTTCGCCGTGGACCGTTCTGGATACTCTCCGCTGGAGCCGGTTTCACACTATGCTGACGCTGGCGCTGGGCATTGGATGGCTCTTTGACGCTTTCGAAGTCAATCTGACCGGCGGCCTGTTGGGCATTCTTAAGTCCCAGTGGCATTTATCCAATGCGCAAGCGTCACTTATCACGTCAGTGTGGTTGGCCGGAATCATGGTCGGAGCCGTGCTATTTGGTTATCTGGCCGATCGGTTTGGGCGTAAGAAGCTCTTCCTGTTGACGCTGACTGTTTACTCCGTCTGCACGCTGTGTTCGGCCCTTTCGCCGGGGTTTACGTCGTTCATGTTGTTCCGCTTTCTCACGGCCATCGGCGTGGGCGCGGAATATTCCGCGATTAACGGGGCAATCAGCGAATTGCTGCCGGCAAAACATCGCGGGCGGGCGGCGGCCATTGTCATGAATTTCTGGCCGGTGGGGGCATTGCTGGCAGCCCTGGTGAGCATCCTGTTTTTGACTCTGATTCCGAAACAGGCAATCGCTTGGCGGGTAGGGTTTGCGCTGGGGGCGATAGGCGGTTTGTTTGTGGCCTATTTTCGCCGCGTGCTGCCGGAATCGCCGCGTTGGCTGCTTTCGCGCGGGTGGTCGGAGGCGGCCGGACAAGTTGTGGATGACATTGCACGAGCCGCGGGACAACAACCGAAAGGTCAAGCCGCGGCGCTATGGCCAACCGTGAGATCATCAGTCAATAACCGTGCACGGAGCGTTATCACCGATCTGCGGGAATTGCTTGTTCGTTATCCGTATCGGCTGATGTTGGGAGCCACCCTGGACCTCTCTGAAGCCTTCGGCTATTACGGCTTATTCACCTTTCTGGCGTTGGTGATATTGCCACAGGTGCATATCGCCAACAGCCAGATGCCATGGTTTTACTTCCTGGGGAATGTCGGTGCACTTGCCGGCGGTCTTTTGATGGCTTGGAAATTCGACCGGTTGGGCCGCAAGCGAACCGTAACCTTGTTTTATACGCTGGCGGCGCTGACGAGCTTGCTCATGGCACCGGTGGCGGCAACACATTCGCCGCTGTTGGTCTTGATTGTGTTCATGGCGGCGAATTTCTGTGCCACGGGGGCGTGGACGAGTGCGTATCCGACATTTTCAGAAATATTTCCCACCCATTTGCGGGCCACGGGCATCGGCGTTTCGGTGGCGGTAGGACGCATAGGTGCCATCGCCTCTGGCCCGTTGCTGATGGCCGTGTCTCAATCAGCATGGGGCAACGCAGGCGTATTCGGTTTGATGGGGTTTCTTTGGCTGGCCGGAGCATTGGCCATGATTCCGTGGGGTCTTTGGGGAATCGAAGGCGCAGGCGTTTCGTTGGAGACGATCGTACAACCTGTTGTCGCATCGGCGGAAAGGTGCTGAGATGATTCAAGGTATGACCACAGATGCCAATTATGTGCAGCCAGCGGTTCGTATCGCCTTGATGGGAGGCGCGTATGGAAATGTGCCAGCGTTTCAAGCGTGTTTGGACGATGCCCGCCGACAGAGATGTTCGATCCGGGCCTTTCTCGGCGATGCCATCGGTTGCTGCGGACACAGTGATGAAATCCTGGACCTGATCCGTGCGGAGTTCGAAATCGTGGTTGCCGGCAATCACGAGCAGCAGGCGGCAGCCGGGAATAATGGCTGCGGATGTGGTTATTCGTCGGCAGAAGATGAACAAGCCAGTTGCCAGGCATTCGCTTTTGCCGACAAGGAGCTTTCCGAAAATCACCGCCGATGGCTGGCCATGTGGCCAAACGAGCACCGGCTGGACACGCCTGCCGGCACAATGCTTCTCTGCCATGGCAGCCCGCGCAAAACCAATGAATTCCTCTATGAGTCGAACTTTTGCGATACGCAGTTGCGGGATATGTTGGAAGCTGCCGGGGTCTGCGGATTCGTCTGTACGCATTCGGGTATTCCTTGGTTGCGGGACCTAAGCGAGGCAGGGTTTGCGGCCAACTGCGGCGTCGTCGGCAAACCGGATCATGACGGTGATCCGGCAGTGCACTACCTGATTCTGGAGCTTACTGAAGATGCCGTGACGGCGGAAATCCGTCGCGTGGAGTATGACCACGAAGGCTGGGCAACTCAACTTCGCCACGAAGGTGTTGACGTAGTATTCGTAGAACCACTTATTACCGGGATATGGACGGTGGGTGTTAAAAGCTTGCCGCCAGTTGAGCAGATTGTTCATCGTAGGCCCGCCGGAGGCCGTCGGCGGTTAAACTGGCGTAAGGCCGGAACAACCGGCCCAAGTTTACTCTTGCCGATATTGCCCGCTGAGAATCGATTTGATCGCCAATTGATCCGCACAGGCGTGGCAGCTTTGAAGCCGCTGTGCGTCAAGACCGTTCAGGTCAACGTCGGCCTGAAATGCAACCTGGCGTGTCACCATTGCCATGTCGAATCATCGCCTGCCCGCACTGAAGAAATGACGTGGGAAACCATGCAATGGGTGCTGGCAGCGGCGTACAAGGCGGGAGCGGAGACCATTGATATCACCGGCGGAGCGCCAGAGATGAATCCAAAATTCCGACGATTTGTCGATGTCGCCCTGCAGCAAGGGTATGCAGTGATGGTTCGCACCAATTTGACCATCATGAACAAAGATGGCTATACGGATTTACCGCAATTTTATGCGTCCCGCGGGGTTCACCTGGTGGCGTCACTGCCATGCTATCTGGAAACGAATGTGGATCGGCAGCGCGGCCGGCATGTTTATCAGGAGAGCATCGAAATTATTCAACGACTCAATGCTGTGGGCTATGGCATCCGGGAAAACTTGCCGCTGGATCTGGTTTACAACCCCGGCGGACCATCGCTCCCGCCTGAACAGACGGCGTTGGAAGAGGCGTATCGCCGCGAACTCGGCCAACAGTTTGATATTCGTTTCACGCACTTGTATACAATTACGAATCTGCCTATCGGCCGATTTTTGAACGATCTTGAGCGCCAAGGCTATGCCCGGCAATACCAGGACCTGCTGGAACGGACGTTCAACCCGGATACGCTTGATGGCCTGATGTGTCGACATCAGTTGCATGTCGGCTGGGATGGAACGGTTTATGACTGTGATTTCAATTATGCGCTGAAGTTGCCAGCCGGTTCCGGTCATATCCGAGATTTTGATCCAGCAGACTTCCTGACGCGACAGATCATCACCGGTGGGCATTGCTTCGGATGTACGGCCGGCGGTGGATCTTCCTGCGGCGGCAGCCTTGTATCGGACTCTGCATCGGCCTGTAAGAATTCAGCCGTTGTTTAGACCAATCCATCAGTAATACGTGGCGCAACTCCATCAGACGCGCGGCGGCAGGTGCAAAGGCTCAAGGGTTTGATCATGGCAGAAACATCGTCACGGCTGTCGCAGGTTGTTCAATGGACGGCGCTGATCGTGATCGCGGCTTGCGTCGTCGTTATGGCGAGAATTTTGCCGATCGGGTCTGGGATTACTCTTTTGCGCAGCAGCTTGGAGGGCTGGGGATTTCTGGGAATACTGCTGTTTGTTTTGCTGTACATCATTTCGACGGTGCTGTTAATTCCCGGTTCGGCACTCACTGCATTGGCGGGCGTGGTATTTGGAATCTGGCGAGGAACGTTGATCGTCTCCTTGGGGGCGACGGTGGGTGCATCTGTGGCATTTTTACTGGGGAGATATGCATTTCGCAGCGCCATCGAACGCCGACTGGCCGCCAAGCCGCGATTTGCAGCCATTGATAAGGCGGTTACCGCGCGCGGATGGGTGATCGTGGCGCTGCTGCGGCTTTCGCCGATCGTCCCGTTCAACTTAAGCAATTACTTTTTCGGTCTTACCGGGGTTGGCTTCTGGCGTTACGCCGTTGCCAGTTGGCTGTGTATGCTGCCGGGAACACTGTTGTATGTTTATCTCGGCTACACCGCCGGTGCCGCGGTCGGTGCCGGTGGGGTGACCGGCCCGCTGCACTGGGCCTTGCTGCTCTCTGGACTGGCGCTGGTTGCGGCGGTGAGCATTTATGTTACGCGTATGGCCCGGCAGGCGCTGGCGTCAGCATCGAAATCAGGAGTTGTGGAAATGAGTATCAGCAATTCAGATACACGAACCCCGACCGGTACCTGGTCCAGCCGCACCATCGTTCTGACGGCGTCGGCCATTGTGATGCTTGGGCTGACGGCCTGTACGTGGTTTAATCGCGGTGCGCTGGCCGGCTTATTCGGCCCGCCGCCGGTGAAGTCCGTAAACAAATTCAAGTCCGATCTAAATGGGCCGCAATTCAGCAATGCGCTGTTCAACCGGGTGGTTGGACGGTATGTGGAACCAGGCGGTTGGGTGGATTATCCGTCGCTTGCGGATCATCCGAAAAATCTCAATGCCTACATCGCGCAACTGGCCCAGGCACCATTTGCAAAGCTCGGACGAAACAACAAACTGGCGCTGCTGATTAATGCGTATAACGCTTTTACACTGCGACTGATTCTGGATCACTATCCGGACATCCGGTCGATTCGGGATATTCCCGCGGATAAACGTTGGGCATGGGTTCATTGGAATATTGGCGGTAAACTTTACAGCCTTGAGCAGATCGAACTGATGCTGCGTCGTGATTTCGCCGATCAGCGTATTCATTTCGCAATCAACTGTGCGTCAATTGGTTGTCCGCCATTGCGTCGCCAGGCCTATGAAGCGGCGACGATCAACGCGCAACTGAATAGACAGGTTCAAATTGTCAACAACGATCGGCGATGGGTGTGGCTTTCGCGCGATGGCCATACGCTGCACCTGACCGAAATTTATCTTTGGTACCATGGCGACTTCAAACAGGCCTCCGGTTCGGTGCTCAAGTTTGTGGCAAGATCTAATACGGGTGTTGCCGCCACTTTATCCGCCGGGCGCGCACCCCGTGTAGTGTTTATGCCCTACAACTGGAATTTGGACAGTATTGGGAATAAATCGGCACAGGGGAGGAAATAATTGTGGCGATCGAGACTTTGGTAGAGATTCCATCACTTTCTCCGCTGGATCAGTACAATCAGCAGCTTGTACAGAATGTACATCCGCCGGAATGGGTCAATCCGGCCCCCAAACCGTGCTACGACATGGTGGTGATTGGTGCGGGTACCGCTGGCCTGATTTGTGCCGCCGGAGCCGCGGGCCTGGGAGCCACGGTAGCTTTGGTCGAAAAGAGCCTGATGGGTGGGGACTGTCTGAATGTGGGTTGCGTGCCTTCCAAAGCCCTTCTTCGTGCGGCGCGGGCTTGCCACGATGTTCGCGAAGCCGGCTCTTTCGGTGTGCGACTGCGGGGGTCAGTAGAAGTGGACTTTGCGGCGGTTATGGAGCGACTTCGCAAGTTGCGGGCGGACTTAAGTGGTCATGATTCCGCCCAGCGATTCCGTGATCTGGGCGTCGATGTATTTATTGGCGAAGGACACTTCATTGATCGCCGGTCCATCGGCGTGGGGTCGCAGGTGTTACGGTTCAGCAAGGCAGTAATTGCCACCGGTGCCCGCGCCGTTGATCTGCCTATTCCCGGTCTGGCCAAGGCCGGCTACCTGACCAATGAAAATGTCTTTTGTCTAACTTCACGGCCGGCCCGCCTGGCGGTCATTGGCGGCGGGCCGATTGGCTGCGAATTAGCCCAGGCGTTCTCCAGGCTTGGCTCGCAGGTCTTTTTGTTGGAACAGCAGCGGCAGTTGTTACCGCGAGAAGATCGGGACGCCGCTGCAATTATTGAAAAGTCGCTTGTTCATGATGGAGTCACAATCAATTGCTGCTGCCATATCAAAGCAGTGATGGTGCGCGATGGCAGGAAATACCTGGCATTGGAATGTCCGGACTCCAGCGGTGAGTTATGCGTAGATGAGATTCTCATCGGCGTCGGCCGGGAACCCAATGTAGAAGGTTTGAATTTAGAGGCGGCGGGTGTCGGATACGACAAACGCGGCGTCCAAGTGGATGATTGTCTACGCACCTCCAACCGGCGGATTTATGCCGCCGGCGATATTTGCAGCCCATTCAAATTTACCCATGCCGCTGATGCTATGGCCCGCATCGTCATCCAGAATGCACTGTTTCTGGGTCGTAAAAGAGCCGGCTCGCAGACGATTCCCTGGTGCACCTATACCGATCCAGAAGTGGCGCATGTGGGGTTGTATTCCGCCGATGCTGAAAAACTCGGCCTCGCTGTCGATACGGTATCGGTGCCGCTGGAAGAAGTGGATCGGGCCGTATTGGATTCCGAAACCGCCGGGTTTCTGAAAGTGCACGTGCAGAAAGGTTCGGGTCGTATTCTGGGTGCCACGCTGGTAGCCCGCCATGCCGGGGACATACTTTCGGAAATCACACTGGCGATGCAGGCGAAGATGCCCTTGGGAAAGCTTGCCTCGGTGATCCATCCCTATCCCACCCAGGCTGTGGTCATCAAGCAGGCGGCGGATGCGTACATCCGAAGGCGTTTAACGCCACAGGTCAAGAAACTGCTCGGATTGATTCTCAAGATAACTCGATGGTGATACTTTCGCCGTGTTGATCAAGGATCGCCACCTGGTTTTCTGTACGCATCGCGTTAGAACTGGCGTTGTGTTGCGACTTACAGAGTGTTCATATGTCTAGGCTACAAAATCAGGAGAAATCCAGTGCTTAATGTTCGTAATGTTCGTCAGGGCATGCTGCTGTCGATGGCGGCGGTGGCATGTTGTATCGCGGCTGGGCATACGATAAAGGCTGCCACCACAATTTCCACGCCGGAAAACAATCGTTGGGCCATCAGTACGGTATTTGATGGGTCTGCGTTATATGTCGACGACGCGAGCACGACCGACCTAATCGGTGGCGGTGTACTTGACCTCGGCAACCGGCCCGTCAAAACGGTTAGACCTACCATTTTTGATAAGTTGACACAAGAGTTTGAGGCTGACACCACACCGGTGATATCGCTGGACGATACGGCGAGCGGTGGTGGATCTTCGCGCTATTTCTTTGGCTTGCTGGATCATCGCAGCAAGCTGGCCAAGGGCTTTTTTCCGGGAACCTTTCTGGCTGCCAATGTCGCCGCTCAGCGCGAAATCGCGATGACCTGGTATCACTTTGAACGCGGCAACGAACAACTGGACCTGTTTTACAATGAATTCAAATGGGGACTGGATCAATGGACGGTTGAAATCCAGGCTCCTTACCAGCATGAACATGTGTCATACCCCGGTGCCGTGCCCGGCGAGCCAACCAGCAGGAATTTCGACGGCATGGCCAATCTCGCCGTTGTCCTGCGTTCACCGATCTACCAATACGTCAGCAAGAACGGGAATTTTGATTATTCGCTGATACCCGGTTTGGAAATCGATCCGCCTTCGGGTTCTGAGGTCAGCACTGGCACAACGATTTCCCCCCGGATCATGCAGGCCATTGCATGGGGCGACCATTTCAGTGTGATGACCAGCGTTGGGCTGTCATTTCTAACCGGCTCGCATCAGGGTGGCCAGAAAAATCTCACCTGGGACACCGTGCTGGGCTACAACATTTACCATAAAGACCTGCCCCTGCCGGGAGTCGCCGATATTACGCCCGTATTTGAAATTGTCGGATCCGATCCCGTGTCCGGCGTGGACGTGGGCCGGCAATCGATCTCGACGCTTTTCGGCGTGGAAATCAATCCCAAACCCAAATGGGGCTACTTAACGCCTTACATCGGAGTCGGCGCCGGCCCCGCCATCACCAGCGCCGCCCGTCGCGGCGGAGACTGGGTGTTGTCGGCCTATGTGGCTTTTGCTCTACCATGATCCTGGGCCGTGACGTGTAAGAATATCGCATCCGTCACAACAAACAGTGTGTCATGTGAACTTGACGTTGGATTAAAAAGCGATTGTCGCTGTATCTCCAATGCAGCCACGCCGTAGTGGAGCGGTATGGCAAAAGTTTTGTGGTTTGTTCTTGCAAAGGAGTTTTACGATGCGAAGGCAAAAAGGAATCTGGCAGGCGGTATTGGCGGCAAGCGTTTTAGTCGGCGGTTTGGCCGTGGGTGCCTTTGCCCAGGGTTCGGACACGACCTATGTGCCGACCGAGCTGGCGTGCCCCTGTGCAGTCGCTGGATTCATGATCCCGGCGGGTTTTTCAGCCAGGAAACAGACAATTACCCATCGACCGCTCGGCGTGCTACGAGCAGTTCGCGGCCGATGGTGTAGAAAATTTTGATTCCCGCACTGACGACGCCGCTCGGTGTCCCGGATATTTTGGAACGCCCTATCCGCTGACGATAGTCCACCGGAACTTCCAGGATGCGCAAGCCCGCGACCACGGCACGAATCTGCATCTGCACCGTCCAGCCGAAATTGCGGTCGTCCATGTGAAGATTGTACAAACTGGTCCTGCGAATGGCGCGAAAAGGCCCCAAATCGGTATAGCGATAGCTCCAGAACAGCCGGATGAGCCGGCACGCCAGCCATCCGCCGAAGCGTTGCTGCGGCAACAAGGCGCCCTTTTCGCGTGATCCCAGTGTGCGTGAACCCAACACAAAGTCCGCGCGATCTTCCACTATCGGTCGCACTAACTGGTCCATGCGTTCCGGATAGTCACTTAGATCACCGTCGAGAAACACCACGATGTTCGCATTTGCGGCCATGGCGCATCCGGCCAGGCACGCCTGGCCGTAACCGCGTCGTGATTCGGTGATAACGGTAGCACCGGCCAGCCGGGCCCATTCAACCGTGGCATCCGTGGAACCATTGTCGACGACAATGACCTGCTTGACCCACGCTGGAATGGATGCGATGACCCGGCCTATCGATTCCTGTTCATTGAGAGTGGGAATGATGACCACGGTCAGCGTGTCGATGCGGTTCTGACTTTCTGCATGTACGGTCATGTTATGCTTCTGCTGGGGCCAGGGGCCTGACCGGCATCTGTCAGCCGCTCCACCACCCCGGACTCCCAGAAAAATCCTCGTAACGTTGGAATGAATGCTTCCAAAATCAGCAGGCCGATGACCGGCGCGTGTTCTACCCACACCACCCAGGTGGCGAGGTACGCCCAATGATACAGGCCCAAGGTGCAGGACCACAGCAGCAGCGATAGCCGCGGGCAGATCGCCAGCATGGGCAACAACCATGTGTAGTACCACGGAAATTCTATGGGACTTAGGATAAAGAGCGTTGCGATCAACAATAAACTGGTCCGAACAAGGGCCTTGCCCACGAGGCACCGCCGCAACAGCCACAACGCCATGCCGCCTAAAATGATTATGGCAGTCCCCCAGGCTGCTGACTGAGCGGCAGCCCATCGCCACAGCAGACATGACCAAAACAGAAAGACTCCATGAAAGACCAGATCGTTGGCCTGCCAATAATGTACGTATGCGGAAAGTGAAGTGAAAGCCGGTGGGCCGGTAATCATCATCGGTGACAACGCAATTCCGGCTGCCAGGGCAGTGGCCAGCATGGCACCGGCCAACCGGTAAGGTTCGCTCCAATAGTGTCGATATAACACCGCGCCGAGTACCACTGGCCAGAATTTTGCACCGATGGCCAGTCCCAAAGCCGCGCCGGCGGACCAGGGGCGGTTACACAGCAGCAGAAAAGTAAATGCCGCCACAAAAAACAGCGTCACGGAATCCAGATGCGCTTCATTGGCAAATGCGTTAATCACGACTGGGTTTAGCCAATAAATCAGCACCCAAACAGCAGGCAGTTGCAGCTGGCGCAGACTCAACGCCACCATAATTGCCGTTCCGGTATCGAACAGCAGCAACAACCCTTTCAGGGCTATCATGCTGAATGGACAAATCAATGCTGCTGCTGCGAAGATTGCTTCGCTGACCGGAGGATAGATTGTGGGAAGCCCGGCATGATTGATATGAGCAATGAGTTGTGCATGGGTTATGGCCATGCGATGCAGTCCGTCTGGTAATCCTGGTGCCGTCCCCGCGAGGGCCGCATGCGGGCTGTAGCGCCAGGGATTGTAGCCCGAACGCCAAACCGCACCATCCCATAAGTAGCGATTCGAATCGTTGTCCCATATCGGCGGTGCTGGAAGCAACATCAGGCGGCAAACGGCCCCAATTATCCATACTCCAACGAGCAGCCAGCGAGGTTGTGACCGCCGCAGAAACAGACAACCGATCACGAAGGCCGCGCCTGTACCAACCTCTCCTGCAACCAGTAGAAGACAGTTGAGGTAAGGCGGCGACCAAGGTACACCATATGCCGACACTGCAACGAATGTCCAGAAGGCCACCATTGTCAAGCCCATGCTCATAACAACAGCAACTCCTGCGTAGCTGGAAAACCCCGTTGGGCGAATGCCATTGTTTGGCATATTCATGGTGTCTCCGCGGTTGGTGCTGGGCTAAATGCCCAGAGCGAGCGTTTCAGCAGTAGGCCCCAGTAGCGGTTATACGGATGTACGTGGTGGACGACCCGGTCATGGCGATAAACCGGCAGACCGCCGTTGCCCCATTCGAAAATGGAACCTTTGAGGTCGCGTACGTTGGTAAAACCGTCCCGGAGAAGCCTTTGAGCGTAGGCGGAAGATCGATATCCAACCGAACAATACGTGACAATGGACTCGGTGTGCGACACGCCAGCCATGGCCTTGCTAACATGCTCTAAGGTGTCGATCCAGCGGGCATTATGCAGATGGCTCACGGCGTATTCGGCACGTGAACGCACATCGATTAATAGCGGAGGTTTTCGGTGTGAGTCGTGAAACCAGGTGTCCAAATCGGCAACGCTTATCTGTGGTACTTCCGGGAAATGATGCGCGATCATGGCGTTTACCTGGTGCCACGTAAGGTGGTGTTGAGGCCGGTGCAGCCACCACCAGGTGGCTACAATTACAGTCAAACTCAACGCGATGGCGACAATTGTGATGTACAAAATCACTTTCACCGTTGGTCAATCCTGGTAATCACCGTTGATCGTCGTGGAGGTGGATAGCCGGCAAAAGCCTTGTGCCGGCAGATCCAATGCCGCGTTGAATTTCGACGACATGTTCTGGAAGGCAATCAAGCCGGTCAACTCGACTATTGTATCATCCGGCCATTGCTCCTTAATCCGCCGGCGCAGATTATCCTCAACCTTGTTAAGCGTCATTGCCTCGGCATATTCCAACGCCAAACACTCTTCGGCGGAAAAAAGCTTTATGGCGGAATCTTGCTGCCAATCGCCCAAAGCGGCGATTTTTTCCATCGATACGCCGCATTTGAGCAAGGTGGCCGAATTGATATCCACGCAGAAGGCACAATGATTAATTTGCGATACCCGGACGGTCACCAGGCTACGTAAGGCCGACGAAAGCGGCGACGAACGCCGGTCCAAAGCCCCATACAGTAATGCCAACGTAGCAAATATCCTGGGAGAGCGCCCCCAGATTAAGCCAGGTTCCAGGACCTTCCCGTATTTCTGTTTCTGCTTCCAGAAGAACAGCCGGATGAACCAGGGATAGCTGGATATGACTTTTGCCGGGACATTCTGCATAACGTCGATCTCCATTAATTTAGTCGTGAGGAAGGCCAAAGTCTTACGCAAGCCTGAAATATTGTAAGCTGTAGAATCGGGGTGCGACAAATAATTTGTTTTGTCAGTCGTGGAGAGTCTGCTTTTGACCCGAATAACCTTGGCATCCGCGACACACACAGCAGCATTTCAAGCCAGCCCCGCAGTTACTCCGGGCCGGAAAATGCCGTTGATGGACTTCGTCCACGGCATAGCTCCGCGTCTGGGGATTGTAATTCCTTGCCGCGGAGATGTGGCGCTTCTACCGGCCTGCCTGAACGCCATGGAAGAATTTTTGCGGGCTGGCGACCACATCGTGGTCGTGGATGGCGATGCAAGTCCAAACGTTGCCTTAATGGCCCAATCAAAAGGGACTGCGTATCTCTGCAGTCCCAACGCGCAACGTGGTGCGGTCATCGGCTATGGCATGCAGGAGCTTTTAAATCGGCGAGCAGTGGATTTGCTATTGATTTGCCATGCTGATACGCTCTTGTGCCGTGGGACGCGGGATACGCTACTGGCCAGGCTCGGCCCTGGTGTCCGCTATCGTTGGGGTTGGTTGGGGCACCGGATTGATGATCCACGACGCCGCTTTCGTCTGGTGGAATATGGAAATTATCTGCGTGGTGCCTGGCTGAACCTCCCCTACGGCGATCAGGTTATGTTTGCGGGAGTTGATCTGCTCGCAAAGGCCGGCGGATGGCCTATGCAACCACAGTTAGAAGACTTGGAGCTATCGCTCCGCCTGCGTTGCCTGACGGATGCGATGTTCGTGAATACGCCCGCTACCATCAGCGCCCGCCATTGGACCCATGGCATTTGCCGAACCACAATCCGCAACTGGTTGCGGGTGGCGAGCTATATCAGGTACCGGCGGTCATGGCCCGAGAGGACATGCATATGACCGACCCAACAACCGATCCCCATTCTTCTGGCCGCGTGGCTCTGGTGTTAATGGCGAAATGGCCCACCGCCGGGCGGGTAAAGACGCGACTGGTCGCAGATTTGTCCTCCCAGACGGCTGCGGAAATTTACCGGTTGCTTCTGCATCACGCCCGCTATACCTATGAAACCCTGTCCGTCGAATTTGCCTGCCTTGATCTGATCTTGTTTTTTGACCCACCTGAAACAGCCGACGCTTGGAGCGATTGGAACCAGTGGCGGCGGATTCCCCAGACGGCGGGCGATTTCGGACAACGCTTGGAAGACGCTTTCCAACGGCTTACGGCGGAACGTTATGCCGGATGTATTTTTGTTGGTACCGACGCGCCGGAGCTATCCCGCAATGACGTGGCATGGGCCGTTCAAGAGATTTATCAATCCTGTTACGCGATGATTCCCGCCATGGACGGTGGATACGTGCTGTTGGGCATTCCGGCGGGCAAAGTTTCGTTGTTTCAAGGGATTGCGTGGGGCACATCACGGGTCGCCCGGCAAACCCGGATCGCCGCGCTGCGGCATGGCATGGTAATTTCTGAACTTCCTGCGCTACACGACATCGACAGGTACGACGACCTGATAGCGTTAATCCATCGATTGAATCTGCTTGCCGATACCAACGCCCTGGGCACCTTGGGACGACGGTTGGCGGAGTTAGCCACGCGGAAATAAATAACAGGTTCTGATTGGGCAGCAGAGAGGGTGTTAAGTAATATCGCCGGTGTGCCAACTGGAGCAGCCGGGTCGCTGTGGCGAGGACTTTGCGTGAGGCGGATGCGCGGATTAGCCTTATTTAGCGTCAGACCAAACAAGTGCGGGTTGGCGTAAGCAGCAGCGACAGGGTAAATAGCCTGGAGATTGATGGAGATTTCAGGATTATGACGCAGACCCGTCCGAATATATTGCTCATTACCAGCGACCAGCAGCATTATGATACTCTGGGAAGAAGTAACACTCGCATTCACACTCCGCATTTAGACCAGTTGGCTCGCGAGGGTGCCAACTTCACCCGGGCGTATTGCAATAATCCGGTATGTTCGCCATCACGCTCCACCATTATCACAGGCATGTATCCGGCGTGGCATGGCTGCTGGACTATTGGTGTGAAATTGCCGGAAGATGTGCCCACCGTTGGGGAAAATTTTAAAAGTACGGTTACCACACATCCCTGATTGGCAAAGCCCATTTTCAACCGCTGCGGTCCGAGCCGGGCAGCGAATCTATAGAATGTCAACCCACGCTGCGAAATCTGGATTTCTGGCGCAATTTTCATGGTCCGTGGTACGGTTTTGAACATGTTGAAACCTGCCGGAATCATGCGGACGAATCGCATGTAGGCGGGCATTATGCGATCTGGCTGGAAGAACATGGCCTGAAAAATTGGGAGGATTATTTTGTGAAGGTAGATCCGGTCAGCGGCCATGGGGCCGGGCCTTCCAGACATGGGGCGTGGAATTTACCGCAGGAATTGCACTATAGCACCTGGACGGCCGAGCGTACGATTGCAGACCTGGAGCAATCAGTACGTGCGGGCAAACCGTTTTTTATCTGGGCGAGTTTCCATGATCCCCATCCGCCGTACCTGGTGCCGCAGCCATGGGCATCCATGTATGCACCGGCGGATATGCGTCCCGGCGAGTACGCGCCAGGTGAGTTTGAAAATATGCCGCCGCATTTTGCCATGACCCGCGACCCGCAGGCGGATTGGTCGGTATATCAGGAAGCGGGTGGCAATTGGCTCCATGGCTTCCATTCGCACCAGCACCGACGGGAAGATTTGCAGGCAGACATGGCGATTTATTATGGCATGATCAGTTTAATGGACCAGCAAATTGGCCGGATTTTCGCGGCACTGACGCGGCTGGGAGTTGCGGAAAATACCCTGGTGGTGTTTACAACGGACCACGGCAATTTTCTGGGACAGCATGGGTTGATTGCCAAAGGGGCATTTCATATGAGGATTTGCTAAGAGTACCGTTTATCGTCCGCAGTCCGGGGCGGGTTGCCGCGGGTAGTGAAATATCCGCATTGCAGGGGCTGGTAGATTTGGCACCGACGTTTTTGAGCGCCTGCAACATTGCCGTTCCGGGAGCGATGCAGGGTGTGAACCAGTGGCCAGTGTGGACCAGCCAGGCCCGGGAAGCCAGACGCGATGTGGTGGTGGAGTTCAGGCACCAGCCTGCCAAGCTGCATTTACGTACGCTGATTACGGATCGGTATAAGATAACAGTGTATCGCGACCATACGTATGGGGAATTATCTGACCTGGTGGAAGATCCTGGAGAGATTCGCAATCGCTGGGATGACCCGGCATACGCCGGCGTAAAGGCCGAGATGTTTCAACGGTTTATAAACGCCGAACTGGTGCGGGAGCCTGCCCGTATGCCGCGGATTGCCGGGGCGTAGAGGTCCGCGGTAAACGGGGACTGTATACGTGCGTGAGCTGAATCCCGGTGGCGCGGCGTAGAATTGGCCAAACGCGGCAGCTTCACCCACGGGATCTTTTAAGAGCCAGGCAGTTTTTATAGATAGACTCAAGCCGCTTCAAGTAGGATTCCGGTTCCAACCCCTGGCTGGCTTTGCGGGCCAGATTGGCAAGTTTGGTGCGGTCGGCGTGTGAGTGGGGCAAAATATCCAGGGCCTGAGCCATCGCCTGCACATCAGTGGGTGAACTGACGATAGTGCCGGCGCTGTGCCTTTCCACCAGGTCAAAGCATCCCAGAAAACGGGTACTAATCACGGGCAGACCATGGGCCATTGCTTCTAATGCCACAAGTCCGAAGCTCTCATAAAAGGTGGGAAAAAGCAGGGCATCGGCGCTGGCATAAGCCCGGCTCATTTCGCGGGTGGGTCCGACGAAGATAACGCGGTCCGCCAGGCCCAAGGATTGAGCCAGACGCAGGTAATCACGTGTTTTACCCAAGCCGACGACCAGCAGTTTCCAGGGATCCCGGGTCATGGCCAGGGTGCGAATAGCCCACGTGAGACCTTTGCGACGAAAATCGTGACCGGCAAACAGGGCCACGCGGTCCTGCGGTGCCAAGTTGTAATGGCTGCGGAACCAATCGCGATATTCCAGTAACGTGGATGAGGGGGGGGCGGGTGTCATGAGGGGGTTGTCCAGGCGAATCAGACGGTCGCGGTGCACATGGTAATGCCGCTGAAAATCCTCCATCATAGTTGCGCCCAGACATAAAATTTGCCGGGCACCACCATGTTGCGGACCGGCTAAAGCCCGGCGTTCCAATTTCAGCAAAGTCTTCTGCTTATCGGAAAATTGCAGCATCCAGTGCTTGAGTACGGCCTGACGAATGGTTTCCCGGCTGGCCACAGCCTGTTCGTGAATACTCGCGTAAACGCCGGCGTGAGGATGATACAAGTCTCCGGGACAGGCTACGGTCATGGAGTGGATGATATCGGGGGCGTTTTTGTTGCACCATGCGGCGGCACGGCGGCCGAACATCCGGAACCCCAGGCCGGTGCGAAGTTTAAGGCCACGCAACCGGTGGACGCGTACGCCGGCTGGAGGATCAGGCAGGGCCGGTGCATGGGATTGCCTGGACCGCTCGGCATCATGCGATGCCCCGTGGCTGGCGGCATGATAGCGGTTAAGCCGGGGTGTGTGGTCGTGGCAAAGCACGGCAACATCATGGCCCGCGGCGGCTAATTGTCCGCTAAGCCACACGGTCATGGCTTCGGCACCACCGCGGGTTGCGTCAAAATGTTCGATGATCAGGGCAATTTTCATCTTTTGGCGACCTCCCACTGGCGGAGCAGTGCGGCATGTACCATCGGCACGGTAAGGCGATTCATGCACCGGTGGTCTATCGGACAGCGTTTGCGCTGGCAGGGACCGCAGGGAACGGGTAGATGAAGCTGGATTTCCTTATCATAAAATACATCAGCCCAGCGCGGGTCGGTCGGGCCGAAAAGAGAAACCAAAGGTGTATTCAAGGCGGCTGCGAAATGACGCGGTCCGGTGTCATTACACAACATAACTGCAGCACGGCGCACAATTTCCTTAAGCGATCCTAAGGCTATACCTTGACCATCGTTGGCCAGAGATAACGGGACAACGGGCCGGTGCAATGGAGCAAGATGAGGAGAAAAAAAACGGCTTGCGGCGGTGGCAATAAGTTTTAGCAGGGCATCTACGATGGGTTGTTCTGCAGGTGCTGCGGCGATGAGTACGCGGGCGTTGA
Organism: Planctomycetota bacterium; assembly: GCA_021790385.1. Classification (GTDB taxonomy): domain Bacteria; phylum Planctomycetota; class Phycisphaerae; order WQYP01; family WQYP01; genus JABEVA01. The sequence continues at coordinate 18,195 of JAJYDW010000020.1, forward strand.
AAGGCCCCCCAGGATCGATAATGGCCGCGGTAATTTGGGCAAAATATTCGATGGGCCAGCATTTGGAACTTCCGAAACTGGCTCCCGGCACGAGGATGACAAACGGCTGACCGTCGGCGATTGCCATCTGGGACAACGCATCCAGAGCCTGTTGGCTTTCAGTCGGGGTGATTCCGAGAATCATTTTGCGCTGGTTGTAGTGTGATCCTAAATAATGGGCCAGGGCCATGTAATAGTCGATGGCGGGGGTCGGTTGAAAGTTATGCCAGCGGGCGGCAAAGCGCTCGATACTGCTCATACGTGCGGTGGTGGTTGTAACAGACCCATTGGGTTGTTGCACGGTGAAAATCCATTGGCCGGGCTGGTCGGGATCCGGTGTTACGGCCAGCACTTCGCTTTGGGCTGCGATGGGGGTGCCATGACGTTTTTCGGTGGCGATGAATTCGATGGCTTTGTTTCTGGCCCATTGAAGCTGCGTTTCATCATCCGACCGGCGGATAGGGCGCAGAAAATCCGTGAGCAAAAAGCGTCGTCCATCGCGGGCGTAACCAAGGCGGTTGGGAATGCCGGCGCGGTGGGCAATCATGGCTGTTCGGAAATTATTGGGGAGTAAAACCGCCAGATCGAATTTCGTTTTGGCCAAAAGCGACACCGTGGCGGCGGCATCAATGGAGGTGCCGTCTTCAGAGATCGAATATTCCATTGCCTGGTCAATGACGGGCAAGCCGGAAAGGACGGTTTGGGCCAGGCGTCCGCCGATGGCGGAAATATGGGCTTGCGGATACAGGATTCGCAATGCTTTGAGGAATGGGGTGGCCATGACTGCATCTCCCAGCGGGTTGGGCATAAAAACCAGAATACGCTGGGCGGGAATGGAACGACCAAGACTCATGGCTCGATTGTCGCTGAAGTGTGGGGCAACGGCAAATGGGAAGGTGATAAGGTCAAAAAAGAATGGCTGGGACCCAATTAATATATTCGCCATTATAAAAAATAAGGCGTGGCACATTGGTCGAGCAAGCATGGGTATAAATTAAAGCCGCAGGTGAGTGTTTGACCGTCCGGCCCCGGCGTTTCGCGGGCCGGTGTAGCGTGCTCCGTGGTGGGAATCAAGCTGGGCACAGCCTTGGAAAATCGCTGGGCGGCTTGCACAACATTCGGCCGTACCTGTAAAATTACCCGATTGCCGATCGTTATATTTTTTTCATGATGAGCGTTCACTTGCATTGCGCGAATGCTTGGTCTATATTAAGGGGCTATGAAGTGCCGGGCCGGAATCTTAATTAGTGTCTTTCCTTCCTCGCTGATTGCGATTACAGAATTGTTCGGTCGCGGCAATCTGAATTAGTTGTGACCATCAACCAGAGGTGTTTTCATGCGTACCATGCCAGTGCGTGACTATTCCAAACGCGGTGATGCTCTTGCCGTACCTAATCTAATTGAGGTGCAAACGGCGGCGTATGCCCGATTCCTGCAAGCCGGGGCGGAACCCACCAAACGGAAGAATGAAGGGTTGGAAGCTTTGCTGCGCGAAGTATTTCCGATCGAGTCCTATGACGGCAACATGAAGCTGGAGTACCTGAGCTATGACTTGGGCAAGGCGCGTTATACGCAGGACGAGTGCCGGGCGTTGCGCTTGACCTACGGAATGCCGCTGCGTGTTACGGTGCGTTTAAGCCGTAAGGATAAGGCGGATATCATTGAGGAGTCCATCTATCTCGGCGAGCTGCCGATCATGACCGGCGGCGGGGAATTCATCATCAATGGGGCGGAACGTGTGATTGTTTCGCAGTTGCACCGGTCTCCGGGTGTAGATTTTGTGATTGAAAGCCAGGAAGGTGACCGTCCGTTGCACGCATGCCGGGTGATACCGGAACGGGGTAGCTGGCTGGAAATTAATGTAACGAAAAAAGACGTACTGGTGGTGCGGATCGACCAATCCTCGAAAATTCCCGCCACGACATTTCTGCGTGCGACAAGTGAAACCTACGGTTCCGATGAGGCCATCATCCGGGCCTTTCATGAAACCCGGGTGGTGCCGATCGGGCAGCTCAAGAGCGAATATTATGCGGTCGGCGCTATTGTGGACACCGAAACCGGCGAAGAGCTGGTAAAATCCGGGGCGATGATCGGTGACCGGGTGGCCAAAATTCAGGCCAGTTCCATCAAAAAGGTGGAAGTGGTGGAAAAAATTGTTGATTCGATCATTCTCAACACCATGCAGGAGGATGATTCCCACAGCCATAAAGAGGCGCTGCGGAAAATTTACGCGCGTCTGCGTCCGGGCAATCCTCCCAATGACGATAAGGCCAAGGCGCTGTTCAATGAGAAGTTTTTTGACGGCAATCGCTATCGACTGGGCCGGGTGGGGCGGTTCCGCATCAACCGGAAGTTCGAGCAGAATGTACCGGAAGATGTGATGACCCTGCGCGCGGAAGACATTGTGGGCAGCCTGCGTTACATCATTGATCTGCGGGCGGGCAAGGGCTACGTGGATGATATTGACCACTTGGGAAATCGCCGGTTGCGCGCCATTGATGAATTGGCCCAGGAGGAGCTGCGCAAAGGCTTTTTGAAGCTTCGGCGCACCGTCCAGGAGCGCATGTCACTGAAAAATCCGGAAGAAGTCGCCAAAATCGTTGAATTGGTGAATTCCAAGAGCATCAGCAGTTCGGTCGAATTTTTCTTCGGGCGCAGTGAACTTTCCCAGGTGGTGGACCAGACCAATCCACTGTCTCAGCTCACGCATGAACGCCGTCTTTCAGCCTTAGGTCCCGGCGGCCTGAACCGCAAACGTGCGGGGTTTGAAGTGCGCGACGTGCATAATTCGCACTATGGCCGTGTATGTCCGATTGAAACGCCGGAAGGTACCAACATCGGTCTGATCGCATCGCTGGGTATTTATGCCGGTGTTGATGCGTACGGATTCTTAAATACACCGTATCGGGTGGTGGAAAACGGTAAAGTGAACGGGCAGGTGAAATACCTGCGGGCTGATGAGGAAATGAAGTGCGTTCTGGCTCCACCGGAGGTGGTAAGTCCGGAAAGCGGCAAGGTGAAGCAGGAACTGGTGTTGGCCCGCCAGAATGGGGAACTTCAACAGGTGCGCGGTACGGACATATCTTATGTGGATATTTCGCCCAAGCAGACGGTGGCCATTTCTGCAGCCTTGATTCCGTTTTTGGAACATGATGACGCCAACCGGGCCTTGATGGGTTCCAACATGCAACGGCAGGCGGTGCCGCTGTTGATTACCGATCCGCCGATTGTCGCAACAGGCATGGAAAAGCATGTGCCCGTCAACAGCGGTATGGTGGTGCGGGCAGAGCGTTCCGGTACCGTTACTTACGTGGATGCCAAGAGCATCGTGGTGGATAATTCCGACGAATATGAATTGCGCAAAAACGCCGGTCTCAACGATAAAACCTGCCTGACGCAAAAGCCGCTCGTTGGCATGGGGCAAAAGGTAAAAAAAGGACAGATCATTGCCGATGGGCCGGCGTGCCGCAACGGCGAACTGGCGCTGGGTCGCAATGTGCTCGTCGCGTTTATGACTTACGACGGTTACAATTTTGAAGATGCCATCGTCATCAGCGAAAAGCTGGTGAAAAAGGATGTCTTCACGTCGATTCATATCGAGGAATTCGATATTGAGATCCGGGAAACCAAACTGGGACGCGAGGAATTTACCCGGGACATTCCCAATGTCAGTGAAAAGGCCCTGAAAAATCTGGATGATGGGGGCGTGGTGCGGGTGGGCACGCGCGTCGGGCCGGGTGATATTCTTGTCGGCAAGGTTTCACCGAAGAGCAAGACGGAGCTTTCTCCAGAGGAAAAGCTGCTGCATGCGATATTCGGCCGAGCCGGTGAAGATGTGAAAAATGATTCGCTGGAAGTGCCGGCGGGAACCGAAGGCGTGGTGGTTGGTGCGCAACGTTTCAGCCGACGGATGCATTTGGCCGACGAGCAGAAGAAACAGTTGCTTAAGGACCAGAAAAAATACGCCGCAGAGATGGATTCCCGCGTGGCGGCCATGTTCCGTCGGATGACCGAGGAAATTAATGAAGCCACCGGACAGACGATGATTGATCCGTCCACCCGGCAAAAAGTGGGCAAATCGGACTTGGATGAAGTTATTCTGGAGCAGGTCGAAGGCTTCAGCGTCAACTGGATCAAGGGGGCGGAAGAGGGACGCAATCGCGGCGAAGAAATCTATTACAGGTACAAGTCGCGGCTGGCCGAGTTGCGCGAGGAAAAAGAACGCCGTTTGGAACACATGAAACGCGGCGATGAACTGCCTACGGGCGTATTGGAAATGGTCAAGGTATACTTGGCCACCAAGCGTCCGCTGTCGGTGGGTGACAAAATGGCCGGCAGGCACGGCAACAAGGGTGTCATCGCCCGCATTGTGCCGGAAGAGGATATGCCGTTCATGGAGGATGGGACCTCCGTGGAGATACTGCTGAATCCCCTGGGCGTGCCGTCACGTATGAATGTTGGGCAGATTCTGGAAACGCACCTTGGCTGGGCGGCGGCAGTCCTGGGTTTCCAGGCCGTGACCCCGGTGTTTGATGGTGCCTCTGAGGCCGAAATCAATAAGGTGGTGGAAGAGGCCAACGAGCATGTGCGCAAGCGTCGCAAGGAAACGGCGGATAAGAAGCAGCCGCCGCTACCGGGCGAAATTTCGGTGGAAATGCCGCCGGCTTTGAAGATGACGCTGTTTGATGGTCGTACCGGTGAGCCTTTTGAGCAAAAGGTTACAGTGGGTTACATGTACATGCTGAAACTGCACCACCTCGTGGACGACAAAATCCACGCCCGTTCCACAGGCCCGTATAGCCTTATCACGCAGCAGCCGCTGGGTGGCAAGTCTCGCACCGGTGGTCAGCGGTTCGGAGAGATGGAAGTCTGGGCGCTGGAAGCTTACGGTGCAGCGTATGTGCTGCAGGAATTGTTGACGGTGAAATCCGATGACGTGGAAGGCCGTACGAAAATTTACGAAAGTATGGTGAAAGGCAACAACACCCTCGAGGCCGGCACCCCGGTTTCGTTTGATGTTCTGTGCAATGAAATCAGGGGGTTGGGCCTGAACATTACCCTGGAGAAAAAGAAGGGAATATAGCGTGTTTCCAGGCTAACTGGAGGATCGGGCCAATGGAAAACCGCAACGCTCCGGTAGAGCGAAGAAGCTTGTTGGCGGCCGATTGCCGGGCATCATAGATGTAGTCCAGTTGCTGCGGCAACGGTTAGCGCAAGGTGGTTCTTGCCACCAGCAAGTGTGGAGTAGTGCCGGAAGTTAAAACAAACTTACTTATGGAGTCGCCGACTACCAGATGCTGTCCCTTGAGCCTGCTGGAAAAAGATCGGTACCGTGCGACGATGATTGCCCGCGCATGGGAAAAGAATTGAACCTCTTTATCAGGAGATCAATAACATGGCTGAAATCGTATACGATCGAGTCAATGACTACGGCGGCGTCAAGATTATGCTGGCCAGTCCGAATGATATCCGTTCCTGGAGCTTTGGAGAGGTTAAAAAGCCGGAAACCATTAATTACCGTACCTATCGCCCGGAACGGGATGGTCTGTTTTGCGAACGCATCTTCGGTCCGGAACGGGACTGGGAATGCGCCTGTGGCAAGTACAAAGGCACCAAATACAAGGGCGTTATCTGTGATCGTTGCGGAGTGAAAGTTACACACAGCCGCGTACGTCGTAAGCGCATGGGTCATATTACCTTGGCTGCGCCCGTCGTGCATATCTGGTTTTTCAAGGCCATGCCCAGTCGGCTGGGCAACCTGATTGACATGAAAACCAGCGACTTGGAAAAAGTCATCTACTACCAGGATTACTGTGTGACCAATCCCGGCAATACGCCGCTGAAGCGCAAGCAGCTTCTCTCGGAAGATGAATACCGCGAAGCCCGCGAAAAATACAAGGAAGATTTTGAATGTAAAATGGGTGCCGATGCCGTCCATGCGCTGTTGGCCGCGATGGATCTGGCGGAGGTCTCAGCCAAAATCCGTCTGGATATTGAGAACACCAACAGCAAGCAGAAAATCAAGGATCTTACGAAGCGGCTGAAAATTGTTGAGGCCATCCGCAAGTCGGAAAACAAGTCCGACTGGATGATTTATGAAGTCATTCCGGTGATTCCGCCGGATCTGCGCCCCCTGGTGCTGCTGGAATCCGGCAATTTTGCCACCAGCGATCTCAATGACTTGTATCGGCGCATCATCAACCGTAACAACCGGCTCAAAAAGCTCTGCGATCTCAACGCTCCGGAAGTAATTATTCGCAATGAAAAGCGGATGCTGCAGCAGGCTGTGGATTCGCTTTTTGATAATGGCCGGTGCCGCCGTCCCGTGCTTGGCTCATCCAATCGTCCGCTCAAGTCGCTCACCGACATGATCAAGGGCAAACAGGGGCGTTTCCGCGAAAATCTGCTGGGCAAGCGGGTGGATTATTCCGCCCGTTCGGTCATTGTGGTCGGTCCGGAACTGAAGATTCACCAGTGCGGCATGCCCAAAAAAATCGCCCTGGAATTGTTCCAGCCGTTTATCATTCGTAAGCTCAAGGAATATGGGCTGGCCGACACGATCAAATCGGCCAAAAAGATGATTGAACGCCGTGATCAGGAAATCTGGGACATCCTGGAAGAGGTTATCAAAGGCCATCCGGTGATGCTCAACCGGGCTCCCACGCTCCACCGCATGGGCATTCAGGCGTTTGAACCGGTTTTGATTGAAGGTAACGCCATTAAAATTCATCCGCTGGTGTGCAAAGGCTTCAATGCCGATTTCGACGGCGACCAGATGGCGGTGCATCTCCCGTTGTCCATTGAAGCGCAGGCGGAGGCGCACCTGCTGATGCTGGCGACGCATAATATTTTCTCGCCCGCCAACGGTTCTCCGATCATCGGGCCATCGCAGGATATCGTTCTGGGAATTTACTACATCACCACCATGCGCCGCGGCGAAGCGGGTGAACGGCCGGAAGGTCGCGAGTTGGCTTTCCGCGATTTTCATGAAGCGTGGCTGGCCTTTGATGATCGCAAAATCGGCATGCACACGCCCATTCGTGTGCGCATCAACCGTGACGCGGTTGTGAGCGCTCAAGGCAAGGGGGCCGAGCCGGTACCGGCCAATCGGTCTATTATCACCACCGTGGGACGCTGTCTGTTTAACGACATTCTTCCCGCGAAGATGCCGTTTTACAATTACGCGCTTTCCAGCAAGGGTGGCAGCCGCGTCATTGCAGATTGTTATCGCATCCTGGGGCGGCCGGCCACCATCAATCTGCTTGATGATATGAAGGAACTTGGGTTCAAGCGGTCCACGCTGGCAGGCTTGAGCTTCGGCATCACCGATTTGCGCATTCCTGGTCGCAAGGGACAGATTATTGAAGAATCGCAGAAGAAGGCCGATCGGGTAGAAAAGAACTTGCACCTCGGTGCCATCACTGAGCGCGAACGCTATAACCAGCTTCTGGACATTTGGGCTCATGCCCGTGAAGAAGTAACCAAGGATATGATGCAGGAACTGGAGCACGATACACGCGATGCGAAAAACACGCTGTTGCCGCCGAATGATTCACGCGGCAAACCGTACCTCAACCCGATTTTCCTGATGGCGGATTCCGGTGCCCGCGGTAACGTGGATAACTTCCGGCAATTGGCGGGTATGCGGGGTCTGATGAGTCGGCCATCGGGCGAAATCATGGAGACCCCGATCCGCACCAATTTCCGTGAAGGCCTCTCGGTGCTGGAATATTTCACTTCCACCCACGGTGCCCGCAAAGGTCTGGCGGATACCGCGTTAAAAACGGCGGACTCAGGCTATCTAACGCGCAAACTCGCCGACGTGGCCCAGAATGTGATTGTCAGCCAGCACGACTGCGGCACGCAGAATGGCATCAAAAAGAGTGCCATCTACAAGGGGGATCAGGTCGATGTGGCCCTGCGGGAAATCATTATCGGTCGCTGTGCCGCTGATTCCCTGGTCAACCCCATCACGGATGAAGTCATCGTGAAGGAAGGCCAGATCATTACCGATGCGGTAGCCCGGAAAATTGAAGACCTCAACATGGAAACCGTGCGGGTGCGCAGCCCGCTCACATGCGAGGCCTCCACGGGTGTGTGCGCGTGCTGCTACGGCGTGGATCTCTCCACCAATACCCTGGTTGAAGAGGGCATGGCGGTGGGCATCATCGCGGCCCAGTCCATCGGAGAACCGGGCACCCAGCTTACCATGCGTACATTCCACACCGGTGGTTCCGCTACGCGTATTTTGGAGAAAAACGATGTGCGCGCGGGGGTCGCGGGTGTCGTCGAATATCGCGACCTTAACGCGGTGGAGTCACGTGATGCCGAAGGCAACAAGCACACCATGGTCCTGAAACGCAATGGCGAAATCTTGCTCAAAGATGCCAAAGGCCGTGAACTGGAAAAGTATAAAATTCCCTATGGAGCGACCCTGCACGTCAAGGATGGGGAAAGCGTTCGCGCCGGTCATCAGCTTTGCAACTGGGACCAGCACCGGACACCTATTTTGGCGGAAAAGGCGGGTGTCATTAAATTTGAAGATATTCAGGAAGGCGAGACCGCCAGGGTCGAAAGCGAAGGCAAGGGTGGAAGCAAGCGCCTGGTCATCGTGGAACACCGCGGCGAACGCCATCCTCGTATCGTGATTGAAGACCCGGATGACGGCAAGATTCTGGACTTCCACTATTTGCCGGCCAAGGCTCGCATCGACGTGGATGCCGGTCAAAAGGTGCAGCCCGGTACATTGCTGGCCCGGCAGCCGCGGGAAATCAAAGGTACTTCCGACATTACCTCAGGTTTGCCGCGGGTAACGGAAATATTTGAGGCTCGCAAACCGCGGGATCCGGCGATCATGGCGGAAATTTCCGGCACGGTGGAACTGCGCAACGACAAACGTCGCGGCAAGATGACCATCATCATCCGGGGCAGCGGCGATGTGGAAAAGGATCATCACGTGCCGCAGGATCGACAGTTGCGCGTGCATACCGGTGACGCGGTGGAAGCCGGTGATCCTTTGATCGATGGTCCCATGGTGCCGCATGATATTCTGCGTATTAAGGGTGAGGATGCCCTGCAGGAATATCTTCTCGCGGAAGTGCAAAATGTTTATCGCACGCAAAATCAGCGGATCAGCGACAAGCACATCGAAGTGATTGTTTCCCAAATGCTGCACAAAGTTAAAGTCGAACATCCAGGTGACACGAATTTTCTGCCAGGTGAGGTGCTCGATAAGTTCCGTTTCCGCCGTGGAAATGAAGCCGTGGTCAAGCTCCATCGCGTGGAAGATTCCGGCGACAGCGAAGTCGCAGTGGGAACGCTGCTTACCCGTGAGCAGGTCAAAGAAGTCGTCGCCACTGTGGAGGGCAAAGGGGGCAAGCCGCCCAAAACCCGCAAAGCCCGGCCAGCCAATGCTAAGACCCTGCTTTTGGGTATTACCAAGGCCAGTTTGCAAAGTGATTCGTTTGTATCCGCGGCCAGCTTCCAGGAGACGACCAAGGTGCTTACCGAGGCTGCTTTGGCCGGTCGGGAAGACACGTTGCAGGGGCTGAAGGAAAATGTCATTCTAGGACATCTGATTCCTGCTGGTACGGCTTTCAGGCAGTATCAAAATCTGCAGATTTCCCACCTCGGCGAGCCGGTGCCGGAGGCGGATATGGAAATTCCTATTATCAATCGGCTGCCACTGGCGGAAGCGATGCGCGTCACGGCTGGTGCCGTGGCAGTCGCTGAATCCGGGGCGACTGAACCCGCCGCCACCGGGACACCAGCAGTGAATGCTGAGCCGCCCAAGGAAACGGCCGGCGCTTGATGCGGTAAATTTGCACGCCAAAAATCTCCGGGCCGATGTTGTTTTGCAACATCGGCCTTTTTTTATGTCGCCATGCACTGGCATTGCAAGTTTAAGGATTCGACGGCGCTATTGACTCGCAGTTTCACTCTTTTTGTGGTATGGCTGCGGCGTGCTGGACACAAACCAACACCGGCCAAGTCCATGATGGCAAGGTAAAAAGCGGAAAAATGAGGTTGCTGCTTCGTCGGCGTGCGCCAGCCGAAGCGTGGCGTCGACACGATAGTGGTGCCGATGACCACAATTGTTTTCTAATGCCGTAACGCCTCAGGTACTCGCCGGACCAGCTTGTAAATATAAGTTGCGGTTCATAATGGTGGCGCGAGGTAAGTAATTGTTATCGGGCCGGTGTAAAAAAAATAGCAGGACGGTTCACCTGCTCGATGGTTAAATGACGATAGAACTGCTGGTAGAAATTAGCTAATGCGGTGGATGTGATGAAGAGCAAGACTTGTTATCCTACAAACATTAACAGCGTTACGTCTGATAGCCTGCATTTATCCGGTCTGCTTACGGCATCTGATCCAGGAAAAATGGTGTGTGTATTATCAGACCGGCACCCCGTTCGGCGGGGTACACGGGTAACTGCCGCATCAGCAACAGCACGGTCCCGCACCATGACGCGATCGGTGGTTACGGCTGCTGATCCGCTGGCCGAGCTTGGAATACTTAGCGCCCGGATCAGCCGGGGCAGTATCGGCACCGGCCGACGGGTATCCAGAAAAAAGCATGTTCCTGTGGGATTTATTTCGGCTCTGGTTGTGATTGCTGCAACCTTGGCGGTGGGTTTTGTGTGCCGACGGCCGCTGGGCAATATGCTGGCCTTTGGTCCTGCCCTGGTTACACCCAGGACCAGCTCTTCCTCCCGCGCTGCCGCACCTGTACCGCAGCGTACGCCGGCATCGGCACTCTCCGGTTCACAACCGCAGGGATGGAATCCTCCGGTTACATTGTCTCAAAGTCGTGTGAGGTCATCTCAAAATTCCAGCCTTGAGCAGCCAATAGTCGCTTCCAAATCTAATGAGACAGCGGGCCAAAGCCGCCAAGCTGCTGACTTTTCCGTGAATAATCCGCCGGGGGCCTTGTTTACACATATTGGCAGTTTGCGCTAATCGCCGGCGACAAAGCAAAAACGCATTGCCGTTGTTATGCCGTCAGCCGTTTTATCTGCGGTCGGTGGCGCGGTGGAGCAAGGCCGTTTTGAATTGATCCACCATAGCCGTTTTAACCTGCGACATGGTTGGCGTATGTTCCCCAAGTAATACGGACAGTGTAGTTACGGGACGGCCCAGGCCGCAGGGATTGATCAGTTCAAAATATGACAGATCCGTGGTGATATTCAGCGCCAGACCATGCAGACTGATCCAGCGCCGCAATTTGATACCCATGGCACAAATTTTTGCCGGCGTCGGGCTGTTGGCAGCGGCTACCCAGACACCCGTGGCTCCAGGGCTGCGCCGACCGGTTACAGAAAATCGTGCCAATACATCAATCACCACCTGTTCCAGCAGCCGCATGTAATCATGGAGTTTCAGGTTATAACTGTTAAGCGGAATAATCGGGTACACCACCAGTTGTCCCGGGCCATGGAAGGTAATATCGCCGCCTCGGTCGGTTTCCACTACCTCTACCTGCCGGGCACTAAGCTGGGCAGGGGACGCCAGTAGATGGCGGCGGGCATCCGGGTGGCGACCAATGGTAATGGTGGGTGGGTGTTCCACCAACATCAAAATTCCGCCCGCTAATTCGCCTGCAAGCACGCGCTCATGCAGCTTCAACTGCAAGTCCCAGGCCGCCTGATAAGCCATGATTCCCGCTTCCAGTGTGGCGATTGCGGCACCGCTGGAGTTGGTATGTTTGGTAATGTCGGCTTGCATGGGCGTTTTTTCCGGGCTATTGATTCACAGCGCGATGACGAGGAATCTTCAGCCCGACCTTGCGCTGTTGGTCCATCGCCTTCTTCTGCGGCGGGATTTTTGCCTTGGTGGTATTAGCCGAGCCAAAGGCCTGTCGCAATACTTCATCCACATTTTCCACAAACACAAAGGATACATCCTTACGTATCTGGGTACCGACTTCATCAAGATGTTTTCGATTGCGCTGGGGCAGAATCACGCGCCGGATGCCGGCACGCTGCGCCGCTATGACTTTTTCCTTCACCCCACCAATGGGCAACACCAGCCCGCGCAGCGTAATTTCACCGGTCATGGCCAAGTCCGGCTGCACCGGACGATTCAAAAATAGCGAAGCCAACGCGGTATACATAGCCACGCCTGCCGATGGGCCATCCTTGGGTACTGCGCCTGCCGGTACGTGGATGTGCACATCGGTTTGACCAAAAGAAGCCGCATCAAGATGCAGTTTTTGCGCATTGCTTTTAAGCAGCGAATAGGCTGCCTGGGCGGATTCCCGCATGACCTCCCCAATTTGGCCGGTCAGTTTCAATCGCCCTTTGCCGGGCATGCGGGTGGCTTCCACAAATAATATATCGCCGCCGAATGGAGTGTACGCCAATCCGGTGGCCACGCCTGGCGTGGCGGTGCGCAGTGCCACTTCCGATACATACATCGGCGGTCCTAGAAACTGCGGCAAATCGGCAGGCTTCACCGTAATACGTGGTGCTTTTTTAAGGGCCACGCGAGCCTCCGGCGACAAAGGGGCCGCAGTGCTGGTTGGGCTGGCCGGATCGCCTTTCTTGCCGAACTCTTTGTTGGCAGCACCGGTGCTGGAATCCGGGGGCGTATCGGGTTTCGCAACAGCTTTATCCCGGACGGCCGTGGTTGCAGCCGGGGATGGGATGGTCTCGGCCAGTCGGGCGGCAATTCCCCGTACCACGGATCCAATAGCCCGTTCCAGACTGCGTACCCCCGCCTCGCGGGTGTATTGGTCAATGATGACGGCCAGTGTGGGTAATGGAATGGCGCAGTGCCGGGCCGTGATGCCATTTTCTGCCAGTTGCCGCGGTACCAGGTATTTACGGGCAATAAGCAGCTTATCTTTTTGCGTATAACCGGGAATTTCGATGATTTCCATTCGATCTTTCAGCGCCGGTGGAACCGGTTCCATATAGTTGGCCGTGCAGATGAAAATGGTGCGGCTCAGGTCAAACGGCACGCCCAGATAATGATCTTCAAAGGTGGCGTTCTGCTGGGGGTCCAGTACTTCCAGCAGGGCGGCTGACGGATCGCCGCGAAAATCGGCCCCCAGTTTGTCTATTTCATCCAGCATCATCACCGGGTTATTGGCTCCACATTTCCGCAGCTCCTGCACAATGCGCCCCGGCATGGCACCGATATACGTGCGCCGATGACCGCGGATATCCGCTTCATCGCGCACTCCTCCCAGGCTCATACGCACAAACTTCCGTCCCAAAGACGCGGCAATGGATTTGCCCAAACTGGTTTTGCCCACTCCGGGCGGGCCTAAAAAGCACAGGATTGGACCATGGCCCGTCGGATTGAGTTTTCTTACCGCCAGAAATTCCACGATGCGCTTCTTGATTTTTTCAAGATCGTAGTGGTCCCGATCCAAAATGGTTTTGGCCCGTCGGATATCCAGGTTGTCCGCAGTGGATACAGACCACGGCAACTCCGCTACCGTTTCCAGAAATGACCGTATCACCCCGAATTCCGGAGAGGCCTGGGGTATGTTGGCCAGCCGGGCAAGCTCGCGATCGGTCTCTTTTTTTACCACTTCCGGCACTTTGGCGGCGTCAATGCGCTTGCGTAAATCGGCCACTTCTTCCGACGACTCTTCTTCCGGGCCGAGTTCCTTTTGAATGGCCTTGAGCTGTTCCTGCAAAAAATATTTACGCTGAGTTTTGTCGATGCTGGAACGTACCTGTTTTTGAATGGTTTCCTGTAATTCCAGCAGTTCAATACGGGTGGCCAGTTTTTCGCGGACCCGCTCCAGCCGCTTGGTTACATCCACTTCTTCCAGCAGCGATTGTTTCTCCACCACGGATTCATTGAGATTCGCGGCTAAAAAATCCGCCAGTGTCCCCGGCGATTCAATTTCATTTAATATCCCATTGGCTTCATCGGGAATATTTGGTGAAAGCTCAATCATCCGTTGCGCCGCCTGACGAACGCTTTGCACCAGCATCAGGAATTCCGGAGTCGGTTTTTCAGGCGTGGTATCGGCCAGAGGCTCCACCCGGGCCGTCAGATACGGATCGGTCTGGACTACTTCCAGTATGCGAAACCGTATCAGCCCATGGACCACAATACTTTGCTGGCCTTCGGTATGACGCACCATCTTAACCACCACCGAAACGGTGCCCATGGAATACAGGTCCGATGCCTGCGGATCTTCCACGCTGTCATTTTTTTGTGTAACCACGCCCAGCGTTTTGTCCGCCGGCATGACCGTATCCAACAGGCGGCGGCTTTTATCGCGGCCAATCGACAGCGGAATAACCGCTCCTGGAAAGGCCACCGCTTCGCGCACCGGCAGCAGCGGGAGAATATCGGGAATGCGCACCTGGTGAACTAAAGGGCCGGCAACACTGGCGGTTTTAACCGGCATGGACTCGGGCTCCTTTTCCCCGGATTTGACCGCAGCGTCGGAAGCTGGAACCGGTTCGACCTTATCAGCCTCTGGCGGCTTTTCCGTATCGGCTTGCGGCGGAGTGGTTCCGGTTTCATCCAAAGCCAAAGGGTCTGGGGCCTGGTCAGACGGTAATGTTGGTTGGTTTAGGTCACTGGTGTCGGGTTCTGACACAGGCTTGGGAGAATTCTTTGTATCTGGTGTTTTTTTTGGCAATTTTAACATCCTGAAAAGATCATCGCTGGGGCTTGGCAGACAAGCTTTGCCGGGCCTTTTACCTGCGGCCCCCGGCTTTTGGCAGGGGTGCCGGGCGCGGTTTCTAGAGTTTATGTTTCCGAGAGTGATGTATTCCTCCCCCGGATGCCTTGGGCAGGGTTATCCAAAGCAGCCCGGTGTCGTAATGCGCCGAAATGGCCTTTTCATCCACGTTGGAAGGCATTTCCAAACTGCGGCTGAAACTGCCATGGTCTATCTCCATCAGGTGTACCGCTACGGCACGATCGTGTTCCGAGGGCATGGGGCACGTGCGGCGGCCCCGGATGATCAATTGATTTTTATCCACGCGAACGTCAATATCGCTCTTATCCATGCCAGCAAGGTCAACGCATACCAGAAACGCCAGGCGGCTTTCATACAAGTTCACATCGGGCCGCCAGGATTCTGTTGTCCAAAAGCCAAAGAAGCTGCGGCACAGGACCGTATCAGTTATAGAGCCTCCAGGTCGCGAAAATAGATCCGATTCCTGTGAACTGGCTACCACTATTTCAACCATGGTTTGACTCCACTTTCTGATTAAAAACGACGCTACTATTATAGCCGCCGCATTCTTGATTTTATTCGCAAATGCCGGTTTATGCCAAATGGCTGGCCTGGCTGCGGGGATGCCGGAATATAATTGGTGTCCTCTTCCATGGTGGAATCTTCACCATCCTGTCTGCAAAATATGATCGCTGACCGCCACACCCCGTTTAGCGCGGCCGCCGGGCGGCCGGTGCCACATGTCCCCCCTGGGACCGCGGGCATCCTGCCCACATAATTCGCCATCAAATTGACCGCTGACTGCTGATTGCTGATCGCTTTTTCCCTACGTTCCTTCATGACTAAATAGCTTCTCCTCCCGTCCAACTGGGTCTGCTACAACCTATAGCAGAAATTTGCCCAGGCGGTATACTTGTAAACAAGCCAATTGGCTGGTCGTTGTATCTTTACAGGGGTTTGGCAATGAAAAGCCGCATGTCGCTGAAACGCCTGGTGTGCTGGTGCAAGTGGATAGCCGCGGCCGCGATTATGCTGCCGTGTGCCGCGTGCGCTTTTGAAGGGGTGGGTTATTCATCCAGCTATGGCTATCAAACCTATACCACCCCCGGCTATCAGGAATATCAAAATTACCCCGGCTACTCCTCGGTCTACGTAGCCCCCGTGCCCATTATTACCCCCGCACCAGAGCGCGTTTTTGGGGGCCGCTATGGCGGCGACCGGCACATTTGGCGTGATGTGAATCGCGGTCGGCAGAGCCTGCACGAGTTTCGTGGGCATCAGCCGCAGCGAGGTCCCGGCGGCTACCACGGCGGTGGCCCCAGAGGTGGCGTTCATGGCGGTGGTCATAGAGGTGGTTTTAATGGCGGGCACGGTGGCGGTGAACCAACAAGGGGAGGGCCGGGATGGGGCGGACCTGACCATCGGCACTAAAAACAAGCCGATTTTTCCATAACGTCTTAAATTGTGAGGATTACCCATGAATATAAAACGCTTTCGACCCGCCGGCTGGATTGCAGGTACCGTGGCTCTGGCGGCTTTGACAGTAATTCAGACCGGTTGCCAGACCAAACCAGCGGCCTTGACTCCGGTTTCCCGATCCACGGCAGGTTCAACCGCGGATGAAATTGAGGTTCCGGTAACCGCCACAGCCAGACCGCAGGTCGGTCAGGCCTTGTTTACCAGCGATGGTGCCGCAGCGGCAGCTCTGCTATCGGCGGTAAAACAGCAGGATCACGCACGGCTGCACCAAATTTTTGGCCCGGCGATAAAAACGCTCGTCTCCGGAGATAAGGTGGAGGATCATCGTCACTTTGAAGCTTTTGTGGCTCACGCCAGGCAGAAGTTCTGGGTAGAGCAGCAAAATGCCAACGTCGCCATCGTGCATATCGGCAAAAAGAACTGGCCCTTTCCGATTCCCATTGTTCGCATGGCCAATGGGAAATGGTTTTTTGACTCCGCCGCAGGGATGCAGGAAATTTTGGAACGGCGCATCGGCTGTAATGAACTCGAGGCGATCCGCGTGTGTCATGCATACGTAATAGCCCAGCGGGAATATTTTTCCGGAGTGCCCCATGCCTCCGGCATGCCCCGTTATGCCAGCCGCTTTATCAGCAAACCCGGCACCCACGATGGGCTGTATTGGCCAGTAGCCAAAGGTCAGCCGGCCAGCCCGCTGGGGCCGCTGGTGGCACAGGCCACCGCCGCCGGTTATACGCGGGGCAAGCATAAAGGGCCGCGACCATTTTATGGTTATTATTTTCATATTCTCAAACGGCAGGGTTCAGCGGCTCCCGGTGGTGCGTTACGCTACGGCGTCAACGGCAGATTAATCGCCGGTTTTGCTTTGGTGGCATTTCCCGCCAAGTATGGATCCTCGGGCATCATGACGTTTATTGTCAATCAGGATGGGCTGGTCTATCAAAGAGACCTTGGTCCGAATAGCTCCTCGCTGGGATGGAAAATAACAACCTACAATCCAACTTCATCCTGGAGTCTGGTGCGGCCATAGACAACGGCAGAACCGGCAGACGATGCAGATTTGTGGTGCGATGCAACACAACTGCGCAGTGTGCTGCATTGCCTGTTGGCTGGATCCTTTTGTGCCATGTCTCAAAGGCACGAGTAAACCATCAGTGGATGGTCTTAACCATGGGTATCCGCAGGTGATATACGGCCGGCATGGGCTTGGCGACCGGACTTGTTTGCGTGGTGGGATATTGCGCGATGGGCCCAGCGGGTACGGTGACTGATTGTGTGGTGGGGGAGGAACGCTCAATGAAACCGGTGGACTGCCACGTAACGCCGTTGCGGCGGATTTGTACAAGCACCTTCGTGTGAGAACCGGTTTGCGATGGCAGGTCAAACGGCCCGATAATAACGGATTGGCCAGATGGTATTGGACGAAACTTCTGCCAGCGTGAAAAGGCTGTATTGGCCACTTGCACACGAATGGACCCACGTAGATGCCCGAGGCGGCCATTACGTATGACGACCATCAGACCGTCAGGCCGGCTGGTGTTTAAAAACGCGGCCAGAGCTACGGGTGGCAAACCTTGAATGGTAGCGGTGCGTAATGCCGCAATAAGATTAACCACGGATCCGGTGGATTCCAGGTAATAGGTATGGCGGTTGAGTGGAATCTCATGCCAGCCGGCAATCGGGCTGGTTAATGGCCGACCGTGGCTGGTAGTCGCCTGCATATCGTGTGCGGGATCAAGCACGATCATGGTGCCGGTGGGAAACTTGGAGAGGGTAACTGCAGCGGGTTTGGCAGATTGAACTTGTCGGATAGGCCAATATCTAAGAGCTGACCATTGCCAATCGCGCATGGTTGCGGCTCCGAGTCCGGCCAAGACTGCAACGCAGTGATGATTGCCCTGAAATGCCGCAATAAAAGGAGGCAGATATGGATGGACGATATGAAACAGTGCCGTTCCTCCGAGCAAATGCTCAGCCAGACCGAAATCATGGCGCGAGGCCGGCACGACAGTTGCCCCCTGGGCCAGAGCCAGAGCAGGTGCAATTATTCCCGGTGTACCTTGCGACTGGAGGCTGCGGGAACGTGGCGGCAAGACCCACACCGGCGTTTTGCCGGCAAGCCAGGATAGGTGCTGCCGAAAAGTTCGGCGCTGCGCGGGCAACGTCCAAACGTTGACAATGGCCAGCGGACTGTCGGCGGCCGCAGGCGATTTGCCTGAGAAGCCCAGCGCACGAAGTGCCGGGTTGCCAAGCACTTTCACCTGGGGATTGATCGCCAGCGCGGTTGCAAAGCCGCGCAGGCATAGCTGGCGGACCAGGAGGAGGGCCGGAGAGTTGCTGCGGCCGGCAGGTGGTGCGATGGTCAGGGCGGCAATATCTGTGCCGGCGGCATGCAGCCAGGGGGCCAGAAATTGCTCAAAGCGACGTGGCGTGGCCGCAGGATCGGCAGGCTCATTTCTCAATTGCACGGCCAGGACCAGCACGGCACGATGTTGGGATAGTGTTTGAGCGATCCTTTTTAATTGTGCGGGACGGATCGGCAGCCGACGGCTGCTTTCGGCGGTCGACTTTGGAGGCCAGCAAAGGCGAAAGATGTAGCGACGGATGGAGGTTTGATGGATGTAATCTGCAATGCAACCGGGAGGATGCTGCCGGCAAAACCGCTGCGGCAAATTACGTATCCACGGGC
Organism: Planctomycetota bacterium; assembly: GCA_021790385.1. Taxonomy (GTDB): domain Bacteria; phylum Planctomycetota; class Phycisphaerae; order WQYP01; family WQYP01; genus JABEVA01. Next base: position 37,058 of record JAJYDW010000020.1, read on the forward strand.
TAAGCGGCGCAGGAATAATCAGGCCGGTGGGGCGGTAAATACACGCCAAAACCGGTCCGGAATTAGCCGCAATTTCGCGGTGATGGTAAATGAGGCGGTAAAAGCCGACTTTATTGAAGACCACGGGAAAATGAATTGTGAACCGCTCGCCCATCGGGACCAATGCTGGTGCAATAGGCACTGCCAGCAGCGTGTGCCAATGTGCAAGAAGAGGGCCGGAACAAAACTGCCATCGTAATTTTCCCTGCAGCATCCGTGGACCGCCCGTGGCATTGGCGATGGAAATGGTAAACATCTGATGTCGGCGGGGATGAAAGATTCCGCTGGCGTGACCATCGGCCTGAATGCGAAAGTGGAGGTGTGGTTCCTTAATACCAATGATGGGAATGGCAGCTCGGCTGATAACGGCAGGCAGGGACCAGGAAATTGCTGACAGCAGGAGTAAAAGATTTCTGAAACTTTTCATCTGCGGTCATTCCATCCGTGGTTTAGTGGCCGGCGTATGCCCTGAGCCGATCCAGCGGGCGAGCACCCGGCAAAATTATCTCTGGATTGGTGCATGTGGTTGATCGCCACACTCATCGGCCGCCTCCCAAAATTGCCGACCAAGATGGTAACAGTGGTAACGATTTGCTTCCACCTTATAATGAAGTCAAGAAGTGCGGAGCAAGAACATGGCCGCACTTCCATTGGCTTTGACCAGCGGAGATTTATGGCCGCGATATGCCTTTATTTTCAAGTCCACCAGCCGTTTCGTCTGCGCCGTTATGGCGTGTTCGAAAGCGACACGGATTATTTTGATAATTTGCGCAATGCTTCGGTGATGGAGCTTGTGGCCCGGCGGAGTTACATGCCGACCAATCGCCTGATGCTGGACTTATTTAAACGTTATGGGAAAGATTTTCGTATCAGCTTAAGTATTACGGTTACGGCCTTGGAACAGCTTGAGCGCTGGGCTCCGCAGGTGCTGGAATCTTTTCAGGCGATGGCAGACACGGGCTGCGTGGAATTTCTGGGTGAAACATCGCATTCCAGCTTGGCGTTCCTGTACTCGCCGGAGGAATTCCGCCAGCAGATTAAATTGCATCGGCAGGCGATCAAGCGACTGTTTGGTCAGACGCCCAAGGTTTTTCGCAATACCAATCTCATTTTTTCCAATGCGATTGGCAGTGTGGTACGGCAGCTTAATTTTGAAGCCGCGATCATGGAGGGTTGGGAGGGGGTGCTGGGGTCGCGAAATCTAGGTTTTCCGTATCGCCTGCAGCAATCAGATCTGAAACTGCTGCTGCGCCATTACCGTCTGAGTGAGGATATTGCGCTGCGCTTCGGCATTAAAAACTGGTCACAGTGGCCTCTGACCGCGGAAAAGTACACCCATTGGTTAAATGGCATGAATGGCCAAGGCGCGTACTGCCTGTTGGGCATGGACTATGAAACATTTGGAGAGCGCCAGCCGGAAGAGACGGGCATTTTCAAATTTCTTGCGGCCTTGCCGGGAAATGTACTGGCGTTGGGGGATGTATTCCGCACACCGTCACAATGCGTACAGGAAATTGCCACATTGAATGAAATCAGCGTGCCGCAGTTTGTTTCCTGGACCGATGATAACCGGGATATAGGTCCGTGGTTGGGCAATGCCATGCAGGCTAATGCCATGCAGGAGCTTTATCGTCTGGAAGAAGCGGTAAAAACGCGGCAAGATCAGGAATTGCTCAGTGATTGGAGGCGTTTAACCAGCGGCGACCACTTCTTTTATATGAATACCAGGCATTTTGGCGAGCCGGGAGGGAATATGTTTAACCCGTACGAATCGCCCTATGACGGATACATTAACTTTATGAGCGTGCTGGATAGTATTACTGCCCGTATTCGAAATTAGATCCAGTCATAGCTGATGGGTTATGGGCTTATCTATCCGGCCAGGACCAATGGGGGGCGGTGCGGCCTGCGGTTGCAATCGGTCCATGACTGGCGTGGGTTGTAGCAAGTACGGTGTAAGGTTTGCTACAACGGGCGACCAGCATTAATTGCGCAGGCGTTGCCTGCACCATCGGATTTGGTGATGTAAATTGATAACGCTTGATGGAGGCCCCTGTTTGGTGCGAATTGTAGGACTACATGCTGTATAAGCAGGCAGCATGTCTTGAAGTTGCCTGTAATTTATGCCAGGCGAGTTGACTAAACTAACGCTTGTGCTTATTAAATAGCGGCTGGGATGTACATTAAGTTGGGTTACCAAGGGGGTTATACATGGAATTGCGGTATCTTTCTGGAAAACGTCGGCAAATAATCGGTTGGGTGATGGTTGCGGGCGTGGCGCTGGCAGCCGGGCGGGTATCAGCGGCAACACCCTCGTATCCTTCAGCGGCTGGGACGTCACTTGGAACCTTGTTTGGTCATGCGTCGTGTGTCTGGATGCTGGTAAGTACGGCGCTGGTGATGCTGATGGTGCCAGGTTTGGCCCTTTTCTATGGCGGAATGGTGCGACGGAAAAATGTAATCGCCACGATGATGCATTCGTATGTGGCCCTGGCGGTGGTAGGTCTGGTATGGGTGGTGCTGGGTTACACACTGGCGTTTGGGCACGATTACGCCGGCTTAATCGGATTTACGCCGGGGCAAATTATGCTCTGGCATGTGTTGCCTGGCAGTTCTATTAATCCATCGGGCCATGCAGCCATTCCTCTGTATGTGTTTATCATGTTTGAAGGAATGTTTGCGGCCATCACCGCCGCCATTATTTCGGGTTCAATTGTGGAACGCGTACGCTTTGGCCCTTATGTAGCGTTTCTGGTGCTGTGGACCCTGCTTATTTACTGTCCGCTGGCGCATTGGGTATGGGGTAATGGTTGGCTGGGCACTGAGCATGGTCTGGGGGTCATGGATTTTGCCGGTGGTACGGTGGTGGAAATTGCCTCGGGAGTGAGCGGCCTGGCGATGGCGCTGTATGTTGGAAAGAGAATTGGATATCCGGACAGCGTGCTGCAACCTAATTCGCTGGTACTGACCTTTTTCGGAGCGGGCATACTCTGGTTTGGTTGGTTTGGCTTTAACGGCGGATCGGCCATTGCGATGGATCGCTCCGCGGTGCTGGCCTTTACCAACACACAGATTGCGGCGGCTGCTGGGGCGATGTCGTGGCTGGTGGCGGATTGGATGAAGCATGGTCGCCCAACCTCCATCAGCGTGGCCTCGGGCCTGGTTGCGGGCATGGTGGCCATCACCCCGGCGTGCGGGTTTGTTAGTCCTGCAAGTGCGTTGTTGATTGGAGCCGCGGCCGGAGTGATCTGCTACGCGGCCGTTATTCTCAAGAACCGTTTTGGCTACGATGACTCATTGGATGCATTCGGTGTGCATGGAGTTGGCGGCTTTTTGGGAATCGTCGCCACGGGCTTGCTGGCCAGTCGCATGATGGGATCGGGCAGCGGATTATTAAACGGTAATGTTCATCAGTTTTTAATTCAATGTCTAGCGGCGTTGGTTGCAGTAGGGTTTTGTCTGCTGGGCACGCTGCTGCTGGCCTTTATTATTGACAAATTCATAGGGCTTCGTGTGACTTCCAGTGACGAAATAGACGGCTTGGATATTGCGATTCATGCTGAGTCGGGTTGGAACCTCTCGGATGTGCCGGCCCCTGCCGTTGAACTACCGGGCAGTATTACCGTGGACCCCGTGAATTAGAAGACACGGCACCACAGGCACTTAAGATAGCCGCCCTCGAGATAATCGGTAGCCACCGGATGGTCCATGCCAGGTCCGGTCTGACGTAAGATTTGCACGCGGCGCTGGGCGCTGCGGGCTGCTCCGCGGATAATACTGGTGAATTCGACGGCGTCGACAAGTCCACTGCAGGAACAGGTGAGCAGCAGGCCGCCGGGACGGACCAGTGCCAATGCCAGCTTGTTGAGGTCAAAATACTTCTGGCGACCTTCAGCAAAATCCAGTCGCGTAGGAACCAGCTTGGGCGGATCCAAAACGATGACATCGTAACTGCGGCTATTTTGCTTCATTTGCCGCAGGTAGGCGAAGGCGTCGGCTTGAACCATCTGATAAACGGTCGGAGCTATCGAATTGAGATTGGCGTTGCGGCGCGCCAAGGCCAGCGATTCTTCATCAAGATCAACGGCGGTGACATTGGCAGCCTGGCCCAATTTGGCGGCGTATATGCCAAAGCCGCCGGTGTAACAGCACACATCTAAAACCTGGGCGTTGTGGCAAAAATGCGTAAGAGCGAGGCGATTATCACGTTGGTCACAGAAAAACCCGGTTTTGTGGCCGCTGGTTAAATCAATTTGAAAACGCAGGGTATTTTCCGTGATGATGGTGGAAAGGCGGTTGGGAGCCTCAAAATTGGCCTGGCGGCCAGCCGGACCGAATGTCTTTTCCAGACGAAAGCCTTCCGCATTTTGAATCTTTTCGTCGGCACGGGTTAAAACCTCCTTCAGATTCAATAAATTCTGCAGAGTTTTGGTAATGCGGTCTCGCCGCAAATACATTGCCAAAGCAAAAAGTTCCACAACGGCATAATCGCCCAGGCGATCAACAATAAGGCCCGGCAAGCCATCACCTTCCGCATGCACGAGGCGGTAGGCATTGGTGACCTTTTCCAGTTGCAGGGTGTGGTGCCGCAATTCCATGGCACTTTGCAACCGCATGGGTAGAAATTCTTCATCCACGGTTTGAGTGTTATGGCAAAGCATCCGGAGAGCGACTTGGGATTGGGTATTGAGCAGGCCCGTGCCAAATATTGCCCCATCGCGGTCGTACACCTGAACCAGGCCGCCGTTGGTTGCTTCCGGGGCGATGCGGCCCACCATTTTACGAAAGACGGCATTGTTGTAGACGGCGTTGCGAAGCTGCACCCATGGTAGCGGGCCATGGTGTTGCAGTGCCACCATGCGCTGCAGAGCGGGCACGTGGATGGTGCCTGGCCTTCCGGCAACCTGCGCGCCGCTGGTGCCTGTTCCGCTTGAATTGGGTTGAGCCGAGGCTGGGTCGGCGTGGTCTGGTGCCTGGCGATCCACGGAATTATCGGCGGCATTGGAACTTCTATTTTTGTTCATACGGGTTCCATTGCAAAGCTGGCGGCAGGCTGGTTATGCATTTACAGATTCCACTGCTGGAATGGTAAGCATGACGATGGCCGCGATAATGGCCAGCAGGGCCGCATAACCGTAAGACCATTGCGCGCCAAAGCGATACAACAACCCCATGGCAATATTGCCGACAAACAAGCCCAGGCTTCGCATGGCGGTAAGTGCACCCATGCCCCGACCTGTAGATTGACTGGGCATAAGCCGGGAAATAATGGTTGGCTCAATGGTTTCGATAACTCCAAGAGAGAGTCCCATCAGGCCGACAATGGGGTAATACAGCAGGGGATTGGTTCCGGTGTAATAGACCACGCCCATGCCGGCGGCCGCCAGACCACCGAGCAGATAACCCCACAGAGCCAGCATGCGGATGCCGCCTTTGACCTTTTTCCCGACTGACAGGCCGGTGACCGCGGAGACCCCAAAGAAGACTACGTAGGATAATATGGCCCAGGCGGCATTGTGGATGGCAGTACCATGGCGAGCCTGATCTACGGTTAAAATGGGAAAGCCAATGCTGAAAGAACTGAAACCATAAAGAGCCGCGGAAAGCAGGAGGCGGCGGTAAATCTGCTGGTTGGCGGAGCTTTGAGAATTTTGTGCGGCCGTGGCAGGAGCAGGTACTGCCGTAGCAACTTTTGATCCAGCGTGCACCAGCGTTAAAAACAGAGTGGAACAGAGCAGCGGGATAATGGTGAGGAGAAAAATATGGGTGAATTTTACGCCGGCAATGACCAGCAGCATGGTACTCAGTGCCGCCAGAAAGCCGCCGCCGATGTCCAGTGCGTGGAGAAAACCAAAGGCTTGGCCGCGGTGTTCTTTGGTTACGGCCTGGGTAAGCATGGTGCGTCTTGGAGGCGAGCGAAAATTGCGAGCCCACCAACCGCCGGAAAATAAGGCGATGGCCAGGCCGGGCAATGTAGCCAGGCCGGAGAGCGAAAGCAGTGGAATAAGAATATTGCCGGAGATGGCCGTGCGTTTGGCACCGAAGCGGTCGGCCATGTGTCCGCCGATCAGGGCGAAAACGGCTCCCGGGCCATAACTGATGGCCGTGGCCAGACCGAACATCCAGACCGGCTGTTTGAGGCTAAGGACGAGAAATAGCGGGAAGATGGCGAGGACGGATTGATACCCCAAATCGGCGAAACATGCCGACAAGCTGATGAAAAGTACATCCCTGGAAAGCCAGGATTTTTCCGTTGCAGGGGCTTCCAATGAATTGGCGGTATCAGACATGATCAGGTACTCCTTGTTCGTGGGGGCGATGCGTTTCATCGTCGGTCGGGTTGGCACAATGCGGCCACATCGCCGCTACCGGTCATTCTAGGTGGATTCGCGTAAACTGCAATGAAGGTGGAAGGCCGCAAGTGGCCACGCGGCCACGTGCCGCTATTTTAGTGCTGCCGCGACAGCGGGGTGAGTAATTTTGCCATCCTGCATGTTGAGTCCGGCGGCCAGTCCGGCATCGGCGGCGGCGGCTTTATGCCAGCCATGATCGGCAATTGCCTGCACGTAGGGAAATGTGGCGTTACACAGGGCAAAGGTGCTGGTACGGCCGACTGCACCGGGTATGTTGGTAACACAATAATGCAGCACTCCGTTAACAACATAAGTCGGAGATTGATGTGTTGTAGGACGGCTGGTTTCCACGCAACCACCCTGATCTATAGCTACGTCTACAATGACGCTGCCGGGTTTCATGCGTTTTAAGTCATCGGCTTTTATCAATCGTGGAGCGCGAGCTCCCGGCAGCAGGACGGCACCGATCACCAGGTCCGCATCAGGGAGAGCATCGCGTATGGTATGAGCATCGGAAAATACAGTTTTGACATTAGCCGGCATGACTTCACTCAGGTGCCGAAGTCTATCCAGATTAACATCCATCAGAGTCACCTGAGCTCCCAGGCCTGCGGCCACGCGAGCGGCATGATGCCCGACGACTCCGGCTCCGAGCACCACAACATTGGCAGGAGCTACCCCGGGAACGCCACCAAGCAGAATTCCACGTCCCATCATTGGCCGTTCAAGATATTTGGCTCCTTCTTGAATGGACATTTTCCCGGCGACTTCGCTCATCGGCGTGAGGCAAGGAAGTCGGCCATGGTCATCACGAATAGTTTCGTAGGCAATGGCGTGAATTTTGACAGCAAGGCAGGCTTTGGCCACAGCCGGCTCAGCGGCAAAATGAAAATAAGTCAGAATCATTTGATGGGGATGCAAAAGTGTAAATTCTTTTTCCTGCGGTTCCTTTACCTTGACGATCAATTCCGCAAGATTCCAGATTTGTTTGGCGGTGGGGGTTATTTCCGCTCCGGCCTGTTGATATTCAGCATCGGTAATTCCGGAACCAATACCGGCTTGCGTTTCAATCAGAACAGTATGGCCGCGTTTAGACAAAGCTTCCGCGCCGGCGGGAATCATGGCGACACGATATTCATCACTTTTACATTCTTTAGGAACGCCAATGATCATGCGTTGAACTCCGTAGAAAAAAGTCTCCCATGGTGCGATCCTCGGTCGGCACGGGTGGTGGAATCCTTGACATCACCAGCCTGGCCAGCGACGGCAGCGGCCAAAGCCGAACAATCCTGCAGGCGATCGGCGAGGCCGGCGGGAACAACACGGCAGAGTCGCCCGCCATCAAGCGATTTTTCCGCCAGGCGGCTACGTACCTGGTTCAGCCATGAATCTCCGAGATAGGCCGCCAAACTGCCGATGACAATCATTTCCAGGCGAAGCAGATCGGAAAGTAACGCGCAAATATCACCCACGGCCTGGGCGCTGGTGTGCAATATTTGTATGGCATCAGGATCGGCGGCGGCGGCAAGCGCGGCAATGTCGGCGGGGGTGGGTGGCTGGTGGGCAAACCGATGGGGACGCAGCCAACAGGCCAAACCTGCCAAGGCCTGGGCAGAACAGTAAGCCTCGGCACTGCCGCGCACTCCGAATGCAACCGGGCCATCCGGGCGAAGCTGAAAATGGCCGATTTCCGGATTAAGTCCTCCCGCTCCCAGATAAACCTTTCCACCAAGAATAAGGCCTGCTCCAAAGCCAGTACCGCATGTGAGGTATGCCAGATGATTGACTCCCCGCGCGGCTCCCCAAAGATGTTCAGCCAGTGCGCAGGCGGCGGCATCATGCGCTACTCGGACCGGCAATTTCAGGGCCTGCTCCAGGCGTTGTTGCAAGGGGATGTTGTCCCAGCCGGGAAGATTGGGCGGTCCCAGAACAATCCCCTGGTTGCCATTAAGCGGTCCGCCGACGGCGACACCAACAGCGGTGATGGGATAGTCCTGTCGCAATTGAGAGGCTGCATTAAGAAAATCAGCAATCATGGCCTCCGGGCCGCGCTGGGCCTGCGACGGCCATGGTATCCGGGCAACAATGTGGCCGTCCGGCGTGCCTACAATTGCGGCCGATTTGGTTCCACCAATATCCCAGCCGAGATAGAACTGATTGTGCATAGGTTTGCTTATACGTAGGATGCAAAAAATACAGCCGACGCAATGGGGGCTGCCTTACGCCGCTGCCGGCTGTTCGCTACCGCAGCTTTTGCATTTGGTAGCCTCCAGCGGAATGGTTTCCAGACAGAATTTACACGCCTTGGTAGGTGGCGGGGGCGGCGGCGGGGGGGGCGGAGGAGGAGCCTTGACCAGAAGTTTAATGATAATAAAACATACCAAGCCGGTGATAACCAGCGTAAGAAACTGATTGCCCAAATCGCCGATCAGCAATTTAACCGGCTCCATGACCTGCTGGTGGGTTTTGGGATCTAAAATGGGTTTAAAGGTGGTGGGGTTGAGTTTTGGAACATGGCCAATGGTAATGCCGGCGGTCCGCCAGGAACCGTTGGGTAAAAAAAGATTGATGACTGGCATGATAAGATCAGAGTTTACTTTACCGACAAACCCACCGAAGGCTCCGCCGATAATGACACCGATGGCCAGTGAAAGGGCATTGCCCTGAAAGAGGAATTTTTTGAATTCCTGATGAAAAGACAAGCTCTTGTCCCGCAAGGCCTTGGGATTAAAATTCTTTTTAGCATCGAAAGGCATATTTACCTCCACGCGTGTGTACACAGATGTCCATGAAGGTGCATTAAAACCTCGTCAGGTGATTTTTGCAAGTATCGTGCGAGCAGTCGTGTTAATCTTGGGCCAATGCTTTATTACAATTCCATTTGACCTGAAAAATATCTCCATATCGTAAAGAAAGCCAACCTCCACCGGCATCTATGGACGGACCATATGAATTCAATGCGCCCTGTGCCGAGTGGTAACTGGCTTCATGTTGCGCTGTTGCTGGCCCGGTGTCCCTATCCATATTCGACCCTCCAAGGAGGATATTTTACTCTGGCTTGATACAATCCATTTTGCCTTTGTCCAGCCCCCGTATTTGAATCCACTTGAACGTACAGGTTTCACACCCATTGACATCATTTGCTAAGTATAATATTTTTACGTGCATGCACATTGCAGAGGCGTGGACTTCGCTTGGCCAGGACTTTCCCATGACAGGTTTGACGAGGTCCGGTGACGAGTCGGCGGATTATCTGGTACGGACCGGCGGGGAGAAATCAGACGCAAAATAAATCGGGTGCCGCTGGCAGCAAGCACGCTTCGCCAGAAGCTCCAAAAGCCACGCCACATCCCTTGCCACCTTTTCAGCCCTGACCGGCGCGTTCTATATTGTGATGATACTGCAACAGCGGTAGAATCAGGCTGGTTTGTGGCCTGTGCCTTGGTCCGCGATACAAAAAGGGGAAGCTTTCATGGCGGAAAAAAAAGCAGTTGGGAAAAATGGTGCCGCATCGATTCCTGCCGGCCATGAAGACGCTCTGGCTGCATTACAAGGCTTGAACAATCAAGATGCTGCCACACCCGCAGAACATGAGCTGACCGCTGACCAGGAAACGGTCGAAGAACCGGCCGCGGTTGATGGTCGGCCCGGCAGCGCCACCGGATTCGCTGCAATTTTAGCGCAGGATGGGGGTGGTGCGGCTGCCGCCGACAGCGGGTCTGGCTCTGTTGGTTCACCGTCGGCCAATGTTGGAAGCAACCCGGCGGGGGCCAAAGCTGCGTCAAGGGCGCGGCAAGATTTTGAAGAGTTGCCCGTGGCTAAATTGGTGGGAGAAAGAGATGACAGCACGGGAAAGGTAACCATAGCTCCGGCTGTAGCGCGTCCAAAACGCCGCTCCAAGGAAAGTTATAAGGTGCTGGTGCCGATTATGACCGTGCTGGGCTTCCTGCTGCTCATGATAGGATTGTGGGCGCTGGCAGCCATTTGTGGGATGTCCGTACCGGGCATGCCGGGCCGACATCAGATGGGTTATCATAGTGCGCTGGTGAAGGTGGATTTTCTGGTGTTGGCGTTGCCGATATCGCTGGCATTGCTGGTGATGGCGTTTATGATGCTGCGCCAACTTGATAAATCCAATGCGGCGGGGTGAGGTTGGGCACGTGCGTTTTAGCGGGCCGGTTTGGTGGCGATCCGTAGCTTGATATGGGTGAAAATATCATCCGGTTCGCTCATGCGGCCATCGCCCACGGATCGGCACGCCTGCCAGCCTGAGCTGGGGCCGATAATATCAATGCCCGCTTGGGCCAGCAGGCCACAGTTTCGCTGCGTGGCGGGATTTTGCCACATCATTGTATTCATGGCCGGAGCGACGATTATTTTTTTGGGGTCTGCGGCCAGCAGCAGTGAACTCACAAGATCATCGGCCAATCCCTGGGCCATTTTGGCGAGCATATTGGCGGTGGCTGGTGCGACCAGAATTAGATCGCTTTCCTGTGCGAGCTGAATATGCGGCGGATGACTGGGGTCGGGGTTTTGCCAAAGGTTCAGATAGACCGGACGTGCGGTAAGCGTTTCAAAGGTAAGGGGGCCGACAAAATGAGTGGCGGCGGAGGTCATGGCGACATGCACGGAAAAATTCTCCTGCACGAGGTGACTGACCACTTGACAGATTTTATATGCGGCAATTCCGCCACATACGCATACCAAAATGGTGCCGTTGGAGCTTGGGACTTTTACCATGGAATTCACCCGCAGGCGTTACTTGCGGCCCAGCGCCTTTTCCGGTGGCGTGATGCCGGTTTCTTCCATGTTGATGGAGATTTTGCCCTGCATGATCTCATCAATAATCACTTCCAGGTCTGAACGGCCACGGCGCTCTACCAACGGCCGGGCACCTTGGATGAGTTCCTTCCAGCGATGCTGGATCAAAGCACAGAGCTTAAAGCGGCCGCCCAGTCGCTGCACAATGTCATCGCTTTTGATGGCTTCGATCATGAATCATAACTCCTTTTATTTTAAATAAATTCCTCGGCCGGCAGCCGAAGCGGGACTTTTACTTTCAACCGGATTTCGGTCTTGCACCCTGAACAAATTCCTTAATCCGTTCGATGGTGGTTTCCACAACCTGATTGACCACCTCCAACGAGTAGGCCCCGGAATTTCTGGCGGCGGAGATTTCCATTTGGGCCTGGGCCAGGCGGGTGGTGATGGTAGCGGGATCATCGCGTCCGCGGTTGGTAAGCCTTTGCGCCAGCGATTCTTCACTGGGGGGCAAAATCAAGATGCCTACCGCATGAGGAAACATCACTTTAATTTGTTGACCGCCCTGAACATCAATTTCCAGCAGCACCTTTTTTCCGGCATTCAGGCTCTCAATCACCGGGGCTTTGAGAGTGCCATACCATTGGCCAAACACTTGAGCATACTCTAAAAAATCGCCTTTGTCAATGTGCCTCGCAAAATCGTTCGTATTAATGAATAAATATCGCTTGCCCCACTGGTCCTGTGGTTTGCCCATGCGCGTGGTGGCGGAAAGGGCGAATTCCGCCGGCAATTGTGCTGCCAACGCCCGGCAGATGGTGGATTTGCCCACACCGGATGGGCCGGAAATAAAAAGGAGTAAGCCTTTTTGGTCGGGGGGTAGTCGATATGATTCCGTCATGAACAAAGCTCTGAATTCTTTTATTCCACGTACGCAGCCGCGGCTGAAGGAAATTTTACGGGACGAAGCGATCCAGTGCCAACGCATGTACTTTATAAGCCTGGGCCAGGCTGCCAAGCAGTACAAAAGGCGAAGGTTCGCCGATTACACGTGGCTGCATTGGCGTGGTGCAGGGCCGGCGGTGGACAGGCGAATTATTCCACATTTTGTACCTGTTCCTTGATGCGGTCGATGGCGCCTTTAATATCAACAATGGAACGGACAATTGCGCCGTCGCCGGCTTTGCTGCCGATGGTATTGGCTTCACGCAGCATCTCCTGGGCGATAAAGTCGAGCTTGCGGCCGGCCTGGGATTCGTTGCGGCAGGTATCACTAAATTGGTGCAGGTGGCCGGCCATGCGGGTTAATTCTTCGCTGATGTCACAGCGGTCCGTAAACAGCACCACCTCGCGCAGCAGGTCGTTATCCTGGAGAGATAACTTTGCTTCGGCGACCATTTGCATAACTCGCGTGCGTAATTTTTCGTGGTATTGCCGGGCCACCAGCGGTGCTTGGGTGCGGACGCTTTCCAGGGCGGTTTCAATGCGATGGAGATGGACTTGAAGATCGGCCCACAAGGCCTGGCCTTCGCGCTGGCGCATCTGCAGCAATTGATTCAGAGCGGTATCAAAGGTTTCCAGCACCAGGTCTCTGGCTTGTTGGGTTTGGGCCTCATTTTGCGGAGCAGGCTGGCAGACTCCGGGCAAAGTTAAAAGCAGGGTTAGATCGATGCGGGCCATAGACTGGCTGTCCGGAGGCAGCAGTCGCTGCAGGGAAAGCATGTTTTGGAGATAGGATTCAGCGGCGCGCAAGTTCACCGGCGCTGCGCCAAGTGTGGCGGGAGTGCGCAGCAAGACGGTAACATTAACGGAACCGCGGTAGAGCTTGGTACGCAATTGTTTTTCGATTTCCACTTCGATATCGGCTACTTCGTCGGGAATGCGCACGGTGGTTTTCACGAAGCGATTGTTGACGCTGCGTATTTCAACATGGCAGAAAAAATCGCCGCATTCAACATTTGCGGATCCGTAACCGGTCATGCTAAGAATCATGAGGACTCCAGGAAAGCCGTGATCAGGGCTGCTTGGCCGGCGTGGTAGTCGCGGGCGGGGCCGGCGGCGTGGTTACTTGCGGCTGAGCCGGCTTGAGCGTTGGGGTGGCGGTATGAATGGGGGCAGCCGCAGTGGGTGTGGCTGCGGTGCCAGGCTGGGCCTGAGAGGTCTTGGGCGTGGTGGTTGCCGCAGGCAGCTTTTTCGCGGGTGCTGTGGTGGTGGCCGATACGATATGGGGTTGCACCTGCCAGTTCAGGATAATGGCCAGCACCAAAAATAAAACAAAAAAAACCACGGTGATACTGGTGAAAACATCGCCGGTCTTGGTTCCGAATGCGGACCCACCGCCTCCCGCGCCAAAAGCTCCGACCAAACCGCCACCACGGCCGCGCTGAAGCAGCACAATAATAATCAGCAAAATGCTAATCATGGCGAAAATGAAGGATAAAAATGTGGTCATGGTCAAAAGCCTTCCATTTTATTGCGGTTATGCGGCGTTGCGGGCAGGTCCGACGGCCCGGTTTTACGCGGATGTTTTCACTCCGGCTGCGGCCCGGACCATACCGAGAAATTCTTCTACAATTAAACTGGCTCCGCCGACGAGCAGACCGTCTATATCCGGCTGGGCAAGGAGTTCAGCGGCATTGGCCTTTTTGGCCGAACCGCCGTATTGAATTTGGGTCTGATCCGCCAGGGTGGTGCCAAAGAGCCGGCGCAGTTGGCCGCGGATAAAAGCATGAACTTCCTGGGCCTGCGTGGGTGTGGCGGTCAGGCCGGTGCCGATGGCCCACACGGGTTCATAAGCAATGACCAGACGCCCGGCAGCAATGGCTTCGCTGGATAACTGGGCGAGGTCATTATTTAATTGCTCGCCGACAACGGCCTGAGTGCGACCCGCTTTACGCTGATCGAGCGTTTCACCCACGCACAGGATGGCGGTAAGCCCTTCAGTAATGACTGCCCGCAATTTTTTGTTGAGCAGTGGATCGGCTTCACCCAGGACGTGGCGGCGTTCACTGTGGCCCACCAACACGTATTTCACTCCGATTTCCTGGAGCATTTCCGTACTGACTTCGCCGGTGAAAGCCCCGGGTTTCTCAAAATAGACATCTTGGGCACCCAGGGCCATGGGGGTGTCCTGTATGATCTGGTGTACCGCAGGTAAATGCACAAAGGCCGGGATAAGGGCCACCTGGGCGGAAGTGTCTGCGGGAAAGTTATTTTTCAGGCCAGTTGCCAGGGCCACACTTTTAGCCAGCGTCAGGTTCATTTTCCAGTTGCCGGCAATGAGTAATTTTCGCATAAAGTTTCACCTTTTTAACAGCGTAATTCGGACCCGCCAGAGGTCGCCCGGTGCGCGACCTGTGTTCGGCCATCACGGCTTGCCGACAGGGACTCCGGACTGTTGTCTTTGGTCGGCTGCGGTTTTGGGCGCTGCAAAATTTCGGCCTAGTACTTTAGCCACCTGCGACAATTCATCCATCATCCGGGCAAAACCGGTTGGGAGCAATGCCTGCGGACCATCACATAAAGCCTTGCTGGGGCAATCATGCACTTCCACCATCACACCATCTGCTCCCGCAGCGATGGCAGCGCGGGCCAAAGCCGGCACAAATTCCCGCACGCCGCTGGCATGACTGGGATCCACAATAACGGGCAGGTGGCTCGCCGCCTTGACCACCGGCACCGCGGAGATATCGAGCGTATAGCGTAAAGCGGTTTCAAAGGTTTTGATGCCGCGTTCACAGAGAATCACCTGCCGATTGCCCTGGCTTAGAACATATTCCGCACTCATCAGCCATTCCTGGATGGATGCAGCCATGCCGCGTTTAAGGACGACCGGCTTGCGGGTTTTTCCAACTTCAAACAGCAGATTGAAATTCTGCATATTTCTGGCCCCGATCTGAAAAATATCGGTGTACTTTTCAATGACCGAGACATGGCGGGTATCCATGACTTCGGTGATGACGGGCATGTTATTTTCGCGGCCGGCTTCGCGCAGCCACTTCAGAGCTTCTTCACCATGGCCCTGAAAGCTGTACGGGCTGGTGCGCGGCTTGTATGCTCCGCCACGCAGCACCGTGGCTCCGGCTTGGCGTATGTCGCGGGCAATATCATGCACCATCTTTTCGTTTTCACAGGCGCATGGGCCGGCGATGGCCAGGCAACTGCCTCCGCCGATCTGCAAAGATCGGCCATCGGGGCAGGGAATGTGGAAGACAGAATCGTCCGCATGAAATTCGCGGCTGGCGAGTTTGTACGGTTTCATAATGGGCAAAACCTGCTCCACCCCGTTTAGCGAAAGCAGATGTTCTTTGTCAATTTTAGCTTCTTCGCCAACCACGCCGATGATGGTGCGGTATTCACCGCGCGAAAGATGGGCGTGCAAACCAATGGCTTCAATCTGACCGACAATTTCTTTGATAAGTGCGTCGTCCGCCGCAGGTTTTAAGATCACAATCATGCAACTTTATTCCGAAATCAACGCCATAAACACCATAGCCCCGTAATTATCCAGAGAAATCCAAAAAAATCCAGCAATCATTCCAGTAACCGCTGGACCCGTGATGCGGGTGTAACTCCTATTGTTGGCGGTTTTGGGTTAGGATTAAAGGCGGAAAGTCGCCATTGTGGCGTCCAAGGCCAAGGATGTGGTAACGAATCAAGGAGGATTCACAATGATCCGACCA
>JAJYDW010000075.1 GCA_021790385.1 Planctomycetota bacterium
CCGATCTGAATCCGCTGATGATTGCGGTATTCCGTCGGCGTAAGTCCGGTTTCACGGGTAAAACGTTGGCAAAAATAACTCACGGACCATCCTGCGCGAGCCGCCAGCTCGGCCAGTGAAAGCGCATCCTCCGGCTGGTCTTCCATGGCCTGCACGGCCGTGGCAACTTGCCGGCAGTAATGCCGTGGCACAGGTCCGGACCAAGCCGCATGAACGCGCAGCACCTGAACCAGCAGTTGATGCACGGCGGCACGCACCAGCAATGGCGAGTGCATAGCCTGATGTTGATGTTCTTCCAGCAGACATTGGAAAAGCTCCGCTATACGTGGCGATCCCGGAAACGACGATTGCTGCAGGTTGGTAAGCCCCGCCACAATTTCACGTGTCTCCGCCAGGAGTAGTCCCGGCCAGGGACGATGTGCGGAACGGGCGACCTGAATCCAGTAAAGTTCGCACGGTTGCATCACGGCATTGTTGCCACCGTGAGGCTGATTCGGTGGCGTGATATAAACATCACCGGCGTGTAAAGTCGTATAATTTTTCCCTGCCCACCAATCCACAGTGCCTCTGACCAGATAACAGATTTCCCAGCAGTTGGGGTGCCGGTGCGCGGCCAATGCATGCGGCTGGGCCTTGGCGAAGCGCGACCAGCCCAGCATGGCTATCTGCGGCAACAGGCAGGATTGCCCGGTAAAAGTAATGCGCATGGAGGTGCTTTCGTCTGAGGATACCTGCGGTGATGGGTGGCGCGATAGTCGCGTAGCCGGTAGAATCCGGAATTCTGACAATGCTCGCCGCATGTACAAAATTTTACAGTCGCTAAATCTGAACGACAAGCTGCTGCACCCGGCTTTAAGCTGACAGTGGTATGAAAAGCCTGTGTACAGACGAATTCAGGTGAGCTTTATTACAGGAGTAAATTCATGACCCCAACCATGGTGTTAACGCCGGATCAAATTAAATTTTATCATCGTGAAGGATATTTAAGTATTTCTGCCCTGACCACCTCGGAGGAAGTGACCCGATTACGCGATATTTATGATGATCTTTTTCGACGCCGTGTGGGACGGGAGGAAGGCAATCAGTTTGATCTCGGTGGAACCGACGAAGAAAACAAGGAAGCAGTCTTGCCGCAGATTTTAGGGCCCAGCAGGTATGCCCCCGCCCTGAACAACACGCTTTTGCGCGTAAATGCTCTGGCCATTGCCATCCAACTGCTGGGGCCGACCACACAATTCAGCGGTGACCATGCCATTCTCAAGCCTGCCAACGTTGGAGCCGAAACGCCTTGGCATCAGGATGAGGCTTATTGGAGTGAGGACGTGGACCATGAGGCCATTTCCATCTGGATACCATTACAGGCTGCCACCATGATCAATGGTTGTATGCAGTTTATTCCGCGCAGTCATTTAGTGGAAGTGCAGCCACACCACACCATTGGATATGACCCGCGCATACACGGGCTGGAAATGGACCAGTTGCCGGATATAAGCAAGGCCGTGGCCTGCCCCTTGCTCGCTGGCGGTGCCACCATTCATCATGCCCGAACCATGCACTTTACCGGCCCCAATAAAAGTGATAAGCCGCGGCGGGCATATATTCTGACTTATAGTACAGAAGCGCGCCAGCGGGCCACGCCGCGCAACCACTATTGGAACCGCACCAAAGAAACTCCGCGGGAGCAGCGTGCCCGCCAGGCCCAACAGGCGACGGCCAAGCCTGCCGACGGTGCGGGACCATCCAAGCCGTGATGGCGTGCGTGGAAGTTTTCTTTGCCCGGTTCCGGACCGCGGCTATCCATCATCGGTTCCTTGCTGGTGGCCGCCTCGCCTGCCCGTAGCCAACTGGCAGTGGTGGGGCGATGGCACCTTGCTCGCTCGTAGCCGGCAGATGTTCCCATCACCGCGGCTAACTCCACAATCCTCATCCCCCAGCCCGGCCGTTTGAGGCATTGATGCCGAAATCCCGATGTGGCTAGTAATAAGCCCTCGAGATTGGCCGGGCGCAATGTGCTCAGCCGTCCGGCCATGGGGAGGAAGACGAGAATCTTGCCCGCCACTGATTTGCCCACTGATCGCTGACCGCTGAATGTTGCCCGCTTCCAATTGTCCCAAGTCCGGCGCTAGGCATTGCTGACGCTTCGTGTTACACTTTTTTGTGGTCGCGGTGTGCGTTGAGCCGTTGGTGGTCGGCGGGTAAATTAATAAAAGTCGGACAGGTTGCCAGCTACGAATCATTCAGGTTGGTCAGGCATTAATGTCGAAAGGGTAATCTCGTGGCTAAGATGGAAACAATCGTCGTGAATAAACCCAAGAATCGTCTGGTTGGCGAGAATCCCAAAATTGGTATCCGCCCAACTATTGATGGCCGGCGGGATGGCGTACGCGAATCCCTGGAAAAACAAACCATGGATATGGCCCGCAGCGTTGCTGCCCTGCTCACGTCTAAATTGCGCCACGCTGACGGCACCAAGGTGGAATGTGTGCTGGCGGATAGCACCATCGGCGGCATTGCCGAAGCGGCCAAATGTGCGCAAAAGTTTGCTTCGCACAATGTTGGCGTATCCATCACCGTCAGCCCCTGCTGGTGCTACGGTTCAGAAACTATGGATATGGACCCTCTGATGCCCAAAGCCGTCTGGGGGTTTAACGGTACGGAAAGGCCAGGCGCAGTTTATCTGGCAGCGGTAGGAGCGGCCCACACGCACAAGGGGTTGCCGGCGTTTAATATCTACGGTCACGATGTGCAGGAAGCCACGGACACCGCCATTCCGGATGATGTCCAGCAGAAACTGCTGCAGTTTGCCCGTGCCGGCCTGGCGGTGGCGACGATGCGTGGAAAGTCCTATTGCGCCATCGGCGGCGTGTCCATGGGCATTGCCGGATCGGCGGTGGACAACGCATTTTTTGAAAGCTACCTGGGTATGCGGGTGATGAGTGTGGATATGACCGAACTTGCCCGCCGCATCGACCGCAACATCTATGATGCCAGGGAGTTTAAGTACGCTCTGGACTGGACCAAGGCCAACTGTCGGGAGGGGATGGATGGCAACAGTGCGGGGCGTCGTCGCAGCAAGGTGCAAAAAAACAGGGAACTCGAACATTGTGTGAAGATGACGTTGATAGTACGTGATCTGATGATTGGTAATCCGCGCCTGGCGGAGGCTGGTTTTGGCGAAGAGGCCCTGGGGCATAACGCCATTGCGGCCGGCTTTCAGGGACAACGCCAATGGACCGACCATTATCCCAATGGGGACTTCTTGGAAACGATACTCTGCTCCTCCTTTGATTGGAACGGCATTCGGCAGCCGTTTATGGTAGCCACCGAAAACGATGCCCTGAACGGTGCCACCATGCTCTTGGGCCACCTGCTTACCGGAGCCGCACAGATATTTGCTGATGTGCGTACCTATTGGAGCCCACAGGCAGTGCATCGGGCTACCGGTCATCAGCTTCAAGGTGCGGCTGAAGGCGGTATTCTGCATTTAATTAACAGCGGTTCGGCAGCCCTGGATGGCACGGGTTGCCAGACGGTGGACGGTCATCCAGGCATGAAGCCATGGTGGCAGATTACGCCGCAGGAGGCACGTGATTGCCTGGGTGCCGCGGAATGGTGCCCGGCGATGTACGAATATTTCCGTGGCGGTGGTTTTTCCGTGCGCTTCCGCACGCGTGGTGCAATGCCGGTAACGGCAGCACGGCTGAATTTAATCAAGGGCCTTGGCCCGGCCCTGCAAATAGCCGAGGGTGTTACGGTGGATCTGCCACCGGCCGTCCACGATGCTCTGGATCGCCGGACCAACCCAACGTGGCCAACCACCTGGTTTGCACCGCGTTGTACGGGGCAGGGAGTGTTCCGTGATGCGTATACGGTGATGAACAACTGGGGGGCCAACCACTGTGCGTTTTCCAGCGGGCACATCGGTCACGAGCTGATAACGCTGGCGGCGATGCTCCGCATTCCGGTGTATATGCATAATGTGCCGGAGGAACGCATATTCCGTCCTGGCGCATGGACAGCCTTTGGTGCCAACGAGCCGCAGGCCGCCGACTTTGCCGCGTGCCGGAACTTCGGTCCCATTTATGGAAAGTATTGAATCGACAAAGTGTGCAGCGTCATCCGTTCTACCCCTTGCTGCGTGGCCATCTTGACCGCCAAACGTTACCAATCCGAACTTGGCTCACTGCCGAGCTTAATGCTGGCCGCTTGAGGCATGGATGCCGAAATCTCCCGGCTCGGCCGGGACAGGCCTCCGCGGCAAGGAGCAAGCCATCGGGATTGGCCGGGCGCATTTCGCCTCCGCTAAGCCATTTGCGCCCGCCCGTAGCCGGCTTGCCCCAGTGTAGCACAGGCATTTGCATGTGATCCCGCCCTCCACGTGTCCAGGACGCGAGCCGATGGGTTCATCCTATCGGTTTCATATCACCGCTGGCCATTGGCGTCGCTTGCAGTTGATTTTGGCAGTTGTCCTGCGCCCCTAAAATGCCGCCAGTAGTTCGTATAGACTTTACGGTAACGCAAGGATTGGAAGTTGTATGAGGAAGAAGCGGTTCAGTGAAGAAAAGATGGTGTCGATACTGCGGGAGGTAGATGCCGGTGATAAGACGGTGGTTGAATTGTGCCGGAGGCATGGGATCAGCAACGTCACGTTTTATACGTGGCGACGGAAGTTTGGACAGATGTCGGAAGCGGCGGTATGGCGTCTGCGTGAACTGGAGAAGGATAATGTTTGGCTCCAGCGTCTCTTGGATGAACAGAGGTGGTGTTTATTATTTGAGATTTCGGAGTTCAGAGTTCAGGCCAGCAGTGGATGAGGAAGGCGTGGCCACCAGGGTGGCCGGAGTAGGGCGTGATGGCCAGTCCCGGCGGTGGGTCTGGCTGGTATGTGAGGCCGCTGGGATAACCCCAGCGGCTCGTGTGGCAAGCAGACGCGGCTCGGGTTTGGCCGGGATGCGGAATAAGGAATAGTGGGGACCACGCGGGCGCTTGCGATTCTGCTTGTCCATGGTAAAACATCGGACCCGGCGGGAATTCCTGAAGGATTTGCGTCCAAGGCTCGGCCCTTATACCCAGGCGGATTTGATCATGGCCAATGAAACGATTACCAGTGTTCCCGGTTTTTTAGCCGGGGCGCTGCGGTGCGGCATCAAACAATCCAATAAACCGGATCTGGCCATGCTCGTAAGCAGGGTGCCTGCCGCTGCCGCCGCCGTATTCACCCGTAATAAAATTGTGGGTGCTCCGATTATCGTGGGCCGACGGAATATGCGCAGCGGCCATCTTCACGGTTGTATCATTAACAGTGGATGTTCCAATGTCTGTACGGGCCGGCGCGGCATCCACGACGCCCGGGAAATGTGCCAACTGACAGCTGAATCCCTGATCCCGCAAATACCGACCGTAACCCCAGCGATGATTCTGCCCGGCAGCACCGGAGTGATCGGGCATTTTTTACCGATGGCCAAGCTGCGTGCCGGAATTCCCCGGTTGGCTGGTGAAATCAGCGACAGCCAATCGGGCGGCCAGGCGTTTGCCGAAGGGATATTAACCACCGATACGCGGGTAAAAATGGCCGCGATAACCGTGCGTCTTGGCGGCGCGTCGGTACGGATTGCCGGTGTGTGCAAAGGCTCGGGGATGATTGCGCCGAACATGGCCACCATGCTGGCGTACGTGGCGACGGATGCGGCCATAGCTGCACCGCTGTTGCGGCAGACGGTGAAATCGGTTGTGAATGACACATTTAACTGCGTTACAGTGGATCAACATACCAGTACGAGCGATACTTTTGCGTGCCTGGCCAATGGCTTGGCGGGCCACCGGGTGCTGCGAAACACCGGGCCGGAATGGGAAAAGTTTCAGGCCGGCCTCCTGGAGGTGTGTGATGCCCTGTCCCGGCAGATTGCCTTCGACGGCGAAGGTGCCACCAAACTGGTGCGCGTCCGGGTTTCCGGCGCAGCTTCCGCCGCGGATGCACGTAAGGCCGCCATGGCCATTGCCAACAGTCCACTGGTGAAAACGGCCATCCATGGTGGCGATCCGAACTGGGGCCGGTTTGTCAGTGCGGCCGGTTATTCCGGAGCCAGGATGCGTGCCGATCGCTGCACATGCCAGGTGGGCAAGGTAACAGTTTTCAAAAATGGGCAGCCCACCCAGGTCCATCTTGGCACGGTTCAGCAGGCCATGAAACATTCAGAACTGGATATCACCGTGGACCTGGGTACCGGACGGGCATTCGCCTGCCGCGTGTACACCTGCGATTTATCCCGCCAGTACATCACCATCAATGCGGATTATCATACATAACCGGCCAGCCCGAGTTCCCGCATGGCAATCGATCCTGGTTTGCAGACAGGCTGCATCTGTTGTGGCAAGCCGGTCCATTTAAATTTTAAGATTCTTTGCGTGAAACCTCAGGGCATCTTGAATATGGGCGTCCCAGTAGGACCAGGCGTGGGCCCCGGGATATTCATGATACGTATGTTTAAACTTGAGCTTCAGCAGATGGCGGTGCATGGTACGGCTGTCCTGAAGCAGGAAATCCTGTGTGCCGCAGTCGATCCACAGATGCGGGCGGAGGTTTTTTGGGCAGGCTGCGGCCAGGGCCGGGCAATCATCGCGGCCGCCGATGGCGGCAGTACCGAAGATGGCCCTGGCTTCAAGAATATACGCGTCCGTCTGTGTGGATTGGGCCAGGGCGGCCAGGCGTGTCAGCGCTCCGCTGTGCGAATGGGCGCAGCAGAATACATCCGGATACTTGAGAGCCAGTTTAACGGCACCGTATCCCCCCATGGAGAGTCCGCCAATGGCCCGGCCCCGGCGCTCGCGAATGACCGGAAATGTCCGCTCCACAAAACCGATGACATCCTGCATGATATGATCTTCAAATTTCAACCCCGGTGGATTGATGCTGTTGGTGTACCAGCCGCGGTTGCTGTCGGGCATGACGACGATCAGCTTCATGTCAGATACGTATCGCTCAATGCTGGTGCGCCGGCACCAGGCGGTATAGTCATCGGATAGGCCGTGCAGCAGGTACAGCACCGGGGCGCGGCCTTTAAGCTTTTCCGGAATAATCACGTTCATGCCGGCCGCCTTTTGAATAGCCGCACTAAAAAAACTTATCTGACAAACCGCCATGGGGCCGATCCTTTCTTCAAAATAAACTGTTCTATGACCGCGACCGGCTTTCAGGCCAAAAAAGCCCCGGCCGGTTCCGGTCTGTAGCAGTGATCCTGGGCCATCACTGCGGAACCTTATCCCGATCGTTCGAACCCAAGGCGTCCCACAATCGGCCATCCTGGGCCAACAGCGCATCTGCTTCCACTGGCCCCCAGGTTCCCGGTTCGTACCGGGTCAGGGGTGATAAACCCTGCTCCCAACCCTGTTCGATGCCGTCAATAATAGCCCAGGAGCATTCCACTTCATCCCGGCGGATAAATAACGTGGAATCGCCGAGAATGGCATCCAAAAGCAGCCGTTCATAGGCTTCCGGCGAATAGCTGCCGAAGGCTTCATGGTATTCAAAATCCATGTGAACGGGGGCGATTTTGGTGGCCGTACCCGGTCGCTTGGCGTTGATCAGCAACGAAATTCCCTCGCCGGGTTGAATGCGCAGAGTCAGCACATTGCGCGACACGCGATTGGCCTGGGCATTAAAGAGCACGCCTGGTGCGGAATTAAAATGGATGTTGACTTCCGAGCCTTGCCGTTTCATTAATTTGCCGCTGCGCAGGTAAAACGGCACTCCGTGCCAGCGCCAATTGTTAATGAAGAGTTTCACCGCCGCATAGGTTTCGATGGTGCTGTCCGGATGCACGCCGCGCTCTTGCAGATACCCAATTACGGGCTGGCCGTTAACCTGTCCGGGGGTGTATTGCCCGCGAATGGTCCGCTCGGCCACATCCTTGCCGCCGAAGAGCGGAATGGACCTAAGAACGCGGAGTTTTTCATCTCGAATGGCATCGCCGTCGAGGGCGACGGGTGGTTCCATGGCCACCAGGGCCAGAAGTTGCATCAGATGATTTTGCACCATGTCGCGCAACGTACCGGCAGTTTCAAAATATCCGCCGCGGCCTTCCACACCGATGGTTTCGCCAACGGTAATCTGCACATGATCTACGTAGCGGCGATTCCAGATAGGCTCAAAAATGCCGTTGGCGAAACGAAAGACCATCAGGTTTTGAACCGTCTGCTTACCGAGATAATGGTCAATTCGGTAGACCTGAGATTCGTCAAATGCGCGATTAATATGCGTGTTTAAGTCGCGGGCGGTTTGCAGATCGCGGCCAAATGGCTTTTCCACAATAATGCGGCGCCAGGCGGCCTGGTTGAAGGGGTCGAAGTTTCCGAGGCCTGTTTCGAGCAATTGGTCCACAATGGTACCGAATTCCACGGGGCTGGTGGAAAGATAATAGAGCCGCCGGCCGCCGAGGTCGTGGGTTTGGTCGAGCTTGGTCAACCGCTGGGCCAGGCTGCGATAGCCCGCGGCATCTTCAAAGGTGCTTTGATGATAAAAGATGCGGCTGGAGAGATCATTCCAGACAGCGGGTTCGACCGGACGCGAGCGGGAAAACTTGATGACGCCATCCAGAACTTCCTGCCGGAATTGTTCATCAGTTTTGGGCCGACGGGCAAAGCCAATCACCACTGTGGACCGCGGTAAAACCCCATCGCGGGTCAGATTATAAATGGCGGGAATCAGCTTGCGCGCCGTCAAATCGCCGGTGGCACCGAAAATCACAATGGCGCACGGGGCCGCGGCTGGAGTGGCATTGGAAGCGGACCTGCCTTCTTCGTTCTTGCTATTCACTTATACACCTGATCCTTTCGTACAGTCATTTTCTTGACCCCGCAGTCCGATTATTCTAGCATACCACCGGTAAAATAAACGCGTGTGGTGAATTTATGACTGATATTCTCTGGGCACCATGGCGGCTGGATTACATCCGCAGTGTTTCCGGTGACGGCAAAAATTGTTTCCTGTGCGACCTGGCCCTTGCTCCGCAACTGGATCAGCGTAACCTGGTGGTGGCCCGCACGCCGGACTGCATGTTGTTGATGAATCGCTACCCTTATGTCAACGGCCATTTGCTTATTGCTCCATACCGCCATGTGCCGGATTTAACGGAGCTTTCCGTGGCGGAACGCACCGCATCGATGGAACTGACCGCCCACGCCCAGAAAATTCTTCAGGTGGCGATGAATCCACAGGGATTTAACATCGGCATTAACATTGGCCGCTGTGCGGGCGCCGGCGTGGTTGGGCACGTCCATATTCATGTCGTGCCCCGCTGGAGCGGCGATATCAATTTCATGACCGTGGTGGGGCAAGTGCGCGTTATTCCCCAGGCGGTGGAAGAAGCGTTCCGGCAGTTGTCTAAAGCCCATGCCGAAATTGTTCCCCCGCCGGTGTCGCCACCCGAATCATCATGAAACTTTCCCATGGTCATGGGTTATCAGGAGCCTGTCATGTCCGTTCTTGCCGTGATTCCCGCCCGTTTTGGATCCTCGCGTTACCCGGGCAAACCGCTGCTCAAGGCTACCGGCAAGTTTCTGATCCAGCATGTGGTGGATCAGGTTCGTCAGGCGCGTCACGTGCAGGAGGTGATTGTGGCCACGGATGACCAGCGCATTGTGCGGGCTGTGGAAAGTTTTGGCGGCAGGGCGGTGCTGACTGCGACCACGCATTGCAGCGGCACCGATCGCGTTGCCGAAGTTGCCCAGCGGCCGGAATTTGCCCATTACCAATATTTTTTGAATGTGCAGGGGGATGAACCGGAAATTCCACCGGAGACCATTGATGATCTGGCGAGGCTGATAGCCGCTTCTGCGGTATCCGAAAATGGAGCGGTATCCGTGGCCCCGCGGGAAATGGTTACCGCGGCCGTCCGCATTACCGATTCTGCCGCCATCGCCAATCCTAACGTGGTAAAGGTAGTGGTGGACGCGGCGGGGCGGGCCTTGTACTTTTCCCGCAGTGTTATTCCCTATTGCCGCACCGATGGCGGACTTTCAAGGGCAGGTGGGCCGCACTTGATCTATCGTCAGCATCTGGGTGTGTACGCCTATCGTCGAGACTTTCTCCTGCGGTTGGCAGCCCATCCACCTTGTATATTGGAAGAATACGAGAAACTCGAACAGTTGCGGGCATTATTCATGGGAGCCACAATTCTGGTGCATGATGTGCCTTTTGCCCCGCATGGTATCGATACGCCGGCTGACTACGAAACATTTATCCAGCGCTATGCCAGTCAGAACCGCTGATTTCAATGCAAATATACCCCGGATCGCAGTTAAGGCGATCTGCTTCACGGCTATGGGCGTGCTGCGGCGAGGGGTCTTGATTCCCATAGAAGATATCCTCTAGAAACGATCCGGCTGGTTTACAGCGTACCCCCACAGACCATTAGCGTTGTGCGGCAGTGGGCGTCTGCATCGGGCAAAATGTGTTGGATGGAGGCGTTTTGGACAAGTATAGGACAGAAATTGGGGTCGGATGGCCGATAATTCCACGATGACCGGAGAAATCCGGAGTACTGCAGCCTTGAGTTCCCGGTTTGGGCTTGACAGTTGCGGCAGGATAAATCAACATGGCCAGTGGCTTGGGCCGCATTGGCGTGGTGGTGGCCATTGAAGGGGGCGTAAATCGGGAGACTGGCGAACTTGGGCTTTAAGCCGCAGGTAAGCAGGAAAGGTGGGCTGACAAGTGGCGGAAGATTGGTTAAAATGGTTGGCAATGGCCAGGCCATTTTCTTGATAAGAAGAAGTCGGGATGTGATTCAAAGTCGCGGCGGTTAGTTTATAAGTCGCGGGCATAAGTAACATGTGATGAAAGGTTGCGCATGGCTGATCGCGTGGCACAAAAGGAAAATCAACTGGATCCTGTTGCTGGTCCGGCTCCAATGGTGAAGGGTGGGCGGCTGGGGCGAGTGCTGGGCTTGTGTGTGCTGGCAAGCGCCGTTGGCTCGCTGGTTGGCTGTTCCAATGCGGGCAGCGATTTAAGCAACTATTTGAACCTACGAAATTCGTTTATGAATCCGGCGGAGGTGGGGCGGTTTGATAAGGCCAATCCGTGGGGCGATGTGGAACCGGTCACGTGGCCGATTTTGAATTCATTGGCGGTGAATGATCCACCGCCTGGACCATGGCCGGATTCCTGGCATCCAACGGTGGCAGATCTTGTTCCGTCCACCCGTCCCTATGTGCTTGGAGCAGGCGACGTGGTAACGGTTTCCGTGTTTCAACTGGTAGTGCCGGATCAGGAATCGGTGCAGACCCGGCAGATCAATACGCAGGGCGATATCACGCTGGATTTTATTGGTACCATCAAGGCAAAAGGCTTGACAACGCGGCAGTTGCGGCGGCGCATTGTGCAAATTTTGATTCAAAGCGGGGAGATGTCTCCGCCGGGACCGCATCAGCCTGGTCCGCAGGTGAATGTGGATTTAACCCAGGCGAAGCGCCGGGTGTTTTCGATCATTGGTGGCGCGCGCGCTGGAACGTACAACATCACCTCGCCTAGTTTTCGGCTGCTTGATGCATTGGCGCTGGCGGGCAACCCCACGCCGGACCAGGGTGTGCGCTGGATTTATGTGATCCGTTCCCCGGAAAACAAGGTCAAGGCGGAACATACGCATGTGGCGTCACAGGCTCCGAGTACAAACAGTTCTACGGGTGGCACCGCCAGCACGGCCCAGGAACTTAAGGCGTTGCAACGCGAGATTGAATCGTCGGAGACACATCATGGCAAAAACTCCGCGAAGTTGCTCAAGAAGGAACAGGACTTGCTGACGAAATCTCTGGAATCGTCAGGCCATGCTCCACACAAGCATTTCGTGTATGTGAACCATCACTGGGTGCCGTTGTCATCGAAGAAAGCGCCAGGCATCACCACGATGCCATCGCCGGTAAAGCCGGTTCGTACGGCGAGGTATCACTTTTCAAACATGACGCAGCAGAAAGAAAAGCTGCCGTATAAGGATATGGTGATCCGAATCCGGGTACGCAAGCTGCTGGAAGGTAATCCCCGCGAGAACATCATCATCCGGCCCGGTGATATCATCCGCATTCCGTCCGCCAAGCCGCAGTATTATTATGTGATGGGCAATGTGAACCGGCCGGGCGTCTATACGCTCACGGGACAGCGCATTACACTGAAGATGGCGGTGGCAGCGGCGGGCAATTTGGGTGCATTGGCAATACCGCGGCGGTGTGAACTGATTCGGCGGATCGGCAAGAGTCAAGAAACCATTATACAGGTCAATTTGCAGGCAATTTTTGACGGCGAAGAGCCGGACATTTTCCTGAAACCCAATGATGTGCTCAATGTGGGCACGGATATGATCGCGCCATTTTTGGCGATATTCCGCAATGGGTTCCAGGCGGCCTACGGATTCGGATTTACGTACGACCGGAACTTTTACATCCAGCCGATTATTACGCAAGGCGGATAACAGGGCAGTGGCCTGCCGCCGTGGACGAGATTACCCTGGGCCAACTTGGCCCCGCACCAGCCGGGCCGCGAC
>JAJYDW010000021.1 GCA_021790385.1 Planctomycetota bacterium
TCCGGCACAACGGTGGATAGTTACACCTATTCGTATGATAGCAATTCCAATGTTACCGCCAAAAACAATGTCCTCGATAGTGCCTACAGCGAAACCTACACGTATGATTCATTGAACAGGTTGGCCAGTGTAACCCGTGGTGGCGCATCATATCAATCCTGGAACCTCGATGCCCAGGGGAATTGGTCGTCGTTCACCAGCAATGGTTCCACGCAGGCCAGAACGGCCAACGCCCAGAATCAGATCACAACGATATCCGGTACTGCCAGCACGCCTGTTTATGACGCCAATGGGAATATGATTGCCGATCAGAACGGCGACACTCTTATTTATGATGCCTGGAACCGCTTGGTGGAAGTGAAGAATTCCGCTGGCGCGGTGATCGCGCAATATACGTATAACGCCCAAGGCTACGCGGTCACTGCCACGTATCCGCAGGGCACCAGCCAATTGCCGGCCGGAACCACCAACTATCTGTACTACACGAGTTCGTGGCAGTTGATCGAGGTGCGGACCGGTGGAACGGCAGCGGCCAACGTCACGGTGCAGATGGTCTGGTCGGCGGCATATATCAACGCCCCGGTCTTGCAGGATACGTATTCCGCCGGTGTAATCCAGCCAAATTATCGGCTTTATTTTATTCAAGATGCGAATTGGAATACGACCGCCGCGATCGGCTATGACGCCGCCACGGGGACGTGGAACGTAGTGCAAAGGTATGTTTATTCACCTTACGGCAACATCATTATCCTCAACGCCAACTGGACCGGCACGCCGGCCGGCACGGTGCCCATGGTGAACAATCTCTACCAAGGCATGGCCCTTGATCCCGTAACGGGCCTGTATTACGAACGCGCCCGCTGGTATTCGCCGTCGCTGGGCACATGGATCAGCCAGGATCCGGCGGGTTACATCAACGGTGCGGATACGTATCAGTTTGTGGGTGATGGGCCGGTAGGAAGGGTGGATGCGAGCGGGATGGCGACGATATTAATCTCGCTCGGTCGGAGTACGGGGATCGGCGTGCAACCGCTGGCCTATCCCACGCCA
Organism: Planctomycetota bacterium; assembly: GCA_021790385.1. Taxonomy (GTDB): domain Bacteria; phylum Planctomycetota; class Phycisphaerae; order WQYP01; family WQYP01; genus JABEVA01. Next base: position 1,051 of record JAJYDW010000021.1, read on the forward strand.
GAATCGATTCCCATTGCACCGGCACCGGTCACTCCGTCGCTGAGCCCTTCCCCATGGTCATTCCCCCCGCCACGCCAACTACCTCTGCCGATGCCAATGCTGGCGGAAATCCTAAGCCTGGCGATCCTCGAATATCTGCGCGACAAGCTGCGTCTACCTATTCGGACTAGCTGCACCACAACCCCATGGAATGGACCAACAATCGGGTCTGCGCCCCCTTGGCTGGTAAGGCAGGAACAGGAGGAGAATGAACTAGTGGAACAGTTCGGTGAACTCTTTGGCCACTGGGATGAGCGCTTCATCGCTACGCATACATATAATCCTCATCCTGACTTTGAGGTTCCGCCTCCACCTGAGGCCCCGTGAGATCCGTCGAGCCTTGCGCGAGGTCCGTATGTGGTGGGCACGTAGAGAATCCGTTTATGTTCCTTATTTAGTCGTCTCGGCCGGCAAAAAATCTGCACCATGAATACGGGCTGCCGCACAATTCGCGGCCGCCCCGGAGTGGCTTAAACTATGCGTACGTTCCGCCCTGTTTCGATATATGGCTCGCCAACCGGCGCGGGCCGAGTGGTGTTATCAATACTTTGCTTATTTTCCCTGATTCTCTGTGGATGCCATAAAAAGCAAGCGGCCAGCGACACAACCGTAAGCCAAACAAAGATCGCAAACCTTCGTAAGGATGCGCGAGCGGGCGACGTTGCCGCAATGACAGAGCTCGGCTGCTTGTACGAGAAAGGCTGGGGGATCGCGAAGGATTACGGTCGGGCGTTGCGCTGGTTTCGCCAGGCGGCGGCCGGGGGCAATCCCACTGCTATGGACAGACTTGGTCTGGCTTACATCGAGGGTCGCGGTGTGAAAAAAGATTACATCCGGGCCATTTCCTGGTTTCGCAAGGCCGCCGCGGCCGGCAGTACACGCGGCACGTATGACGTCGGATGGGTGTACGCTCATGGCCATGGCGTGCCGCAGGACTACAGCCGGGCAATAACGTGGTATCGCAGGGCGGCGGCTATGGGGAGCATGAGGGCAATGGACAGCATCGGTTTTTTTTACGCGCACGGCCACGGTGTCCCCCAGGATTACCACGAGGCTATGGCATGGTACCGCAAGGCGGCGGCCCGGGGATATGCCCCTGCTATGGACAGCATCGGTTTTTTTTACGCGCACGGCCACGGTGTCTCTCAGAATTACCGTGAGGCCATGAAATGGTTCCACAAGGCGGCGACTCGGAGATATGCCCCTGCTATGACCAGCATCGGGTTTCTCTTCGAAAACGGCCACGGTGTTCCTCAGGATTACCACGAGGCTATGGCATGGTACCGCAAGGCGGCGGCCCGGGGATATGCCCCTGCTATGGACGGCATCGGGATCCTCCACGACTACGGTCGCGGAGTACCTCAGAATCACCACAGCGCGATGGCATGGTATCGTAAAGCGGCAGCTATGGGCTACACCCCCGCCATGGACAACATCGCAGCACTTTACGCGTCGGGCAACGGTGTGCCAAAAGATTTTCATGCGGCGGCCGAATGGTGGCGCAAGGCGGCAGCCAAGGGCGATGCGCACGCCATGGCCTGCATCGGCACGCTTTATAATTCTGGCCACCACGGTTTACCACGGAATTACGCCAAGGCCATGTCTTGGTATCGCCGCGCGGCGGCCGGAGGCGACGCGGGCGGGATGGGCCTCATCGGTTTCCAATATCTGAGGGGGCTTGGGGTCGCCCAGAGCAGCAGCCGGGCGATGATTTGGTTCCGCAAGGCTGCGGTCAAGGGCGACCCATTCGCGATGGATGGCATCGGCCTCTGCTACCAGCACGGACGCGGTGTGCCGCAGGATTATGCCAAGGCCATGGCTTGGTATCGTAAGGCGGCGGCCAGACGGGATGGATTAGCCATGTATAAAATAGGTATCCTCTACGAACGTGGCGAGGGCGTGCCGAAGAATATGGCGAAAGCGAAGGCGTGGTATGAACGGGCTCAGAAAGCTGTCATCAACGATTCTCGTCTGATCCGCCTCGTTAAGAAGGAGCTTGAGAAGTTCAAGGGCATCGTGCCGGTGCCGGCGACGCAGCAATAGCCCGTTACGAGCTAAAAACATTTTTTGAGTTCGTGTTCGTCCCACAAACCTTTCAATTACCCACATTTCCGACGGGTGACGAGCGGAATTTTCCGGCGAGGTGCCATGCCTGAGGCGGCCCAACGAATTGTGATGGAACTAAATTCAATGATAAGGGATGATTTACTGGTTGTCCAGCGGTTGGATGGAATTGAATTATAGCAATATGTGGAACTGTATCGGCATTTTACGCCCGCTCTCGGGCGAGAAATTCCCACCGTGTGCGCACCGGGGCGCGGAGAACGAGAAGGAAGATTGACTCAGGCGAATGACAACGGGAAAGATTAAACCACAATGGACATCCCGATGGCTAAATGTTATTAAAGGCAACCAGGATAAACTCCGGTACACCAAGGACGGGGGAGCGGGGTGGTGCGTTGTTTCCGGATGATCGCACCGCAAGCGGATGCGGCTAACCACGGGGCACGCATTGCAAGCGGTGCGGCTAAACGACAATGATCTGGCAGGGTTTGGGGTGAGGTTTCGGATGGGCTAAAATGGGGCAAATACGCATCGGTTGATGGGTGATGGGCCGCTTCCTTACGGGCGCGGCTCGGATTTTCGGGGTGGGGGGCGGTCAGCGGGCGGTGGTTGGGTGCGGACAACGCGCGGGCACAATGCCCGCGGCTTCATGGGGCGGGAGTGTTGAATGCGGGTTGAGAGTTGGCGGCAAGGTGGAGATAATTGGATTTCATGGTGAAGCTGGTAAACGAAAAATTTGATTTCGGGCCGTGAAAGATGGCGCGACCAACGGTCGCGGCTTTATGGGCATGGTGGGACGAGCATGTGGTGCCGGCCGCCTGGCGGCCACGATCAACGGAGTATGGCAGAGAGTTTATAGGGGCCGGCAGCACCAAGAAAAATAATCGATGGACTGATGGTTGGGGCGGTGAGTACCATTTTGCTTGTGCCTCCATGAGCCGTTTGGCGAAAGTCTGGCGGACGATTAAACTGAATTTAAGGGCCTTAAAGGAACTTGGCCGTGGGGCGGCGCATCGAAAGGGATGTTGTGAGGTTGAAATTACAACTGGAGACTGGCTTGAACGAGACAAAGCGTTGCCGCAGGTGGTCAATGTCGCGAAAATCTTCGCGCGTATTGGTATTGGCGGCAGTGGCAGTGTTTATGCTTGCGGGATCAGGCCGACGTGGCTGCCGGGCGGCTGGAGTCAACAGGAACACGCTGATTTTTGGTCACCGCAGTACGCTGCGCCATGCCCTTACGCCGCAGGTTCTACGAGCTGTGGCCAAGGGTTTGTCTTGGCTGGCCAAACGGCAGAAGGCCAATGGATCTTTTGGATCGATGAATTCGGTAGCGGTATCTGCGTTGGGTGGGTTGGCATTTATTGCCGGGGGTAATTTGCCCGGGCAGGGGCGTTATGGGCGCAATTGTCAAAAGGTGATTGGCTATGTGCTTTCGCAGTGCCAGCCGACGGGGTTGATCGCCGATGCCAATGACGGTGCGCCGATGTACGGGCAAGGGTTTGCGACGCTGTTTTTGGCGGAGGTATATGGGGAATCACATGAGCGGTCGTTGCGGCGAAAACTTCAACGTGCCGTGCGGTTGATTGTGGAAACGCAAAATCAGCAGGGAGGATGGCGTTACCAACCCATGCCGATGCCCGCGGACATTTCCGTTACAATATGCCAGGTGATGGCACTGCGGGCGGCGCGGCAGGCAGGAATTGCCGTGCCGCATCGGACAATTTTGAAGGCGATTTCGTTTGTACGACAATTACAGAACCCGGATGGAGGATTCAGTTATATGCTGGGCTCGCCCGGATCCATGATGCCGCGTTCGGCGGCGGGTGTGGCATTGCTTTTCTATGCCGGGGTGTACCGGGGCAAGGCGGTGGCGGCGGGGGTGCATTATCTGCTAAGTGTTCGGCCTGGCACGCCGGCCAACAATCAGTACAATTTTTTCTATGGGAATTACTATGGCACGCAGGCAATGTTTTTGGCGGGTGGTAAATGGTGGAATGCGTGGTGGCCGGCGATGTCTAAAACTCTGCTGGACCGGCAAGATGCGGATGGCAGTTGGCATGGGAATGCCGGGTTCAGCTATGGCACGGCGATGGCGTTGATTATCCTGCAGATTCCTGATCGGCTTTTGCCGGTTCTGCAAAAGTGAGCACTGGTATGGCACAATTCGGGCTGAGTTTACGAGTACGGCGGCTGGGAAACTGGCTTGGCGTGCCTGCGGCATTCATGATCATGCTGTGGGCATTGCCGGCCCGGGCGGCGGTTGGGCCAACGCCACTGCGCTGGAATATCACAATGGCGAAAGTAGCCGCGGGCCAGCATGAGTTTGTGCGGATGAACAAAGTTCAGATCTTGCAATGGAGTTGTCCGGGGGATATCGAGGTGCGGGAGAAAGGGCATGGGATCCGGAGAATGCCAGCCGCGGATATTCTAGCGGTGCAACTTAGAAAGGCGGTGCTGGTACCTGCGGTGTCCGCGTGGCAACTGGTGCTGCGTGACCATGATGTTCTGCCGGGCTATCCGGTGGGCACGCGACATGAGAATATAATTTTCCATGCGGCAGGTTTGGGCGTTGTGCACATTCCGTTAAGCGCAGTAGCGGGTTTGCGGCGATCGGAGGAGGTGGCAATACCTGATTCGGCGGCGGATCATGACAGTTTGTATTTTAACAACAATTCCCACCTGGCGGGGGCGGTAGTAAAAATTGGCCGTAAGCACATTGTGTTCCAAAGCAATCTGGGCAATACGACCATTCCGATAAGCCGGGTTAATCACGTTATTCTGGGCGGCGTTGCGACGTTGCCAACGGGGCCGGAACCGGGGGCCCGCATAGTATTACTTAATGGGGCATCCCTGCGGACACCAAAATTCGACTGGTCAGACGGGAAATTATCACTGGTGGATCCCGCCGGCAAAACTATTTCTGTGCCGATTCGCGAAGTAGCGCATATTGGGATTGTGGGTGGACGCGCGGTGTGGTTGACCGATCTGACACCGACCGGAATTCATCAGGTGTCGTGGATCGGGGACAACCGGCCAATACGCAACAACCGGTGTGTGACGGGTCGGCGGCTACGGATGAATGGAAAGGTGTTTGCGCACGGGCTGGGAGTGCATGTCAATTGCAGTGTAACGTACAAGCTGGGAGGTTTGTACAAATATTTCATGGTGCGGCCGGCGATGGATGATTCCGCAGGTTCCTACGGACGGGCCAATGTAGTTATCCTGGCGGATGGCAAGATAGTTTATTCCGGCAAGCATTTGCAGACGGGGATGAGAGCTGCGGTGGTGCATGTGCCTGTGGCGGGTGTGCAGACGCTGACCTTGAAGGCGGTGGATGCGGGCCGTTATGGCGTGCGTGGCCGGGTGGACTGGCTGGATGCGGTGCTGATTCGTAAATAATGTCGTTGAGCAAAGAGTACCAGCCGTGTCGAGTGAAAACCCAGATTCTATTGCGCCGCCATGTGGTGGTGTTCAACCGCCGGCCGGAGAGGTGCCTGTAGCGGTACCCCATGGCCCCAAGCCGGTGGATCTTTCGGCGCTGCTGCTGTTGACGCTGTTGACATCGTTTACGGCGATTGCGGTGCAATACGCGGTTAAATCATTTCCTCCGATACTGGGGGGGGTGTTACGCTTTGGGATCGCGGCCCTGGTGATTTTAATTTTTCTGATGTGGAAGAAAGACCTGCGGCGGATTGCCCGGCGGGATTATAAATTTCTGGCGTTGCTGGGGATGTTTTGTGTGCCGATCAATCAGATAGCATTTTTCCAGGGGGTGGCGTGGGCCAACGCATCTCATGCGGCGATGATGTACGCCAACACCCCGGTGATTGTTACGATCATGGCGTGCCTGCGGCGCATTGAGCGGTGGAGCGCAGCGGTGATAACGGGCGCGGTTTTGGCGACCGCGGGAGTGTTGACCATTCTGATACAATCGGGCCTGCACTTAAGCGGTACGTATTTCCGGGGAGATCTGATGTTGTTGCTGGCAACGGTGACATGGTCAGGCTATCTGGTATATTCCCGTCCCTTCAATCAGCGTTATGGCAGCTTGAACTGCCAGTTGTGGGTTTTTGTGATTGGTACCATGATGTCGATACCGATTGCCATGCCCGATGCACTGGCGCTGCACTGGCATACCATTGCGCCCACGGCCTGGGCGGGCTTGCTGTACATCAGCGTGGGCATAGCGGTCGTCGGTTTTTTTCTTTTCAACTGGTCGATAACCCGCCAGCCTCCGTCGCGTGTGGCTACGTTCAGCAATGCGGCATATCCGCTGACGCTGATCTGGGAGGCGATTTTGACACATTCGTTGCCGACGGTATGGTTTCTGCTGGGGTCGGCCTTGCTGCTAACGGGCATGGTGTTTACGCTGTATCGTCCGCATCATGTGGTGGAGATTCCAGAAGAATCGGCCCCTGTGGGCGATCCGGCGGACTTATAGGCTCGGGAGTTGGCCGCGATGGCGATGAACGAAAATAAATTTTGTGTGCAGTGCACCTGCGGGCAGAAGTTATTTATCCAGGCCAGCGACATCGGCCATGTTGCAGTGTGTCCATCGTGCGGCCAGAACCTGTTGCCGATATGGGCGAATGCGGTTGATAACGGGACGGAGAGCCAGCCGGTTTCAGGCGATCCGGTTTCGACCAAGGAATGTCCATTTTGCGCGGAGAAGATTTCGGCGGCAGCGAGAAAGTGCCGGTACTGCAACGAGTTTCTGGATCGAGCGAATCCGGGGCCGGTCGGTGGCGGCTTGGCCGAGGTCCCGGCGTTGCGAGCGGATGAGTCGACGACGGTGTATAGATTGTGCATTTCCCAATGGGACAATCTGTGGAAATATCTGACATGCGGCCTGATTTTGATTCCGGCGGCAGGGTCATTTTTACTGCCGGATCTAAGGGCTTACGCGGCCCTTATTCTGGCTTCGGTGGCCATGGCCGTGGGATTGGCGGTGTTATGGATATTTTTTTCCACGCGATCGAGCCGCTGTATTATCAGTTCAGGCCGCATTGAAACACAGACGGGTATACTGGGCAAACAAATTGAATGGGTCTCCATGGCCAGCGTGACGGATATTCGGCTCAAGCAGAGTTTGGGGCATCGGTTGATGGGTATTGGGACTATCATCATCAGTTCGAGCGATCAGGTGACGCCGGTGCTGGAACTGTACCAGATACCCAAGGCCCGCGAAGTTTTTGCGTATCTGCAAACCCGGATATCCCACTTTGCGGGTCAACATGTGAGCCGACATTAACCGCGTACTGAAGAGCAGGTCCGTTGCGGCCAGGACAGCGGTCCGCGGTCAGCTTTCAGCGGTCAGCAGTCAGCGATCGGCGGTCATATTTGACGGACAGGATGGCCCCGGTCCCAGGGGTAACTATGCCGGACAACATGTCCGCCATCCTCCACCAAAGATCGCCACAGGCAGGAATACCTGTGCCACGTAGGAACTCGCCGCGGCTGGAGGGACCCAGCCGGCAAGTGCGTCTGTGAGTGCACCCAATCAACAGGGAGGAAGTCCATGCCGGGCAACGTTTTCCGGCCCGTAACTGGAGATAATCGCGTTGCCGCGAGGCGAGGTGACAAGCAATCCGAGGTGAAAGAACAGTCCGTAATGCGGGCAGTGAATGACCTGCCCAGGCGAACTCGATTCGGCCGGTACGCTGGTTGCGGGAGATCCGTCCCGATGGCGGGCTCCTTGCCGCGGAGGCCTGTCCCAGCCGCGCCGGGAGATTGCGGCATCCATGCCTTAAACAGCCAGGCTGTGGAAACGACGGGCGGTGGAGGACTGCAGCATAGGGCGGCGCAAGCGGCAGTGATTGCATGTATAATGCCGGGCGATGTTGAAAATTGGCTCATTGCAACTGCGCACCAATTTGCTGCTTTCCCCGATTGCCGGATATTGCGATTTGGCGTTCAGGCTGGTGGTAAGGTCCTGCGGTGGGGTGGGTCTGGCCTGCACGGATCTGCTGTGCCCGGAAGGGGTGTTGCGCGAAAACAAGCGGTCTATGGAACTGGCGGCTACGTGCGGGGAAGATTCTCCGCTGGCGATGCAGCTTTATGGGGCGGATGCAGAGCGATTGTGCGACGCGGCGCGCTGGGCGAGGGATCATGGGGCGGCGGTCATTGATATCAACATGGGTTGTCCGGTGGATAAAATTACCAAAAAAGATGGGGGATCGGCGCTGTTGTGTGATCCGGAAAATACGGTGCGCCTGGCGGAAAAGATTGTGAAAGCTGTGCCGGAGGTTCCGGTTACCGCAAAAATGCGTTTGGGCTGGGATGACCGGCGCATTGTGGCTCCGAGGCTGGCCCGTCGCCTGGAAGAGATCGGCATTGCCGCGGTAACGGTGCATGGGCGGACCACCGAGATGCGATTTGCCGGCAATGTGCGACTGGTGGGCATTGCGGAAGTGGTGCAGGCGGTGCGGCAGATTCCGGTGATAGGGAATGGGGATATTCGCACGCCGGAGGATGCCCGGCAGATGATGGCGGTAACGGGCTGCCAGGGGGTGATGATTGGTCGTGCGGCGTTGTCGGCTCCGTGGATTTTTCGAGACGTGCATAGTTTTCTGACGATGGGTGTGGTTGGGGAGGCACCAGGCGTGGAGGAAAAATGCCAGTTGATGCGGGATCATTTTTATAACCTGGTGCACTGGCGAAACGAGCGTGTGGCGGTATGCGAGTTTCGCAAGCGTATCAGTTGGTATGCGCGGCATCTGCATCCGTGCCGGAGGTTGCGTGATGCGATGCGTGTGATCAATACACCGGCGGATTTTGATCGGGCGTTGGACGAATTTTTGCAGGAGCGACTGAACGCGAGAAGCCGGGGCGGGGCGGAAGGGTTGCCGGAGGCTGTGGAGGAAGCGGGGGTAATGGTTTGAAAGATAATGGATCGAAGGCGTTTTTCGGAGCGATCAGGTGTATAAGTTAATTTCCTGCAATGTGTTTCAGCGAGAAGCGTGCTGGGCGGTGGCCCAGGCCCCGGAGGTGATAGATTTGGAGTTTCTGGAATTGGGGGAGCACGCCAACAGCCCCAATCTAAGGGCCAAAATTCAGGCGGCCATTGATGCCGCCGATGCGGCCAATCGCTATCAGGCGATTTTGCTGCTGTTTGGTGTGTGTGGCAATGCGACGGTGGGATTGCGGGCCGGCAAGACCATGCTGGTAATGCCGCGGGCACATGATTGCTGTACGATTCTTTTAGGGTCACGGAAGAAGTTTCAGGAGGAATTTGGTGCGGCTCCGAGCACACCCTTTAGTTCTTCGGGGTATTTGGAGCGCGGCACCTATTTTCTGCGTACGGATGAAGGTCTTAACACGGTGGTTTATGGCAATGTATTGGCCGAGTACGAAGCGAAGTATGGCAAGGAAAACGCCCAGTACATCTGGGAAACGCTGCATCCGAAAGACGCGGCCGGGGGTCAGGATCATAAGGCCGTATTTATAGATTTGCCGCAGACCGCCCATCTGCGGCTGGCGGAAAGGTTTGAGGAAGAGGCGCAAAAAGCCGGGAAAGAATACCAGCGACTGGCAGGGGATATCCGCCTGATCCGGGATTTAATCTGGGGCCGGTGGAACGGCGAGGATTATTTGATAGTCAAGCCGGGGGAGGAAGTTGCGGGTGTGTACGATTTTGATGAGATTGTGCGGGCGGAAAAATATTAGCCACGGCCCGGGATTTCGGGTTATAATAAAAGACTGCGTTGTTGGATTAGCAGGAGATATCGCATGGGGATATTTGGGAAAATCGGCGGAGAGTTCATAGATATTATTCAGTGGACGGAGCCGGCAGATAACGACATTCTTGCGTACCGCTTTGAACGTTACAACAATGAAATCAAGATGGGAGCGCAGTTGACGGTTCGCGAAGGGCAAACGGCGATTTTTGTCAACGAGGGTAAACTTGCGGATGTTTTTACCCCTGGCATGTATCGGCTGCAAACGCAGAATCTGCCGATTTTGTCAACGCTGAAAGGCTGGAAATACGGGTTTGATTCGCCTTTTCGCGCGGAGGTGTATTTTATAGCCACGCGGCAGTTTACGGATTTGAAATGGGGTACGCCGAGTCCGATTATGGTGCGTGATCCGGAATTTGGTCCGCTGCGAATCCGGGCGTTTGGAACGTATGCGATGCACGTGAGCGATGCGACGACGTTTTTGCGGCAGCAGGTGGCGACGAATCCGGTGTTTGAAACGTTCCAGATTTCAGCCCAGATGCGCGATACCATTGTTTCGCGGTTTACCGATGTGCTGGGCCAGTCGCACATTGCGGCGCTGGATATGGCGGGTAATTATGACAAGGTTGCGAAGTTGGCGTTGGAAAAGATACGGCCGGATTTAGCTACGCTGGGTGTGGAGCTTACGCTGTTTTATATTGAGAACATCTCTTTGCCTGATGAGGTCAATCAGGCATTGGATACCCGCAGCAAAATGGGGGTGCTGGGTGATATGGGGCAGTTTACGCGGTACCAGACGGCCACGGCGATACCGGATGCGGCAAAAAATCCGGGTGGAATGGCGGGTATTGGTGCCGGTTTGGGTGTAGGGCTGGGGATTGGCAACCAGATGTCCGGTGCGCTGGCGGGCAGTATGAATGCGGGGCCGCCGCCGCTGCCTGCGGCAGCTATGTACTATGTAGCGGTTAATGGCAGCCAGACGGGTCCGTTTGATATACCGACATTAGCGGCAAGGGCTAAGGCCGGTGCCCTGGCTGCAGACACTTTGGTCTGGACCAAGGGGATGGCGGCTTGGGCGAAGGCGGGGGAAGTGAAGGAGTTGCAGTCTTTATTGGCGATACCGGTGCCTCCGCCGATTCCCACTCAAGGTGCGTAACTCGCGGTGTTGCAGAGGTGAAACAAGGTTGGCCAGGCGTGTCATGGGGTTGCCGCCTGCGACGCGAGAAGTTGCTGTTTTCAGCGGAGAGTCGTGTGTCCATTCATTTTATCGAGCCGTTGGAGCAACTTCATCGCCGTTGTCTGAACATGGCCGCGCTGGTCCAGGGAGCGGTGGAACAAGTGACGCAGGCCTTGCTGGCGCGGCGTCCGGAAATGGCCCGCGAGGTCATGGATAATGAACAGCAGATTGATGCACAGGAAGTGGAGATTGAGTTGGCCGCGATTAATCTTCTGGCCAAGCATCAGCCGGATCCTACGGACCTGCGGACGGTTTTTGCAATAGTTAAAATCAACTCTGATCTGGAACGGATCGGCGATTGTGCTTTTAATATTGCCCAGATGATAGGTGCCATGGTGGATGCGGCGGGTGTGGTTCCGGAAGATCTTAAAACCATGTCAGAGGCAGCGATGCGCCAGGTCCATGACACCACACGCTGTCTGGCGGCGTACGATTCCGATCTGGCGGGGGCGATATGTCAGGGCGATGACGTCATTGACGCCCTGTACCACCAGATATATCAGGATCTTCAGGCCACGATGATTACGGACACGACACGTGTGCCGGTGAATCTGGCGATGATTATGGCGGCGAAAAACTATGAGCGCATCGCGGATCATTGCACCAACATTGCCGAAGAGGTGGTATACCTGGTGCGCGGCCAGATGATTCGCCACGTTCATTAGGGGAGGGCGATGGCCCATCAAGTTGGAACGGAGGTCTTATCCTGATCCATGATGGTGCCGAATACCTCCGCAGGGTTTTGCGTCGCTTTCAGTTTGGCGCGGAAAGTATCATTGATCATCAATCGACTGAGTTTCGCCAGCGCCTGAATATGTGCGGCGGTCTGATCGGGCGGACTCACCAGCAGACAGATGATAAATACGGGTTGGCCGTCGATGGCTTGAAAATCCATCGGCTGGGCGGGCTTACCCACGGCCATCACCAGCCGGTTCACCCCGCCGCACTTGCTGTGGGGAATAGCCAGGCCGTGACCGACGCCGGTGGTGCGGGTGGCTTCGCGCTCCAATACGCTGGCTAAAACCATATCCCGGTCCTTAACCAGACGGTTATTAAACAGCAGATCCACCAGTTCAGTGATGGCGGCTATTTTATCGACTGCCGCCAGAGGTACCTTTACCAGGTCCAGAGTGAGTATATCCGCAAGTCGCATGGACGCTCCGATCATTCATAAACATCCGCTCTCCATAGGGTAAGGGATTAATGTACGGCCATTTTGCAAAGGATTCAAGCCTGCGGCAGCTTCAATTTTACCAGCGGAGTCGGCACGTCGTAACGCAGGTCCGCCAGCATGTCGGGATTGATCTCCTGGACAGTGGGTGCCGGAAACAAGGTTTTGACCACGGCAATTTCATCACATTGGTCACGTTTTGGGCATTTGAGGCAGTCGCTCCACACTTTGAGAGGCAGGGCACTTTTTTCGACCACGGCAAAACCAAGCTTTTCAAAAAAGATGCGCTCATAAGTGAGTGCAAAGAGTCGCTGAATTTTTAATTCAATGGCTTCGGCGATAACGGCATGGACCAGGTTCCGGCCAATGCCGCGGCCCTGGGCACGGCCATCAACGGCCAGGCTTTTCACCTCGGCCAGATCCGCCCAGACAATTTCCAGGGCGCATACGCCAAGGATCCGGGGCGAAGCGGGCGAGTCCTGTTCGTAGATGAAAAAATCCCGCAAGGTTTCATAAAGCTCGGCGTGGGAACGAAAGAGCATTTTGCCGGTGCGGGCGTATTGGCTGATGAGGTCGGCGATAGCGGGAACATCGGTAATGCGGGCTTTACGAATCATGGCGGTTTCCTTGCAATAAAACCTATGGACCGTTGTCACGCTGGCCATTATCGCGGCGGACCCTATAATCACGGCCTATGTTAGCTAAGCGTATCATACCCTGTTTAGATGTTGATCGTGGCCGTGTGGTCAAAGGGGTGAAGTTTTTTGATCATGTGGATGCCGGCGATCCGGTGGAACAGGCCCTGTTTTATGATGCCGGCGGCGCTGATGAGCTGGTATTTTATGACATTACCGCCAGTCACGAGGGCCGGGGGATTATGGCGGAAGTGGTGCGCCGAGTTGCGGACAGCGTGTTTATGCCGATCACGGTGGGGGGTGGTATCGGCAGTGTGGACGATGCGGCGAAGCTGATACAGGCGGGGGCGGAAAAGGTGAGCATCAATTCGTCGGCGGTGCGTGATCCGGCAATGATTTCGCAAATTGCCCGCAAGTTCGGGCGTTGTGCCACGGTGCTGGGGCTGGATGCCAATAGGGTGAAGCGCGGCGATGGCAGCGAGTTTTGGGAGGTATTTATCAATGGCGGGCGTGTGGGCACCGGGCGAGAGGTGCTGGCCTGGGCGAAAGAGGCTGAAGATCGCGGAGCCGGCGAGGTGGTTTTGAATGTGATGAACAGCGATGGCACGCTGGAAGGTTACGATCTGGAAATGACGCGGGCGGTAAGCGCGGCGGTGCGCATTCCGGTGGTGGCCAGCGGTGGCGCGGGCAAACCGGAGGATTTGCTCAAGGTGCTCACAGAGGGCGGGGCGGATGCAGCATTGGCGGCATCCATCTTTCATTTTCGGCAATGGTCGATCGGGCAGGTGAAGCGATATTTAGCGGATCATGGCGTGTGTGTACGCCCAGTGCCGGCGGGGATGGCAACTTTTCCCGGCAACGGTCGAGATCCGTCAATCGGGGCATAGATTCAGCGCCGGATCATGGTCGCCAAGGGGAGAACCGGCATGGACACAGCCGCGATTCCAGGGCCGCCCGGAAAAATGGCCACGCCTGTCGGTGCGGGGTGTCACCTGGTGGTGGAAATAAGTCATCAAGCTGCTATACTCCATGATTGAGTGAATACTCGGGCTCCAGGCAGGACCGGAATCATGGACGATCGAGACGAGACACAACTGGTCGGTGTCAGGAATGGTTTCGGTTCGAAACGCGTGGTGCCTCCGCCAATCAGCCAGCTTGAAGGGAAGCGAAAGCTCATCGCTTTCGGGTGGTACGGCGGCAAGTTCTCGCACCTCGACTGGCTCCTTCCGCTCCTGCCGAAGTGCCATCACTACTGCGAACCATTTGCGGGTTCTGGGGCCGTGCTCATCAACCGGAATCCATCGCCCATCGAAACCTACAACGATCTGGACGGTGAAGTCTGCAATTTCTTCCGCGTTCTACGGGACCAAAAAGATAAACTGGTTGAGGCGATTGGCCTCACACCGTTCTCGCGAGAGGAATTCTCCATCGCGTGCGAGCTCGACGCTGCGCAACCACCACTGGAACGAGCTCGCCGATTTTACGTCCGTGCGCGGCAGGTTCGCACGGGCCTGGCCCAGACGGCCAGTATCGGGCGCTGGGCGAACTGCAAAGATACAAGCCGCGCCGGTATGAGCGGTGTGGTGAGCAGGTGGCTGGGTGCGGTCGACGCCCTGCCGCAGATAGGGGAACGGCTTATCCGCGTACAGATCGAAAACCGCCCTGCCATAGACGTTGTGGAGCTGTATGATTCTAAACAAACGCTGTTCTATTGTGATCCACCGTATGTGCATGACACCCGGGGAGATTCCAAGGCCTATGGCCATGAAATGACCGACGAACACCATCGTGCATTGGCCGACGTCCTGAACCGAGCCAAAGGCATGGTCGCATTTTCCAACTATGACTGCGACCTGATCAACACGCTCTATCCATCCAGGCGTTGGCGCAAGATCGTTGGGCCTGAAAGGACGATCCATTCCACCAAAGACACCCGGAAGGAAGTGCTGTGGGTCAACTATGGCCTGGACAAAAAGCACGCCAGTGAGATGCTCTGGGGAGGAGACTGATGCAAACGCCGCACGATATTCTTGGCGCTCTTCTGGCCAATGCCACGAAGGCCGGAAACAGCCCAGCGGTTGCTCCCAAGCCGATCCTGGAGCGAATCGAATATGTGTGTCGTTGCCTTGGCAACCGTGCTTGCGTGCGGTTGTTGATGTCGTGCATGTTGGCGAAGCTCGACCGCCCCCACGTTGACCCAAGGAAGCCCTATACCGAGATCGGTGGCGACGATTGTTTTTCCGGCCGAACCTACGACGAACGCTATTTAACCAGCTTTATCAATACGAACCGGTTGCCCTGCAACAGCACGACAGCGTTTCTCACCCCGGCGCTTCGGAATCAAGACAGCGCGCTCACTACCAGGACGGTCCTCGTCGGTCGCCCGAGGCGGGCCTACCAGGACACGCTACAACTGCTGGACGATGTAGCGGTTGGTAGGGTTGCCGCGGAGCAAGTCTTGACGGATGCTCTCCGCATTCTCATAGCGCTGCGCGACGAAAAACAGTGGCGAATGAAGGGGCTGGTGGAGGCGCTCCAGCACGGCGATGATGCCCTTCCTCTTCCCGCGGAGGCAATTGTGACGCTGCTTCAACAACATCTGGCGTGTAAGCACAGCAGCCGGTTGGCTGTCCTGATCGTTGCTGCGGCGTATCAGGCTGTTTGGCAATAACTGGGGGAGAGGGCGCGAGCCTTGAGGGGACATCTCGCCGCTGACGAACAGAGCGGTGCCTTTGGGGACGTGGAGGTCTGCCTAATCAACGACGACCGCGTAGTAACCGTCTACGAGATGAAGTCGAAGCGCGTGACGCGGGATGACATTGACCGCGCCCTGCATAAAATCGCCGGATGCGATCCGCGAATCGACAGTTACATTTTCATCACGACCGACGGAATAGATGATCAAGTGCGCGAGCATGCGGCCGGAATGTACGATCAGACCAATGGCACGGAAATCGCCGTTCTCGATTGCATTGGCTTTGTCCGACACTACCTCCACCTCATCCACCGGCATCGCACCAAATTTCTCGACGCGTACCAAGCGCTGGTGTTGGCCGAGCCGGATAGCGCCGTCAACCAACCCCTCCAGGAAGCATTTTTGACCCTTCGGCAAGCTGCCGAATCGGATGAATAGTAGGTGCCTGGCAAGCCAGGGGCGTCGGGTCGGGAATGGTGCTGTCCATGATTTGACTCGCGGCGATGGGCTTATTATGATGCCCGGACTTTGTGCAAAGTTTCACAACCTCGGTATGAGGTCTGGAATTTGCATATCGGGAAGAGTTGCAGGCGAACTGGGAGGGCAAAGCGGCGGTGCCTGGTATCTGGAAACTGTGCAACTGCGACTGTGGCGGTGGGCAAGCTGCCCGAACTGGCAATATTCCTGGAGATGCGGCTTAAATTATGAGTGACAGCGAAAAGCCTTACCTGCACTTTCCCAAGTGGGCCAACAAAGTTCCAATGATTGTGGCTACCGTTGGCGGATTGTTGACAGTGTACGTGATCATTTTGCTTGGTTATGGGGCCAATGCCCGTACTCTCAATGTGGGTTATGCACCAGTGCAGCCTGTGCCATTCAGCCATGAGTTGCATGCGGGTTTGTTGGGCATTAACTGCGAATATTGTCATACGGATGTGAAACGTGCGGCGTATGCGGCGCTGCCACCCACCCAGACCTGCATGAATTGCCATACGGAAATAGCACCGAAAAGTAAAAAGCTGGCGTGGATTCACAAAAGTTATGCCACGGGTCTGCCGGTGCCGTGGATTAAAGTAAATGATGAACCGGATTACGTGTATTTCAACCATGCGGCGCACGTGAATGCGGGCATAAGTTGTCTTACCTGTCATGGGCACATCAACGAAATGACCCGGGTGTATCAGGCCAAGCCTATGAATATGGCGTGGTGTCTGGCGTGCCATCGTGATCCGGCACCACATTTGCGGCCCCGCAATGAAGTGACCAATTTGCAGTGGACGCCGAACAATAAGGCGCAGTTGGCCCATGATCTGAATTTGACGGTAGCCACATTGCCCAAGAACCTGGGCAAGTATTTGATGAAGCGCTACAAGATTCCCTCGACAAAGCTTTTGACGGATTGTGAGACATGTCACAGATAGAAAAACACCTGAAGTTAGATGGCAAAAGCTACTGGCGCAGCCTGGATGAACTGGCAGATACGCCGGAATTTCGGCAAATGCTGCACCGTGAATTTCCTGCGATGGCGGGGGAATGGCTGGATGGATCGCGCCGGACTTTTCTGAAAATCATGGGAGCGTCGCTGGCGCTGGCTGGTTTGGGCGGCTGCAAAAGTTGGCCGCGGATGCCCAAAGACACGTTGGCCCCCTATGCCCACCGACCGGCCAATCGGGATCCTGGTGTGCCGATGTATTACACCAGCGGCATGGATTTTGGCGGTATCGGGCAGGGGATGCTTGTGACCAGCATGGATGGTCGGCCCATTGAGGTGAACGGCAACCCCAGTCATCCGCTCAACCGTGGCTCCACCGATTTTATTGGGCAGGCCAGCGTGCTTAACGTGTACGATCCGGACAGGAGCCGCAGCGTGCTGATGCGCAGCGGCGGTGCGGATGGAGCACTGGCGGATTCGAGTTGGAAGGCGTTTGAAACCTTCTGGAAAAAACATGCCGGTTATCTGCACGCCACCAAAGGGCGGCATTTTGCGGTGCTGGCCGGGGAGAGTTCTTCGCCCAGTGTGCACGACATGCGCGAGCGGCTGCTCAAGATGTACCCGGAAGCATCCTGGTATGAATGGGAACCGATCTCCCGTGACAACGTGCGTGCAGGAACGGCCATGGTCTTCGGCCGGCCGTACCGGGTGGTGCCGAACCTGCAAAATGCCGACGTGGTGCTTTCGCTGGATATGGATTTATTTGTGGGAGATCCACTTTCGATCAAGCTGGCGCGCGATTTTGTATCGCGGCGGCGCCTGACCGATCCGGAAACCGGTGCCATGGCCAAGTCGATGAACCGGTTGTATGTGGTGGAATCACAGTACACCAAAACCGGGGCCCAGGCCGAAAATGTGCGGCATCGGATACCGGTGGCGGCGCAGGATGTTGGGGTGGTGGCGTGTGAATTGGCGTGTGAATTGGCGCGGCAGGGATTATCGCTTCCGGTGGCGATTCCGGCAGCGGGTACGGCCAAGGCTGACCCGGAGGTTATGCACGCGCTGGCTGCCGATTTGCTTGGGCATAAGGGACGATCCATTATTGTGGTTGGCAGTCAGCAGCCGCCCGCCGTGCACGCATTGGCGGCAGTTCTCAATGACGCATTGGGTAATCACGGCCGTACGGTGATCTACTATGATGAGCCGATTCCGGAACGCCCGACGCATGTGGAGGCCATCCAGGCCTTGGCCGCGGCCATCCGCAGGGATGATGTCTCCACGTTGCTGATTTTAGATGGTAATCCGGCGTACGATGCCCCGGTGGATGTCGATTTTGCCGCGTTGCTTAAGAAAATTCCTTTAAGCGTCCGGCTGGGCAATTACGTGGATGAAACGTCGCAGTTATGTACTTGGCATCTGCCGGAGACGCACTACCTGGAAAACTGGGGCGATGTACGCACGTTTGATGGCACCGTGAGTTTGGTGCAGCCGATGATAGCCCCGATTTTTGGGGGTAAGAGCATCATTGAGGTGTTGGCCCTGGTGATGCAGGATTCCACTCGTGGCGGCTATGAAATTGTGCAGAGAACTCTGGGTATAAAGGCGAGTGAATGGCGCTGGAAAAAGGCTCTCTTTGACGGCTATGTGGAAAAAACGACATGGTCGCCGGCCACACCATTGCTGAAGGCGGGTGGGATCCATGGAGGTCTAAGCAAATTACTTGCGGCGGCAAGCACGCCGCTTAGCCTGGATAATTTGGAACTCGTTTATATTGCCGACACCAAGGTTTATGACGGGCGGTTTGCCAACAACGGATGGCTGCAGGAATTGCCCGGCCCGATGACCCGCTTGACGTGGGATAATGTGGCACTGGTGAATCCGGTAACGGCGGAAAAGCTGGGTATTAATCCGCACAAAACCAAGATGCTTAAAGTGAGCGTCGGCGGTCGAACGTTGAAAATTCCAGCATATATCATGCCGGGGCAGGCGGAAAATTCCATTGCGATGGCCCTGGGCTATGGCCGCACCAAAGTCGGCAGTGTGGGCGATGGGGTGGGATTTGATGTGTACAAAATGCGCACCGCTGCGGCCTTGAATTTTGAGTCCGGGGCCAAAGTGGAAGTGCTGGATGAAGATTATACGCTGGCTACAACGCAGGATCATTTTGTAATGTCCGTGGTCGGCCAGGAAGCGATTGGTACCCGTGCGCCGGAATTGATACGGGAGGCCACATTTGACGAGTTGCAAAAAGATCCATCCCTGGGCCATAAGAAAAAGACGGTGGTGCCGTTGTGGGAAGCTCATCGCTTTGATACGGGGTACCAGTGGGGCATGGCGGTAGATTTAACCGCATGCACGGGCTGTTCGGCGTGTGTGATTGCCTGCCAGGCTGAAAACAATATACCGGTGGTGGGTAAGTATCAGGTTTTCATGGGCCGGGAGATGCAATGGATTCGCATTGACCGGTATTTCCGCGGCACGGACAGCGGGCAGCCGGCATCGGTGAATCAACCGGTGATGTGCATGCAGTGCGAAAATGCGCCGTGCGAGGCGGTATGCCCGGTGGGTGCCACTTCCACCGCTCCTGACGGACTCAATACCATGACCTACAACCGGTGCATCGGCACGCGGTACTGCATGAACAACTGCCCGTACAAGGTGCGGCGGTTCAACTACTTTGACTACAATGCCGGCACTCTGAAAAATCAGTACGAGCCGAATTTGTTACGCGCCCCCATGAACGATTTGGAGGCTTTGCAGAAAAATCCGCAGGTTTCGATTCGCATGCGCGGCGTGATGGAAAAATGCACGTATTGCGTGCAGCGCATTGAAATTGGCCGCGTTACGGCGGAACGTGATGGCAATCGGCGGATTCGCGACGGGGAAATAACCCCGGCATGTGCCCAGGCGTGTCCGACGCGGGCGCTGGTGTTCGGCAATATTCGGGATGCGAAAAACCGGGTGGCAGTTCTGTTTAGTCAACAGCGATGCTATGGCCTTCTGGATGAAGAACTGGGAACTCTGCCGCGGACGCGCTATCTGCCGAAAATATCCAATCCGAATCCGGCCCTGGCGGAAGTAACCTATACACCACTGGGAACGGAGTAAAGCAGGGGCACGGATTGGTTGTTGAAGGTGCCGTGTGGCCGGGTGAAATTATGGAATGTGAATTATGACCAGTATACCGGTAGATCAGGATATCAATCGCGAGTTCGATAATTCGTTCGACCGCATTGAAGGCGAAACGCCGCTGGTGGGTGGCGATTCGAGTTTGCACCGCATTACAGAAACTATCTGTGGTGTAGCCGAGGCCCGGCGTGCGCCCAAAACATGGTACGTGGCACTGGCGATATCGCTGTCGCTGGTGGGGCTGCTGGGGGCGATGGTTCTCTATGAGCTTTTTACGGGCGTCGGCTTGTGGGGCAACAACAACACGGTTGGCTGGGGTTTTCCGATCATTAATTTTGTGTTCTGGGTGGGTATTGCCCACGCGGGCACCATGATTTCGGCAATTTTGTTGGTCTTTCGCCAGAAGTGGCGCACCGGCATCAACCGGTTTGCCGAGGCCACGACGGTATTTGCCGTGGCGTGTGCGGGTTTGTTCCCGGCGATTCACGTGGGGCGGCCCTGGCTGGCCTACTGGTTGATACCGTATCCCAATATCATGGGTGATTGGCCCAACTTTTTCAGCCCGTTGCTGTGGGATGCCTGTGCGGTAGGTACGTATGCAACGGTATCAGGCCTGTTCTGGCATACGGGTATGATTCCGGACCTGGCGGCCTTTCGTGATCGATCCACTTCGCGCATCCGCCATACAATTTATGGAATTTTGTGTCTGGGTTGGCGTGGTTCGGCCCGCCACTGGCATATTTATGAGCGGGCCAACATGCTGCTGGCGGTGTTGTGTACGGGGCTGGTGCTGGGTGTAAGTTCCACGGTGAGCACTGATTTTGCGGTGGGGCAGATACCCGGCTGGCATGAGGCCATTTTTCCGCCCTACTTCACTTGCGGAGCTTTATTCAGCGGATTTTGCACCGTATTGGGGTTAGCGATTCCGGCCCGGTACCTGTTTGGGCTTAAAGATTTTATTACCAACCGGCATATCGACAACCTGGCGAAAATTGCCCTGCTTTTCAGCTCGATCATGTTGTACATCTATGTGATTGAATTTTTCATCGCTTATTACAGTGGCAGCGGGTACGAGCAGTTGCCGTATTTGAACCGGTTGTTCGGTCCATATTGGTGGTTGGGTTGGGGTATTCTATTTTTTAACGGGGTATTTCCCCAGGTATTCTGGTTCCAATGGGCCAGAACCAATCCGTGGATCTGTGTAGCAATCGGCATCTTTTGTAACGTGGGTATGTGGATGGAGCGATTTGTCATTATCATCATATCGCTGCAGAGAGATTTTTTACCGTCATCGTGGCACATGTTTTTCCCGACCTGGGTGGATTTTTGTACGCTGGCGGGCAGCTTTGGGCTATTTTTCACGCTATTTCTGCTGTTTTGCCGGTTCTTGCCGATGGTGGCCATGTCTGAAGTAAAGGCCGTGGTGCCGCAGGGGATACCGACACATGAGGTTGATGGTGCAAGGCCGCAGTTGGAGGGCCATTGATCCGCAGTTGCGGACGGGTGAATGTATATGAGTGAAAACGTGATGATGGTAAGCAACACCACTGGCCCCGAACTTTACGGTTTAATGGCCGAGTACCCCAACGTGGATTCACTGCTGGCAGCAGCCAAGCACGTTGCGGCCGAAGGCTATACGTGCTGGGATTGCCATACGCCGTTTCCAGTGCATGGCCTGGATAAGGTGATGAAGATCAAGCCCACCATTCTGCCCTGGTTGTCGTTGGGCGGGGCCTTGATCGGTGTTTTCATTGGCCTGGTGTTACCGCTGCTGATCAACGGGATTGCCTACCCGTTGAATTTCTCGGGTAAGCCATATTGGGGTTTGCCCGCCAATGTGCCGGTGGCGTTTCCGCTATTTATTCTCCTGGGGGTGCTTTCAACGGTGGTCGGCTTTTCCCTGCTCTGCGGACTGCCTAAATTTTATCATCCGCTTTTTACCGTCAAGCGATTCAAGCGGGCCACCGATGACGGATTGTTTTTAGTCATTGAGGCGGCGGACCCGCGTTTTGATGTCATTCGCACGCGACAACTGTTGGAAAGCCTGGGTGCGGTGGCGCTGGACGAGGTGAAGGACTAAACCATGGTGAACCGGGTTTTAATTATTGGCAGCCTGATACTGGCCGCGCTGATTCCGCTGGCGGTTATTGCACTGCGGCGTAACGAACATTCCCCCACTCCGCGGTTTCATATCATGCTGGGGATGGACAAAATGGCCTATCGCAAACCGCAGCGTCCAAGCAAATTTTTTGCTGATGGACGGGCCATGCGGCCGCATATTCCCGGCACCATGGCCCGGCAGGATTTTATTTACAACAATGAAGCCCAGATGCGAGTTACGCCCAACAACTGGAAACTTGATCATGTGGTGTTAAACACGCAAGTCCGGTATGAACGCGTATTGCTTGGCCAGGTGCTTAGCGGAGGGCAGGGCCGGTTTATCAACCACATTCCGATTCCGGTTACCAAGGCGTTTGTCCGGAGAGGGCAACAGCAGTTCGATATTTTCTGCATGCCGTGTCACGGGGCCAACGGTCGTGGTAATGGGTTGGTGAATCAATGGGTGCATAAGTTGCGGCAGGCAGGCTCACCGGATGCCGGTACGTGGGTCAGGCCGACGGATTTGACCAGCCCGGCGGTTACTTTTCTTCCGGATGGCGGAATTTACAGCATTATCGCAAACGGTATCGCCGGGATGCCGGCCTATAAAGACCAAATCCCGGTTGTGGATCGCTGGGCGATTGTGGCGTATGTGCGGGCACTGGGCCTTAGCGGCAAGACAATATCGGCGGCCCGGCTGCCGGCGAAGGTACGGGCATCCTTGATCGTCGGCAACAAGCAGTAATGGAGAACAACGTGTCGCAGGAATCCAGCAGTTTTTCGGATCGGCAGATACACCTGGAACAGTTTGGTTCGCGGGCGTTTTCCGTGTCGCTGATTGTGGGATTGGCAGCGCTGGCACTGGCGGTGTTTCTGGGCGTATCCGTGCATGACAACATGCAGACTTTTTTAATTGGTTATCTGATTGCCTGGTGCTGTCTTTTCAGCATTGCGGCGGGGAGTTTGTATTTTCTGATGATTCACCATGCGTTTAGGGTTTATTGGAGTGTGGTGATCCGCAAATTAGTCGAAGCGCTGGCATGTAACATGGTGATTGTGGCCTTGTTATCCGTGCCGATTCTGCTTGGATTGCACGAGCTTTATATCTGGAGCCACCCGGCTTATATGCATTCCGATCCGCTGCTGGCCCGGAAGTTATCCTTCCTCAACGAACCGTTTTTTCTGGTGCGGGTTTTTATTTATTTTGTGGCTCTTTGCGGCATGGCTTTGTATCTGCGCAACAGAAGCATTGAACAGGATCAGACCGGTTCCATCCAGCCCCTGCAGGCGATGTATAAAAACAGCCGCTGGGGACTGGTGGCGATGTTCTGGATACTGAACTTTGTCGGGATTGACTTTATCATGTCGCTGTATCCCCAGTGGTACAGCTATCTGGCGGGTGGGTGCTTTTTCGCGGCGGTGATGGTGATGGCCATGGCGGCCATTCCGCTTTTTGCGATCTGGCTGCAGGATAACGGCCGTCTGGAACATGCCATTACCCCCGAGCATTATCACGATATGGGTAAGTGGGTTTATGCCTGGAATCTTATCTGGGCGTATCTGGCTTTTTGCCAGTATTTGCTTACCTGGTACGGCAATATTCCGTGGGAAACATCATTTTATGTGGCCCGCATGGTGGGGCCATGGTGGATCATCACCCTGATTCTGCTTTTTGTGCACCTGGTTATTCCTGGTTTTGCCATGATGTCGCGGCGCGTGAAGCGGAATAGGTCGCTGCTGGCTTTCTGGTGCGTGTGGCTGCTGGCGGCGGAGTGGCTGGATTTTTACTGGATTATTGCCCCGACGTTGTGGGTCAACAATCGCGCGGCTAAAACCGGATACATCAGTCCGCACGATCCGTATAAACTCATGGGGCCGGCGCACAGCATTGTGTGGATGCCGTTGCGGGCCACCGCCATTGAAATTGATATTTTGTGCGTGTTGGGGCTGGGCGGAATTTTTGTGGCTTCCGCGCTATACTTCCTGCGCGACAGGGCGCTGATGCCGCTGAAAGATCCAAAATTACCGGCCTCGCTGGCGTTTGAGAATTATTGATCTTTGGAATAAGGAGTTGTGAAAAATGTCTGATGAAACAATAAAACATACCGGATCCGATCATCCATTGCCGGAAGGCGTTCGGGATGATACCAACATCGCCACCATTCTTCTGACCATGCTGTTTTCATCGCTGCTGGTGATTGTGTTTGTCATCGGCGTGATGGCCTATTTTCACCGGGAGAAAAATGCGTTGACTCTCAAAAAGGCTGCATTGGCCGTCAACCAGAGCCAGTCGATTATTCAACGTCAGAAGGCGGACCTTGCGCCCCACTGGGTGAACCAGAAGCGGGGTACGGCCACCATGGGCATAGAGCTGGCGATGGATGAAGTGGTGCACCAGGCGAATCCGGGCAGTCCGTCGCCGCTGTTGGTGGTGAAGCACAAGGTCGTCAAGATGGCCACCGCTCCCGGCAAGGCCAAGGCGGAACCGCTAAGTGTAATGGGCAAGAAGTTGTACGCTACTATGGGCTGTATTGGATGCCATACCGTGAATGGCACGCCGGGGGTCGGTCCGACGTGGAAAAATCTGGCGGGATATCCAGAGCATCTGACCAATGGTAAAACGGTAATTGTGGATTATAAGTTTCTTAGAACCATGATCTTACATCCCGGGAAATTATTGGTGAAAGGGGCACCGGCAGGCGTTATGCCGGACATTTATTATGCCCAGTTGGCCGGGAAGAAACATCCACATGAGACGAAGCTCAATGCCTTGATCTGGTACATCAACACGCTAAGCAACAAAAGCTCCAAGGCCACGCAGCCACCGGTTCCCAATAAATAGGCCGGGGCAGGCAATCGGCTGGTGGGTTGGGTTTGGCCGGTAGATTTTGTAATATACAGGGGCGGAGTTTGAGGTGATTGTGGACGGCCTGACGGAATGTGAGTCCGACAGGCCAGTAGCATGGGTTGTCGGGAATTTGATCATGTTTGGCGGGCGTCATTTTGTACCCAGGAATTGCTCGGCGATAGAGTGGATTCCTCGTCGCGTGATGCTGCTAATTATGCTGGTGATGGGTATGTCCATGAGTTCTAAACTCCATGCCCAGAATTACCTCGGCGGCTTTCAGAATGCGGCCCATGACCAGCATGAAGATCTGGTGGCGGGCATTACCCAGCACATTGGGGCCAAGGTGCCGTTGAACCTGACCTTTCGCAATTCCCGCGACAAACGGGTGACATTGCAGCGATATTTTAAGCCAGGCCGTCCGGTTATTCTGGATTTCATCTATTTTGAATGTCCGGGAGTGTGTCCATTTGTAATGGACGGCGTGGCCAAAGCGATGAACAAAATGCCGCTGGTGGCAGGGTCTGATTATGATGTGGTTACAATCAGCTTTGATCCTCATGATACCCCAAAGATGGCCGCGGAGAAAAAAGTTGAGTATGGCAGCATGTTGCACAGTGTCACGGCGATTAAGCATTGGCATTTTCTTACTGGCAAAGAACCGGCTATTCAGGCCATTACTTCAGCGGTAGGATTTCACTATGTGTGGTTCAAGCAGTTGCAGCGCTATGACCATCCGGCGGCCATATTTGTGCTTACGCCGGGGGGGCGGGTTTCGCAATATTTGTATGGTATCACTTGCCATCCCACCACGCTGAAATTAAGCCTGGTGCAGGCCGGGGATCACACGCTTGGCACGGCTTTTGATCAGGTATTGCTGTTGTGCTGCTCGTTTAACCCAGTAACCGGCCGCTATTCGGCGATTGCGGTGCGGGTGATGACGCTGTCTGGCGTGTTGGTGGTGGTAGCGCTGGGCGCGATGTTTGGATTTTTATTTTATTGGGATAAAAAACGCAGCGGA
The DNA here is from genome assembly GCA_021790385.1 of Planctomycetota bacterium. Taxonomy (GTDB): domain Bacteria; phylum Planctomycetota; class Phycisphaerae; order WQYP01; family WQYP01; genus JABEVA01. The sequence continues at coordinate 27,095 of JAJYDW010000021.1, forward strand.
AAGAACAGTTCACCGGGAGCTTCCACTTGAGTTTCAATCTTTTGCATGGCGAATCAAACCTGATTCAGATGATGTCCCTGAAGTTGCCCGGAGTGCTGGCCGCATGGGGGTTGCCTCATTCTGATGCGGTAACAAGTCCGGACGTACAGTTTTTGTGGGATTTTATTTTGGGCGTGGCGGTGTTTTTCACCGTGCTGATTGTGGTGCTGATGGTCTATTTTAGCATTCGCTATCATGCCAAAACCAAAAATCAGGTGGGCGATCATGGTCACACCCATAATACACCGCTGGAACTTACATGGTCGATTATCCCCTTGATTTTATTGATGATAATGTTTGTGCTGGGGTTCAAATACTATCTGAACATAGATACGGTTCCGTCTGGTGCGTATAAAATTGATGTGCAGGCCAAGCAATGGAGTTGGACGTTTGTCTATCCCAATGGCGGCATCAGTGACAAATTATATTTGCCCGCCGGCCGGCCCGTGCGTTTGGATATGACCTCTTCGGATGTTCTGCACGGATTTTGGATACCGCGGCTGAGCATTCAAAAAGATGTGGTGCCGGGGCGGGTGATGAGCGTGTGGATTGAGGCGAAAAAGCCTGCACGGATGTGGTTGCAATGTGCGGAGTATTGCGGCTCCGGCCATTCCGAGATGCGTGCACCGGTGATTGTAGAACCCTATGCCCAATTTCGAAAAAGCGTTCATGCTATTGCCGATATTTGGAAACAAAATGGTAAGCCGCTGTCCCTGGTGGAGGTTGGGCGGAAGCTGCATGTAACGCTGGGCTGCATCGCTTGTCATAACATGACTGGTGCTCCCGGCGGTGTGGGGCCGAGCTGGAAAAATCTGGCCGGTTCCCAAGTGCATGACATCAACGGTCGGATTGTGGTGGCCGACTATGCCTACCTGAAAAACGCGATTATCCACCCCGGTCATTTGAAAGTGAAGGGTTATCCCCGTGGCATTATGCCCAATACTTTTGCTGCCCAGCTTAAAAAAATATCGCCCAATGGCCGGGCATTGGATGCCCTGATTGCCTATATTAACAGCAAGAGCAAATATGCCAATCAGCAGTCCCAGCCTCCGGAATTAAGAAAGTCAGCTACCCCGGTTCAACCACCAGTAAAGCTGAAATCCCCACCAGCCAAGGTCTCCGGCCTGCCGACGGCGGCGCTGCCGCTTGTCGCTAAGGGCAAGTTGCTGGTGCAGACCTTCGGTTGCACCGGTTGCCATTCTCCAGCCGGTGCCCCGGGCGTTGGACCGACTTGGAAGGATCTGGCCGGATCGCCAGTCACGCTGACCAGCGGCAAGGTGGTGACGGCTGATTACAGCTATCTGCGGGAAATGATTCTGCACTCCGGGAAACTTCTGGTAAAAGGTGCCACCCCCGGTGTGATGCCGGGAACCTATGGGGCCATGCTTTCCGGACCGAAACATCCAGACGAGAAAAAACTAAAGGCTATAATATGGTACCTTAACTCGCTAAGCGACCATGCGAATAAAGCGAGCTGGCCGCCGGGCGGCGGGGGGAATTAAAAAGTAGCGGGTGTTTTTCAATGGATGGGACGGCTTGTATGATAAGGACCGTGGTATGACAACAACCACAGCGGAAATTGGCGGACACGCTTGGGAACATGCCCCGATCGGTGGAAATTACCTCAATGAGGGTAAGGGTATTAAGTCCTGGCTTTTTACCCTGGATCATAAACGCATCGGCCTGATGTATCTGATTTCCGGGCTGACGATGTTTTTCATCGGCGGTATGTTGGCCATGGTCATCCGCACCCAACTGCTGGTGCCTAATGGGCTGATTTTTCACGGCAGTTATGAGGCGTATAAACATTACAACCAGGTATTTACCCTGCATGGCATCATCATGGTTTTTATGGTATTGGTTCCCATTCCGCCGGGGGCCTTGGGCAACTTTGTTCTGCCGTTGATGATTGGGGCCAAAGATGTGGCCTTCCCGCGCCTGAATCTTTTAAGTTATTACCTGTATGTAACTGGTGCGATCATGGCCGTGGTTTCCACGCTGCTGGGCGCGGTGGATACCGGCTGGACTTTTTATACACCGTTTAGCATACAAACAGAAACCTATGTGGTCTGGATGGTGCTGGGAATTTTTCTGCTGGGTTTCAGCTCTATTCTCACCGGGCTTAACTTCATCGTTACCATTCACAAATTGCGGGCCCCCGGAATGAAGTGGTTTCGGATGCCGGTGTTCGTCTGGGCCTCGTATGCCACCTCCATTATTCAGGTGGCGGCCACGCCGGTGCTGGGCGTTACGCTGCTGCTGCTGGTTGCAGAGCGGGTGATGGGAGTGGGGATTTTTAATTCGGCTCTGGGTGGAGATCCGGTGTTGTTTCAGGACTTTTTCTGGTTTTATTCACATCCGGCCGTGTACATTATGATTTTGCCGGCGATGGGTATCGTCGGGGAAATTATCACGGTGTTCAGCCGCAAACCCATTTTCGGCTACAAATTTATTGTGATGAGTTCACTAGCCATTGCCCTGATTGGTTTTGTGGTATGGGGCCACCATCTGTTTGTGAATGGACAATCGGCGGAATGGGATGCCATATTCAGCTTTATGACCTTTTTTGTGGCAGTGCCTTCCGCTGTAAAGGTGTTCAACTGGCTGGCCACCATGTACAAGGGGGCAATTTCGCTGACCACCCCGATGCTGTACGCCCTTTCCTTTATTGTGCTTTTTACCATTGGTGGATTCACCGGCGTTATTCTGGGGGCTTTGGCCACCAATGTGGTGCTGCATGATACCTACTTCGTAGTGGCCCATTTTCACTACGTGATGATGGGTGGAACCATCATCGCATTCATCGGCGGCCTGCATTACTGGTGGCCGAAGATGTTTGGTCGGATGTACAACGAAACCCTGGGCAGAATCACGTGCGTGATGCTTTTTATCGGTATTAATCTGACCTTTTTCCCCCAGTTTATTGTGGGTGCCGAAGGGATGCCGCGGCGCTACGCCACGTATTTGCCCCAGTACCAGCCCTACATGATTGCCTCCACGGTGGGTGCGTACATTCAGCTCGCAGCGTTTGTGCTGATGGCGGGGTATCTGATTCATTCGCTGGTGCGAGGTAAAAAGGCGGCGGCGAATCCGTGGGGTGCTTCAACGCTGGATTGGTCGATGGCCTCGCCGCCCACCACCGGCAACTTCCAGCACATGCCCGTAATAACCCAGGGGCCATATCATTATGAGGATATGGAATATGATGGCCGTCTGGGAGGATTTGTCCATGTCGAGCCGGTACCGGCTTTGGCGGGTGTGGGTTCGGAACATTAAGGTGTGTATAGCCAGGTGGTTTTGCGGCTGACCCGAACGGCTTTTTTTGATGCCGAAACGGCTTGTGTTAAAGATCAGACAGATAAGTGAGAAAAGATGAGTGAAAACGCCATCGCGACCTTGACGCTTGCCAGTCCGGAAGAAGTGGCTGGCCGGCATTTGGCCCATCATTTTGATACGCCGCAGCAGCAATTCGACTCCGGCAAACTGGGGATGTGGCTATTTTTAGGGACGGAATTTCTCCTTTTCAGCGGATTGTTTTGCGCCTACGCCGTGTATCGCATGTTGCATCCGCAAATATTTATTTATGCTTCGCGCTACCTGGACCCGGTTTCAGGGGCATTGTGTACTCTGGTACTGGTAACCAGCGGTTTTACCATGGCTTGGGCCATTCGCTGTGCCCAATTGGGAAAACGAACTGGATTGATTATTGCGCTCCTTTTGACGATTGCCGGCGGATTTGGTTTTTTGGTCATTCACGGCTATGAATATTTTGAAGAATATCAGCAGCACTTGATGTGGGGCACTCATTATCATCCCGCCGTCAATGCACCGCGACAGCAGGTGGTGGTGGCCAAATCCGGGGCTGTCGGCGGCAGTTGGAGTCAGCTTGATCAACTGGGCAAGCAGGGGTACTTGGTGGCTCATTCTAATATTGCCCCGGCAGCCATCGGTCCGGCCGGCCCGGCGTTGGCGCAGCAACCAACAGCGTCCTTTACAGCAGCATCTGTCACGGCCGCGGCCGCTCAACCCCACAATGTGCAGATATTTTTTGGCATTTATTTTCTAATGACCGGTCTGCACAGCATCCACGTGATTGTCGGCATCATATTGCTGACCTATCTGCTGGTACGGGCGATTCGCAAGGATTTTGGCCCCGGTTATTATGCTCCCGTCGATTTTATCGGCTTGTATTGGGGTGTGGTGGATATGATTTGGATGTTTCTATTTCCGTTGCTCTATCTGATCCACTAAGCTCGTTATACCGTTGGAACGTCAAGGAGAATTGATTTTGTCAGATCACGCAGAACATGCTCATGGTGCTGGACCGGTAACCCCGTCCCATTCAACAGTTATTCCCATGCGGATTTTGGTGGCGGTGTGGGTTGCGCTGTGCGCTCTGACGGTGCTGAATTTACTGCTGGACAAGGTGCATTTGCACGGATTTAGTGTGGTTGTATCCTTAGCCATTGCGTCGGCCATGGCCATTGTTGCCGCGATGTATTTTATGCATCTGCGCTACGACCATCCTTTTTACCTTACCGCGTTGATTCTGGTAATTATTTTTATTGCGATTTTTATTTCCTTTTCCGCCCACGATACCCTGCAATATAAATCGCAACTCATAAAAGGTCAGGCCCCGGCAATGGTTCAGGCTGCGCAGGGGCAAAGTAAAACCGCGGCATTATCCCCGACCACACCGTAAATTAGCTTTGCCATGGGCACCGTGAGACCTGTATCGGTGAGGGCGCATTCGCTATTGTCGGGCGAAATTGGTTGTCGGAATACCACATGACAGACGACATGGACCCGCCGCCACGTTTCTTAAGTGCAGCCACTGGATCTTCGCGTCAGCCGATGTTATTTGTGCCGGGAGCTGGGGCGATGGGGGTGGGCCTGCTGGTCTTTTCACTATCGGTTCTTTTTGCCTCCACCTTGATTGGCTATTTGTATATTCGCGCCCAGTCTCCGATGGTTGCACACCTGCAACTTCCGAAACTGCTCTGGGTCAGCACCGCGGTTTTGTTGATCAGCTCCATCACCATGCACGCGGGGTTGCGGGCGATACAGCAGGGGCGGGAATCGCCATTGGCGCGGAATCTTGCGGTTACGTTTGGACTTGGGCTGCTTTTTTTAATTTTACAGACCATCAGTGCGGTGGACATTTTCCACACCTTGCAGCTATCCGACATGGCCATGGCACGGGTCGGCATACGTAACACCGGTGGACTGGCTCGCGGCTTGACGCCGGTGGTTCAGACGCATGTGTTAATCGCGGCTTTTTACGTATTTACCGCCTTGCACGCGCTGCACGTCATCGGTGGCCTGATTCCGCTGGGGGTGGTGCTGCGGCAGGCGATCAAGAGTGGTTATTCGCGCAATTATTATCCTGGTGTAAGATATTGCAGCATTTACTGGCATTTTCTGGATGTTGTCTGGCTGGTGATTTTTGTGGTCCTGTTGGCCACGTTTTAGGGTAACACCATGACTGAAGCCATTACATTTGATCCTCAGCAGAAACTTTTCGTACTCCGTACGCATCGGTCCTTTTATGCCATGCGGATTCTTCCGGATGGCCAACTGGTGCACGTTAAATATGCCCCTGCCGATCCTGCGGTACAGCCACTGCGGTTGTCGCTGCTGGATGAGTATCCTGGATCTGATTGGGCTTCGTGGGAAAATCAAACCCGCTTATGGGAATTTCCCGCCTTTGGCGACATTTCATACCACGATGCTGCCCTCAAGGCAGCCTTTCCCGCCGCCAGTGGCCTGCTTGCCGCTCAAGATGCTGCTATTTATCCCATCCGCGATCTGCGCCCGCGCTATCGCCGCCATGAAATACGTACCGATGCTATACCAGGGCATTCGCCTGCGCATGGCCGGTCTGTACGTAAGCAGGCCACGGCCCGGCAAACCTTGATCATGGAGATGCAGGATATTGGCTTTGATTTTATCGTGCGTTTGTTTTATCGCCTCACGCCCGAATGGGATATCATTGAACGCTGGGCAGAGCTGGAAAACCGCACCACGATGCCGGTGACTATGGAATCGCTGGCGTTTGCCACCATCCATCTGCCCCTGGGCGAATATGACTTGACCCGAACGGCCGGTGCCTGGGCTCGGGAATTTATTCCCGTTACCCAATCCCTGCAGCAGGGATTGACAGTGCTTAAACAGCAGGGCCTCAACACCGGCCACAGTATCAACCCGGCTTTTTTAGTCCAACCGCGTGGCCAGGCCACGCCGGAATCCGGCCCGACTTATTTTGGCGCACTGGCTTACTCCGGCAACTGGTCCATTCGTTTTGAATCACTGCCGACCGACCCCATCCGTATTCACGGCGGCTATGAAACCGATGATTTTGCCCTGCATCTGGCTCCGGGCGAGAGGCATACGACCCCGGCATTTGTCTTTGGCGTTGCGGATGATGGTTTTGACGGAGCAAGCCACCGCTTGCACAACTTTGCCCGCGATTATGTTCTTCCTGTGTCGGTGCATGGGGCTTCGCGTCCTGTGCTTTATAACAGTTGGGAAGCGGTATATTTTGATATGACGGTGGAAAGCCAGGTGCGGCTGGCGCGCCTTGCCGCCGCCATTGGGGTGGAGTTGTTTTGCGTAGATGACGGCTGGTTCAAGGGGCGCCGCTCGGATCATGCTGGCCTGGGCGATTGGGTGGTTGACCGGACTATTTTTCCAGATGGATTAAACCCGCTGATTGAGGAAGTCAAAAAACTGGGCATGAGGTTCGGTCTTTGGGTTGAGCCGGAAATGGTCAATCCGAATTCCGATTTGTACCGTGTCCATCCTGATTGGGTGCTGCATTTTCCCACCCGTCCACGTACCGAATTGCGTCAACAGTTGATTCTCGATTTTGGCCGCCCTGAAGTTGTCCGCCATGTGCATACCATGCTGGACGCCTTGCTGGAGCAATACGATATAACTTTCTTCAAATGGGATATGAATCGCCATGCCACAGAGCCGGGCAGCGTGGCCGGGCAGGAAATCTGGTTTCGCCATGTTGCGGGTGTTTACAGCATTATGGATCAACTTCGTCAAAAATATCCACGGCTGGAAATTCAATCCTGTTCCGGCGGGGGAGGGCGGGTGGATTTAGGCATATTGGCCCGCGTGGAACAGGTGTGGACCAGCGACAATACCGATGCCCTCGATCGCGTGTACATTCAGGATGGATTTTCATTATTTTACCCGCCGGGGGTTATGGAATCATGGGTAACGCATGAACACAATCACCAGACGGGGCGGGTGCTTCCGCTGGAAGTCAGATTTGATACCGCCATGCGGGGCGTTCTGGGAATAGGCACGAATTTAGATCGCCTTTCCGCGGAAGAACTGGACACTTATCGTCGCAACATCGCTTTTTACCGCAAAATTCGTCCGATTATTGAGCAGGGGCGGTTGCATCGCCTGGCCTGGGTGCAGGATCACGGAGCCAGTGCATGGCAGATGGTGCTGCCGGACGGTTCGCAAAGCGTCTATTCATTGGTAGTGGTCCATTCACTTTTGGGTCATCAGGTGCCGTGCCATCCATTGCGCGGATTGGTGCCTGAAGCAACATATCGCATTACCGATGCGTCGGAGCGCGAGCTGCTTAGACTTTCCGGCGCCCAATTGATGACGCTGGGTCTGCCTGGCAATCATCAGCATATTTATGTGAAAGCGGGTATCCGCAGTCGCACTGTGCTGCTTTCCCGTATAGATTAGCCGTGTACTCAGGATGGCCAAGCGAAAATCCGGCGCATTTGGCCCCAAAGCGCACCTGTTCGCTGCCGGCAACTCACGCTTCACCGGGCTGCGCGGCTGGAATTAACTTCATGGGTCGGCTGATTGCGGCCGGCAGGCGTTGGGAAAACCAGCGGTGCCGGATATAGCGAAACAATCTGGCGCTGGTGAAGAGCAACGCTCCCAGGGAACCGACAAAAAAGCCAATGGGCCAGTTGGTCCAGAACGACAAGGCAATAGCCAACCACATCATTCCCACGGAAAAAATTACCGCCAGCACCAGGGCCTGCAACGGACGTGCGGAGAGGCTTTGTGCCGCTGCGGCAGGAGCGATGAGTAAGCTGAAAACCAGCAATGCGCCTACCACCGGCATGGCCATGGCGGTAACAAGTCCCAGCAACCCCAGGAAAAGAATGTCAATAACGCCCGCGCTGATGCCGCGCGAGATGGCCAGTTCCGGGAATGCCGATTGCAGCAACAACGGCCGATACAGGCCCATGGCCCCAATCAGAACCAGCGAAGCAATGGAGGCGACCGGCCATAAATCCGCCGCGGAAATACCCAGCACCTGTCCGAACAGCAAAGAAAACACTGCCGGTGCATACGTGTTAGTCATGCTAAGCAGCAGCGATCCGACCGCCAGAAGCGTCACCAGCACCAGCCCGGCCGCGACATCCTTGCGCCCGAGTTTCTGGAGCTGGTGCAGCAGCACCACCGCGAGAGTCACGAAGCCCAGGAGTCCCCACAGCGGCTGAATTCCCAGCAGTTGGGCTGCGGCTGCACCGGGAAAAGTTGCCAGGGGCAGGGCATGGGCCGCAAAGGTCGATCGTCGCAATACCACAAAAAAGCCCAGAATGCCCGCCGTTACCGCGATGATCGTGGAGGCAATCCAGGTATGGATCATAAAATTTTCGAACATATTTGTTTTAACCTCCGGCGTGGGCCGCCATCGGCATGGCTCTGACAATCCGCCTTCGCCGTACGTACTGCAGGGGAACGCTGGTCAGGTAGCTTAAAAAGATAATCGTTACTACAAAAAAACTCACCGGCCACGCGCGGCCGGCAAACCAGTAATAGCTTTCATACGCCATCCAGATGCCGCCCCAAACCGCCGTTAATCCCAGCAGCATCGCCAGCAGGATCGCCACGCCCGGCCGGCGGCTGATGCGTACAGCGGCCCCGGCCGGGCCGATGACCAGCGCCGAGGCCAGCACTGCCCCTACCGAAAGAGCCGCCAAAGCCACGGCCGCGGCCAGCGTCAGCAGGTGCAGCAAACCCACCCACCGGGTGGAAATGCCCCGAGTGGTGGCCAGTTCCGGATCGACCATGCTCAAAAGCAGCGGTCGATATAGAATCGCCATCATGATTAAAGCTGCGGCGGCGGTCATCATGGCCGGCAATCGCAGACTCGCCGGGAATGTAAACATGGAACCAAACATCACCGTCACCGCCGTGCCGGTGGTATTGGTAGTAGTGGTATCCAGGTACAGAAAAAGGGCGGACAGCCCGATGCCGGCTCCCAGTACAATACCCGTGGCCACATCCTGTTCGCGGGCTCGGCGCACCCCCAGAAATTCCAGACTCACTGCTGCAATTCCGGCAATTCCCAGAAACCCTGCCAGCGGGCTGATGCCCAGTAAAAACGAGGCGGATCCGCCGGCGCTGCTGACATCTCCCAGGGCATGGCCGGCAAAGGCGTAGCCCCGTAAGATGGTAAACACGCCGATCACAGCACATACCACCGCAGCACAGCCTGCTACCAGCAGGGCGGTCTGCACGGAACCGCTGCGCAAAAAGCTCCAATGTAAAATGTGGGCCAGCCAATTCAACATCTACGCCTGACCCCCGCTGGTGGATCCGTTGGGCATCAGATAGCAGCCGTCTTCTCCGACCTTTGCATCGGCGTGCGGCAGCACCAGCACCCGTCCGCCATGTTCGATAACCGCTACGGGATAACCATAGAGTTTGCTCAACGTTGCCGATTGCACAACCTCGCGCACGCTGCCACTGGCCGCCCGGCCCTTGGCCAGGTAAACAATATGATCCATCACCGGCAGCAGCGGGTTCATATCATGGGCGGTTACCAGAACCGCAATGCCGTGTACCCGGGTTAAATGCCCCAGTAAACCGGCCAATTCATTAGCGGAACGAAAATCGAGATTGGCCAGTGGTTCGTCGAGCAAAAGTAAGCGCGGCCGCCGGGCCAACGCGTGGGCAATGACCGCCCGCTGCTGCTGGCCGCCGGAAAGCTCGCCGATACGCTGGTAGGCAAAATCCTGGGCACCCACAGCATCGAGTGCGGCCATAACCTGCTGGTGAAGCCGCCGGGAAAACCACCTTGGCCCCAGACGATGACCATCGCACCCCAGTTGTACCAGATCATAGACGCGCAGGGGCAAATCCGGGGAGAAATTGATCTTCTGCGGTACATAACCCACCAAGTCGCGGGACTTGCGCGGCGAAAGCCCGCTGATGCTTACCTGGCCATGGGGGGAAGGCTGCACTCCAATCAGGCTGCGCAGCAGGGTGGTTTTGCCCGCTCCATTTTCTCCGATCAGGCCGCAGAGTTGCCCGGGTTGTAGCGCAAAGGTAACGCCCTGCAACAGCATCCGGCCGCCAATGCTTACCGTGAGATCCTCTACGTCAAGCACGGACGCACAGCTTGTATCAGCGTGATGGCTTGATGTGGCAGGAGTCGGCAGATTGGTATGTTCGTGCATCGTTATCACTGCTCCGTGGGTTGAGGCCCTGGCACAAAACCTTAGCATCTTGACGATGGCGGAGGTTTGTGGGATAGACGGCCGCTGCTATTTCAGAACGGTGGTGGAAATACCACGCGTCAGCGCCAGTCGCAAAGCCTGTACTTCGGCCAGCATCCAGCGTTGATAACTGTAACCGGTGGGCATGATTTCGTATACACCCACCACCGGAATATGCGATTTCTCCGCCAGGTGCAGAAATGAGGCGGTAAGAGGATCGGTTACCTGCTGGTTATAAACAAACACCTTGACCATGTGCCGCCGCAAAAGCTGCTTTTGAATGCTCACATCCTGCGGCGCGGGGTCGGTACCGTTCATGATGGCTGCCTGGAGGGTCCATGGGGTTTTGATCTGGCAGCCGGTGGCTTGAAGCATGTAATCGCCGACCGGCTCTGTGACGGCCACGGGGGTGCCGCCGAATTTCGCTTTGAAGCCGGCGATTGCCACGTACCATGGTTTGAGCGAAGCATCAAATGCTTTGACGTTGGCGTCGAAATAACGCACGTGCGCGGGATCCAACTTGCCAAGGGCTGCGGTAATGGCTGCGGCCATCTTTGACATGGTGCCGGGTTTGTACCATAGGTGCGGGTTGGGTGTATTTTCCGGCAATCCCAGCAGTTGTTGTGCCACAATCACCTGGCGGCGGGCATTGGGGGCCGCGGCCAGAATCTTTTTTACCCACGTGTCATACCCGAGTCCATTGCGGACGATGAGCTGCGCCCTGGCTACCTCCATGGCCACGGAAGGATTGGCTTCAAATACGTGCGGGTCGGTATTGGGATTGCTGACAATGGCGCTGACCTGCACATATTTTCCGCCGATCTGGGCGATAACATTGGCGTACTGATTTTCCACGCCCACCGCGTGAATTTTAGCATGAACAACACCGGCCAAACCCAAGCCCGTAACTGTGACCGAAGTAAGTATGGACCAAACCCTGAGCGTATGGGATCGCCGGGCCAACGAGCGTGTGCGATACAAGCCTGCCCCCATGGTGGATTCTCCTTGTTGTCGGCGCATTGCTGGTGAATCTGCGGTGCCAATGCATTCAGATGCGTGTTCGCCGGATACACTGCCCTGAATCGGCACAACTCCAATTTATACAATGTATAACTTTATCGGTCAAATCGGCATTATACAAGATACAACGTTATACGTTGGCGATTTGCCAAGGTTCTATGGCAGTGTGTTTAGCTTGGAGCCGCCTACTCTGCGGCGATGGCTAATGGCTGGCTTTGATTGTACGCGTTGTCTGTGAACCTTTTGCAGCATTAGCTTTAGTGCAGAGCTAAAATCGTGCCCGAACTGGTACCAATGTATACAGTATCATTATTTTTGGGAGGTGCCGGCATGACCATGCCAGGCATCGGCGTAATCGGCCATCTGGACATGCCATTGCTGTTTGCCGGTGCGGGAGGAAAGGCCGTAGATGCCCCGATCTTCCGGGCCGGCGGCAACAAACACCATGTTGCGATAAGGTAACGCGGCCATGTTGATAGGCTCGTTGGTGAAAAAGCTCCACAATGGTTTACCGGTGTTAACGGCGTAGGCATGTACAGTTTCGCCGCGATTGCTGACACCGACGGTGGTGTGCCATATTGCTGGCGGTGCGACAAATGCGTAGCCGGTGGTCTGCTTCCAGACCACCGTGCCGGTGTGCCTGGCCAAAGCGTATAAACTGTGGTCGGCGGAGCCTGACAGTATCAGGTGGCCGGTGTGGCGGTTCAAGGCCCGCATAAAATGGGTTCCGCCGATATCCGATGCTACAAATACCTGCGAACCACCTACTGTTACGGGCATCTGGATGGCACCGTGCGTGGCAAATTGCCAGAGAATTTTTCCGTATTTTATTGCAAACACGTTTGGCCCGTGGACTTGGGTAATGTCGGCATACACGGTGCCATGACGGAACCGCAGAGTTGCGTATACCGGATGGCCCAAGGCCACCCGCCAGAGAATTTCAGGTTTCGGAATGACAGCCGCTGCAGTTGAGCGTGCCCCGATGGCCACCACCAGTGTGGCCACGGCCAGCGCGAGGGTTAAATGCCGCACCGCCTTGCAACCTTCGGAAAATGAAAACAGGCATTGGTTACGCATCCACAAAATCTCTAAATGTTTTCGCGGCGATACTGCGTGTCTACAACAGGCTCGCTGCAAGCCAGACCTATTATCTATAGTCTTGACGGAACCGCAAAGCAATGCGAAAGATTTTCGCAGGGAAAGAGCCGTAACATGTACGACCGGAAATTCGGCGAGCCTTGTGCCATGATTGGTAGCACGTGGAAATTTCATCGCTGCGGCCAGGCTGCGGGCCATGGCGGTGGATTCAAACGCACTTCCTGCCACCAAACTCTCGGACTTTCACCAATCGTTGCTTTCGGATAGCTTTACCGGGATTGGATGCGGGAGCACCAGGCATCGTCTGCAGAGTCCGCACGTGGTTGCAAAAGACAGGCAGTACCATCATGGGGCTATGGACCATATTATTTCTGCGTCGGGGGACAAAGTCTGCAAAACTGGGCGCCCGCGGAGAATCGCTGGTGGCAGCGTATGCCCGGCGGGAATTAAAAATGAAAATCCTGGCCCGCAACGTGCGTTGCCCCGGCGGAGAAATCGATATTGTGGGACTCCAGGACGGAGACCTGGTTTTTGTGGAAGTGCGCACCCGCAGCAGCGATCAAAACGGGCCGCCGGAACAAACGGTTGATCATCGCAAACGGCGGTTTCTGCTACGGTCTGCGCGCTGGTATATGGCCCGCCGTCGGCTTACGCACCTGAACCCCCGCTTTGACCTGGCGGCGGTGATTTGGCCAGTTGGAGGGAAACCCGTGGTTCGTTACCACCGGAATTATTTTTCCAACGGATAGAAAGTACCCGCAGACGCTCTCTGGAGGTGCTGGGATCATGGAACAGGGCTATGCGATGCAATGTGCAGATTGGGTCGGCGTTTAAGTTCAAGCCGACGTTGAGCGTCAAGGGCCTGATTTCCATGTGCGTTGTTGCTCCTGGTGCTGGCACAAAAGAGAAACTCCGGAAAAGGTAAGTTTGTGACCGATATTGTTCCACTCTCATCCGATACCCCATCTCCGGCTGCAATGGGTGGCGGTCGGCCAGGCGTTGCCAAACCCGCCCCAGGCCGGGTCCGGCATCTGATTCTGGTGGTGCTGGCCATGGCCTTTGTCGGGGCTTGCTTATGGTCGGGCCTGCAGGTTCGGTCATGGGCCTGGAAATTTTCGGTGCAGCAACGTCTCACCTTCTGGCCCGATATCCTCAACGCCTGGTATTGGGGGTCTTATACGGTCAATGGTGCGCATGACCGTTGGGGACCTGCCATAAGGCAGCGTGGTGCACCGGGTGTTACCTGGCCCGTGTTTTGGCGCCGGTTGCGGTCCGTCTATCACCGGGCCGAAATCGATGCCGGCCGCCGCGATCATTACGTGCTGGATTATGTGCCCGGGAAAATAGCGATTGTGGCCCTGTGGAACTATCACGAGCGAACGCTGCATCCCACTGTCCGACACTGGCGGCCAGGGTTGATGCAGCCCATGTTATGGGTGAATACAATCATCGAGCTATTCGGTTGTGTGGCGATATTTCTCCTGGTGCGGCATTGGATTAACCGCCGCCGAGAACCTCCCCTGGCCGGACGCTCCTGGAAAAATATGTTTCTGACGTGGCGCGGTAAAAAACAGGAGCTGGTTCCCCCAGCCATGAATGCCAAACCATCGGCGCAGTACCCACCTCTGACGCGGGCGTGGATTCTGGGTTTAATTGCCGCTGCCATTTTCTGGTTTAATCCGGCCGCCATTCAGTCTGCCCACAACTGGGTCCAGTATGATATCTGGATCGTGCCATTCTACATCATGGCGGTGTACCTGGCCTCGCGCGATTGGCTGTTTGCCGCCGGGGTGGTCATTGGCGTTGGCGGATGGCTCAAGGGACAGCAATTTTTTGTCGCGGCTATTTTTGTATTCTGGCCGCTCTTTGAATTACGCTGGCGCCAAGCCATTGAATTTTTAGCCGGTCTCACGTTAACCTTCGGCCTGCTGGTCTCGCCGTGGATGCTGCAAAGCCGGATTGACTGGCTATTTTTGAGCGGTGTCCTGGCGGCAACGATATTAACGGGAGCCTGGATTTTTTATAAAACCAGACTTCCTTTACTCTATGGCGTTCTGTTCATGCTGCCGACGCTGGTATTAGTATTATGGCCGTGGATGAGTGGACGCATTACGTACGGGTGGTGGGCCGGCGTGGCCCTGGCGGCCATTTTATGCACGGGGCCGTGGGTTGTGGCACCCCGGCGAGCCTGGTTTTACGTGGCGGTGTCGCTGGCGACTGGACTGGCGGTTACCGCATTGGCCTTGCCGGCTGAGTTTGGCTGGCTTCGTGTCAGCTACGGCTACGGCACGCACCATTACCTGATTCTTTCATTCCCGGATACCTGCGGCCTGGCTAATATCCTGGAGCGTAGTTTTGGCTGGCGGCTGTTGAATCCTGTGTTTACCCTGCATCTACCCGGTACCACATGGTCCTGGACCGTCAACATGCGCTACTTTTTATTCGGATTATACGTCATCACGCTGGTGATGGCGGCCCTGGGTGCGGCCATTCAGCGGCGGCGCAACGATCCGCGGTTTGTAATCGCCATGATTACGCCCTGGCTGACCTTCTTTGCGCTGGGGCCGCAGATGCACGAACGATATTTGCTGTGGGGCGCAACCATGCTGGCCTCCGTGGGGATGGTGGTGGATGTGGGCGGTGTGGGGCTGACCCTGCTGGGGCTGTTGTTGTCTATCATTACGGTGATGATGGTATTGGCGGTGGAACTTACCACCAATCACAGATATATGTACTGGTTCTGGCGCATTCGACATCTGGAGCCTGGACCGGCGTATGCGGTGCTGTTGGCATGTGCTATATGTATGTATCTCAGCTTGGCTCCGCGGAAAAGACAGCCGGTACTGCCGGCTCACGCCCCCGACTGATGCGCTCACATGCAGCCCCTCAGGCGAATGCAAGAGCAAGATGCTTGTGCCATCGTGGAGCAACTTGCGCGGTCCCTCAAGGCTGGTATAATCTTCATGGTGCATTGGAGTTGTGTATGCTGGAAAATCCCCTGTTGCCATGGCATGAACAGGCTCAGGCTTTGTTGCTGCCCTTTGGCCCGGATATACAGATTGTGGAAAGCTACGGTCCAACGGAACTGGAATATGCCGCCATCCGCAAATCCGCAGCACTTTTGGATTGCCCGCATCGGGCTGTGGTGGAATTGACCGGCCGCGATCGCCTGGCATTTCTCAACAATCTTGTGACCAATGATATCAAAGCCTTGGAGCCGGGCCGGGGATGTTATGCCTATCTCCTTAACACCAGGGGGCGCATTGTTCAAGATATGAACGTTTTGAATCTGACGGACCGGACCTTGCTGGATGTGGACGCCCGGCTAACCGCAGACCTTTGCCGTACCCTGGAAAATTACATTTTTGGCGAGGCCGTCAAGGTCCGCAACTGTAGTGAAAGCCATGGCCGCTTGAGCCTGATTGGCCCAACGGCAGTGGACGTACTGCAGCGACTCGGGGCGTACGACGCTGCCGGGTTGGTGAATCTGGCGATTGGCCTGGTTCGCCTTGCAGACAGCGAAGCTTTTATTTTTCGCAACGATCTTTGCGGCACAAGCCAATATGAAATTATTGTGCCGCGGACCGATCTGGAATCGTTATGGCAGACTTTGCAAAATATAAACGGCCTGCCATCGCCGGCTCCGGGCCAACCGCGCCAACCGCTCCAGGTTCGTGCCATTGGTTGGTCCGCGTTTAACATCGCCCGTATCGAATCTGGATCGCTATTTTTCGGGATCGACATTACCGACCATAACCTGCCTATGGAAACAGGCTCCTGGTACTTGCGGGCGGTAAGCCTGAAAAAGGGATGTTATCTGGGGCAGGAAGTGGTAGCACGTATGCACGCGCACAACAGTGTGGCCCGGGTGTTCACCGGCTTGATCGTCCAGGGCCCAGTGCCGCCCGTGGCCGGGGAAGAATTGCGGGATGAGGCCGCTCCCGTCGGCATGGTTACCAGCAGTTGCATTTCGCCCATGTTGGGGCAGGTGGCCATAGCCCTGGGTTATGTCAAACGCGGTGTGGCCCAGAATGGCCGGCACTTCAATGCCTACTGCCCCGCGGGGACAACCACACTCACACTGCGGCCGCTGCCTTTTTGGGTTCCGCCAGCCGAAGCCCAACCGTCCCCGGCCACCACATCGCCAAAATAAAATGTACGGAGATATTATTTTATGCCTGTCAACGTTTTAAGCATCGGTCAGTGCGGGTTTGATCATTCATCCATCGCCCGGTTTCTATCCCGCACGCTGCAGGCCCGTACCGATGCCGCCGACACGGCTGCCGAGGGCATCAAAAAACTTGCTGCTGGTTCATACCATCTGGTGCTGGTGAATCGCATTATTGATGGTGACGGCTCGTCTGGTATTGATCTTGTCGCCAGGCTTTGTGCTCAACGGGCATGTCCACCTGTTATGCTGGTGAGTAATTTGCCCGAGGCACAGGCCGCGGCGATGGCCGTGGGTGCGATAGCCGGTTTTGGTAAATCCGCCATGAGTGATCCGGATGTTGCCCGGCGGCTCAAGGACCAGTTGATATCGGCACCGGAATCACCGGCCAGGAGTCAGTTGTGATCACAACGCGAATTGTTTTCACGCTCGGGCTGCTTGGGGCCTGGCTCGCCATTTCTCTGCCTGCGGCCAGCGCCCGCCAGCCGGCTGTGCTGGATCTTAAACACATTCTGGAAAGCTTTCGCCGGGTCCACGGGCTTTCCATGCACTTTACCTGTCAAAAAAAACTCTCCGTTCTGAAACGGCCGTTTGTCAGCAGCGGATCCATTGCCATGATCCAGCCGGACCGGGTGCGTTTTACTACCCACTGGCCTTACCGCAGTTGTTTTATACTGCATGGTAACCGTGTGTATATGCGTACGCAGAACAATCGCCACTGGCATATTGGCAAAGGTTCACGCCAACAGGTGGTGCAGCAGATCATGCAACAATTTGCCGGCTGGTCGCTGGGCCATGCGGAAGATATTTTCAGGGCATACCACGTTCAAAAAACCGCCAGCCGTGTGGTGGTCCGGCCACCACCGCATGCGCCCCGGGCGCAGTCTCAATTGCAACAAAGGCCATTCCCAAAAACTTTGCAGCTTTTTACCCTGATTCCCAAAAGCCGCACCGTGCGCCAGGCTGTTGGTGCCATTGAGTTGGGCTTTGCCGGCCGTCATCCGCAACTGCGCTGGATTAAAATGCAGCTTGTGCATGGCAATAACAGTTGTTATTGGCTCACGGACATTCAAATAAATCCGCACTTTCCACCCGCAGAATTTCAGCCGAAGGGGCCACCATGAAGTGGTGCGGGGTGCGTCAAAACTTTCTTGCAGTTCTTGAAGTGTTCATGCATCGCTGGTATGCACTGCTGGCGGGTCACCGTCTGACGTTGACAGTTGTTTTGCTGCTCATGGCCGGCGTGTTTTCCTTTTTTTCCCGGGGCATTCACTGGCAGGTCAGTATCCTGCGGTTTTTCTCCACCAGAAGTTCCGCCGTTCGTGATGTAGCTTCAACACTTCATGGCACCAGGCTGGTCAACCGCATCCGCCTGGATGTTCACCTGGCAGATGCGGCCGGCACCGACCGGCTGGACGCGGCTGTAAACGCACTGGTCGGCCGGTTACGCCGCACGGGTGATTTTCGCCACGTATGGGCCGGGGTTACCTTGGCACGGCTCATGGCCGCACAAAAACATCTATTGCAACTGGGGCCGGCACTGCTGTCACGCCGAGATTTGCGCATAGTGGAACATCGCGCCAATGCCGCATTTATCCAGACTCGCCTGGCTGGAGTTGCCCGTCGTCTGGCTCAACCCGGCGGGGAACTGGGGCTGGCCGAACTGGTTGATGATCCACTGAATATGCAAAGCGTGCTGCGTCGGCAACTGCGCGGGGTCAACCCTGTCGCCGGGGCGCATTTTTCCCGTGGCTTGCTGCTCTCAGCCAATAGTGTGCACGCCATGATCGTGCTGACCCCCAACTTTCCACCGGTCAATACCCCGGCTTCCATCCGGATGATGGGTCGATTGCACAAGGCCATTGCCGCAGTGCGGCGGCAATTTCCCACTCTGCGGGTATGGATGGTTGGGTCTTATCTGCACTATGCCGAAAATGCCCAGTCCCTTCGCCGCCAGGTTACCTGGGTTTCTCTGCTCGGTACGCTGTTGGTGGCGGGAGCGATCCTTCTTTTTTTCCGGAGATGGAGCACACTTCTCATTTGCCTGCTGCCGCCAATGGTGGGACTGGGCCTGGCTCTGGGTGTGGCGGGCCTGTTCCGCGCCCATTTGCCTCTGCTGGTGCTGGGATTTGCCGGATTACTTTGCGGCTCCACAACCGATTACGGCATTCAATTGCTCTATGCCTTGAACCGCCATGCCGCGGAAGCCCAAGGGTGGCATCCGCGCTTGGCCGCGCAGGCCACGCGCGATCTGTTTGGTGCCATTTCCATGAGCGTTTGCACCAGTGTTACCGGCTATGCGGCCCTTTCCCTTAGTTCCAGCCCGGGCCTGCGGGAACTGGGTTTGTTTATTGCCGGAGCCACCATCTGCATCTGGCTGGTCACATTTTTAGTGCTGCCCGGTTACTTTGGCCCCTGGTTAATTCGCTCCGTCACGACAAACTATTTGCCGGCTGCAATTCCTGGTTCAAGCAGTCGTGCGTCGCGCTGGCTGTTTTACCTTGGTTCGGTGGGTTTTCTGGTGATCAGCCTTTGGATGGCCATGGGCGCGGCCATGATTACGTACAACTACCAGCCGCGTGGCCTTGACGATATCACCCCTCAAACCCGCGCCGCTGAAGCGCACTTTGCCGCTGTCTGGGGTGCGGCTAATCCGCAGGGCGTGGTGTTAATTCAGGAAAAATCCGCGGCCAGGGCACTGCTGCGCCTGCATGAAGTTACACGCATTTTACATAAATTTCAGAACAGCGGCCTCATTGCTCGCTTCTACAGCCCGGCTAAGCTTCTGCCCGATTCTGCCACCATACACCGTCGTCTGGCTGCGTGGCAGGCATTTTGGACTCCGGCTCGCCAACAGCAAATTCGTGGCGATATTGCCCGCGCTGCTGCCGTTGCCGGCATGCACGCTTCCGCCTGGAACCCATGGCTAAGCTCCCTGGCCCGGCCGCCGCACGTGCCGCCGGCGGCACTGCGTCTGGCAGATTCTCCCGTTGCTTTGCTGCCCGGGCTGATCGAATCCCGCCCGAACCGTACCACCATTGGCATTGCGGTCGTCCAGAATAAACATCTGTTGCAGCACCGGCGCGGAGCGTGGGTCAGCATTTTGCGGCGGCAATTTGGCCACCTGGCCATCATCGACGGCCAGGTACTCCTGTCTCACGCCACCGAGCGGGCCAAAGATCAAACGCTGCGGCTGTTTCCATGCGTTGTTCTCCTTATTCTGCTGCCGCTGTGGATGTACTTTCGTCGGCTTGAGCTGGCCGCCCTGGCCTGTCTTTCCATGATCTTGGGTTTTGTGTGGCTTTTGGGGGCGGCAGAAAAATTCTGCGGCGGCTTGAATCTGATGAGCATGGTGCCGATTTTATTTACCATGGGCGTGGCGGTGGATTATGGCATCTATGCGGCCGGCGACCCACGGCAGCAACATCCTGATGGCCAGCCCGATCGTCGCCTGGCCACCATGCTTTGCGCTTTAACCACCATTCTTGGAACCGGCGTGTTGGCCCTCCCCAGCCAACCGGTATTGCGTTGGATTGGTATAACGCTGGTGTTCGGAATTGCCGGCGGATATTTTACCTCGCTGTTTGTTGTCGGTCCGATGACCGGGTGGCTCTTTCGCCGAAAATCCTCCACCACCCTTCGGAGATCGCCGTAATGCCGCAATGCAAAATATGGATGCCTGCAATCTGCCGCAAATGGTGCGCTCCATTCCTTCACCAGATGCTCATCAGCGCTGTTGCAGTGGGCCTGATAATGCTGGCGGGTTGTATTTCCAGGACGGCACCGGCTTTGCCGACGCTGCCGTCCGCTGGCCGCCACACACCTGCCTTTGCCGTTGTGGCCCATTTTCTTTCGCACATGCCGGCCCGCTGCCGACGCACTTTTTTCGCCACGCTTAAATTACCACATCAACAGATATCCATGATTGGGCGGTTAAACCTGATTTCCGCCACCAGTTTTCAACTCACCACGGCGGATGAATTTGGCCGGCTGTTTTTTCTGGTGCACCGTTACCCGTCGCACCCTGATCTGGTACAGTCTGCCAATGGTATTCCACATCACCTCGCCCTTGCCATGGCGCAGGATATCGTCATCGCCCTGTTGCCGCCGGTACATCTCTCGCCCCGCTCTGTATGGCGCGTGGTTCCCAATCTTCACGTGGTACGGCTATCCTACATCGATAAATTGAGAAATGTTCACCACTGCCTGTTTACCGGCCGGCAAGGTCATTTACGCCGTTCCGATATCATTTTGGCCAGCCATCAGTGCCTGCAGGTTCTCTATACCCGTTATAATGCCGCGGGACACCCACGCAGGCTCTATCTTCGCCAGCGCGATGAGGGCTGGCTGCTGATACTGGATTTTACCGGGAGCCATGAATGAGTCGTCAACCTGCCCGCCGAAAACTACCGCGATCCACCGAGGTACACGTATGTCCCGACGGTGCGTGTCTGTTCTGGCCTGCTTCACGCTGGCAGGCGTTGCAGCAGCGCTTACTGGCCCGGCACCTCGCCTATGTCGGCCGCAGCCCGCTTTATACCGGCCGAATTCATCGCACTGGACGCGGCGGATTGACTCAACTGGCGAGCTTGCCCACCACCAGCAGAGAGCAGTTAATGCAGGCCGGAAGCCGCGCCTATGCGTGTGCGCCGGAAGCAGTGCGTGAGTGGGTAACAACTTCCGGTACCACGGGAAAACCGCTGCGCGTGCCCTTGACCGCAGCAGATATGCATCGCCTTGCCGTTAATGAAGCTGTGGCCTTAAATATCGCCGGTATCCATGCTGGCGATACCCTCCTGATTGCGGTGGCTTTTGATCGGATGTTTGTCGCCGGACTCGCCTACTGGCTTGGTGCCCAGCGACTGGGAGCCGCTTGCGTGCGGGCCGGGCCAACTTATGCCACCGATGCTTCCGCCCTGGCGGCGCTGGTGGCGGACTATCGCCGGCCTTTTCTTCTGACGGTGCCATCGTTGCTGGCTGGTTCGCTGACTGGTGCGGATACGCCACCGGAACTTGCTGCCATTATCAGCATTGCCGAACCGGTGCGGCGAGCTGATCTTTCGCCCAATGCTCTTTCCACCCGACTGGGGCAGCACTTTCATGCCCCGGTCCTGAGCACCTGCGCCGCCACGGAAACCTGCACCACTTTTGCCGAGGGGCCGCAATGCCGGGGCGGACACCTGAATCCACGCCTGGCCGTGGTGGAAATTCTCGATGCCGAGGGCCAGCCGGTTCCGCAGGGTGAAACCGGAGAAGTGGTGGTAACGCCTTTGGGCGTACAGGGCATGCCGCTGCTGCGTTTTCGTACCGGGGACCTGGCGGCACTGTACACCGCCCCGTGTACGTGTGGACGCACCACACCCCGCCTGGGACCGGTGGTCGCACGGAAGCAGCAGCGACTGAAAGTGGGCGGCGTAAGTCTGTTCCCCGGCACCATTTCCGAATGGCTGCAAGGTGTTACCGCTGTGGCCGATTTTCTTATTGTGGCCCAGCAGGATTATGACCTAAGCGACCGCATTACG
This sequence comes from Planctomycetota bacterium, assembly GCA_021790385.1. GTDB lineage: Bacteria > Planctomycetota > Phycisphaerae > WQYP01 > WQYP01 > JABEVA01. Next base: position 49,438 of record JAJYDW010000021.1, read on the forward strand.
CTGCACGTGGCGCTGCATCGCAGTACCGAAAGCCTCCGGCAGCGCATCAGGCAGCAGGCCCGAACCATCCTGCGATCTCCGGCCAATATCATTTTTACTTCCGGACAGGCGGTCCGGGAACTCCAACGGCAGGCCAATCCGCGAAAACCTGCACGGTTTTGGGATTTGCGCCCGCCGCAGATTTAGCGGCCTGGTAAAAATAAAATCTTCCAGGCCCATCCTGCCTGCCAGCACATTGGGGGCAGGACGTCTTGACCGACGCGCCATCATGTCCATCCCCCGGCACGTAATTGCCACGGCTATCCCGCCTTCCGCCCGTAGCCGCGCGTGTTCAGCGATCCAGCGGTTCAAGATTCGCCATGGCGGTTACCATTGTTTTCAATCCGCAGGACTGAAAATTCACACGTACCCGCTGGCTTGGCCCCGCAGACAATACTTCTTCAATGCGCCCCAACCCGAATTTGGCGTGGCGCACCAGCAAGCCTCGCCGATATCCCGTGCGGTGCGGTGAGCTTCCATTGCTTGCAGGCTCCGGCCGCGAAACCGGGGCGTGGGTTCTGGGGCCACCGTTGCTGCCACCCCATGAACCTGCCGAAACAGCATGAAAAGTAAGGTCACGCGTTTGCAGACATTCCGGCGGCAGTTCGCCCAGAAACAGCGACGGTTTCTGCCGTTCAATCTGCCCCCGTACCATGCGTGATTCCACGCAGGTTAGAATCAGTTTTCGCATGGCCCGGGTGATGCCCACAAATGCCAGGCGCCGCTCTTCTTCCATGTCGCGTCGGCTATCGGGACCGCTGAATGCCCGTTGATGCGGCAGCAAACCGTCTTCCAGGCCGATCATCACCACCATTGGAAATTCCAATCCCTTGGCGGCATGAAGCGTCATCAGGGTAACTGCTCCGGATCCTTCCTTGAGCCGGTCCACATCGGACACCAGAGCCACCTGTTCCAGATATTCCTGCAGCGAACCACCCGGATTACGAATATCAAATTCGGTGGCCACGTTTATTAATTCGTCCACGTTGGCGGTAATTTCTTCATCGTCGGAACTGGTCTTGCGTTTCTGGCGAAAGCCCGCCTCGTTGACCACTTTTTCCATCAGATCACGGATGCTCATGGACGGGGACGCGACATGGAGGCTGTCGGTGGTGGGTGGCTGATCATCTACCGCATCGGCATGATCCGCCTGGGCGGCAGCGCCAGGAGTTTCTGGTTCACCGGCTTCGTATTCATACCCTTCCGTATCGTCCGGGTTATGCTGGCCATGAGCGAATTGGGCCAACGCTGGATCAAAAAGCGGGTCTGCGTTCGGGGCTAAATCCGATGAAGCCGCAGTGCTATCATGGTCAGCAGCAACAGCAGCAGCGCCCGGAGTTTCTCGGCCCGATGTATCCTTTCGCCAGGAATCAAACTGCCCGGCCACTTTGCGGCAGGTATCGGCAACCTTCATGGATAGCTCCGGAACTTCCCTGGCTCTGGCGCAGGCTTCCAGTAACGTGATTCCGTGCTGCGAGGCAAAAGCGGAAAGCCTGGTTACGGTGCTTTCTCCGATTCCGCGCGGCGGCACATTGATGATGCGTTCAAAGCTTACCGCATCGCGCGGATTGGCAATAACCTTCAAATACGCCAGCACATCTTTGACTTCCTTGCGCCCGTAGAATTCTGTGCCGCGCACAATCTGGTAGGGCACACCGGCGCTCATCAGCGCATCTTCCACCACCCGGGAAAGGGCATTGGTACGGTAGAAAATCGCCATTTTATCCCACGTCAGGCCGCTTTCCCGCCGGGCAGCCTGCAACATCTGCACGACCTCCTGCGCTTCGTGATGCTGATCGCGGGCGTGAACCACGGTTATTTTTTCACCCGATTCATTTTCGGTCCAGAGATCCTTCTTTTTACGACCCCGATTGTTTTCTATCAGGGCGGAGGCGGCTTTGAGTATTATCTTGGTACTGCGATAGTTTTGCTCCAGCCGTACCACCTTGGCACCGGGGAAAAATTCTTCAAATTCCAGAATGTTTTGAATGTCCGCTCCACGCCAGCCATATATGGATTGATCCGGATCTCCGGTCGCACAGATATTTTTGTGGTTCATCGCCAGCATGTGGGCAATGACAAACTGCGCCTTGTTGGTGTCCTGGTATTCGTCAATCAGGATGTACCCGTACCTTTCCTGCAGTTGACCGCGGGCTTCCGCGTTGTCGCGCAGCAGAACCGCCGTTTTTACCAGCAGGTCATCAAAATCCACCATGCCGGCGGCTTTGAGCATTTCTTCATAGCATACGTATGCCCGGGCAATGCCCTTGTCAAAAAAACTTACCGCTTTGGCCGTTACCTGGGCCGGACCTTGCAGGTTATTTTTAGCCCGGCTTATCTGCCCCTGCACGGCATTGGGATTGAAATTTTCTGGCGAGAGTCCGACTTTGGCCAGTACCTGTTTGAACAGTTTCGTTTGATCCGCAGAATCCAATATGCCAAAACCGGGGGGCAGGCCCGCAGCCTGGCCATATTGACGCAATATTCTCACGCAAAGGCTGTGAAAGGTGCTTACCAGCACTCGTTCTCCCGGCCGGCCGGGCATATCCGCCAGTAAGGCCATGGTGCGGGTTTTCATTTCCGCCGCCGCCTTGTTGGTGAAGGTAACCGCTACGATGTTCCATGGCGGTAGTCCCTGGGCCACCATGTACGCGATGCGCCGTGTAATAACCCGGGTTTTGCCGGAACCCGCACCCGCCAGCACCAGCAAGGGGCCGTCAATATGTGTAACGGCCTCAATTTGCGGCTCTGTGAGATCCGCGAGTATCTGTTCAATGTTCGCCAATATGCTGCTCCTGCATTGACTGTCCGTGGTCTGCCCGCTTCCCTGGTCGCGCCGCGCCGGGCCAAACTCGTAATTATAACACATTCATCTAAGTTGCTCGCCGGACAGCGAACAAAGACCGGCGCAGGGGTGTGGCCATATTTTTTGGCACGGGTATCTGGTAGAATAGGGATCAGTTCTTTTATAAGGAGTTTTAGCATGGACAAGGACGTCCTCAAGAAGCGGCTGATGGCCTCGTGTGAGGCGCATCTGGA
>JAJYDW010000022.1 GCA_021790385.1 Planctomycetota bacterium
CCTGGCCAATAATCGCCAATGACCGCCAATGATCAATGAATGTTGAATTTCGCATCATACTGCGCCGCGGACATAAGCTTGGATGTATCCACCGGGCCGGTCTTCACCGCCACCAGCCACCCGGTCTCGTATGGGTCTTGGTTAATGGTGCTGGGGTCGTTTTTCACCGCCTCGTTAACTTCCACCACTGCGCCATCCACCGGTGCGTACAATTCGCTCGTAGCTTTTACCGATTCAATTTCGCCAAACGCCTTGCCGACGGTCAGCGTCTTTCCGATAGCCGGCAACTCGACGAAGGTAACATCCGTAAGTTCATCCACGGCAAATCGTGTAATGCCCAGCAGAACTCTCTCGCCCTGCAGCTTAATCCATTCGTGTGTTTCAGTGTAAAAGCGGTCGGTCGGTGATGCCATGCCATTCAACTCCTCTAAGAAAGCTTAAGTTTAACCCGCCCGTTTGTAAAAAGGTAGCTTGGTAACCGCGGCGGCCAGCGGCGTACCGCGTAAGTCTACTTCCACCGCAGTGCCAGGTTCGGAAAATTCCGACTGCACGTAGGCCATGGCAATGGTGCGGCCCAGCGTGGGGCTGGCCGTCGCACTGGTGATGCGTCCGACTGGCTTTCCACCCGCCAAAACCGTCATGTCCTGGCGTGGCGTACGGGGTGAATCTATCAGTAGCCCAACGAGTTTCTGCGGGGTGCCATGTTGTACCAGTTCGGCGAGCACCTTCGATCCAATAAAATCCTTATCCTTGGCGACGGCCCAGTTCAAACCCGCGGAAATTGGATCCACGGTTACGCTTAGTTCGTGGCCATACAGCGGCATTCCCGCTTCCAATCGCAGGGTGTCACGGGCACCAAGTCCGGCCGGCTGTACCAGCGATTCGGTGCCTTGGCCATCCGATTTCAACAAAAACTTAATGGCCATCAGCGCGGCAGAATTGCCGCAAATCACTTCCACGCCGTCTTCGCCGGTATAACCACTGCGGCAAACAGTGAACGGGATAAACATATAACGCTGCATCATGCAATGATAGCGCTTGAGTCCTGCCACCGGCTCGGGCAAAACGGCATCCAACAATTCAATCACTTTCGGTCCCTGCAGCGCAACCATGGCGGTCTGCATGGTTTCATCCTGGATTTGTACGTCAAAGCCGGGGCGGTGTCGGTCAAACCAGGCCAGTAGTTTCAACCGGTTGGAGGCGTTGCAAACCATGAGATGGTATTTTTCCAAACGCGAAACGATTACGTCGTCCAGCACGCCGCCATTTTCATTGCACACCAGCGAATACAAAGACTGTCCCACTGCAGCACCGGCGATGTTGCGAGTCAGCAGGTGATTCAGAAATTTCATCGCATCCGGGCCGGTGAATTTTACACGCCCCATGTGTGAAACATCAAAAACCGAAGCCGATTTCCGGGTGTGCTGATGCTCAGCAATAATACCGCGATATAGCAGTGGCATATTCCAACCGGCAAAATCCACCATTTTTGCCCCTTGGCTAACGTGAAATTCGTGCAAGGGGGTTTTAAGAAGATTTAACGTGTGGCTCAGAAAAACTCCTGTCAAAAATACAATTTCGCCGCCGAAAAGCATTTCACGCGACTTGGCGTAGCTTGTCAACCTTAATCTCTGTACGGATTAGTTACGTACAATAAAATTTCTGGACGGTGTCAGTATGGCCGAGGCGCGTTCGTCGGTGTACCGGCATGGCTTTGCAGGCATATCTTCGCAGCAAGTTCCGCGGGAATTGTTGGCGTGGCACCGGGCTGCGTGCAGACAAAAGCCGCCACCTGGCAGGCTTGGCGGTTGACTTCCATCAGTGGCCGTCTGGCCAGCAGACCGATCGTCATGGCGGCGGTGAAGGCGTCGCCGGCTCCGACGGTGTCGGCTACCACCACGGAAAAGCCTGGACAATCAACCGTCTCATGGGGTGTCTGCAGCATGGCTCCCCGGCTGCCGCGCGTCAGGGCGATGACTTCCAGATGGTACTGTCGCAACAATTGCGACAATTGATCTTCCACTTGGCCGTGCAGGGCAAACATCGTTGCCATCACCGGTAATTCATCTTCATTAAGTTTAAGAATGTTGGATAATTCCAGCGATTGGATAATGATGTCTGGGGTGTAAAAGTGCTGCCGCAAGTTGATATCCAGCACGCGTTTGCATTCCGGCCGTGTGGCCGCCAGAAAACGCTGAATCGTGGTCCGGGAAACCACCGAACGTTGGCCCAGCGAGCCGAAACACACCGCATCGGCGGTAGAGGCCAGCGAATTCATGCCCGGTTCGAATGGGATAAAATCCCATGCCACATCTTCATGAATGATGTAATTCGGAATGCCTCGGCTATCGATCTGCACCGAAACGCTTCCTGTGGGATGACGCGAATCTTCCGCGACAAATTCGCGATGAATACCCATGCTGCTCAGACGCTGGAGAATTTCATCACCCGCTCTGTCCTGGCCCACCGCACTGACTACGGATGCGGCGGATCCCAGGGCGTGGGCGTGATAGGCAAAATTGGCGGGCGCTCCACCCAGGGCTTTGCCGGCAGGCAGCAAATCCCAGAGAATTTCACCCACTCCAACGATTACAGGAGGTTTTGCGGGAGTGGTCATGGCAGGGTTTCCGGGTAGATAGTCCCATTGGAGTATGGTATTTCAAAGCGAAGGTTAACCGGCGTAACCGCATGGTGCCTGAAAGTATGGCCGTCGCGGTGGGGCCTCCGGCGTATCAGGCCAGCCGTTTGGCTCGATGGAAATATTGGAGGCGGAGGGAGTCGAACCCTCGTCCCGAGGCAGGTTGAAGATCACTTCTACATGCGTAGGCTGCGTGTTAATGTCGAGCTACCGGGCGTCCGCGGCCAAACTACCGGAAACTCCAGCCGATCCTGAGTCTTAGCGAATGACCGATCAACTCTGTCATCCGAGCATTCCGCTGGTCGTCAGTTCATCACAGGCCGCGGACTGCCTGCGGGAACCGGGCTACCTTATCTTAGGCAGCCAACCGCAGGCCGAAGCCTCCGGCTGTTGGGAACTTAAAGTTCTCAGCATTTGATTTTTTGCCACTCAGTTTTACGACTTGTTTGGCAGGTCGGCATGCCATAATCAACACTACTGTCCGGTCGATACCTGTCGCCCCCTTTGTAAATCGCGCCATTTCAATCTTAGGCACTTAATTAAGTATATGCCAGCCAGGCGGATAATTCCATAGACCAGGATGGATGAAGGCGATATGGGGACATGGAGTGGTGTTGACAAAGCATATAAAAGCATTTTGTAACTAGAGTTATATTGAAATGTGTGGACGGTCGGCGCGGCGGTTATTAATTTTTTTCATTTTTCTTGACATGTGCAGTGGGATGTTGTAGAATTGGTCCTGTAGAAACTGTTTCAGAAACAGTTTATCATAGTGGACTGTTGATGAGATGTATGGTGGTGGCCCTGAATATGATGGTCCAAGCAGCTTTAATCCGAAGGCCTCGTCATTTTTGTTTTTTGTTGGTCTGATGTAGGACGATTGTATATGCCATCGGTTCGAGATATTGCGAAAATGGCGGGCGTATCGCCCGCGACCGTTTCCCGGGCTATCAACAATCATCCGGCGGTGGGTAGGGAAGTCCGGGAAAAAGTGATCAGCTTGATGAATGAGAAACGCTACGTGCCCAGCGTTGGACGACGGCAAATTACCAATATTGCGTTTGCTTATGCGGATGATATTTCGCTGGGTTCTCCATTTGACGCAGCGCTCATGCATGGCATGAGCGAATGCATGGAGCAATATAAATTTGATTTAATGGTGCTGGATTTGAAGCGGGTATTACAACCGCACGAGACATATTCGCAGATGTTTATGCGTAAAGGGATATGCGGCGCGGTGTTGCGGACGAGTTCGCATTCCAAGAAAATATGCGAGCTGATTGCCGCGGAAGGATTCCCATCGGTGGTCGTGGGGGAAAGGTTTGACAATCCACAGGTGAATTTTATTTACGCGGATTCGCGGCGGTCCAGCCGGGAAGCGGTGGAACATCTGATCAATCTGGGGCACCGGAAGATTGCCGTGGGCATAAACGTCGTGGAGGATTCGGATCATCTGGACCGGCTACAGGGGTACAAAGATGCGTTGGCAGCACATCAACGGCCGTTTGATTCCAAGTTGGTGCTGGAGGTACCGGCGCGGCGTGACGGTGGAGAACAGTTCATCCGGCGAATTGAAGTGATGCCGGATAGGCCCACGGCGATGTATCTGACCGATCCGGTGGCGGCAGTGTCGGCGATGGTGGAAGCCCAGCGCCGCGGGCTGCGTGTGCCGCAGGATATTTCGATTGTCGGGTTTGATGATGCGCAGTTGCGTTTTTTAACCTTTCCACGGATGAGCGCGGTATGCCAAGATGCGCGGGAAATCGGCATGGCCGCGTTTGCGGCTTTGCAAAGTCTTATCGCTGGGGCGAAATCTACGATGCGGGTGCAGCGGGTGCTGGGCACGCAGTTTGAGGTGCATGAATCGACGGCGGTGCCGCCGGTGTCGCGCAGGAATGATGTTTTCATAGCGAGGTAAATTGCGGCTATGTCGGCTGCGATATTTTAGTGTTCCTTTTTTTAGGAGGCTCCCATGAGGAGTAAACGTTTCATTCTTTCTGGTATCGGTGTCACGCTGACGGTTTTGGGGGCGGCTGGAGCCAGTATGGCGCGGGCGAATACCGTCAGCTACGGGCTGCAATTCGCCCCGACGGGTTACACTGTGTACACCGGCTGGGGTGCGGGCGTCACGGCGGTGTACGCCACCAATCCACCGGCATTCAATAACGGGCCGACCGGCGATAACGGTGTGACTTTCGATCTGGGCACCGCGACGTTCACATTCACCGCCGGCAACAATTACAACATTCAAAATGGCATCGCCGCAGGGACGCCAGCTACGAACATCGGCTGGCTTGACACCGCATTTTTCTTCTCCAGTGGTAGCAGCAATCTGGTTACAGCCACGCTTTCGGGCCTTAGCGCCAGTGACTCCGTGGATTTCCAGTTTATTTCCAGCTACCAGGAGGCCAATACGGACCAGTTGACGGTCAAGGGAAACACCACGGGTAGCGTTGCCGGAATGCTCAACAGCTTCACTGCCCTTAGCGGCGATCCCAGCGGGCTCGGTGATGCGGCCAATTTTGTAGACCTCGGCTCCCTGAGCGGCAACACGAGTTACAGCATCTCGTCGGTTCAGCCCGCTGGCGGTGAGGGCGATCTGTCCGGTGCCCTGATTACCATCACCAGTAGCGTGGTGCCTGAACCGGCCACCTTGGGGCTGCTGACCGTTGCCGGGGCGGCGATACTGCTGGTGAGGCGGCGTAAAACCGCGTCATAACGGGGTTGCGGGTTGCGCGCAGTGCTCGGGCGGGTTGGGAAGGATATTCCAACCAGCCGCAGGCCCGGAGAGTCGACGTTTGGGGCAGGTGAAACCATGGAAAGGCCTTTTCCCGATCGGCTCTGGAGGGTGCTTGCGACGCAAGTCGAGGAATAATGATGAAAATTCGCGGATTTACTCTGGTGGAATTATTGGTGGTGATTTTCATTATCGCCGTGCTGATCGCGTTGTTGCTTCCGGCGCTGGCTGCGGCGCATCAAGATGCCCTGAATGTGGTATGTCTTACCAATCTGCGCAGCCAGGGCCAGATGCTGGTGGAGTATGCCGATGAATATCAAGATGATCTGCCTTCCGGCTATAACCAATATGGTGGGGCGGTCAATGCTTTGTTGGCGGATCAATTTAACGTGCCGCTGAATTACCTGGGCCAATTGTCGAGTAATGCGCTGACGGAAACGGCGATCGAAAATAGATTTCACGAGGTGTTTTGGTGCCCATCGGCGAGAGTTCCCATGACGAACCCATGGGGATTGAACTATGCAGACAATCCGATTGCCTTCGGCACCAACAACCTCACCGATCTTACCCGATTAGCCAGTGTGCCGCGGCCCTCACAGGTAATTGCATTCGGCGATGTAAACCAAGCATTTTCGGATGGCGGCGGGTGGTGGGTGTTTGACTGGGAGAGCAATTTTTATCCCACGACCACGCTGCCTGACACCGTCATTGAGCCTGGCGGCTGGAGCGGCTATTGCAATACAGACTCCACGGGCGGCACGATCAGCGGGACGGGGCTACGGTACCGTCATGGAGATGCCACGCCCGTCAGCGGCAGCGCCAATTGTGTGTTTTTTGATGGTCATGCTGCGGCGATCAAGGCCGGGAATCTGCACTATTTTAATATTTCGATTCAAAATTAATCTGTTTTTAAGGAACAACTATGCGTGCATTCATGAAGCGGCGGTCACGGGCGAGTGTTTTGGGGTTGCTGGTTTTGCTGGGGGTGGTTGGGTTGACCGGGCAGGTAAGGGCAAAAGCGATTCCGGTGAGGTTGATAAAAACCGCGCATGGCTGGCAACTGCTTCGGGGTGGTAAGCCATTTTTTATCAAAGGGGCGGGGGGCGATGAATCTATGCGTGTCTTGAAGGCTTGCGGCGGGAATTCACTGCGCACATGGGGGGCTGACGGTTTGGCTGCGAAGCTGGCTCAAGCCAACAAGTTAGGTTTAACGGTGACAGTGGGAATGTGGCTGGGCCATCCGTCCGACGGTTTCAACTACAATGACGCCGCGCAAGTTCACGCCCAGTACGAGCAGTGCAAAAAATATGTGCTGGAGTACCGGAACGATCCAGCATTGCTGTTATGGGGCGTGGGCAACGAAATGGAGAACGGATACGATCATAAAATACTCTGGCAGGCCGTGGAGCAGATCGCCGCGATGATACATCGGCTTGATCCCAATCATCCGGTGATGACCGTGGTGGCAGAGATCGGCGGTCATAAAGTGCAAAAAATAAACAAATATTGCCCCGATGTAGATATCATCGGGATTAATTCCTATGGCGGCGGTCCAACGCTGTACAAGCGGTACCTGAAAGCCGGCGGAGTCAAACCCTATGTCATTACGGAATTTGGTCCGCCCGGCACCTGGGAAATTCCCGCCGATTCGCTGGGGTTGCCGTCGGAAATGCTAAGCACCGCCAAGGCTAACTTTTATAAGAAAACCTACGTGCATAGCGTCTTGGCCGCGCGGGGTGTGTGTCTAGGCTCGTATGCTTTTGCGTGGGGCTGGAAGGTGGAGGCAACCCCTACCTGGTATGGTCTTTTTCTGCCTGATGGCCGACGTCTGGGGGCAGTGGACGTGTTGCAAAAACTGTGGTCGGGCCATTCGCCGCGGTATGTGTGTCCGAACATCCTTAGCCTAAAATTACTTGGACCGGACCGGCTGGCGCCCGAAGAAAAGGTACGGGCTATCGCGCAAGCGAATCAGCCGGGTGGGGGGGCCATCACATATCATTGGATACTGCGGCGCGATGTATCAAAAATAGGTTGGACGGGCGGCAAAACCATGCCGTTGCCATGGGCCTTTCCCAAGGCCATTCGTGCGGCCAATAGCCCTGAAGTAACGGTGCGTATGCCTCGTAACGGCGGTCCGTATCGGCTATTTTGCTATGTCTATAATCAACATGATGGCGCAGCAGTGGGGAATATACCGCTGTGGGTTAACGCCCCAATTCGACCGGAACCGGCACCGCCGGCGCACCTGCCGCTGATCATTTACAGTGCCGCGCATCCCAACAGCGCCTATGTGCCCGCGGGCTGGATGGGGAACTACGCGGCCATATCGTACGACCCTCATTGCCGGGTTCAACCACACCGCGGTCGGGAGTGTCTGAAAATCAGCTACAATCGCGAACGCGGATGGGGTGGCATTGCATGGCAAAATCCGGCTAACAACTGGGGCAAGCTCGCCGGAGGATTCAATCTTACCGGGGCTAAAGTGCTTTCATTTTGGGCCCGGGCGGCTAAACCGGGAGTGCGAGTTAATTTTGGCTATGGTTTGGTAGGTACCGATATGCCGTACCACGACAGCAGCAAGGCATCTGTGAAAATCAGCCTGACCACACACTGGAAGGCGTACCATATCAACCTGAGCGGGCGAAATATGAAAAGAATTGTCACGGGTTTCTTCTGGACCGCCGGGGCCAATGGCGCACCGTTTACTTTTTATCTCAGTGATATCAAATATCAGAAGTAGGCCGCAACACGGGAAATGAAGGCCACCGGAAGAAAACTAACCACCATTATCGTTGGAGCGCGAAGGTAGTGGCGGGTAACGGGCCAGCGCTTAGCGGCTGACGCGATCCAGTTTATCGCGCTGCCGTTGGCGTGCCGTCGCCCGACGTAAAGCCCGCTTTTCAAACCAGGTCAAACTGTGCAGCCCATGTTCATGAACCTTGGCTAAAATCGCGTCAATTTGCTGTTGATCGCGCACCTCACGATGTTCATCGATGGCGGTCCAGCGGAACCAGCGCCGGGCCAGTTTTCGCCGTTTGGGCGTGGGTAAATCGCGCAGGCCCGCACTTAGGGTCAAACCCGCCTCATAACCATCCGGCCCTTGAGATTGAAGTTCGCGGCGCTTGGTCCAGGCGGCAAAGAAAAGCAATGCCCAGAAAACCACAGCCAGAATAGATCCATCATAAACGGTAAAAAGCGTCATGGGCGCGGCAATCACCATGCCCACAATGCAGGTGATGTTGATCGCCCGGTACATACCTGTCCAACGCCATAAAATAGCCTGCAGCAGCGGACCGCCGTCAAACCAGTAAAACGGCAGCAGGTTGATGAGCACCAGCGAAAGGCTCACCAGGTACGCCATCAGCAGCAGCGTAAACGCCGGTCCATGGGCAGGTTCCCAGAAGGGGTTGACGCTGAATAACAGCAGCGGGTTCCACGGTATTGGCGGTGCCCAATGCCATTTCAGCCATAGCGATTCTCCAGTGCCCACACAGATCAGCAAATTCACGGCAATGCCGCCGGCGTTAGCCACAAACGTGGGCCAGGGCCGGGGTGGACTTAGCGGTGGCACCAGCCCACCCGCCGGCCAGAGCAGAAAATCATCGTGCCGGCCGCCCACCCACTGCGCCATAACGCGGTGGCCGATTTCATGCAGCAGCACGGCTATCACCGTCAAACCGGCCAGGCTGATACTGGCCATCCAATTGCCGGTACGCAGGGCCGTGGCCATATCAAAAATAATCGCCAATATCAGCCAGAAGTGCAGACGCACCCGAATGCCAAACCACGTTCCCAGCGGCAGGGACCAGCTCAGAATGGACCATGGGCTGTCAAAAAGGCCCATACCGGACCCGCCCGCACGGTTATAATCACGATCGCGCCAACTCATACGTATACTTCCGACCTGGCACCCTGCCGTTACCCGGTCATCCCGCCGCACGCTGCGGAAAGTAGCCGGTTCATCTTCTCACCGTTTCCACGCCGTCGCAACTCCTAATGTTTGGCCTCCGTCAGCAGGTATTTTAGCACTACGGCAATCGTTTTGGCATCCACAATTTTATTTTCCCGGATCATGGCCAGTGTTTGATCGGGGGTAACAATTTCGACCTGAATGGTTTCGTTATCTTCCAGGGCCTGCGGGCCGGCGGATAATCCAGCACCAATAAATGCAAACATCTTTTCGGTAAGAATTCCGGGAGAGGTGTAAAACCAGCCGAAGGGAACAATCTGGGCCGCCTGGTAGCCGGTTTCCTCCGTCAATTCGCGTGCCGCACAACGGGCTGGATCTTCACCTTTTTCCAGCGTGCCGGCCGGCAGTTCCCAAAGTTCTTCCTTAACGGTATGACGCAGATTACGAATAAGCACCAAATTGCCGTCGCGCAACACCGGCAGGATAATGACAGCCCCTGGATGGACCACAATTTCACGTTGAATTTTCCGGCCGGAGGTGGTGGTAACCGTCCGTAATACCATATCCACCCGCGATCCGTGGTAGACCATCTGGTCTTCTGCGGATGCGGTTGCGGCGCTGCCACTGGTTAAAGTTGATTTTTTAGACACCTGTTGTTCCTTGCCAAGCAAGCCGCCTGATTACCTCAACCATGCGACTTTACCTATAATAGCATGAAATGGCAGAAAGAATCGACAAGCCTGAAGTTTATCCGGATACACCCGCAATGTCGGCCGATACGAATATTGAAGAAGAAGATTTCATCCAGGAAATTCCCGCCGGAGAAATAGCCCTGCCACTGCCGGCGGAAGCTGCGGACCAGCGTCTGCCGCGGCTTCATGCCAAGGCCCGCAGTCTGCCGGCTGAGCCCGGCGTGTACCTGATGAAGGATACCCGCGGCGTAGTCATTTACGTGGGTAAATCACGCTCATTGCGCGATCGGGTGGCCAGTTATTTCCTGGCTTCCACGGATCTGGGGCCGGCCAAACAGCGCTTGCTGGATTATGTAGTGGATTTTGACACGTTGAACTGCGATTCCGAAGTCGAAGCGCTGCTGGTGGAAAACCGTTTGATTAAAGATGTCAAACCGCGCTTTAATGCCCGCCTTTCTGATGGGAAAAGCTACCCATTTCTGGAAATCACCACCCGCGACGATTATCCAGGTGTTTATGTTACGCGCGAGCCGCAAAATTCCGGATCCAAGCTGGTGGGGCCTTTCATGAGCGCCGCAGCCTTGAAAGACGCGGTGATTCACCTGCAGCGGGCCTTTAAGTTTCGCACCTGCCATCTGGAAATCCGGGAAGAGGATGAACACAAACGTTTTTTCCGCCCATGCCTGCTCTACGCCATCAGACAGTGTTCGGCACCATGTGCCGACAAGATCAGCCGCACTGCGTATCGTGAAGACCTTGAGCGCTTCCGGCGTTTCCTGGAAACCAGCCCCGCCGCGATGTTCAAGGAAATGACAGCAGATATGGAAGCGGCGGCAGCTAAACTGGAATTTGAAAAGGCCGCGGGCCTGCGTGATCAAATCCGGGCTTTGAGCGCGCTTTCTAATCGGGGTAAATATGGGCGTCTGCTGCAGCCTGAATTGTTCTTCCGCAATCTGCAGGACGGGCTGCGCCAGTTGCAGGACATTTTGGAACTGCCCGAACCGGTACGCTCCATTGAAGCCATCGATATCGCCCATTTCCAGGGTGAAGCCACGGTTGGTTCTCTGGTTTGTTTTATTGATGGACGGCCATTTAAGGATGGCTACCGGCGTTTTCGCATCAAAACTGTTGCCGGCATCGATGATTATCGCTGTATTGCGGAGGTGGTAAGTCGTCGTTATCGCAATGCCGGCCAAAGCGGCGAGCTATATCCCGATGTGATATTAATTGACGGCGGGTTGGGGCAGTTACACGCCGCCCAGGAGGCTTTTGCCGCCATGGATGTTAAACCGCCCATGGTGATAAGCCTGGCCAAACGCGAAGAAGAAGTTTTTGTGCAGGCCCGAAGTGCTCCACTGCGGTTATCACGCACCAACCAGGCTCTTAAAATGTTGCAGTACGTTCGCGATGAAGCCCACCGCTTTGCCCAGAATTACCATCACGTGCTTATCGCACGCCGTCAGTTTAACGAAGATGCGTTGCGGGTGCGCAAAGCCGCACGAAAATCACGCCGGCGCTAAACCCGGATATGACCATTTCCCGTTACGATAAATTTATACGTGCATAGATCTGCTGCACCCATGGGGCCGCGGGCATGGAGCTTGTCCGTGCTGATGCCGATTTCCGCGCCTAAACCGTATTCATATCCGTCGGCCCAGCGGGTGGAAACGTTCACCATCACGCTGGCGGAATCCACCTGCTGCACAAACTTCTGGGCTGCTGCCAGATTGCTGGTGATAATCGCGTCGGTGTGTTGTGACCCGTACTGCGTAATGTGGCTGATGGCTTCATCCATGGAATTCACCTGTTTTATGGCTACGATAAGGTCCAGAAATTCCTGCCCCCAGTCGCTTTCCACTGCTGGTTTGGCATCTTGCAATAACCCCAGACTTCGCGCATCCGCCCGCATCTGCACCCCGGCTTGCCGGTAGAGCGTGGCCAGCCGCGGCAGTATGCGAGGGGCAATTTCTTGATGCACCAAAATGCATTCTGTCGTGTTGCACACTGCACAGCCATCCACCTTGGCGCTGTACGCGACCTTTACGGCCATTTCCGGATCGGCGTCTTTATCAATATAGATATGGCATACGCCCTTGTAGTGCTTGATGACCGGAACGGTAGCTTGTTCCACTACGGCCCGAATTAAAGATTCTCCACCGCGCGGTATCACCAGATCCACCGCTCCCTGGGCAGTTACCAAAGCCTTGACCGCAGCCCGGTCCGTGGTGTTGAGCACTTGCACCGCAGCCGCGTCCATACCCGATGAGCCAAGGGCTTCCTGAATAACCTTGGCAATTGCCAGATTGGTGCCCAGAGATTCCTTGCCGCCACGCAGAATGCACGCATTGGCGCTTTTAAGGCAAAGGGCTGCGGCATCGCTGGTAACATTGGGGCGGCTTTCATAAATGATGGCAATGACGCCAAGGGGTACCCGGCGTTTTTCAACCCGCAGCCCATTCGGGCGGTCGCTGGCTTCAATAGTCTGGCCGACGGGGTCCACTTGCTGGGCAATCTGCCGGATGCTGTGGGCCATAGTCTGAATTTTTTGTGGCGTAAGAGTCAGGCGGCTTACCATAGCCGCCGCCAGATGGTCGCGCCTGGCCTGCTCCACATCCGTGGCGTTGGCCGCAAGAATGGCCTCCGCATGGTTCAGTAGCCCATCCGCAATAGACACCAGTGCGTTATTGCGTACCGCTCCGGAGAGCGTGGCTAACTGCCGTGACGCCCTGCGGGCCTGCTGAACCACCTGCTGAATTTTCAGGGTTATATCGCCCGTATCATCCGGGGAGGCGATGTTGGTTTGACTGGCATTGGCCATGGGCTAGCTCCACAGGTTGGCACTTTTCCACAGCCGTGCATTGTACGCGAACATCCGAAAATTTATAACCCTCTCTGTAAATTTGTGGATCAGCCCTTGCGGCGTGAACCATCAGGCCTTGTATCCGATGGCTTGGGCTTTTATGATTGTAGGGCTGGATGGAACTGTACCGGCCCTATATATCTGGGCTGCCGGCAGTCATGCGGAAAGAAACGAGTTACTCATTGATGATTAAGGCGTCAGGTTTCCAAAAAACAACTGGCGATGTCTCCGGACAGCGGCGCCTGGCGGTGCTTGGAAGCACAGGTTCCATCGGCGTTAATACTCTGGCGGTGGCCAGGCATTTAGGGTCATCCTTTGCCGTTGCCGGTCTGGCGGCATCCAGAAATTGGAAGAAGCTGGCGGAGCAGGCGCGTGAGGTAAAACCGGCCGTGATAGTGTTAAGTTCACCGGAAACGGAGCGTGATTCTCAGGCCCTGAAGGCGGCGGTGGAGGAATTTGGAATAATCGTGGATACCGGTCCGCAGGCCATGGATCGCCTGGTGGATAGGCCAGATGTGGATATGGTTTGTGCTGCGGTGGTGGGAGCGGCGGGTCTTTCGCCGGTGCTCAAGGCGGCTCTGGCTGGCAAATCCATCGCTCTGGCCAATAAAGAGGCTCTCGTGGTTGCCGGTGGCTTGGTCATGCCTGCTGCCAGGCGTAGCGGAGCGAGGGTGTTGCCGGTCGATTCTGAGCATTCCGCCATTTTTCAGGCCCTGCGCAGTGGCCAGTCGCATGAAATTCAGCGTATTATTCTTACGGCCAGCGGAGGCCCGTTTCGCACGTGGACGCCGGAACAAAGCTCTGCGGCCACGGTTGAGCAGGCGCTGAATCATCCGAACTGGCGTATGGGGCCGAAAATAACCATTGATTCCGCGACTATGATGAACAAGGCGTTGGAAATTATAGAAGCGCACTGGTTGTTTGATCTGCCGGCGGATCGCATAGAGGTACTCATTCATCCGGAGTCTATTATTCATAGCATGATTGAATTTGTAGATGGCAGCATTATTGCGCAACTGGGCACGCCGGATATGCGGACCGCGATTCAATATGCGTTGACGCATCCGGACAGGTATCCGGGCTGCAGCAACCGGCTGGATTGGTCTAAAATAAGCCAAATGCACTTTGAACAGCCGCGAGGACGATTTCCCGCATTGGAACTGGGTTTTGAAGTAGTGCGGCGGGGCGGGACGTGCGGTGCGGTGGTGAACGCCGCTAATGAAGTAGCCAATGCCCTCTTTCGAGAAGGAAAAATTCCTTTCGGGCATATTGTGCCGCGTTCACAGCATGTGCTGCAAAAACACTTGAAGAACGGTTTTAACCCTGCGCCCAAGCTGGAAGAGCTTCTGGCGGCGGACCGCTGGGCGCGTCAGGAGGCCTTGGCATGAATCCCATCTATTCCACCCGACTTCCGCGGCACGAAAAGCCAGTGACGCCATGGCGTTCTGCAATGGTTCGCGGGGTGATATGTGCCCTGGTAGTGTTTCCCATTCTCGGTTTTACTCTGCTGGGGTCCATCACCGGCACGGAAAAAGTGGTGCTGTTTATCATTGGCTTTGGCTCGGTGATTTTTGTACATGAACTGGGGCACTTCATCACCGCAAAATTTTTCAAGGTACGGTGCGACGTTTTTTCCATGGGCATTGGTCCAAGACTGTGCGGCTGGCGGCGCGGTGTGGGCTTTACCTTTGGCAGCGTGGACATCGGGCCTCCGGCCGCAGTGGCCCCGGTCCCGGTCGCGGATGGCGTGGCTCCGGCGGCCGATCCATCGCCGGTCCCGGCGGCTCCCCGGCTAAGTGCCATCAGCCCGATTGGGGAAACCGATTACCGGATTTCCTGGCTGCCTTTTGGTGGGTACGTGCGCATGCTGGGCCAGGATGATATGGACCCCGCCAAAGTCAGCGAAGACCCCGCATCTTTCGGTAAAAAGCCCATCTGGCAGCGTATGATTATCATTTCCGCCGGCGTTATCATGAACCTGATTTTTGCGGTGCTTATTTTCGCCTTTATTTTCCGCATTGGGGTGAATTTTCCGCCCGCGGTCGTGGGTGAATTGGCGTGGAACAGTCCTGCCGCCAAAGCTGGATTGACAATCGGTGACCGGGTGGTATCCATCAATCACCGGAGGCCCCAGGGATTTCTGGAATTCACACAGCTTGCCATGGCTGCGGCGCTGGATCCTGGTGATGCCAAGATTAGCTTGCAGTATGTTAAACCGCACAGCAAAACCATTCACAATGTAAGCGTTACACCGGTGGCTGATCCCAATAACGGCATGTTGAGTTTTGGCATCGGGCAGATGCTTTCTTTGCGTTTTGGCAAGCTGACGGCCGGTGAACTTAAAGCATTTGTTACCGCATTGCCGCAATATAAAGGGATTCAATCGCGGGATTTAATCATCGCCATTGATGGCATTGCTGTTCATGGATTTGCCCATTTTTACCAGATTTTACAGCAGTCCAAAGGTGCCCCGGTAACGCTGACTCTCAAAAATTATCATACTGAAAAAATTCATCACCTGACTATACAACCCACCTTGACAACCATCGATTGGGTCAACAAATTTCCCATGATCCTTGGGATGCAGCCACGGTGCCGTGTGGCTATGGTGGAACCTGGAACAGCGGCGGCGAAGGTGGGTATCCGGCGTGGCGATATTATTACACGTATTAATGCCAGCGCTCATCCAACAATCCGGAACCTCCAACGAGCGATTAAAGAAAATCCCAACCGCCAGGTTTTACTGCAGGTGCGCCGCGGCTCTAAAATTCTCACCTTTCACCCCAGGGTCAGCGCGAAGGGCTTGCTGGGTGTGGCTCTGGATTACGACTTTGGTCATCCCGTGATCGCAGCGGTAGATCGCCGTGCCGCCGCCGCTGGAATTTTGCCCGGCCGCACCATTACTTCGATTGTGGTGCCGGGCGGTCCGAATATGGCCAGTGGAGGAATTTTTCCGATTAAAAACTGGTTTGATATTGTTACCCTGGCCCGGCGTTTTGCCGGGCAAACGATTGATATTTCATTTGCCGGGAAGCATCGGCCGGTACAATTAACCGTATTCAGCCACGATACTCGTGAGCTTAGCAAGCTCAAATATGCTATCAACCTGCCGCTGTCTCCGTTAATGCAACTGCAGAAAAGCCATTCCATTCTGGGAGCTGCCCAAATGGGTTTTGGACACACCGAAGCGTGGATTGTCCGGACGTACCAGACGCTGTTCGGCCTGGTGGGGCGGACGGTACCTGTGAACCAGCTACACAGCGTGCTGGGGATTGTCAAGATTGGTTATACGCTGGAGTCTCGCGGATTTACTTATCTGCTATTTTTTCTGGGGTTGATTTCGGTGAATCTGGCGGTGATCAATTTTCTGCCGTTGCCCATTGTGGATGGTGGATTATTTTTAATGTTAATCGTCGAAAAAATTCGCGGCAAACCCTTGCCCGTGCAGGTGCAAACTGCCATACAAACCATTGGAATTGTGCTGCTGGTAGCGGCGTTTCTCTTTATCACCATCCACAATGATCTGCCTATGTTTTTTGGCCATTAGGGGCGGTCAAGAAATAACCTGTACCATCCGGCTGGTCCTTGGCGGACTGTGGCCAGCGATCAGCTTTCAGCGGGTGGCTATCGGACAAGGTTGCGGCCGGCATACCCAATGATCACGGCTTGCAAGAATGGCACTTCATAGCCACTGGAATGCCGTGCGCTGTATGAATACACTTTATTTACTGACAGCCCCTTAGCATTATTTTTCTTCACCTGTTGGTTTTTATATGCCGATGATCCAATAATAAGTTGAGCGGGGTGGCCCGGATGCGGGGTGCCGTCTACCGTCGCTCACCTGCCGGCCTCTGGTTGGTATGGTATGAACTTTGCGCTCCTTTAGCGAAGGGCCGCGTTGGGGCCGTCGTGGAGTTTTATGAACGTACTCGGACTGGTTCAACTGGTGGACACAACTGGGCTGGGTGTCGGCTATCAGGAATGCCTGAGCATTGAAACGCTGGCCCGGCGGGGCCTTTTGCGAACCGGGCATCAAGTGCTCAATCTAGTAGAGTCTTCACTGCGAGCCATCATTGGACCTACGCAAGGTATTGCCGCAGGTATCGCCTTTCGGGCCGCCCGCCTTGGAGACCCGGCGTTAGTGCCCGCGGTGAGCCAGGTGCTTTCCAGCGATCAGTTTCCGGAATCTTTGCGTTTGGCATCGCTGCAAATGGGTACACGTCTGTGGGAAATCTCCCGGCGCTGGAACTGGACCCAGCCGATACACGATCAGTTTGATCCGGTGATTCCGCAAACGGGTGTGCATGGTGGTGTAGCCTTTGGTGCTTTGGTGAGCGAAACAACAGCTCATGAGGTACGGGCGGTAGCGGCTTGTCTATTGCAGGCGGCCCGGGGAATCATTCAGGCCGCAGTGCGGGCAATTCCCCTGGATGACTCCATGAATCATCGGCTGTTGGCCCAGGCCCAACCCATCATCAGTCGCCTGGCCGCGGACTTTGCTCAACACACCATGCCGGATATTCGGTGCAGCAAGTTCAATTTCCCCATGGCTTAGGCCGGTCGCAGGCCAATCGGCATCGGCGGCGATGAGCCATGCTGTTGCGATAGTCGTTGAGCGTACGGTATGATAAGGCCTTAAGCCGGAGAGATGGCTGAGTGGCTGAAGGCGCCGGTTTCGAAAACCGGTTAGGGCGCAAGTCCTACTAGGGTTCGAATCCCTATCTCTCCGTTTTTCCTCGCCGGTGTTCCAGGGACTCAGGCAATACAACTTCCCTTGCGGACAAAGGAGATGAACCTTTTGTTGCGCCTGCACCAGAGCCGTGCAGATACACTCGGAAATCCTGCATCCCCTTACCAGTTGACGCTGGGGGGCTTGCCAATAAGAGCAGCTACGCGACTGGCAATAATTTTAGATTGGTTCTTTTGTCGCCGGGTGTACTGGGCTTTAAGTTCATTGATCTTCTGCATTAAATGGTCCAGCTCCAGCTTGCGAATCTGTTGACGAACTCCAAATTGTTCCGCGACAATATTCCGCAACCGCATGCGCAGATGTTTCGTCTGTTGCCGCGTCAGGCCCGGCTGACGCAATCGATCCGCCAGGTTAAAGGATTGATGGGTGAGCGAAAGATCTTTAATGGTCAATGAAAACAGTTGCGGATCGGACTTCTGCAGATTTTCAAGCCTGCGGAAGTTGGGTGCCGCGGCGCTGATGAGTCTCACGAATTTAGCCGGGTTTGATCGCCGCAAGGTCAAGGCTTCGTGATACACGGATGGATCAGTGGTTTGCAAAAATTGCAGGATTTTCTGAATTTGCGGCGGCGTCAATTGGGATGGCTGGTGCGGCGGTGCGCCACAGGCCGCACGGGCCAAAGTCAAAATCAGCGCGGCCATACAGGCGATCATGCCACTGCGTACGTATTTGGTAAAATAGCTGGAAGCGGGACTGAAACAAAGCCTGGACATCAATTCAACTCCTTTGCAATACCGGGTGCTCAAACGGCCGGCAATTATTTAACCCCCCGGGCCTGCCGATGCAAAATCCCAAGTCATTGTACCAACCGCCGTGGAATAAGGCTTATTTCATTCCGACGGCTGGCCGGTTGCTGAAGCAGCCGCAGCGGTGGCAACCTTATCCAGAGCCTGCAACAGTCGCATCATGTGAATATTGCCGATGCTGGAAGTGGCGGCCAGGCCGTGGGTCGCGCGCAAAGCCGCGATTTCGTGTGAAACCACCGCGTAGGTGGAATCGGGCTGATTGGGCAGCGAGGCATGGGCCACATCCCGAAAGGCGGATTCCGCATCCAGCATGCGTTGATGGCGGGCCAAGGTGCGCATTTGCACAGCGTAAATACCGCCGGCAATAACCAGGCACGCCGCCATGCCGGACGCCACGGAAAGTGCCTGAAAACACATCCGACTCCATTGACGGTGGCGTTGTTGCCGGCGCTGCTCCCGAAGTGCGGCGTGAATTCCAGCTTTGATCGACTCCGCCACGCGGGCCTTGGCCGCCGGTTCGGCGTCGTCCTGAAAACGCGGCAAAGACCGAAGCATGTTAAAACGGCTGCGGATCAACTCATATTCAAGATGGGCTGCAGGATAGACATCCACATGCGTGTGCAATCGGCGGGCCGCCTGAGGCCCGAGTTCGCCCGATACATCCAACAGGCAGGTTTGAGAAAGATTAAGATTTTTCATCGGTCACCTCCATAAGCAGACGGAGCTTGCCCATGGCCCGATGGGCCCTGGCCAGCACGGTTCCAATGGGGCAGTTGAGAACGCGGGCGATGTCCTTGAAGGGCATGTCGCCATAGTGTCGCAGCAAAAGAACCTGGCGATCCATTTCCGAGAGGCGACCCAAAGCGGTTTCCATCCGTATGACATCTTCATCGTGCTGGATGAGATCCGCAGGTATGGGGGATTTACCTGGCAGGTCGTCGGTAATATCATTGGTTCTGTCACCATCTTTACTCACAATCGATCGCACAGGTCTACGGGCAGTGACGCGCCCGTGGTCTCTAACTAAATTTACCAAAATGCGAAAAAGCCACGCCTCAAACTTGCCCTGATGGTCGTACCTTTCTAATTTCTGTACGATTCTCAGGAACGTTTCTTGAACCAAATCTCTGGCCAGTTCGCTGTTATTGGTCGCCCGCAAGGCGTACCCATAAAGCCTTTGCCAGTAAGCGTCCACCAGCGCATCCCAAGCGGCCGTATCACCGCGCCGGCATCCCGCCAGCATGACCGTAATGGCGTCCGAATCCATACGCTGTCACACCTCTTGTTACAACGCCCCGTCTGCGCTGATATTGCAGCCGTGCCTCGCTTTTATATCGACCCAATCACACCTTTTGGTCCAAAACCGCGCACCCGGCCCCACCTGCGACTTGGCCGCCACGCGTACTTGCAACTCCCACAGCCATTCATTATACTAACTTTCTTGGATTCAACGATGGTTTAACTAAAGGTTGGTCTGGTATGCTCAAGGTAAAGGCTCGTGGGAACGAAACAGTTGAACAGATGCTGCGCCGCTTCAAAAAGCTTTGCGAAAAGGAGGGGCTTATCAAAGATATGAAACGCATTGCTTATTACGAAAAGCCGAGCGAAAGAAATCGGCGGCAGTTGCGCAAAGCGCAGAAACGCGAGCAACGCACTTTGTTTGAAGCTAACCATCCGCCTTCCGTTAACACCGGCACCTGAATTCGGTCGGCTGCAACCATCCATGCAAGCTCACGATGAAGAATCCCGGCGCATCTGGTTTGAAAATATCTGGATCGATCGCGAAGAGCGGATTTATCCGGCTATTTTCGGCACCTTTTCCAAAACCATCTTTCCTCTGGCGGCACCGCTTTTCCGCCAATTGGGTTGCGACAGTGTAGACCCCAGTTGGCTGACCCATGCCGTGCTCGAATCGCCGCCCCAGCCGGACCGCCCCAACTGGGCGTATGTTACCACAGCGTTGTCCAATCCATGGGGAATTCATCCACAGGATATTCAACCAGGTCAATACAGCGGCATGGGTTGTGAACTGGTGATGCAATCACCACATCGGGCCGACTGGTGCGTGCGCGTGCTGCAATGGCTGGCCGCGGTGAATATTCTGACCGCCAGCGGAAAGCTTCGCGGTGAACTCATTGAGCCGCTGGATCGCATTGCGTTGGGAGGTCCGTTGGACGGCCTGTCGACATGCCTCATCCGAAATGTCTTGATCTGCAGGCCGGATCACATTCCGGCCAGTTTTGATCTGGCTTCAGGCCGCGTGGATCTGCTTTTATGCGTTGGAATAACCGATGCGGAAATGACCTTTGCCCAGGCTCAAAGTAGTGATGGACTGCTGAAACTGCTTCGCCATTGCCAATACCTTCCCGTTACTGATCCTGGCCGACCAAGTTCCATTTAACCGGTCCGCCGGGTGGCGCTCGCTGCGCTTTCAAACGGCAAATACCTCTTGAATATGCCCGGACAACTGTTGAATTCTGGCCGGTTGCATTACAGGTACGCTGCCGTGGATATCTATTGCATCGTGCAGTGGAACCCAACTTTTACAACCGGCGTAAGCGGGATGATTGATAATGGTCATTGGCCTGGCCAGCAAAAATGTCTCCAGCAATAGCAGATACAACGGGGAATTGGGGCGATAGCCAAAGCGCATATCCAGCAGAGGTTTGTCCCAGAGGTAAAGTTCGTCGAGTTTGTCCAGGGCGGCCCGTCTTGGCACCAGGAATATTTGGCATACCCTGGCCCAGGATTTCACTAAAAGCTGCTCCGGCTCAGCGGGCAAGATGGAAATACGGTTCCGCCAGGCCGGTTTTACACTTTCCGCTTTCTGATGCAGATAAGTCGGCAGCAGCAAAAATTCACGATGCTCCAGTTCAAATTCACCGGCAGCCTCGTAAATGCCACCTTTCCGAAGCAAGACGGCCTGTTGGCCCTGCTCCAAAGCGGTGCAGACGATGGACCATTCCTTCAGACCAACGCCAAGCGAATCAGGCTGTGGCGCGACGACCGTTTCCGCAGATTCTCTTGTCATGGCCTTATTCTAGCCCAACTCTATGCCGTTGTGCCAGCGTCTATGGGTGGGCCGATTTTCAGGCGGCATCGACCAGTTGCAGACCTGGCCCGATGGATGCTATAAATGAGTTTGGTTGACTGGATCATGGACGATCAGGAGTCTTCATCGTGCGCACAAACCTCACCGCCGAAGCACCTGGAAAACGACAAATAACGGTTCATTGGTTGACGGATGGCAACCCGGTTCAAACCCTGTTGGAACAGCGTCATCGTAAAAGCATTTTTCTCATCAGCGATGGCGATGTCCTCAACCAGGTCGTGAAGATTCTGGCCGGATCCACTCGGCGCAGTGGTTTGCTGGTGGTGTTATTTTGCCCGCGCGTACAAATTTTACCCTGCCTCTATCGCAGCATGGACCGCCTTATCTATATGGACCCGGCCGGTGCGTGTTCCGCAAAACACACCCTGGAAATTATGGAAGCACCGGACCGGCATGAACGGCTTATCGGCGTGCTGCCGGATGCGGGTACAGCCACGGTCACCTTCTGGTCCGGCGATTTACGCCCACTGATAGTGCCGTCCGATTGGATTAGCCAGCGAGTACGCACAGTGAAATTCTCTGCAGGCACATGGCGCATCACTGATGGCGGACGCACGGTTGAGATTGGGTCAGGCAAACTCGCTGCACACGAGATTCTCTGTCAATATAATGCCCAATTTCGCCGGGAATTTCGTCGTCGACAGTGGGCCGCAGATGAATCCTTGGGTGGACAGGTGCGAGTGTTGCGCAGAAAGCTGGGGCTAAGGCGGGAAGATTTTCCCGGCATTGATGCTAAAACCGTGGCCCGCATTGAACGCCATGAAATTCGTCACCCGCAGCGTGAAACTCTACGGCTTATTGCCCAGACATTGGGGCTTTCTGATGAACACCACCAAGTTGAAAACTGATGCGCCCCTTTCCGCCAGCCTGGCCATTGATGCTTTGGGGCCGGACCTGCGAGCTGCGATGAGCGTGGCCCGTGACACGGAGTTTTCCGGCATCGCAGTGGCTAATCATCATCCGGAGTTGGCCAGTTTGGATTTTGGCCCGACCGCGCGGCGGCACTTCCGCCATCTATTACTGCGGCAGCATTTACGCCTGACCTGCATACGCGCTGTTTCCACACGGCATGGATTATTTGATTCCAAAACACTCGACCGTGTGATGACCTCGGCGGTTGGGGCTATTCGCTTGGCCTACGATCTGGGGGCGTCCGCTGTAAGCCTTTACACAGGCTCTCCATCAAGATCGTCAGAATCAACCGTTCCGTTGTCGGAGGCGGTGGTAGCCGCGGCGCAATCATTGGCGGGTGAAGCCGACCGTGCCGGCCTGAAACTGTACCTTTCCAGCAGTTCCATGGATTTTCTCCTGGAACTGTTTGGCCGCCTGGGAGCCGGCCACGTACGGGCAAATCTAGATACCGGCCGGCTGGCCCTGGATGGCGAAAATCTGTTAAAAGCTGCGGATCGATTAGGCCCGTGGGTAGGAATGTGGACGCTTGCCGATGGCATCAGGACCAAGACATCGTTTCGCCCGACAGAATTGGGGCGAGGAGATTTGCCGGTGGCGGAAATCCTGGTCCACACCGATGGGCTAAGCTGGTCTGGCGATGTGGTGGTGGATGTCCGCGATCTGCCCAATCCGCAGCAGGGAGCCAAGGTTGCAGCCCAGATGCTGCGATCCGCCCGGACGCAGCGAATTTCCGGCCAACATGGTGCGCGGTAAAGCAGCCTGCCTGGTTGACGCTGATTATTGTGATGAGAACGTCGGGGTGGCGCATCTAAGCCGTGGCTTGTTTTTTGCAAGGGTGCGAAGCGGACAAAGTGGGCGAGGACGCCCGCGCTCCCAGGCAGCCCCTGGAATACACGCAATATTCCATGCGATCGGGCATTTGCCCCCAAATATGGCCGAACCCCCGCATCCCTGCATCCCTGGGGTAAAGTTGACTTGCAATTGCCAACGAGGTGTGTATGCTATAACCTGCCTGTGGGCTGTAGCGCCGTGTTCGAGTTTGGCTGAAGCCACTCCCGCAACCGCCCATCGCCGAGTTCCTCATTTTCTGGTGATCCCAGGGAGTATATTATGCCTTACGAGGACAAAACCATTGTATGCGTCGACTGTGGCGCGGAATTTACGTTCACTGCTGATGAACAGCAACGTTTCGCTGAACGTGGATTTACTAATGAACCAAAACGTTGCAAAACTTGTCGCGAGAACCGCAAAGCCCAACAGGGTGATAGCGGTGGTCGGGGCGGTCGCGGATCCAGTTCCGTTGGTCGTTCCGGCGGCGGTGGTGGTCGTGGGTATTCAGCCGGTCCCCGGCAGATGTTCCCGGCTACCTGTGCCACTTGCGGTCAACCGACGGAAGTGCCATTTAAGCCATCTGGAAATCGTCCGGTTTATTGCCGGGATTGTTTCCAGGCTCAGAAGGCCGGCGGTCGCTGAACTTAACCCATTAGCTGACGGCGGACGAATCTGCAAAGGTTTATCTGCTGGTCAGCGTCCAGGTATTCTTCTATGTGGGTGACACGGTGTCACCCTCGATGTGCGATCTGATCCGGCAGTATCAAGATCAGACGAGCTTCACGGAACCACAGGCAAAAACGGGCCGGTCAGTCAAATGACCGGCCCGTGGTTTTTTATCAGCGAACGAGGCGCTTGGGAGGGGAGGCCACAGGCGGTAAACTAGGCGCTATGAAATCCAAAGCCCTGCTATCCAAATTACTGGCCATATTTCAGTTGACCCGAGCCGCCCTGATTTTCACCGCCGTCGCTGACTCGTGTACATTGGTTCTATTACGCTTGCCGGATGAGCAGACCCTGCACCATCGTTGGTTGTTATTGAGCATGACCGGCTTGGCATCGGCCTGCTTGTATGCGTTTGGCATGTCGCTTAATGATCTGCTGGATACCCGGCGAGACCGCCTGTTTGCCCAGTGGAGGCCGCTGCCCAGCGGGCGTTTATCACAGCACAGCGCCATGATCATTGCGCTGATGCTGCTGATGCTGGGGCTGTTTTTCGGAGCGATGGTGGGTGTTGTGCGCGGCGAAGCCGACGTGCCCTGGTCACTTCTCTTATGCCTGACGACGGCCATGCTGATCGTTTTTTATAACGCCACGGGAAAATATCTTGGATCGATCGGTCTTTTAAGCCTCGGTGCCATTCGCGGGCTGAACTGTATGATTGGATTTCCTCGCAGCCATGGTCTGTTGCTGCCGTTGATTCTTTTCACTCATGTCACGCTTATCAGCACCGTGGCTTATCACCTGGAACACAAACGACCGCGGCTGAAAATCCGTGATTTGCTGCTGGTTGCTTTCGGTTTGCTTGGCGTTGATGCCCTGTTGATGGATCTGACTTTCTGGAAGAATATCTCTCCGGCATCTCATCTGTCGCTGCTGATGGGACCACTTCTGGCCGCCGCCATTTACTGGAGCTTTGTGTTGGCGACGCTGCGTTCAAAAAAAAACTCGCCACGGGCCAAAGGCACCAGAATTATGCTGGTCGGTTTGTTTTGGTTGTTCGTTTTGGACGCAAGCCTGCTGGCCGCCAATGGCCAATGGTCCGCCACGGTCTTGATCGGTGGATTGGGAGTTTTGGCATGGACGGCATTTTGGCTGCTGCGACGATGGGGGCGCGGCGTGACGGTTGAACGGCTGCACTATCGGTTTGCCCGCCAAGGCGTGTGATTGAGATTTGCCGACAATAGATGGGCCGCACGGTCGTTGAACCTGATGTTAAAGGAGCTTATCACCCATGAAAGTACTGATCATCGGCGGAACTGGACTGATTTCCACGGGCATCGTCAAGGCTTTGGCCGGGACGGCTTCCATCACCATCCTGAACCGCGGTAAAACCCACAACCGCCTGCCTGGCGATGTGCGCCGCATTATCGGAGATCGCAATGAAGTGGGGACATTGGCCAAATGCTTCGGTCCAGGCTCCGCGGAAACCTTTGATGCCGTCATTGACATGATCTGCTTTCAGCGTGCCCAGGCCATGGAAGATGTGGAAGTATTTGCGGGCAGGACCGGCCATTTTATTTTCTGTTCCACTGTGTGTGCTTATGGGAACACGCAAACGCAAATTCCCACAGCAGAATCGACCGAGCCTCATCCGGAGAGCATCTATGGCCAAAATAAACTGGAATGCGAGAAGATATTTCTGCAGGCGCATGCCGCCGGACGACTTCCGGTTACTATTTTCAGACCTTCGCACACCTTTGGTCCCGGAGCTAACCTCATCAACAATTTGGGCTGGCAGAACGAGTTTATTTCCCGGCTTCGCCAGGGCCGACCGATACTGGTCAGCGGTGACGGCCATGGACTCTGGCAGAGCGCCTTTTGTGATGACGTGGGAGTTGGGTTTGCCAAAGCCATCGGACGGTATAAAACCATGGGAGAAATATACAACATCGTCGGTGGCGATGTTTTCACGTGGGATCAGTATACGCAGCGCATCGCTGCTGCTATAAATGCTCCATCTCCCCGTCTGGTACACGTTGCCACGGATACATTGTTGGAACTCCAGCCACAACGCTATGGCGGACTGGCGGAAATATTCCGCTATCATGGTGTGTACAGCAACGACAAAATTAATCGTGATATCCCTGAATATCGCAATGTTACTCCCTTCGCGGAGGCTGTGCGACAAACAGTGGCATGGATGGATGCGCAGCCGCCGCAGGCCAATGGGGCGTCGCCGGAGGACCCTATTATCGCCGCAATTTCGGAAATGATCACGCAACTCAAAAATAATTTTTCCTGATATTCGGTACCAGAATGTGGCACCCGCAATCGGGTGATCTCATGACCAGCAAGGATGACTTTGATGCACAAGACCCGTTTGTTTTCCACGGCCATCTTTTTATGTTTACTCATGAGTGCGGCCAGGCCACGCCTGACACGTGCGGCTGTGCTGGGCAGCGGCTGGCTGTACCGGTTGCCATTGAAGGTGCAGGTACTGCACTGCGGAGCACCCGGGGTCAATATTGCCTGGGCCAGGTTTTATACCAACTCTACCCGGCTGCCTGACGGCAATGATTTGCGCGTGACGACGGCGGGACGTTTAATTTTACCCATGCGCATCCTGCATATATCCCGCAATGATGATCGTGTGCAACTGGCGTTTGAAACTCCTTCAAGTGGTACATATTACGTATGGTGGGGAAATCCGCATCCAGGGGCGGCTGCACCAATTCTTAAGATTGATCGCGGCGTATGGTTGCGTCTATTTCATTTCCGGGCGGGTGGAAGCAGATCCTGGCAGGCTCTGGCGGATCGTATTGGCCAGGCCCGGGCGTACGCATCATACTTTGTTCCCCGTATTTTCATCGGATTCAATCCAGCAGGTCAAAATGGGCGGGCCATGTCGCTTGGCGAGTCGTGGCTGAAAATACCCAAGGCCGGCAACTATAATTTTGCCTTTGATGCCAATGGAGTTGGATACTTTAATCTGGATGGGCATAACATTTTGCTCAAATCATGGCGCAGCGGAATGTATGGCCGAGTTCGCTTTCATCGCCGGGTGAAGCTCAAAGTCGGTTGGCACCGCGTGGTCATAGGGGCGATCAATTACTGGGGACAGATCGGCATGGCTCTGGATTGGATGCCGCCCGGTACCAGGGCGTACAGCCCGGTGCCGAAAAATCTGTATGCGCCCATCGCCCGGGCCAGTGTGGGGCGGCTGCAAAAAATCGGGCAGACCTATGCGGCTGATTTTGCGATTCATCCTGAGGCCCAGGTGTTTGTACCACCCGCCTATTACTTTCAGCGATTTGCTTTTCAAGCCCTGGTACCCGCCTCCTTTTCGCCGCATGTAAAATGGAGATTTTCTGATGGACAAATGGCCACTGGCCTGCGTGTGGAACATGAGTTTCTAACTCCCGGGGTCTATACGATTCAGATGACCGTACAACAGGGTGCCAGGGAGTTCACGACTACTCGGCGCATTCGCATTCGCAGTGTTCTTTATCAGATGTATCCATTTCCTCCGGCCGATCCTTTGGTGGTAGTAGCCCGGATTCTCAAGAGTTATAATCTGACTGGCCTTGATGCCCGGCAACTCGCCCGTGGTGTGCGATTTTATCGACGGTATAACACCTTCCCAGGACTCACACGCTGGGGCCGCGCCTGGGCCACAAATCGCCAACCGGAAACGGAAAAGTCCGCTTTGCGTATTGCTGGAATTCTGGTCAAAGCGGCATTGGCCAACAAAAAATATTCCTGGGCAGCA
Organism: Planctomycetota bacterium; assembly: GCA_021790385.1. Classification (GTDB taxonomy): domain Bacteria; phylum Planctomycetota; class Phycisphaerae; order WQYP01; family WQYP01; genus JABEVA01. The sequence continues at coordinate 27,621 of JAJYDW010000022.1, forward strand.
CAGGTGGACCTGCTGGCCAGCCAAAAACCACTCACGCAGGAAGCCAAGGCCCGCCTGCTGACCAACTACGTAATAACAACCTGTAATTACACCACCCGTGCGTCCAGAGCGTATGCCGCCGCCAGAAAATTTCTGGATCAGAACGTCAATCTGTCTGCTGTGGTCCGTCACGTGGTCTTAACCGCAATGGCATACGCCGCGGTAGCCAATGGCAATGGTGCACTGGCGGTCAGGCTGGCTAAACAGGCCGGTCTAGGAGTGGATAAGCCGTATAGACAGCAAGAAATCCAGGAAGGGGTCCTGGCCCGAAATATCGAAAGCTATATTCTGACGGGACATTTTGATACCGCCCGCCAACTGATCAATCAATGGGAGCTTGATTACCCCCGCGCCATTATCAAAGGATACACGCGATTACTGCGTATGAAACTGCTGGTAGCCGAGGGCCGTCCGCTTATCGCCGCTAAAATTGGGGTGCAATATGTGAACGCCCTGCCGGCATCATTCTACAGTGCCGAGCTTTTATACCGGGCAGCCTTAGCCTTGAAGCTAGGCGGAAAAACTGGTGCCGCCAACAGTATCATGATCCGATTAAAACATGATTATCCTGAATCACCTTACGGGCTGAAACTGGCCAAACAACTTGATAAATGAAGCCACGGTTGTCGGAACGGGTAAACTGGATATCGTCCGCAGTGAGTGCATCGACGCACGGCGTTGGGGCGGTTAAAATAAATACATGACACAGGGCAATTTAATTAACCAGACTTGGGAAATTGGCCGGAGCAATGCCCAATGCGGCAGTTGCATGACGGCGCTGGCAGCGGGTACAGCTTGTTGGGCTACGCTGGTCGAAATTGACGCGGCATCTGCTGAAAAGTCCACGAGCCGGGGGCCACTGGGGCGGTTTGCCCGGCGGGACTTTTGCGAGGCCTGCTGGCAGACCGGACGGCGCCCGGAGGCTCCGATGGTCATGTTTTCCTACTGGAAAACTACGATTCCGGAGACCCAACAGAAGAAGAAGCTTTTTGTAGATGATGGCGTTTTGTTGGACTTATTCCATCGACTTGAATCACGCACCGAATCAGCGGATATTCAATTCCGATTTGTGCTGGCCCTGCTGCTGATGCGCAAGAGGCTTATCAAGTATGAGGGTACTGAACCGCCCGTAGAGACTGATGGCACCGCAAACGGCACCGTTTCGGAAATCTGGCGAATGGTGCTCCGCAATTCCGGCCAAGCCGTGCGAGTGATAAATCCGCATTTGACCACGGAACAAATCGGGGAAGTATCCGAACAGCTTTCCTCCATCCTGGCAGAGGAAGTATAGCAGGCGGCCGACGGTGCAGACGCGGTGGAATTGACCGATTATCTGACCGCGGGACAATATCTCAAGCGGTCATTGCAACCCGATCCGGCAGACTGCGGTATTGCCATCAGGCTTGATCACAACGAAGACCACATCGCCACTGGCAGCTTTTTGAACGGCGGCGTGAAGCTGCTTTTGGAAGCTTGCGGCGTTAATCACCGGCTGATCGTTTATTTTGGTGATGATGTAGCCCACCCTCAAAGGTGTGCTGCCCAGCGAAACTGGTGCTCCACTTTTTATGAGGGCCACCATGACTCCGCGTTGTTTAGCGGGCAACTTACGGATGTAGGTGTCATCAAATACCAGGTTTCGTGTCACCAATCCAAGCTGGTGGTTGTAGTAATGCTTCTTTTGGGATGCCAAAATCGGCATCACACCAATAGTCGCATGCAGGGTGAGGGTTTTAGTTCCGTTGCGGAGGATTCCCAGGGTAATTTTTTCTCCGGGATGCATACGCCGCATGCACCTCTCAAACCATGCCAGCGTCAAATCAGGTACCGGGGAGGTACTGAAAGCTTTCCCGTCAATGGTTAAGATAATATCCTGACCTTTTAGCCCCGCTTTTGCGGCCGGCATGCCGGGAATCACTGATCCAACCACCACGCCGCCGGCTTGTTTAACCTTGTAGAGTCGGCGGAGCGCCGGCTTCAGGCCCACCAGTCCCACCACACCCAACCAGGGCCGCTGAACATGAAAACGCTTGTGGGGTACTTTCGTGAGTGCAGTTTTTATGTCGGAATATGTAACGAACAGTGGATCTTGTTCAGGATCGTTGATGCTTACGGGGGCGGCATGACCGGCAATGCTCAATTCCACGGTTGTGCCCTGACTGGGTAAGGTGATGCCGACGAGTTGGCCTGTGTGATAGTCGAAAACCGGGCTGTTGACGCAGGTCAGTCCAAAAGTTGCAGTATCGCATACCTGGTGAATAAGGGTTACCTTGGCCTTGATGCGGCTGATGCCTATATACGGATCGTACCCCAGCTTTTTGGAGAGCAGTCCGACTGAAAAGACCCGTTGGGCCAGAGTGGGGGTGCCACCATCGACCACGGGCAATGGTGGCAGGTTCAACGGCTTGAGCGCCTTAATATAACAGAAGCTGTTATCCGATGTGCGCCCCAAAAATTCTGCCGGAATTTTGCGAAGCGTTCCGCGCGGAATACGGATGACCAGATGATGAACATAAGCCAACGGCAGTTCATCGGGCAGCAGGCTTCCGGAAACAAGCACTACACCACCCTTGGTAAGCACAATTCCCTGCCCGGAAACCTTGCTGGTTTTATGCAGTTCATTTTCCGCGGTATATTCTACAATAACCAGGCTTTTAGATATCCTGCCAACCGCGGTCACCATGTCAGAATGAACCGCTCCAAAGCTCACTGCTGACCCTGTCCAGAATGTCAAAATAGCGGGCACGGCGATGGTAAACATACGCCTCAACAATGTCTTAACCGAGCTGATTAATAAAATTTTAAGCATAAAAGTCCTTCACAATATTGGGAGCACCATTCGTTTGGTATCTCACACCACTTATCTTGTCGACGAAAAACTGATGACCAGAGTTCTTTCACTGCGGCCACGGCGGATAAGCACCGCGGCAGACTGTTTCTTTTTTCTCAGAACTTTAACTATGGTTTGAAGTTGCCGACTGCCTTTGATGGCAATGCCGTTCACACGCTCGATGATATCGCCGGCTTGAAGATCTGCATTGTCCGCGGGCGAGCTTGATCGCACCCCGGTCACCAAAACTCCTTGAATCATGGGTAACCGCTGGTTGCGAAGGAAAGGCTTGGTGAGGTTGCGTACTGCGATACCCCAACCTTCAATGCCGTGTTGCGGGGAAACAGCGCTTTCCAGTCGCTGCGTTTTCAGGGTGATATCCAGCAATTTTCCACTGGAACCGGAAACCGGGCGGTCAATAAGGAGGGTAAGCGTGGAATGTACTTTCTGCTCTGCAATAAATCGACGGATGGCCGCAAGCTGCTCCGGAAAGCGGCAATTGGTGGGATGGCCGTTGACGGAAAGCAAAATATCCTGCGGCTGCAGACCAGCGCCGGCTGCCGGCGAATTGGGATCAACCGATCGGATCAAGACGCCGGCGTGGCCGCTGATTTTATAAAAACGGTTCAGGTCGCGCAGAGGTTGCAACTCGACACCAATATAGCTGCGGGTTACATGATGATATTTAAGCAGCGATGGAATGACCGACTTGGCAACATTGATAGGTATGGCAAATCCCAGATCTGTTGCGGTAGGATCACCGCGCGTGTTAATCCCTATTACTTGGCCTTTAAGGTTGATCAACGGACCGCCGGAATTGCCGGGATTTATTCCCGCATCGGTTTGCAGCCAGTTGTTGAACCAGCCGGTTTCATAACCGTCGATGGTGCTGGCATTAAAGTAGCGGTCGGTATTGGAAATAATGCCGCGGGTAACAGTACGGGCAAGGCCGTAAGGCGTGCCCAACGCCATGACGGGTTCGCCCAACTGTACCCGGGAAGAATTACCAAGTTTGGCCCATCGGAAGCTTAGATGTTTGGCGGCAATTTCCTTCATGTCCATCTGCACCAACGCTAAATCCGTCCAATGATCAGATCCGATGAGTTTCCCATGAACGTGTCCTTGATTAGCCAGGGTTATTTCGATTCGACGAGCCCTGCCGGCAACGTGAAAATTGGTCAGCACCTGACCCTGACGATCGATGATGACACCACTGCCAATGGCCCGGAAGGATTCCGGCACGCCATTGTTAAAGGTTCGCATGACCACATCAATCCGGACGACTGCCGGCGAAACCAGCGAAAGAGCCCGGCTTACCCGTGATGATGGACCGGCGTGTATATTCCAGGCCGTGGAGCATCCGGTTAACATGGAAAGCAGGAATATACAGGTTGCCGCCACCAGGAGGCGCAGGGTTATTGTACCGGTCAAGCCAGCGTCAAATCGCCCCCCAATGGAATATTTTTGCGTTGCGGCTTGGCTTGAATTAAATATCATGTTAAAACCATTGCTCCATTTTTGAGGACCACCAAAATACAGTGCGCTGCGATGCCTGCGACAAAATGCCCGGCATGTTTTTTTTCATTTTTGCGCGGCATTGTAACTCCTTCCTCCGGAAGAGTAGTTATTAATTGTTGCCGGTAAGCCGAAAAGCTTTCACCGGTTTATTACAACCATCTACAATCAGCACGTTGGCTTCGTGGCTGGCTGCCTCTTCCGGAGTCATCATGGCAAATGCCATAATGATGAGTTTTTCGCCCGGCTTCACCAGATGAGCTGCCGCTCCATTTATGCCTATGATGCCCGTACCCGCGGCACCGACGATAACGTAGGTCTCGAAACGCACACCATTATTGATATCGACTACCAACACTTTTTCGTTGGCCAGCAGTCCACTTTGGGCTAAAAGGTCACGATCTATCGTGATGCTGCCAACGTAATCGCGATTGGCTTGGGTAACGATCGCCCCATGTATTTTGCATCTAAGCAAGGTTAAAAGCATATTCATTTCCGCAGCCCGACCGAGGCGAGCCATTCATCTCTTCAAGTCGCACGCCCACAGCCGCAATAGTTTACCGGTTCGGTACGGATATTCCAGTGGCGAAACTTTACGCTGGTTTGTTCGGGGCCTGTAACAGTTTATGCTGCCATTTTTCTTGTCTTGGCGAGAATGTAAGCCAAGCGGTTGGCCCGCAGGCGTTCCCAGCGGTCATCCCTTGTTGTGCAGGCTTCCAGCCAGTGCTGTCCCGGATTCTGAGATTCCGTGGCATTTTGGTGGCATTTTTTAAGGCGTTACGTTTGGCGGAGCGGGCCAACTGGTGTCATGTGGGGAGTGCGGCCGATTCGGCGCATGCAGCGGCGTGGCCGACCTTGGCACTGCAGCGATGACACCAGGTATTTCCGCTGCCACCGGCGTTCCTATTCAGAAAGCTGTACTCCCTCTCGCCAATCGCGCGGTGTTACCCCAACCTGTTGATGAAAAATCCTGCTGAAATGGTTCCGGCTGGCAAAACCGCTTAAGTCGGAAATGCGCTCCATTTTCATGGAAGTTTCGCGCAATAACTGCTTGGCGCGTTCCACGTGTGCACGCCAGATTTCCTGCTGGGGTGAGCGACCAAAATTGCGTTTGAAGCCCATTTCCAGTTTGCGCCGCGAGATGACTGTGTGGTCCAGAATTTCTTCAACGGTTATTGGCCGAACGGGGTTTTCCTGGATGTACCGGGCAGCAGCGGCAATGTCGGGGGCATCCACCACTAGAAAATCAGAGGAATGTCGAACCACCAGCGGCACCCACAGACCCTGGAAAAACCAGGCTCATCCCATGCTCCGGGCCGGCAACATCCGTTATGAACTCTCCGAGCGTGACCATGCCATCACCTGGCTCCTATACCCTTGCCATACACCACGGTGGCAAGTAGCCCAACACCACGGCACCGCACGATTCCGAATATTGCCACAGAGTGCACGGAGGTTGACATGGATCAGGCGCAGAAGTAATTTGTCTCTTAACTGTATAGAGGAAGTCTTTTTAGGCAATGGCCTTGGCGTGACGCCGACTGGGGAAAAAATGGCAACAATTCGTGATATTGCCGAAGAGGCGGGACTTTCCATTGGTACCGTTTCAAAAATACTTAACGGCAGGCGTAAGCGTACCCGTTCGGACGTTATCAGGAACGCGGAGCGTGTGAACGCCATTGCCAAACGCTTGAATTTCCGGCCCAGCGGAGCCGCCCGAGCGATGGTGCGTCAACGCAGTCTCAACGTGGGTATCCTCATTCGTAACACGCAGTCGCACCGGTTTCACTTTTTGGCGGCATACGAACTGATTCTGGGAATTAATGAACGGCTGCAATCCGCCGGATATCTCACGCTGTTGCTGCGCGTGGGTGACATCGCCGGCAAGGATCGGGAGGTACCGCGCATCTTTCAAGAGCGGCTTATCGATGGATTGATCGTTATCTCCGGAATGCCGACGGATGTCGTGGACAAGGTGGAAACCTATTTTGATCAGGCAATATGGGTGGAGAGCCTGTGGCACTCGCATAAATGCCTTCGGCGGGACGAATTCGCGGTCGGAAAAATGGCGGCTCGGGCACTCATGGACGCTGGCTGCGACCAATTACTATGGGTGGGCTATAAGCCTGTTCCGAGCAGCCATTACAGTGTAGCCAAACGATTAGAGGGGGTGAAAAGTGCCGCCGATGCAGCAGTCCTGGCGGTCAAGGAACAACTGCTGGAAGGCGATTGCAGCATCTCTGAAGATATGGTCCGCGGGCTGACTGCCCAAACCGGTGTGATTGCCTATAACTCGCTGATGGCGCAAGCAGTAGCCAGCGCGGCGAGTTTGCTGGGGCTGTGTGCAGGGCGGGATTTTTCCTTGGTCAGTTGTGATAGCGAAGCCGACGGATTGGTGACGTTTCCACAGCTCAGCCGGGCCGAGTTTGATCGCTTTGGCATGGGCGTCGCGGCTGCGGACATGTTTCTTCAGACCCAATCGGAGCCGGGTCGAGCGTGTCCATCGCGCATGTTTTCCAGCCAATGGGTTCCTGGCCAGACGATCCGTCCTGGAAGGACAACATAAAAGAAAATTCGCGTAGCCCGTCCATTTTACCCTCCTGATACCTGGCCCTCATGATCAGCGTTTTCCTTGTGTCATGAATCCGTCGCCTTGGCTGCGCCGGGTAGATCAAAGCGGATCGGTGCGAGCTTCATGGTCGTTCTGTCAGGCTTTCCCGAGCGGTTCCGTGTATTTTAGTTATATTAATAATACATGTATTTATCAGAAATTATTTAAAATATCAGGAAGCCCCATCGGGTGTTGTATCGGCGAAAATTGGAGGGTCGGGGGGGGGCTTAGAGGATTTTCCAGGCCTGTCCGCAAAATTTATTAATCCGCAACCGCTTATTTTAATGGCACTTGCAAATATTCTAAAAAAACTATTGCCGGTTGACTTGACCTGCCATTATGAATGGTGTAACATTAAATAGAATTTGGATAAGCTTTTCCTTTGCCAAGCATCTGGCTGGGGAAAGCGTGCGGGAAACCTCGGCGGGAGTATTCAAAGAGGTTCCGGAAAAAAATAAGGGAATAAACTTGTACAGGCACGATGTTGCAGTTATAATTAATCTCACAAAAGGAAAAGGCTTTCCTCAATAGGTTCGCCAAGGTTGGCTTATGAAAGGTTGACCACTCACGCGTGGTTGTAAATGTTGCGGTTATGACGGACCAATGTGGTTCGTCGGGTTTTATGGTCGCGGCTGGCGTGCTCCGGAGATTAGAGAGTGGCGGCAGCCAATTAAAGAAAGGGTGTTTTTATGAAAAGCACACGTACAACACTTCTCATGGCAGCGGCGGTGGGCGGGGCAGCGCTTGGGGTAACGTCCGCCGGGGTGCGGGCGTACACTACTTACACCTGGGCTGGGGCCGGCTCGGACAACAATTGGTCGACGACGGCCAACTGGTCGGGGAGTACGGTCCCGGTCAGCAGCGATAACTCGATCGTTGTATTTTCGGGGAACGTGCCGAAGACCACGTCAAATGCGGACTCAGCCTACACGCTCAGACAAGTGGAATTTGGCACGGTTGCTAACGCCAATATGGCGGCCTACACGCTCACAGGCAGCGACCTGTCATTTGCCGTCACCACCACCACAAGTTACATTTCCGACAATGCAACGTCGAATCAAACCATCGACAATAATTTGATTGTAGCGCCCGCCGGGAACGGCGGCTACTTGACCATAGGCGATGGCAGCACCGGGAGTTTGACGCTGGCGGGTACGATTTCCACCAGCGTCACCAAACCTGGCGACTTGTATCTTCAGTCTTCCACCGGTGCCGGCGCGGTGACCGTCAGCGGAACGCTCAGTGGAACGTTTGCCCAGGTTACCGCCGGCCAATGGGAGGGCACCAGTTCCACGACATTGGTGAATTTAACCGGAAATAATTCGACCTTTAAGGCTACTTCCCTTACCGTTTGGACTGGGACGTTGGAGTTAAGCAATGCCCACGCCCTTGGCACTACCAGCGGCGGAATCCTATTGAATAGCGGCCTTGGAACCGGCAATCCAACCCTGCTTACAGACACCACGATGACGGTTCCCAATGAAATCATCGTCCAATCTCCCACGGCAATGCCGAGTTCGCCCGACAAACTCGGCATTAACACCCTCGGTGGCTTGGGAGCATACAGTTCCACATTTTCCGGCACAATATACATGGGGTATCCGTTTGGTCCAACCCCCACGCGGGTAGATACGCCGCTGGATCTTACGGCGGATGCCGGCGGAACGGTTACTTTTAGCGGCGACCTATTGGAGCCGACCTATCTTAATAACGTTTCAATTAATTCCAATGTTACCAAGATTGGCGCCGGCACGGTGATTCTGGCGGGTACCGGTAACAACTATCTGGGTACCACGGAAGTAAAGGCCGGCACGTTATTGGTTAACGGCAAGTTGCTCACCGGTGGCGGAGCGGTAACGGTGGATGCCGGGGCTACTTTAGGTGGAACCGGAACCATCGCGCGCAGCGTTGGGGTAAGCACTGGCGGCACATTGTCGCCGGGCGATGCCGTGGGCACCTTCACGCTTGGCGATGGGTTGAGTTTGGCCAACGGCAGCAACCTCGGCTTTACGCTGGGATCGCCCAATGTTACGGGCGGCACGAGCGGCAACGATTTGGTTAGCACCACCGCCCTTACCCTGGGTACCGGCGTTACTTTGGCCGTCACGCAGGGAGCGGGCTTTGGGCTTGGCGTGTATCACCTGATCGATTATACCGGCGTGCTCACGGATAACAGCGGCGGCTTTAGTGGTTGGACCGTTTCAGGATTATCGGCCGGCGAAATCGGCGCATTCTCGCTTGGGGTAGACGGCCCGGTGAATGCGGTGAATCTAACAGTCGAATCGTCGAATATTCCCGAACCGGCCACACTGGGGCTGCTGGCGCTGGGCGGATTGGGGTTGTTGCTGGCCAAGCGCCGAAAAATGGTGTGAGGGGTTGGGGGTGATAGGGGGCGTGGCGGCGGATGGCATGAGTTCCGCTGGCCACGGATAACCACGGGATGGCCGGGGGGGGAATAAATTCCGACCATCCCGCCTTGGCTTGGCTGTACGTAGCAGTTGGGAGATACGGCTCCGGAGAAATATCGGCCAGAAAAAGGAGATCCATCATGGATGACTTTCAATTTGCTCGGCTGGCAAGCGGAATTCAGCAGCCAAAATGCGAGAAGCGGAAGTCTCCCGTCACGGAGAGCACCCTCGTCTCGCGCAACGGTTTTACTCTGGTTGAGCTTTTGGTGGTGATTCTGATTATCTCGATTTTGATTGCATTGCTGCTGCCGGCGCTGGCGGCGGCGCGCCAGCAGGCGTATACAGTCGTATGCGCCAATAATGAACGCCAAATGGGCCTGGCTTTTCAGATGTACACCAACGATTGGCATGTATATCCGGTCTGGTATTTTGACAACGACAAGGCTTACTTTGGCAACGCGCCAACGCGCTGGGCCACGGGCGGAACCAGTTCATCGGATTCCCAAGGTTGGTGGTCCTATACGTGGTGCGATGCAATTTTCACCTATTTGTACAGCAGGAACGCGGAAGCCAGACCTGGCTCGGGCGCGGTTTTTCTTGATCCGGCCAGGCCGTTGTATCAACTGCCGTCCTCGAATTGGCTCGCCGGAAATTTTTATGTGGATTATCAGATTAATGCGTACAATTCGTATGACTCCGGGCCGCCGTGGCCGGTGCCGCAGGGCGATTGGGGGCCGGGTGGCATGAATGAAACATCGCCCGGGGGTTATTCGCTGGCTCCGTGCTGGGTTCCGGCCAGCCAAGTGCAGAACCCAGCAGATACATGGCTGGTATCGGACTTCCGGCAGGCGTTTGAATATTTTGCAATGGGTGGTTTATCCACACGCGATGCTTATCACGATGTATTCGGTCAAACGGCATGGCCGATTCCGCCGACACTACCTCCGCCTCCGCCGGTTTCCATGGTATACCCACCGCCACACGAGGGCAAAAATAATTTTCTGTTCTGTGACGGGCACGTGGAGCTTTTAAATGTCAACCGAACGTACGGGTCTGGCACATGGGGTAAACCGGCGGGGATGTGGACTATTCGCTCAGGCGATTAACTTACCGTGAAGCTTTTGACAGCCCCGCAATCCGGGCAGGAATCTGGGCAGTATTTTTTCTAACGGAGACTACTCTATATGGCCTATTCGCAAAATGCGGGCCGGCTGCGGCATTCATCCGCAAGATTTTTCCGGCGCACCATCCTTGGGGCGATGGCTATTGGCGTATGGGCCGCAGTGAGCGGTCCATCGTGCCTGGCGGGAGTCTCCACATGGGATGGAGGCGGCGGCAGCGCCAATTGGACATTGTCGGCGAATTGGCGGGGGCATGTTGCGCCGGCTCCGGGAAATTTACTGGTGTTTAGGAGAAGTGAGAATCTCTCGACAAACAACGACTTTCCGGCGGGGACAAAATTTGGTGGTATAAGCATCGCGCGCGGAGCTGGGGCCTTCATTTTTGGCGGCCATGGGATTACGTTGGAATCCGGCGGCATCAGCGATCATGCGGTCAATCCGCAATCCATAAATCTGGACATGGCGCTGGCCGGCGATACACATATCAACGTGGCCGACGGTGGAAAGTTGATCATCAAAGGCGCCATAACGGATGTGAGCACGGAAGGCTATGGCGCCGGCACTGTTCCGGATGCGAGCGTATCGGCGGGCGGCTACGATGATGCGGGTGGTGGCGGGCAACTGGAATTATTATCAGCCGCGGCGCAGCATATCGGTGGTACGCTCTTTGTCAATCAGGAAAATATCATTTTCGGCTCGAAAATCGATTTGATGTTGGATGGCAACAAATCCACGGCCGGCCGGACGTATGCGCTAATGATCGGCTACGGGAACGGCCACGCGGCGTTTGCAAGTTCAGTGACCCAGGATGGGGGCAGGGTGATTATACAGGGTTCGTTCATTGGCGGGCAAAACCAAAACAGCACCTCCAGCTACATCATCAAGGACGGCACGCTGGCCATCAATGGCGATTACTATCGCGGCGGGAACAACGGTAAATTCACGATGGATGTCGGCGGAGGATCAGTGAATATCAATAGCAGGAATATCTGGGTTGGTGAAAATGGCCACGGCGTGTTGACCATCGACCGAGGCGAGGTCAGGTTAGCGCACACCGCGGAGATCAATAACGGCGTCAAGGCGGGCACGGGCGTTATCAACCTCAACGGTGGCCTGCTGGCGGCCGACGGCGGATTTTATCAGGGGCCCGCCAATGGCGGTGCGAGCATCCATTTGAATGGCGGTGTAATGCGCGTGGCGGGCCAGGTATTTTATGGCACAGGCGAGATTGCGGTTTATGTTAATAAGGGCGGAGCCGTGATTGATACGCACGGCACCAATGCGTCCTTCAATCGGAGCCTGCTCAGACCTCCCGGAGGTACGCGCGGCGCGGACGGAGGCTTGACTAAAATCGGGGCCGGCGTGCTCGACCTTTCCGCTGGCGGTAATACATATAATGGAAACACCACCGTCAGAGCGGGCACGTTAGTCATCAACGCGCCATTTTTGACCGCCGGCAGCACCGTAAGCATTGGGCCGAGGGCGAAACTGAAACTGCATTACGACGGTACGGATCGGATCGGGCATTTAATTGTGGCGGGCACCAGGATGAAGCCAGGAGTTTATGGCCGCGGCCACCGCAAAGCCGGGTTTTTTGAGGGCGCCGGCACGTTGACAGTGGGTGATGCACATGGCCAACACTAAAGCAACTTGAATTATCCGCCAACTTCTCGCGATAGGACAAGTGATGAAAATAAATGTATTCGTGCTGGTCATGGCGGCGGTCTTTGCGGCGCCGGCGGCATGTGCGCGACCGCTAGCGCTTAAACAAGCAGGAGTGAACAATAGTTCCGTTGCGGTTGAGGCGGGCAATGGCCGGATGCGTGGTGCGTCGCGACGGTTGCCGCATCCGTCGGCTGACCGCATCAGCAATACTTACGGTGGCGTGAATTTCTGGACGGCGGACCGTCTGCGGATGCCGGAGTATCATCTGTGCCGGAACCTGGTGCAAAATCCGAGTTTCGAGGAAGGCCTTGGATATTGGCAGTATGGAAGCATCGGCATTTTAACCAGCGACCGGATCAGACGACATTATCTGGTGCGCGAACGCGGTGGCGTTGACGGTGGGCCGTGCCTGGAAATTCTAGGACAACGCCACCAATGGCCGGCGCACATTGACACCTTCGCCATCCCCGTCCGGCCAGGGAAGCTTTATACAATCAGCTTTTACGCCCGGGGCTATCATCGCGGTGTGCGACTGGAAATGAATTGCGCCACCGCGGTGTGGCCGGTATGTATCAATAAGGGATTTTCACTTACCCGGCATTGGAAGCGGTACGTTCTGAAATTCAAAGCGCCCAACGGTGTGATCGACTTGGATTTCGGCCTCAGTGGCCCGCCCCGGGATGTCCATGCGTGGATTGACGATGTGCAGATGGAAAGAGGTTCAAAACTCACGCCATTTGTGAGAAATCTCGCCGGCGTAACGCTTCAGACGGCCCGCGGCGACAATTTGCTGGCGGCCGGTAAACCCGTTGACGCCCGGTTGGTTATCCATGGTTCACCGAGAGCACGGGGGCGCATTAATCTGTTTGTCACACAATTCTTAGGGGACTTTTCCCGTCGGCAAAAGGTGACATTTACCTTGGACGGTGACGGTGCCGCGGCCATTCCGTTGCCGTGGGCGAGCCGCCTGGCAGTGGGGTTGTATATGGTGCGGATGGATTTGCAGATGGCCGATGGCTTTTCCCGGCGGCAATTTGATCGGCTGGGTATTATGCACTTTCTCCACAACCGCCGATCGTTGAAGAACCTGACCGCCCTTGGCGGTGTTGACACGCGGCTGGATCGGTGGCGTCATCGCGTGAGCTACTGGAGGCGTGTGGGGATTGGCGCGGTGGTTATGTTTGATCCGCCACCCCAGGCATTTCTGAAACTGCTGGCAAAAAATCGGATTCTGGATCTGACATCGATTTTCCACAATGGCGAGAAGTGCGGTCGATGGGATTTGCAGAAAAAAATATTTAAGCTTGATGGCGCGGAGCTGCATCAGGTTGAAGCGATGGCGTTTAAAAAAGCCCGTGCATACCCGGATATCCACTATTGGAAGCTGGTTAATGAGCCGAGCCTTGTTTACCGTGATAATCTGGCGGTGATGAAGGGTTTTGTGCGGATCATGGCGGCGGCGCGGCGCGGTATTCTCAAGGCCAACCCCCGCGCGATTGTTATCTCGCCGGATCCGGAAAATATGGCTCCCGATGGCGGCATCCGGTACCTCGATACGTTTTTGAAAGCGGGCGGAGGCGGCGTATGCAATGTCATCGGGATACATCCGTATCGCACCCGCCCGGAAACACCGGATATGGATGCGGATACGGCAACGCTACTCAACATGCTGAAATGTCGGCACTTTACCGGCCCGGTATGGTTTGACGAAGGGATGGATCTGCCGCTTTATCAATTACCGGTTTATGACGGCATGACGGTTTGGAGGGAGGTTTCCGGCGACCAGTTCCGCTGCGGAACATTCTCCTACGCTTTGGGCCTGGGAGAGCGTATGAATGCGGCCTACACGGCCCGCTGCTGGCTGGTGGGCTTTAAGTACAGTCATTGGGTCAAGATGCAGGTGGACTGGCTATTTAACCAAAATTCGCAACTGGATATGAACGGTACTCCGGCCGCGCCGGCGTTTGTCCCCAATACGCTCCAGCGGCTGCTGGGAAATTCGCACTTTCTCCGCGATGTCAATCTAGGACGCGACGTGCGATGTTATGTCTTTCAAGACGCGGCTGCCCGGCCGATTGCTGTGGTGTGGTCCTATGCCTTAGCTGTGGACAAAGGTCTCAAGCCCGGGCCGTTGCTGCGGATATCCGGTTTGCCGCGGGGAGCGATGGTCTACAGCCTGATGGGCAATCGCCTGGTGCCGCCGGCAAACGGTTGGTTGCGGATCACCTCGTATCCGGTGTTTTTTCGCGGGCTACCCGGAAGTTCGGCGGCGATGATCAGGGCTTTACAGCAGGCGGAGCTTACGGGGGCGTCTCCACTACGCGTGGCATTCAACCTGGCTTCACCGCGCGAGGGCCGGCTTCGCATTGAAAGTATCGTTGATCGCCCGTTGACCGGCACACTTCGGGTGAAAAACGAATCGCGTGTATTGTTGGATAAGAAAATACTCGTGGCTCCGGGCAAACTCATCACCGTGCGGGTTCCCTTATCAGCGGAAGGGACGGCTAATTGGCGACGTTATCACTTGCTGGTGGAGTTCCGGCAAAGCAGTACGATGCCTCCTGTTACGATACGTTGTAATCCGGTGGTGCTGCGGTGCCATCATATTTCCCATCGGTTGAGGCTTGATGGACGCTTGACGGATTGGCCTGCGGTCTGCGCAACCCCAATTCCTTGGCATACGATAGATTTCGCCCCGATTCGGGCAACCATCCGTGCCATGAGGCCAAAATGGAACGGTCCGGCGATGTTATATACGGCGTGGAACAGGCGGTTTTTTTATGTAGCGGTGAAGGTCAGAGATATGGATTTTCATCCGGCAATAAAACCAGCCCCAGCCTGGACCGGCACCAGCCTACAATTGTATTTTCACCATATAGGCCGGAGCCGCCCGCCGGGGAAAGAAAGTTGGTTGGTCGGCAATCAATCCTATGAGCTTCGGCCCACAGCGAGAGGCTGCCGGGTGGTGCGCGAGACCAGTTCGCGGCGGTTGCCGCCGGGACCAACCTCGGCCATTCGGGCTGTGTGCCGGCGTACTGCCAATGGGATGATTTATGAGGTGAAATTCCCGGCCCGGCAACTAGTTCCTCTGAAACTGGGGAAACATATCGCCTTCGGTTTCGCCCTGTTAATCAACCACAACAATGGAGCCTATCGGGATTGCGGGCTAAGTCTCACTCCTGCGGGAACGCAACCCTATCAGAACGCCAATTTATATCCGACCATGATTCTGGTGGGCGAGAACAATTAACATAATCGCTATTGAGAAGTTCTTCACGCCGTTTTATTTTGACTGGAGCAGCAGTGACACTTTTCGACAAGTTACCCCATCCATTTGTCTGGGGCACCGCCAGCCAACGTCCGGTGATTCTGGCCAATGCCCAGCGGCCCGAGTGGCGGCGTTTCCTGGAAGAATCGGCCCGGCATTTTGCCAGTCGCGAGCCGTCACCGGCACGGTTTCCGGCTTTTCCCGATGATGGGGGCTACGACGAAGTCATGGCCGCGGGCTTGCTCGCCTACGTGACCAAAGAACGCCGATACCAGGAGTTTGTTGCCCAGTGGCTGCGCGGATTGATTGAGTATTTCGGACGAATGCGGGGAGTATGGGAAGATAATCTGCGATTGATAACACAGGGCTCGCCGCCGAAAGTGGAACCACCGTACCGAGGAAATCCCCGGCAGTTTTTTCAGGGATTTTCCGGAAACTACTATTTTACCGAGGGAGGGCTGATGGCCTGCGTGTTGCATCTGCTCGACACGCTGGAAGCGGATGCTCCAGAATTGCTATCCGGGCAGGAAAAGAAGCAAGTCCAAGAGGCAATGGCCCATTTTGCCGATCGCTACGCATTCCACGAGGAGGCGGTCAAATATTCCAACCGCGGAATGTGGGCGAATCTCGGCCTGCTGGTGGCAGCGATTTGTCACGAAGATGAACGAGCGTCGGCAGTGCTCCTGCAACAGTCGCGTCAGCGCTACCACGAACTGCGATCAACTTTTCTCGATGACGGCTCTTTTGCGGAGGGATCCTGGGGCTATCATCTATACGCGACCGATGCAATTATCTGTTACAACCTGATCGCCGAACATGCCTTCGGACATTCGCTCCTGGCTGGTTGTCCGCCGTCCAGCAATGACGTTTACACCGGGTACCCATCAATGCAGAAAGTGCTTCGTGCGTTTACGGAATCGGTAATCGCCGGCGAAACAGCCTGGGAGAATCCGCGCGGCAGTGGCAGTCTGCATTGCCACCTGCCGGTTCCCCTTCATCCCAGTCTGTTGTATGCGTATGCGATCGCCCCAGACCCGCACACCGGATGGATTATTGAAAGCCTTCGTGATAGATGTCGCGATACCCATGTTTCGCCGCTGCGGGTAACAACTTTGGCAATTCTAGATTTAGGCTCGCATACGCCGCTACTTAATTTCTGGCTGGACCGGCCCATCCATAAAGCGGCACCGTTGCCAGCGGGATCGATGTGTCACCCGGATTTCGGCGGGATCATTTCGCGTGGCGATCAGTCTCGGCCTAACCGCTCCACGGCTTGGTGCCACTATGGATTTCTCGGTACAGGCAAAGGTCATCGAGATACACTGCATGTTGCGCTGTCCATCGACGGCTGTGAAATTCTGGCCGACCCATATCCACGTAATGGCCCGCCGGGGCACGGTTCCGCCATGATGCATAACACCGTGGTGATGGACCAGGCGGATCCGCCGGTAACGGTGGGGCGGCTGCTGAAATCGGCAACGCATAACCGAGTCGACGCGTGGCTGATGGAAAATACCGGTGGGCACCAACCACAGCGGGCGTTCATGTCTGATCCCCGGGCCGAATCCGTCTACTGGTTTGATGTTGATCCAGTGGTTAAGGCGGGTTTTTCGCATCGACGTGCGGTGATTCATTATTGGGATCAGGCTCTGGTTATTATTGATAGCGTGGAGTCCGATGATGGCCGGCCGCACCGGTTTGACACCGCTTTTCATACCCTGGCGCCCGCGGCGGAAATGCCGGAGCTGCGCGGCGCAGAAACGTATATATTCAAACGGCGGCCGTGGATTCGTGGGGAGCCTTTGGAGAACGTCAATATCCCCGTGGATACAATTAACCTAGCGGTGGTGGAACCGGTGGCGCTGCACTACGGCGGAGCGCATCCATTTAAGCTATTGGCCTGGACGTTGGGCTGCCCGGCGCGACTTCATGGCACTCATGTGTCGTATCCATCCGGCGGGCCGGATGTATTCGCCCTGCGCTTCGCGGTGGAAGCAGTGAAGTTTCAGGCGGCGTATGCTATCATCTGGGGAGCTAATTTCTGGGTGGAGGTTGCTGGGTCCAGCTCCGCCGGCGTTGAGGTGGAGTCCAGTGCCGGCGACTGGCATGTGGATTTCAACCAAGGCTTGTTAACATGTGGTAACTCTCTATGAATGTTAACGATGAATCCCTACCGGCGCGGATTGCGGATGAGGCGCTATTGGAAGATTTGCTAAGTGCGCCCACCGCGGCGATGCTAAATCTGTTTGGTCGCCTGGATGGCGATGTGTTGATTCTCGGGGTGGCGGGCAAAATGGGGCCGAGCCTGGCCCACATGGCCCGGCGCGCGATGACCGACGCGGGGGCTGCTTACACGACTGTCGATTCCACGGTGTCACTGACGTTCGCCACGAACTGTGACAACCCCGCTTGGGACTTCCGCGTCTATTTGAGGCGCACAACGGGAACCGTCGTGGAGGATTTCTTGCGCTCGCAGACTTATGGTCGCTGGGGTAATCCCACTAACTTTCAACGTGTGGTGCCGCTCCTCGGCAGCCCGGCTGAAAGGCCGTGAACGGTTACCCGCTGGCATCATTATGCTCGGCGATTCCATGAACGGACCGGCCAATGGCTTGGGGATGGCACCGGAATTTGGGCCGGACTATGGCAGCGGTCTTTACAACGCCGGAGCCATCCGCTTCCTGCACGGCATGAGTGTGGATGACTCGTGGGCCAACGTGGCCTTTTATGATGGACACGCCGCCTCTTTCACGCCTGGCCAGTTGATAAATCAGGAGCCATTCTCCGGCCCTTGGCCCAATCCAGGCAGCATAACAAATTATTTTTACGACTTTACCGGCGAGTATATCGACTACAACCGCAGCGCTGCAAAATGGAGCATTCTCCAACCGCCGCCGTGATTGGAGGCACCTTAAAAGCAGGCCGTAGAGGCATGACTTTCCTTTACCTTGCTAAGACGCTCTTGCACAGTGGGCTTCCAATATTTTCGGCCAACCCCGATGAGAGCCAGGTTCGGCATCGTCTTGAGTGGAGTTTTTAGGATAAAATCGCGACTTTTATTGCACGACTTCGCATGAATACCGTTTTATGATAATAGTAACATGATTGTGAAAAAGGTTATATTAATGACGAAATTGCTCCAAAATCTTACCGTATTACTTGCACTCGCAGTTGTGTCTGCGGTTCTGGCCCTGTGTGGGTCGGCACAGGCGTTCAACAATTTCGCCCGGCTCATCAGCGTGACGGATCCACCTTATTGTTCAGCCATTCAGGGCAACACGACGATAAAAATATCCGCCCCCGGAGTGGCCAGCGTCACGGTCAAATGCTGGCAGCAAGGCCAAGGTTTCGGCCATGACTCCACTGTGGCCAGAGCAAAGTTGAATGCCGCCGGCAAAGGTTCGTTTGTTTTTCCGGCCGACAAATACCCGCACGGCCCCATCACCATCCGCATCTTCGGCCACAACGCGTCACACCGGGATATCTGCTATCTGCAGCTTTACAACAAGGGTGGTGTAGCGTGGCATGAGGGCTTGCCGAAAAATCCACCCCCGGCGGCCAAGGACATGAAATTGATTTTCGCAGATGGCTTCACCGGACCGTTATCCATCGGAAACAGCGACAAGTATACTTACTACGACCACAAGCCGCCGCACGGCTGGCAGGATTTCAGTTGGCCCCTCAAGTTCACCAGCTTCCATTCGCCGCACAATCCCTTCAAACGGGTGGGAACATACCTGCGGATTCGCGCAGATGCCAAAACAGCCAGCACCGGGCTGATCGCGTCAGTACACAGCGACGGCCATGGGATAACCGCCCGGCTGCCGTGTTATTTTGAGTGCCGTTTTATTGCCCCGAACGCCCCCGGCACCTGGCCGGCCTTCTGGCGCTCACCGACAATATGCTCAAGCCGAGCGTCAAGCCGGGCGATGAGATTGATATTCTGGAAGGCTACGGCGGCAACGGCCCGCACGAGCCTAACGCCGGCGACGCCTTTATGATCACACCGCACGACTGGAACTATCCGCCCAAACTCGCCCGGATCACCAACGCCATGCTCCATCGCGATTTTCCCTATCCCCATCCCTGCCATATGAAAGCCTTCGGCATCCCGTCCACATGGTATGAAACCTTTCACACCTATGGCTGCAAGATTACCCCGCGGCAGACCAGTTATTACGTAGATAATATAGAGGTGGGCCATCACCCGACGCTGCCGATATGCAAGAAACTTCCGCTGTTTTTCCTGATCAATCTGGCCACCGGCGGCGGATGGCCGGTAAACCTGTCCCGTTATAACGGATTGGCCGACATGTACGTGGCTTGGATTCGCGTGTACCAGGGCCAAACCCCGGCCGGTAAAAAATAAGAGTGCTGCGGCAGCAATAGCATGACCGCGCTTTTGCCGGCGCGGCTAATTTGGATAGAATTGAGAATCAAAACAAAGTAAACTTTTTAATACAAGGAGACTCACATGAAACTGAAAATCTGGTTTGGCATATTGGTGGCATTTTTGATCCCAGCGGTCGCCGGCGCGCACAGCATCGGGGTGCATTTTGTGGGCAAGGATGCGTCATCCTCGACCTTGGCCAAAGCGGATAAGGCCGGCGTGGTGCCGCAGAAGCACTGGAACAACCTCACCATCGACAGCAGCGATCCCAATGGACACAGCAACGGCGGGACGTTGTACAAGCTGACCAACGACAACGGTAAAGCCATCAAAGGAGCCTCGGCCAGCGTTACTGCAATGGCCGGTCACGGAATATGGGCGGGTGATGGGGCCTCGTGGGGATTCAGCGGGGCCAACCTGACCTTGCAGAAGGGCACCATCGGCCCCTGCCCCCAGATCACCATCAAAGGTATACCCTACGCGCGGTATGACGTGTATGTGTATGCAACTGCCGGTGTTAACGGTGGTCTGGCTAAAATTCACATCAGCCGGGCGGTCGGCAGCACCGGCAGTGTCGATCACACCAGTACGTATTTCTGCAACTACAACTGGCAGGGTGGTAATTTCGTTGTTTCCAAGGCGACCACGCTGGCGGCGGCCAAGACCTCCAAAGGGTCAAATTATGTTGTCTTCAAAGGCAATACCGCTAAGAGCATTACGCTGCGTTGCAACGGAGCTCTCGCCAGTTGGATCGGCTTTTCCGGTGTGCAGATCGTGGATGCCGCTCATGGCAGGAAATGAGCGGCGTAACTGTTCGCGGCCATGCTGACAGGCCAGAATTACGGCAATTACGGCGTATCCAATATCTGGGGCGTTTTTTGTGGTGCAGGCTTCCAGCCTGCCCGGCCGCCCGAGCGGTTTTGTCGCACAAGATTGGCATTTCACAGTCACAGACAAGAATGTCTGTGCTACACTGGGCCAACGTAGTCGAGTAACTGGTTTGCGGCCAATAGGTAAACACGATGCACTATATGCATTTCATCTCATTGCGTCTTTGCTGAAATCGACGGCCTGCCGGCTGCTTGGGTTGCGCCTGTTTCCGGCGATCCCCGCACGCACCACCCCCTGGCTGGCTGGCGAATGAAGGCCGAGGTTTACCTTGGCGGCACAATCCGGCCACTCTCGGCGGAATTCGGCAGCCGGTACTTCGCCACAGCCCCCTTTCACCCTGGCCACCGGCACGTGAGCCTGCGAATGAAGGGTGCCCAAACTGAATTGAACCTGCTGCGGATTGCCGATGTGCGCTGGACGCTCCTGCCTGGCGCGGCCCGGGTGGTGGTTCCCCTGCCCGGCGGCTTTGTGCCTATGGAAGCATTGATTGCCAACCCGGACGCACGCGATCTGTTGGGGTGCTGGAGCTGACGCCCCAGCCGTTCCGCGGGATCGGTGCCGACCATTTGGGTAGGATTACTGTCAAATGTTGTGGATGAGGACTTTCAGGCGTTTCACTCCATCTTTATAGGTAATACCAGCAATAACATCCTGAATGAACTCCGAACCATTGAGGGCGCAGGACACCTGTAGCTTACATTGACGCGCGTCCCACGCTTCTTATGATCGTGTGATGGTGCTGATGATGGTTCTGGAGAATTTTGATGTACACTCACCGACAACTTGCCAGACGTATTGACCATACATTGCTTAAGCCGGAGGCCGGGGAGGCGCAAATTCGGTCCCTGGTGGCGGAGGCATTAGCGTATCAATTTGCCTGCGTGTGCATCAATCCCCGCTGGGTAAAACTGGCGGCTGGGTTGCTCTTCGCAGCGGGTTCGACAAGGGAAGCGGCCGATGAAACTACGCGGATTGCAGTTTGCGCCTGTGTGGGCTTCCCTTTTGGAGCCATCAGTGGTGCCGGCAAGGCGTTTGAGACCAGGGAGTGTATTGCTGATGGCGCGGAGGAAATTGACATGGTGATTTTTCTACCGGCGGTTGTAGCGGGTGATTTGGCTATCGCACGGGCAGATGTACAGGCTGTAGTTGAGGCCGCGCGGGCGACAAGAGAAAGCATTGTGGTGAAGGTGATTCTGGAAACTGCCTTACTCACACCAGAGCAAATTGCGCTGGGATGCCAAGCGGCTTTCGAAGGGGGGGCTGATTTTGTGAAAACCAGCACTGGCTTCCATCCATCGGGCGGTGCAACCGTGGAAGCGGTGCGATTGTTAAAAGCCCATGCTCGACAAATGCGTGTGAAGGCCGCCGGCGGAATACGTGATGCCGCCACGGCGCACGCGATGTTAGAAGCGGGGGCCGATCGTCTTGGTTGTTCCGCCAGTGTGGCTATCGTGAAATCATGGGGCGGGGCATAGGGGCCGTGCAGAAATAAATTCATATTATTCTCCTGTCTCCTCCACAAATACGTATCTCCCGTCTACCGTCTCCCGATTCCGGTTTGCGGGCTGCAGCCCGCGCCCCATTTCACCCCAGCCCGGCCGTTTGAGGTATGGATGCCGAAATCCCGATGCGTTAGGGAAAAAGCCATCGGGATTGGGCGCACTGTGCGTCCACTCCACCAACCCCGCCATTCCACTGACCGCTGATCGCTGAAACTGGTCCGGGAGTTAGAGCACGCCCTTGGTGCTGGGAATTTGATCGGATCGCGAATCTATGGCCACAGCCTGCCAAAGCGATTTAGCCAACGCCTTGAAAATAGCTTCTGCCACATGATGGCTGTTGGTACCGTAAGGCACATTAACGTGCAGATTCATTTTGGCCGTGTTGGTGAGCGATCGCAAAGCCTCAGCTACCAATTCCACATCGAAATCACCGATTTTCGGCGTGGGGAATTCAACTTTAAAGATAAAAGCAGGTCTTCCGGAAAGATCAAGGGCTACATTGGCCAGGGCATCTTCCATGGGCACGCTGGCCCAGCCGTAACGGTAAATACCCTTTTTTTCTCCCAGGGCTTTGTCAATGGCCGCACCCAGTACCAAAGCTACGTCCTCCACGGTGTGATGGGCATCAATGTGCAGATCGCCGGTGGCTTGTATGGTCAGATCAAACATGCCGTGCCGGGCCAAGTGGTGCAGCATGTGATCAAAAAAGCCCACACCGGTGGCGATATTAACCTGGCCTGTGCCGTCCAGATTCAAGCTAAGAGCAATATCTGTTTCCCGTGTTTTTCGGGTAAGCGTGGCGCGGCGTTGGGTGGATACCATGTTCTTACTCATAAGCTGAATCCTTTTCATAAAGGTGCGATGGACCAGGCGGCCTTATGCCGGCGAATTTTCGCGGTCACGAAGTTCCGCCAGTGCTTGCATGAGAATTTTATTCTGTTGCGGTGTACCAATCGTGATGCGCAGTTTATCGGTCAGCCGTGGCAGATTAAAATATCGTACCAGAATATTGCGGACTTTGAGTTGTTGATACAAACTGGCTGCATCCATGCCTGCGGGTACCTGGGCCAGCACAAAGTTGGTGTGGCTTTCCGGCACGCCAAAGCCCAGGGCTGCAAGTTGGCTGGTCAACCATTGCCGCTGCTCAATAACTTTTTTCCAGATGGATTGGGCATAGGCCTGATCGCCGATGGCGGCGGTGGCCGCGGCGATGGAAATAACATCACAGGGGTAACTGTCGCGAACTTTGTAAAGCTCGGCGATCAGCGGAGCTTGCGCGATGCCATAGCCAAAACGCATTCCAGCCAGGCCGTAGCCCTTGGACATGGATCGCAGCAGAACCAGGTTCGAAAAACGCTTCACCAGAGAGATTGCACTGACGGGGGCGAAATCAACGTAAGCTTCATCAATCAACAGTAAACCAGAAAAGCGTCTGGCAATATCTTCCAACGTGGCTAGATCAATAAGTGTACCGGAGGGGGCGTTGGGGTTGACGATAAGTAAAACCGCAGCGTTGAGGTCTCCAAGATTCTTGGGAACCCGCCATTCTTGGCCGCAAATTTCGTACGCCATGGGCATGGGTGTAGCGGCCTGCATATTAGCCAATACCGGATAAAGAGAATAACCAGGATCCAGGTAGGCCACGCGGTCATTTTCACCGGCGCAGGCCCGCACGACCAAAGAGAGAAGCTCATCACCACCGTTGGTGGGCATAATCATGTCTGGTTCGACGTAGTGAACCGCTGCGGCCGCTTGGCGGAAATCTCTGGCATCCGGGCTGGGGTAACGCCGCAGTTGTTCTGCCGTAATGCTTCTGATGGCGGATAGCACATGCGGTGAGGGTGGATACGGATTTTCGTTGGTGTTGAGCTTAACCACCGAAACGTCTGCGGGTTGTTCGCCGGGTGTGTAACCGTGCATTAACGCAATATGTTTTCGAACAGGTACTCTCATACGGGCCAAATTATACATGGGAAACCGTATTTGGTCGCCGGTGGCTCAATGGGAGATTAGCCCCCTATGCCCACTTGTTCATTGAGCCAGGCGAACAGGCTTGTCCAGGCAGTCATTCCTGTATCAGAGGTTGGCAGGTGGTTTCCGCGCGCAATAGCCAGGTGAGCACACCCCCCAAAATGCTGCCTCCGGCCAGCCATAGCATTAATACCGGCGTGCCAATGTGATATTCAATGACCGGCAGAAAAAAGGTGCTGGCAACCGCCCCCAAACGTGAAAAGGCCGTGGCAAAGCCGTGGCCGGTGGCGCGCACATCGGTCGGGTATACCTCCGCGGCCAGAAGATAAGTGGTGTTACCTGGGCCAAAGCTGTTAAGAATCTGGGATATAAGCATGCCGGCAAACATAATGATGATCGCACTGGTGCTGAAAATCTCTACGTGTTTCACCATGCCTGCATGCATGACCACTTTGGTGGAGGATTGCAGGGCGGTCAGGCCGACAATTGCCAATCCGATGCCACCACC
>JAJYDW010000023.1 GCA_021790385.1 Planctomycetota bacterium
CTTGGATTTCTCGGATCATGGTGAATCCTCCTTGATTCATACTTCCTGTGTCGTCCAGGCCGCCACAGTGGCAACCTGCTCCCCACTATCCTACACCAAAACCGCCAACAATAAGAGTTACACCCGTTTTTTCAGGTTCTTATCCAGTGCATCCTGTGTCAGGGTGCTGCCGATTTTCCAACATAGCCGGCGGCGGTGAATGGCCGCCTCGACCTGCGCCGGAACTGGCGTTAGGCCGGCTTTTCCCGGATGATGTTGCTGTTCAGGGTGTATTCTGGAGGCCGCATGGTCATGGATACGCGTTCCGGTCGCAATTGGTTTTTGCCGCTGCTGCGACCACGAGAATCAGTGATTTCGCCGGTGCAGATTTGCGCCATTGACACCGTGCGATTAAGAGCCGGGGACTGTACGGCCCAGGTACTGCATCAGTTTTATACCGGCGTGCTGGGGTTGCTGGAAACGGCCATCACCGAAGATCGGCTGGTTTATCGTCTCGGTTTGATTGACGTGGAACTCTTGCGCTACGCGGAAAGCTATAGTGCCCTGGCGATAACCGCCGAAACGCAGCCCTTTCAATTTCATGCCCGGCCGCAGCATGCCGATGCGGAAACAGGAAAACTAACCAGACCGAGGCTCATTGGACAGATCGGCCTCATTATTCGCAACTTTTCAGATGCCATTGAAAAGATCGGACCAAATTGTGAAATTCTCCATGGTGACACCGGGCGATGCCGATCAGCAGTGCTCCGCGACCCCGCCGGCAACTCTGTTTACCTGCTGGAAACCCGCCCATTTTAACGTCGGACACTACCCCATAGGAGAACCAGATCTGTTGTAGTGTCAGGCGAATCAACCTATTATCGTTATATCTTGGGGGTTCGGCTATGGGAAACGCATACAGGTTAAAATCGCGACAGGATCAGGGCAAGAACGCGACGCTATCGCCGATGCTGCTGCTGGTTTTTATCGCGGCATTGCTCTGGGCCAGTCGCACGGTCTGGGGGCAGAGCTTTGGCCTGCCTGGAGGAGCCGCCGCGCCCATTGAAGCGGCAACGCACAGCAAGGCAGCCATCATCACCATTCATGGCCCTATCGACGCGATTATGGCGGAGAGCGTCATGCGGCGCGTCGGCGAAGCGGAAAAGCGCGGGGCCACGTTGATTATTTTTGATATCAATTCCACCGGCGGCCTGCTGGGATCGGCGTTGAAGATCAACCAGTTTATAAGGGAAACTTCCACCCCGACGGTGGGGTACATTCACCGGCAGGCCATTGCCGCCGCCGCGCTGGTGGCTGTGGCCTGTCAAAAAATTGTGATGAGCCGCCACGGTCTGATAGGTGACGGACAACCGTTTGAAGTGCATGGTCTGCGGGCAAAAGCCATGGCCGACGGGACGGCGGCCCGACATGCGTCGCTGGTGGTGAAAAGTCTGCTGGCCAGCGGGCAAAAAAATGGCCTGAGTCCGCTGGTGCTGTTGGGAATGATTGATCCGGGGCTGCAACTGGACGAAGTGCGCAACAGCCTGACTGGCAAGATCCGGGTGGTTTCCGCAGGCACCAGGCGGAAACTCGTTAATGTGTTGACACACGTGGCCGGCACGGTCGTGGTACATCCGTGGTCTTACGTCCGGGAGATCAAAAAAAGGGGCGAACTGCTGACGCTGGAATCAAAACAGGCCCGCCGCATCGGATTTTCACAGGCAACCATTACCGGTGAAGACGATTTACTCGCCCGGCTCAACGTAGTCGGAGCCCGGGTACCGGTCCTGCGTTTGAACCTGATGGAAAGATTCGCCCGCTGGCTGGCCGGTCCGTGGGTCCGTTTCGTGTTATTTCTGCTAGTACTGGTGTGCGGTTACCTCGAATTGACGCACCCCGGCACCCTGATTCCAGGAGCGATTGCACTGGTGGCCTTACTGCTGCTGCTGGGAGCTCCTTATTTGACCGGCCTGGCACTGTGGTGGGAAATCGGCCTGATTATTCTGGGCATTGTCATTATCATCGCGGACATTCACTTCCTTGGCGGCATCGGTTTGCTGGCGGTACCGGGCTTTATTCTGATGATCATCGGACTGGTGGCAAGCTTCATTCCCTCACAGCCGGGGCATACCGGCTTTCCGCTGATCGGCCAGACGTTTTCCGCCCTGCAAACCGGTGTGGCCGTGGTGGTTTTTGGCACGGTCGCAGCGATTGGCATTATTATGATGCTGGTAAGATACCTGAAATTTGCCCCCGGACTGCGGCGGCTGCAAATTGAATTACCGGGTGTCTCAAGAATGGCATCGACGGCGCAACCCGGGATTGGGCAGGGGGAAGTGTTGTCGCCCGAACCGCTGTATGCGGGAGCAGTGGGACGGGCGGTGTCGGAACTGCGCCCTGCGGGCAAGGCAAGTTTCGATGGCCGGCTGTTTAACGTCGTGGCCCAGGGCACATATATTGCCCGGGGATCTGCGATCGAGGTGTTGCGTATCGGGGAAAATCAAATAGTGGTCCGCGAACTGGCGGAACAGGGGCCTGAAACTCCATCTACACCGCCGAGTCGGCACAAGGAGCAGTAAGTATGGACTTCGAGTTGTTGATGAGCGCGATACTGTTGTTCACGGGCGCGGTGATCGTGCTTTTTTCGGAACTATTCATTCCGGCCCATGGCCTGCTGGCGATTCTCTGCGGACTGCTGGCCGTGGCAGGTGTGGCGGTATGTTTTGCCATGGGCACGAAAGCCGGATTTGTGGCCACCGTTGGGACGATCGTTCTAGGCCCGTTGGCCCTGACACTGGCGATTAAGTGTTATCCCAACAGCCCGGTAGGCAGACGCGTACTGCTGCAACCACCTCCGGCCAATACCGCCGATGGCCTGGCCCGTGAAACAGCGGATCTGGCGCAATTGTTGGGCCGACGGGGGATAGCGGCCACGATCCTGCGGCCCGCAGGCATATGTGAATTTGACGGCCAGCGCGTCGATTGCCTGAGCGAATCGCAGGTGATAGTCCGCGGGTCGGCGGTGGAAGTCATTCGAGTGGATGGCTCGCACGTGTACGTGCGTTTAGCGGCTCCGGCCACTTCGGCCTGAGCCGGCATGCACCAACTCCGCTGCGGTAAGCCGTCCAATACCAAAGCGATTCCGTCCTGACCGAAGCAGTACCGTGGTGAAAAACTTACCGGAACTTTTGACAATGCCGACAGAATACGGTGGTGCGCCCGGCGACCACCAGCATTTTCAGGTTACCCCCGCAACGAAAACACGGACGGCCGCTGCGGCCATAAACCCGCAGACTGGCAGCAAAGCCACCCGGCTGCCCGGCCGCATTGCGATAATCGCGCAGAGTTGTACCGCCGACAGAGAGTGATTTTTCCAGCACCCGGTGAATGGCCTGAACCAACTGTCCAATTTGTACCGGGGAAATCCGCCGTACAGGTATGAGTGGACTTAAACCGGACATCCAGAGGGCTTCATCCACATAAATGTTACCCAAACCCGCAACATCACGCTGGCCCAGAAGGCGGGCCTTGAGCCGGCCGCTCGCCGTGCGCCAATGGCTTAAATGCGCAGAGGTCAGGTTGAGGGCGTCCACGCCCAGCACACCCTGAATTTCCTCGGCACAAGCCTGTTCAAAGGTAGCATAGTACCACACGCCTCCGAACCGCCGCGGATCCCTCATGCGAATTTGCAATCCTGAATTCAAATCCATCATGAAATGGGTATGGAGAGGAACGGGCAGATGGGGCTGGGATCCCTCCAGCCTGCCGCTCATGCCCAGATGAAACATCAGCGTCTGGCCGTCGTCACAACAGCAGAACAACTTCTTTCCGTGGCGATGGGTGGCAACAATGGTACGTTGGATCAAACGCGACAGGGGGGCATGCGGCGGTGTAAGATAATCCTGGCGCAACAACCGCACGCGCAACACCACCGCTCCGATGATCACCGGCTCCAATGTGCGGCGAACCTCCTCGACTTCCGGAAGCTCAGGCATCTTGATCTCCGATGAAAATAAAGAAGCCCGCCTGGCGGTGATGCGCGGCATCCGGCGAAGATCAGTGTTGCGGCGAATCCGTCGCAGTTTTCGGAAGGAGAATCTTTTCCAGGGAACCCATGAGCCGGTCTATTCTGAACGGTTTGTTGAGGTAATCTTCCACCCCCAACGACTCGGCGTACGTTTTATGCCGCGTACCGAGATTACCGGTAATCATAATCACATGCGGCTTGGTGCCTTTGGCTTTGCGAGCCTTGATTCGCTCCAGTACCAAGAATCCACTGCGTTTCGGAAGCATCATGTCCAAAATGACGACGTCTGGATGTTCACGCTCGCAGATTTCCACGGCAGCATTACCATCGCTGGCGGAAAGCAACCGCGCTCCGGTAGTGGAAAGCGCTGCGGTGATGGTGGTAAGCACATCGGCGTCGTCATCCACAACCAAAATGGCTGCATCCTTAAACTGATTATCACTCATCGGTTGCCCCTTTATAAAACATCAGGCAGGTAAAAATTCATCGTTCTTATTAATTTAACCCAAGTTCAGGAAAATTGCACCACCGCCAGGCTAAATCCTCGGCATCACCGATCCGCGGCTGACTGATTGCAATAACACCCAACACGGGCTTCTCCCGGCAGCTTGGGAAGCAAAAACCCGCATTGGGCCAAAAACGTGTCAGTCCGCACGCCGACAATTCCCCAACAGTATAGCCGCCTCACGGTGGCATTGGCCAGTGAATTGGCAACCATGGGCAAGGATCCAAAAACTTGGCCGGATTGGCAAGGGTATAACGACCGCACATGTTGGGTCTCCACAGATGTGGGGAAAACTCAAGGCCCATGTCTGCTCGCTGGTTTGCCCGCGGGTGCTGTCAGCGACAGCACCCACCCGTTGGCCCGCCCGATGGTACCATCCTCGGCCTTAAGTGCACGAGCCATACATTCATTGGCGGTGCGACCTGCCCCGTATTGGTTGGCCATTAAATGAAAAAGCGCCATCGCCTCTGAAGATTGGCCTGCCAGCAACAGCAGGTTGCCACGGGCCAGGAGGCTCTGGTAGTCTGTAAATGGCTGCAGATCGCGCAGCGTGCGGGCGAAAGGGCGTCCATGCAGAGGAATGGATGCGAATACCGCGCATGAATGGGCTTTGCCGCCCGGAGGCACCGGCACCGCTCCCGCCACCTGCTGGTTCATAAATTTTTGCACCATTTGCGGATCCTGGGGATAAGCGGCGTTAAGACACTGGGCCACCAACAGCAACGCATGTTGCGTCATGCGCATGGAACAGACATTGAATAAGCTTCGCGCTGCAGTTAAGGCCTGCCTTGGATGCCCGGCTCGCAGCAACACGCGAACCCGAAAATCCATCGCCTGCTGGACAATCCAGATATTTCCGGGAAAATTTCGTACCGTCCGCAACGCCAATCTTGCCGCCAGGTTGTAGTGCCGGCCGCGCATCAATGCCATAGGCCATACCCGCAGCAGCAACCACCGCATGGGCGGGCCAAGTTCGGGCATGTCCTTTCGTATCTGTACAAATGCCCGTAAGGCCACCGCCCTGTCGGCGTTGGCCAGTTCTTGCGTTATTTGATGTCCCCGTGGTGGCTGCGCCCGGACAACTGTGCCGTTTCCAAAGACCATGAGCATGATGGCCGATAAACCGACCAGCGACAGCCACCTCCGAGGAGAAACTGCTACGAATCTATAAACCAAGTTGGTCATCGCCGCTTTGCTCCACGAAATCGGACTTCATTGACCCATCGATTGGCCGGGGCAATGGTCTTATCAATCGCCTTTATCGTTCGGGCGATGCCTTCCGCCGCGTCGCGCAACTGCCACGCACCTTCCGCCACCGCATAAGCCCGATCCCACACCAGCGCCGCCTGGCGACAATGATTGGCCAGCAGGAGTAGATTCCCCCGCTGCATCAAGCCGTGAAAATCCTCACCGGTTATTCGACCGGCAAGGATGCCATACGGCTGCGGATTCAGCCTTCGCCAGGCCGCCGCCATGCCATCATCCCCCATGGCAACTTGGCCCCCGGAACTATGCCCATAGTGACGGAAGGCCACCGGTAAGGAACAACGGCCTTCAGCCATCGGCGGCACGTACTGTGCATGGATCTGCCCGGCTACGAAATGCCTGGCCGTAACGCCGCCACCCATCGCACCGGATTGTAAACACTGTGCGATCAATACCACGGCCTGGCGGACATCGCGCATGGTACATACATTGTACAGCCGCAGGGCATTATTTAGTGCCCGGTTGGGGCACTTGGCCGCAAGCAGAACCTGCGTTCGCACCACCAACATGAATTGCAACCAACCGGTATTGGCTGGATCCAGAAGAATCGTCAAACGAGTCATGCGCAAGGCGGTGCGGTAGTGCCCTGCACGCAGTACGGCAGGCAACAAGGTTCGTTGAATCGGCGGGTAAGCCTTCCAGCGAACACGTCTGATCCAGACCGTAAATTGCTGCAGTCCCCGGACACGACGACGGGCATCGGTGCGACATAATGCTTTGAGCAAGCCAGACACCAATGGATTGCCCGCCGGGGCAACATGCACCTGCGTCCACCACCAGGGCGCGGCCATTCTTGGCGAATAGCCCGGTAACGAGGCGGTATATAGCTGCATGCGTTTTGGGCGACACGGATTATTGTGCCAGGGAATTTGCGCCAGCGCCGGTACGACTGATGGCGCCTTTTGCTGACCCTTGGCCGACCGCACTGCGGACTCGGTGCCCACCACGCTCAAAAGCCAACTGGCTCCGAACAGCAGCAATCCTAGAAACAGAACCGCACCGACGAAGATGCCCACCCGGCGGGCCATTCGGACTCGAACCTCTGGCATGTTTGAACGATATTTACTGCTGGTCATTCGTACCTGCCTGCGTGCGATCACCGTTATTGTCCGCCTTGTAAATCTATTATACTCGGCGAAGAGAGCGATGATACCGGCACAGGCCTGGTTCTGTCTGCCGGCCGAGAATACGACCTAGCTGCGCAATACGCAGGATTCACAGACGGCGCACGGCGATTGAGCCGCCACCTTTATATTTTGCTTTTTAAGCCTGCTTGGGCGGACGACCAATGGGGTGAAGCGTCTGCAGGCTCCCGGTCTTTCTGGCCATCGTTGTCACCCAGCGATCATCGCCGAGGGGACGAGATCGCTTCAGGCTGGCCACCACAGCATCCCGGTCGTTTTTTTTGAGCGATTTACCGACCAACTTTCGCCAATGTTTTGGACGATCAGCAGGCCAGGGATCCAGGAGAGCGGATGCCACTTTCTTATTGCATCCCAAGCTCGACCAAGACCAATTCTCCGCCCTTTTTTTCAGCTTGGCTCGCTGCGGATTGCTTTCAACATAACGCATCAAGTTGACTAAATGCCGCCCACTTTGCACCGGAAAACTTTTGTACCGCCCCTGATACAAACGCCCCCTGGCATGGGGATGTCGCACGCGATAACGCTTGACATGGGTATTGGTTACCCAGGAAAGATACGTAGAAAGATCGCCATCATGTCGCGGACGAACCACCAAGTGCCAATGGGTGGGCATCAAACAGAATCCGAAGACTTCAATGGATACCCGCTGCCGGCCAGCCACCAAAATTCCCATAAACATCTCATAGTCCTTCCGCTTACGAAAGACCACGCCGCGACCATTGCCGCGGTTGGAAATATGATAAATGACGCCGCCTTTGGCAGCCCGTGCAGTTCTAGGCATAATATCACAGCCTAGCCATGTTTTGGCAGACTGTCAATAACAGGAATTGCTCATGGAACCACCAGAATATCATCGATGCTTTTAGGCTCTTCCCGTCCCGTGAATGGAGGTGTTGAATCTCCTTGCACGGTCCAGATATTATCGCGTTTAGGTCCAACATCTGGTGTTGTTACCCAGCGCACACTGCCATCGTCACTCAGGATATTTTCACCTCGCTGGTTATGATTAAAAGAGTTGGAAGTCTCGCTGACTTGTCGGGTCTGGGCTTGAAACAGGGGATTATAGTCGGCCATAATGACCACATGACCGGTGCTTCCCCAATGATGATGATACGGTGCAAGCTGGTCAATATAAGAGTAGCTGATATCGCCTGTAGGCAATCCATGCGACAGATTGGTGTTTAGGCCGAGGAGATGCTGGAGTTGGCAACTCGGACAAATCAGCCGCTTCCATGTAGCAAATTCACCCCGAACCAATAATGGCCGTAAATTTGCCAGATTGCTATGGGCATTGGCCGATCGCAGTTGCCCCGGAGTATCAATGCGCGGCAACCAGTTGGCGTCCGTCGGCGTAGCGATGCGCGGCAACATGCCGGCATCATCGGCAGCATAACCAGAAAACGCACTGGCCAGTGCGGTAAGATTTTCGGCACAGGCTGTGCGGTCTGCCACAAAGCGGGCATGATGAATCCCGGAAATTAAAACCACAAATAGCAGCCCGGCCGCGACGCTCATCGCGGCCAAGTCTATTTTACGCCGATCCCAGCCGATGCGCAATCTCGGATATCCCTGGCCCGCATTATTACTCCAGGCATTTGCACCAGATGACGAGACCTGCCGGGCTAAGGCCATGGTGCGATGCGCCAGCCCGGATGGAACTTCTGGCTCCCCTGCTTGGCCAAGCAGCTTAAAAATTTCGGCCAACCGTGGAGTGGGAGCATTTTTTGCGACCTCCTCCGGCACCGCATTAAGGGCCGGTGAATCTTGACCAAGCCAGCAGCCCACATAGGCTGCTTCCGCTTCCGTTAAACGATAATCCTCAAAAGAAACATTCTCTTGACCGTCAGGATTAGAATGAAATGTCTCGCGGATCATGCTGGTTCCATACTCACATCAAACTGATAAACGCCGTCTTTCGCCATCCCTTACAATATCCACGCGCATGGTCACAATCGCTGCGCCGTCTGACGTTGTTTCCATAAGCGACCAAACTGTCCCAAGGCCGAATGCAATCGGCTCTTAACCGTTCCCACCGGAACATTTAGCACTTCAGCAGTCTGTTTATACGAAAAATGGTTGAAATAACTCAAGAGCAGCACCTCGCGATAAATATCCGGCAGCATGGCTATCATCTCGCGGACCGCCGCCGCATCTTCGCCGCCAATGAGCAAATCCTGCGCGGAGTCACCATCAGCTTCTAACATGTCCGCAAATGCCGCTTTATTGTTGTCATGATCAAGGCTCGCATCCAAGGACTGTGTCGAACGGCGATGACTCGATCGCAAATAATCGCGGGCTTTATTCGATGCAATCGTGAAAAGCCAGGATCTAAACCTCCGCTGAGCGTCAAACTTATCGGCATTGCGGTATACTTGGATAAAGGCCTCCTGAAATAAGTCTTCTGCGGCAGCGCCGTTATTGACAAACCGCTGCAGAAATATATACAGCTCGCGTTCATAACGCGAAACCAACTCGCCAAAAGCCGATTCACTACCCGCGATAAAATCGGCCATGAGTTGTTCATCACTGGCCATCCGGCCCTTCCTTTGTCTATACGCCGCCCCCACGGCTTGGTTCACAGGCTGCTGGCATGCTCTCCAGCATAATGTAAGTTTCCGCCAAGAGCCATTGTTTTTCAATTAATTTGCTTTTACGAATGCGCTGAACCAGCCCAGTCCCATAAGTTTTATCGATCCTGTGCAACTCCAGTTATGGATCAATCGCCCGTCACTCACCAGCCAGCGAGAGCAATCGCATCAGCACTGGTTCACACGCCGGATCAACGCGCATTGCTCGCCGCAGCCAGTCCATTTCCGCCCACCGTCTGGCCCGCACCGGATGGCGAGACTGCCACTTGAGAGCCAATAATTCGTGTGCCACCAGCAGTGATTCGCCCGCCAACGTCGCTCCGGCTGATCCAGGTGGATAGATGCCTGCGGATGGCAGCGCAATCTCACCGGCATTGGACGAATTGCCAACCCCATGGCCTGATGGGTGTTGCACCCACCGCACCGGCAAACCTGCGGCAAATGTTGGATCCGCTGTGGATGAAATCCTCCACCGATTGCCACTTCGCAATAAAGCCAAGGACTCCAGAGCATGGCCACTTTTTCGCGTTGCGTAACGTACCTTCTCCAGTATTTTCAACACCAAACGATCGCCGGCGTTCCCCCCTAACAGCAGTGTGCCCGCACGCTGGCGGAAAAATTCCTCAATCAACCGCCGCTGCAAAATAGCATCGTCACCAGTGCTGATGACGATAACACCTTCGCAGGCCTGTTGACGCAGCAGCCGAGATGCCTCCAGAAGAGGCAAATAGACTTTAGCCAACGCTGTCCCATTGCGTTGCCGCCACAGTTGAGCCTCAGTCTGCTGTAACAAACGTTGGGCCACCATGTACTGCCCCCCCGCCAAATAGCGCTCGCCGGCCTGGCACAACAGTGAAATATTCCCTGCCGGTCGCGGTTCGGTTTCGGATAAAGGCTGCTTCATCGATGCCATTAAAAGGATCATGGCCCAACCTGGCCAATGCGTCAATATTGGTGGATGGCCGATTCCTCGCAAACACGCATTTTTTTTACTACCCCTTTATAATTCTTTCGGCTGGATGGTTAAAAATCCAGATGTTCCATGGGCTTGGGGTGCTTCAAATGAAAGTGGCAATTGTAACTGGTGGCGGCGGCGGCATTGGACGAGCGACGGCGCTAGCACTGGCGGACCTGGATTACGCTGTGGTGCTGGCCGGGCGCACGCCAGGCCGCCTGGAAGAGGTGGCGGAGCAAATCAAGCGTGCGGCTGGCCGGGCCATTTGTGTGCCGACCGATGTGACCAAGCCACAAGAGGTGGATCGCCTGGTGCGGCACGCCACGGAAGAATATTCCCGTATAGACGCATTGATCAACACCGCGGGCATGGCGCCAATGATACCTACAGCCGATATATTGCCGGCCCAGTGGCGGGAGATACTGGAGGTGAATTTATCGGCGGCATTTTATCTGACCCGGGCGGTATGGCCGGTGTTTCGCAACCAGCACCTGGAATCGCAGTCTGATCTGCATGGGCAGGGACGGTCTGGAGCGGAACTGGGACCAGATTCCGGCGGAGTTATTGTGCACATATCCAGCGAGTCTGCCCGTGATCCATTTCCTGGACTGGGGGCATATGGCGTAGCCAAGGTGGCGCTGAATATGCTGACCAAAGTTACCGCTCAGGAAGGTGAACCGCTGGGAATTCGGGTTGTCGGTATTGCACCAGCCGCCGTGGAAACGCCCATGTTTCGGGCGCTGATGACAGAAGAACAGGTACCCACCAGGGATATTCTTGCGCCGCATGATGTGGCCGAAGCCGTGGTTGGAGCCGTTACCGGAGCCATGCGTTATGCCAGCGGAGAAACCATCTTCATCCACCGGCGGATATGAATTGGCCCCGGTCGAGGCCACCGCGTCCTGTAACCGCATAGTATCCACACCAACGGCGCATGCTGCCGGGTGTGCATCAGCAGAGCCATTGCACCCCAATCTCAAAGCCCCGGCGGTATTGGCTCGCGGCTGGTGGTTACGACCCTTGCTGGCTTGGATCGTGGTGATGCTATGCGTAAATTTAGCGGCGCAAATTGCTTTTCATTCCCCGCAGCGATCCCCATTTTTCCCATCGTGGGCGTACCATCCGGGATGGAGCCCGCATCAACATGCACTGATTCGCTGGGATGGTATTCGTTATTGGCAAATAGCACATTGGTGGTACCGCACAATTAATGTGCCGGTGGGCACTGCAAACACTGCCAACTATCCGGGTTACCCGGCGGTGGTGCTGGTGCTTTCACGCATGATACCGCTGCCGGTGTGGATGTGGCTGCTGCTGGTGTCGAATGCTGCATCGGCGGCGGCCGCGATTTTGCTGTACCGCCTGGCGGCAGAATTATTTCCTGATCAACCGGCGGTGCCCATGCTGACGGTGCTGGGCTTTCTGCTGCAACCGGAGGCTGTTTTTTTATTCGCAGCCTATACTGAACCAATTTTTGATGTGCTGATGATCCTGTTCTTTTTTGCCATGCTGCGTCAGCGATGGTGGATAGCGGCTATCATCGGAGCCGTTGCCGATCTGGTACGGCCCACCGGCGTAGTTTTTTCAGCAACACTGTTTTTTCTTCTCCTTGGCGCGGCCATTGCGACATGGACAACATCTCGCCAACGCCAAAGGCCGCAGGATCTTCAGTCCCCCACCACGGCCATCACCGCGTTTAGGGCCATGGGCCGGGCCATTTTGTGGCCGACGGTAGCCGCCAGTGGATTTATTCTCTGGGCGGCGTGGCTGGCCTGGGAAACCGGCAACCCGTGGATGGTATTGGACATTCAACGCTGGGTACATGTGGGGCTTACCTGGAAACACACGATGCTAGCTTTAGACCTGGGTAAAACATTTCATCGCCTGATGGCCCATTTGCTATCTCCTGCGGATCCATCCCACGTAACCGCACTGGAAAACGCCTGCGCTTTGTTCACACCTCTGGTGCTGCTGGCCATGCTGCTGCCCAAGCTGCGGCTGCCCGTGCCGCTGTGGTTGGTGGCCCTGTTCTTATGGCTAATTCCATTTTTCTCGCATAGCGCCATCCACTACCAGGGAATGGGGCGTTACCAACTGGCCACCAGCGTACCATTATGGATCTTCTTCGGCTTGGTAATGGCCAAATTGCCACCTCGCTGGGCCTGGTTGTGTGTGCCGCTGCTGTCGTTGAGTGCTCTATGGATGG
Source organism: Planctomycetota bacterium (assembly GCA_021790385.1). Taxonomy (GTDB): domain Bacteria; phylum Planctomycetota; class Phycisphaerae; order WQYP01; family WQYP01; genus JABEVA01. The sequence goes on from JAJYDW010000023.1 coordinate 12,672, forward strand.
TCATGGTGACCATGCGCTTTACGCAGGGCTTTTGGGTAGGCTAACCGAAGGATCTTGGATGAAAATTTATTTATGCCGCCACGCCGTCGCCCAAGAATTCGTCCGCGGTGGTGATTCCCAACGGGCGCTGACCACGGCAGGTAAAAAAGATTTCGCACGCGCGGCCGCCGGACTGGCGACCTTGAAACCTCCCATTGCCATAATTTTCACCTCGCCTTATGTGCGAACAAGGCAGACGGCGGAAATTCTGGTTAAGGCACTGGGTAGACCGGCGGGCGCGGTCAAAGGTGCTCGAGTTCCTATTATCGAAGTTGCGGAGTTGGCCCCTGGCGGCAAACCGGAATTGCTGCTGGAGTGGCTGAAATCCCAGAAGCGACGGCCACCAGCCATCTTGGCTGTCGGCCATGAACCGGACTTAAGCCGCTTTCTCGGACAATTATGCTTCGGCGAGGCGGGACGGGTGCGTTTCAAAAAAGGGGCCATAGCCTGTGTGAAATTGGACATCAACCTGGCTCAAGGGGAACTTCGGTTTTTAATGCAGCCAAAGCAGTTTATGGCATTGGCACATTCCGAAGCGCATTAAGGCATCGTTTGCCAGAGAGGCGTGGGACCAGCCATCATCCAACTGGTACCTGCTCAACAAGCATCCCCTGCCACTCTGTTTACCAACCTTGCCCCAGCGATTATGCTACCGCCATGATAAAACGCACCGGCAATATTTTTCTGGGTCTCTGGTTGGGAGTGCTGCCGCTGCTGCTGGGGGGATGCGGATACTTTCGTCCACTGTCTATTATTCCCGTGCGGTCGCAGGCCGGCAGTACGTTGCAACCGCATTTTCATCAGGCCTTCTACTATGTTACCCGCGATGGCACGTACCACTTTATTCTAAAATCCAGGACCGGGGGTAACACCGGCATCACGCAGATGATGGTTATACGGGTATTTTGGAAGCCGGTGCCGGGCATAACGCCCATTTTATCCACTGCCATCAATGCCACGTTTGAATATATTGTTATTACCCCCAGCGGTACTGGGCGATATTCAGGAGCGGGCTTCATTCGTCTGCACAATGGGAAACATGCCGCGATCATGCACGCCACCATGGTGGATGGAGATTTACGCTTAACCGCCAGTTCCGGATACTTTCAAAATGCACTGGGGCCGTCGCGAATTCGCGGCGACTTTACGGCCGATCGTGATCCCCGCCGCGCCATTGCAATGTTACTCCAGGCCAGGCGGTTTTATTTTATTCACGCCTACCATACACGGCTGGCCGTGCATTAGTCGGCCGGATTTAATTTTCGAGGATGATCCGTGCGTTGTCCATTTTGCCATGTCGCTGATCAAGACCGCGTCATTGATTCACGCCCCGTTGAGGGCGGCGAAGTCATCCGCCGCCGCCGGATCTGCGAAGCATGCAACCGCCGCTATACCACCTATGAACGAGTGGAGCAAACCACCCGCCTGACAGTCGTAAAGAAAGATGGCAGCCGCGTGCCGCTGGATCGCACCCGCATAATGGAAGGTATTCAAAAGGCCTGCTATAAACTGCCGGTACCAGCCGAGCACATAGTCGCGATGGTGGATGCCGTGGAGGAGGAAATCACACAGCAAGGCACGCGTGAAGTTACCAGTTCCTTTATCGGCGAAGCGGTGATGAAGCAGTTGCGAACGGCTTCGCCGATTGCCTATGTGCGTTTTGCCGCGGTGTACCGCCAATTTAAGGACCTGGGAGAATTGGTCAGTGAAGCCCAGGACGTGCTGGATAATCCCTCACGTCACGATCCAGCCCAGCCGGATTTATTCCCGGAAAACCGCCCGGCATCCGGCGATAAAGCCGGAAGCTGAATCGTGCCTTCGATCAGCAAGTCCGCCATTATTGCTTGCAATTTGCGGGGTATCGGCGGCGTTCATTAATCTGGTTGCAGCAGGAGTGTTACGCTTGAGAATTCTGGTTACCGGTGTCGCGGGGTTTATTGGTTCGCGTCTGGCTCGCAACCTCCTGGATCGCGGCGATCAGGTTGTGGGTTTTGACAACCTTAATGATTATTACCCGCTGGTTCATAAGCAGCGACACCTGGCAGACCTTTCTTCACATCCTCAATTTACCTTTGCCCAATGTGACCTGTGCGATCTGCCCGCCTTGGTGGAATTATGCCGCACCCACCCGCCGGACGCGGTGGCCCATATCGCAGCCATGGCTTCCGTGCGCTACAGCGTTGAGAATCCTCATGTTTACAGTGCCGTTAATGTACAAGGCACTATGAATTTACTCGATGCCGTTAACCGCATAGGCAAGCCGCACTGTCTGCTTGCTTCCACCGGCTCGGTGTATGGGCGCTGTACGCCCACACCATTTGTGGAAACCGCACCGGCCGATCGTCCGCTGGCGCCATATCCCGCCAGCAAGCGTTCCATGGAACTTTTCGCCCATAGCTTTGAACATCTCTGGGGCTTACCCATCACAATTTTGCGTTTCTTCAATGTCTATGGACCTCACGGCCGTCCGGATATGATGCCTTGGCAGTGGACAACAGATATTCTCGCTGGGCGCGAACTGACACTCTATGACGCCGGCCACCTCAAACGTGATTGGACTTACATAGATGATATTATCGCCGGTTTTCGCCTGGCCCTGGATCGTCCACAAGGCTATCAAATATTCAACCTGGGCTGCGGCGAACCGGTGGAGAACATCGAGTTTGTCCGCATTCTGGAAAAGCTCCTGGGCCGCCAAGCCCGGATTCGCAACGTTCCCGCCCCCGCTTCTGAACCGCCTGTTACCTTTGCGGATATCACGCTGGCCCGCCGCACACTGGGCTACCAGCCTCAGGTGCGGGTACAGGAAGGGCTTTCACGTTTCATCGCCTGGATGCAGACGGCAAAGATCATCAATTGAAACGGATCTTCGGACAAAGTTTCACGCGGAAGTATTTCCAATCAACACGCCAGGGGCTGGACATGACGGCGCCGTGATAACAACAGCACTCCTAAACTGCCCACAGCCAATAGCAAAGCTGGAATCGGTTCCGGCACCGGGGCCACCGTGGAATTCCAACTGACTTTCACTGCATCCCCAGGATTGAGGGTTACCGCCAGATCATTGCCAAAACTATAACTGGGTGCCAACGTGCCCAAAGGGCTTGTCGCCCATGGAAGATCGGCGGAAAGTGCGCCGCCTAAATTCAGCGCCGCAATCGTGGTGGAGTAACCGATGCCCTTCAGAACACTCACTTCACGCACCAGATCCTGAGAGTTTTGCACATCCCCGGATGCCCACTGCACCGTTCCAAAGCTGCTGATTTGCAGACCGGCTCCGCTTGGAGCAGCAAATCCGGTGTCCAGTAAATTCACATCCAATGTTTCAACAGAGGTGGAGGTATTTTTCATTTGCAGAGAACTACCCATTACCACCGCACTGGCACCGGCACTGATACTGTTGGAACTGGCAGTGAAATTTTCCATCGTAAATTCGGACGCACTGCTGCTCGGAGAGTTAATGGTTACATTAGTCGGCCCAATCACCAGCATGCCGCTGGATGTATCCATAGCACCATTGAGCAACGTGCTGCCACCACCGACAACGATGATGTTGGCGGTGAAACTCGCCTGTGCGGCCGCGGCGCTCAAGGCCAGCGCCGCCACCATAACCGTGGTCTTCACCGCGGAAACCGAAGTGTTAAATCCAAGGATGGTCTTCATGAGTGTTCTCCTGTTGTTGGACTCAATGCATCAATCACAACCGCTTCGACGGTAGCGCCCGGCAACACTATCTGCTCGGGTCGAGCTATCACGCCCCCAACCATCCTCTCCAACCTCAACACTCTCTTATCTTTCCCGACCTTTCACGATCCCGGACGATGATGCACCTTAACATCGCCGAATCACTGGTGTCAGAGCCGTCCGGAAATGCCTGGCCGAGCGTTTCCGAACAACTGCTTTCCGGCCCTTACTATCGGAACAAAATCACGGCTGGATAAATCAAACGTCCGAGCTTGATGGTTATTGGCCCCGGGACAACCATATGTGCCCCGGCAATTCTTTGGCCCTATAACATTCAGGGGCCTGGATAGACCGATAATCCACTGGATGAACCGCAGTACAACCAGTGAGTGTTTGCTATCGCCACGCCCTGGTGCCGCGGTCATCCGATAACTATATTTTTTCACCCTTGGCAGAATGACCCTGGCGGGTTTAACATGACGGCCAGTTGGACCGGACGAATCGTGAACGATCGGCCGGATCTGGACTCAGGGAAATATCGGCTGTCCCGGGTAGTTTTGCAGCCGGAAAGGCATGTATGAAAATTAAAAAATCCAAGGCTCCGTCGGCCAGGTCTAAAAGCTCAAATTACCGCGAGCTATACCGGCAACGGGCTCAGACGATGGTCAAGCAACTCACGCTGGAGGAAAAATTAGGCCAGATGCTGCATGAATCCGTGGCGGTACCACGGCTGAACATACCGGCCTACAACTGGTGGAATGAATGTTTACATGGAGTGGCACGGGCCGGACTAGCCACGGTTTTTCCGCAGGCCATTGGGTTGGCGGCCACATTCAATGCCCCAGGCATTAAAGAAATCGCTGGCCTCATAGCTGACGAAGCCCGAGCCAAGCATCATGCGGCGCTCAAAGGTGGTTATCGAGGGCAGTATTTCGGCCTTACCTATTGGACGCCCAATATCAATATCTTCCGAGATCCGCGCTGGGGCCGGGGGCAGGAAACGTACGGTGAAGACCCATTTCTTACCGCACGCCTGGGGGTGGCCTTCGTTGGCGGCCTGCAGGGCGATGATCCGGCCTATCTCAAGCTGGTGGCTACACCCAAACACTTTGCGGTACATAGCGGGCCCGAGCCGCTGCGCCATGGTTTTAATGCCGTGGTTTCGCCGCGTGATCTGCGGGAAACTTATCTGCCCGCGTTCCAGGCTTGTGTGCAGGAAGCGGGTGCGGCCTCGGTGATGGGAGCCTACAACCGCGTTAATGGCGAACCGTGCTGCGGCAGTACCACACTGCTGGAGAAAATTCTCCGCCAGGAATGGGGGTTTGACGGCTTCGTGGTGTCCGACTGCGGAGCCATCTGCGATTTTCACAACCATCATCATGTCACGAAGGATGGTGCGGCATCGGCGGCCATGGCGGTTCGCGCCGGATGCGAACTGAATTGCGGTGTTACGTATCATCACCTGCAGGATGCGCTGCAAAGAGGTTTAATCACCGAAGCTGAAATTGACCGGGCCGTCGAGCGGCTGCTGGAAGCCCGGCTGCGACTGGGCATGTTTGACGCGCCGCGGCAGGTGCCGTTTGCCAGGATACCGCTGCGCTGTGTGGCCAGCGCCGCTCATCGCCGGGCGTCTCTGACCGCAGCGCGGGAATCCATCGTGCTGCTGAAAAACGATCAAGCCATCCTGCCCCTGGCGAGACATTTGAATTCCATCGCCGTGGTCGGGCCGACCGCCCACAACCCTGAAGCCCTGTATGGCAATTACACGGGGTTTGCCAGAGAGTCGCAAACCATCCTGGAGGGCATTATTTCAGCCGCTGGCGCGGCCACACAGGTTCATTATGTCAAAGGCTGCGATCTGGCGGGTTCCAGACCGCTGAACACCGGCGAACTGAATGGGGTTATTCCCGATGTGGATTTAATTATTGCAGTTCTGGGCTACACCCCGACATTGGAAGGAGAGGAATTCGGTGATACAGGCGATGCGGCGGCGGATGGCGGCGGAGATAGACTACGTATCGGCCTGCCGGGCCGGCAATTGGAACTTCTGCAAGCCCTGCATGCCGCAGGCAAGCCCGTAATTCTGGTGCTGACCGGCGGCAGCCCCATTGAAATCCGCTGGGCCAAGGATCACATTCCGGCCATTCTCATGGCGTGGTACCCGGGCGAACGCGGGGCCAGGGCCATTGCCGATGTGCTGTGGGGCCGCTATAACCCGGCCGGCCGACTTCCGATTACTTTTGTTAAATCGCTGGAACAGTTGCCCCCCTTTGAGGATTACAATATGGTCGGCCGCACCTACCGATTTATGACCGACGAACCGTTGTACCCCTTCGGTTATGGGCTAAGCTACACCACATTTAAATACGAACAGCTCAAGCTGAGCCGCAGCAAAATCCGCCCAGGTCAATCGGTACAGGCGCAGGTGCAGGTGGTAAACACCGGCCGGCGAGCCGGTGATGAAGTTGTGCAATTATACGTGCGGGATGTTCAGGCCAGCGTACCAGTGCCGCGACATCATCTGGCGGGTTTTCAGCGGGTGCATATCCTCAGCGGCGGGCGGCGGGTGGTAAAATTTGACATAGGGCCGGAACATTTTTCCGCCTTTCGTGATAACGGCGAGGCCTTCATTGAACCAGGAACATTTTTGATCAGCGTCGGCGGTGGGCAACCGGATGCCGAAGCGGCCCAAACGATAAACTGCCAACTCACCATTACCTGAGGTGGCCGCTCCGCCGATCTGCTGGCCAATCCGCGACTGACGGCCTAAGATCAATCAGGATTGGACCGCCAAACGACGCAGACAGGTGAGCGATGAAGCATATTTACGGCGAATACGACGGCCAGGAATTTGCCACGCCTGACAGTCTCTTTCGTTATGACCAGATTATGGACTTTGTTCTGGATTATGGGGACAAAGCCCTGGAAGCCCTGGAACGACTCAACCAGACCAACCCCGAATTACTTGAACAATTAATGCGGGAAGGCCTGCTTGAAAAAGTGGCCGGCCGGATGCGACTCACCCCGCGGGCCATCGGTGCCATGCAGCGCAAGGCGCTGATGGAAATTTTTGCCAATTTACAACGCGGCTCACGCGAAGGCCATCCCACGCTGGCCGCCGGAGCCGGATCCGATCGGCTGGAATCGACCAAGCCGTACGCCTTCGGGGATCCAATCAGCGAACTGGACATGAACCAGTCGCTGCGGAATGCGATGGCCCGGAATGTTGCCACCAATCAGATTGTCGGTGTACCCATTCAATTCAACGAGCGGGATCTCGAATTGCATCTGGTGGAAGGTAACACATCATGTTCCATGTGCATCTTAATGGACATGTCCGGAAGCATGATCCGCCATGGGCGGTTTCTGGCGGCTAAAAAAGTAGCCATGGCTCTGACCGCCCTGGTGCGACAGCGATATCCCCAAGACACCATCGATATCGTCGGCTTTTACAGCACCGCAACGCAAATCTCCGAACAGCAATTACCTTTACTGATGCCAAAACCGGTCAGCACGCACGATTATGAAATTTGCGTGCGCATTCCCCTGGCCCAGGCGGCACACACGCATCAGCACTTCACCAACCTGCAACTGGCCATGCAAATGGGTCGCCGGATTTTGGCCTCTCGGCCCGCAGAGCAGAAAATAATGTTCATCATTACCGATGGCCAGCCGACCGCTCATGTGGAGGGGGACATCCTGCACCTGATATATCCGCCAGAGCAGGTAACGGCCCTGGCGACTCTGCGCGAAGCCCTACTGTGCGCCCGGGCACGGATTCGGGTGGCCACCTTTGCCTTGATTGAGGATTATTGGGGAATGGAATGGGTGGAATTTGTAGATCAGCTCACACGACTTTGCCGCGGTGTGGCGTTTTACTGTGCCTCCACTGATCTGGCCAGTTGTGTTATGGAAAGCTACCTGAGCGGGAAGAAGAACAAGACCTACCTGGCGTAAATCTCCCGCCCCGACACGACACGGCTGTCTGCACCAGACAGTGGAGCGCCTGCCCGCCGGCGGCCGGCTGAATGTTAAATCACCCGGCCAATCATGGTGCATGCCGCGCGAAACGTAGCGAGGTTTCGTCACCGTAGATGTCGTGCAACCGTGAATATCAAGGCGTTGCACGGATGACAAATGCCGCCGTCCATGCGACAATACCCGCAAATGGGATTGTTGGCTCCATGTTTGCATAGTAGTGGATGAATATGATGACGTTTCATAACCTGTGGTCAACACCTGCCCAGGCTCTGATCCCTTTCCCTCCCATCATTCGTAACATCGGCATGGTGTTGCTTTTCGGCAGCGCCCTGATCTGGGTGTTCGCGGCATGGGAAAAGTGGAAGGAAATTCACGACCCCGTCAAACCGACGGCCTTGGAAACCAAGACGAAAAAGTCGTTGCCATTCTGGGCCATTATTGTGTTGCTGATTATTTCTCTAGCCTTTGGCACCCTGTTGCTGGTCGGCATGCCGGGGTAATCGCTCCACCAAACTTCTACCCGCACATGCTCGCTGCACAGTGCCACAACAGCCTCCGCGAATGGAGGTTGGCTGAAATTTATATGGAGATCGCGGAACAAGAACTTCCGCTTAGACCACGTTGACTGATCGCCCTGCCGCGCGTTTACGATTCATCATCTGCCGACCTTTTTTGGTCTTCATCCTGGCCCTAAAACCAATGTTTCTGGCCCGTTTGCGATTGCTGATCTTATGGGGGTAATGCACGCTTATTCTCCAGCAGAGTGTTGGTTTCGCCTTAATGGACCGTTACCAGCACCGATTTATAAGTCTTGTTGCCCTTGGCATCGACCGCCCGAATGGTAATCCGATGCGGCCCAGCAGCAAGCTTTCCGGTCCGGGCGGAAAAACCTTCCAGTGGCGCGTCAAATATCTTATCCGAAGCCGCCGCAGGTTGCCAGTACTTACCGGAATCCACCTGAAACTCCACCGCCACAATCGGAACCCGGCGGCTGCGGGCAAAGCCCGTAACGACCACGCGATGGCCCCGCAAATTTTTCCATTTCAGAGCGCTGATGACCGGCGGCGCATTTTCCACCACAAAATAGCGCGTTTCCCGTGCCACCTGAAAGGTCTCCTGCGGACTATTGTCGGCGGCATTGCTGGCAATCACTTTCACGCGGTACTTACCACCTGGCACGGAATCAGTTTTAAACAGATAATCCGTATTTGTGAGATGATTTGCCAGGCCAATCCATACGGGAATCCCTTTCTGCCGGTATTCCAAGCGGTATTGCAACCTGTCGCCATTGGCATCGGTGGCCGACCATTTAATTTTGACCAGGTGCGGATTCCCCTTCACTGGCAGCGCCATCACAGAGTTAATTTGTGGCGGAACTGTGATTTGCTGATACACCAGGCTGGCGGCATCCAGTACCGGGGATTGCCCGGCCTTGTTGGCCGTGAGATGAATTTTAAACTGCAGATACCGCGCCACCGGGCTGGATATTTTTCTCCATGTATTCGCCGGCATCGCCGCCGACCACGGGCTCCAGAACCGCCCCAAGGTTTCGATATTCTTCACATTGCCGCTGCGAGTGCGAATCGTTACCCGCGTGCCGGCAGGCATATCCGCCCGCAAGTGGGCCACACCCCAATTAGCCGGAAGTTTGGCATCCAGCACCCGGCTAACATAGGTGCCGCTGGCCGCGACATTAGCCGACAAGTGCAGCACCTGACCGCCATTGGCCGTCCCGAGGTACAGCCCACCATGCCGCCCCGCTAGCAACGAAAGGATGTCCAGTTGTGTCAGACGTGTCACCAGCGTTTCCGTCTGAGTAAACGGATCGTATTCCAGCAATCGGCCATGACTGCCCAGCCCCAGCAGCAGCTTTCCATGCCGATACAGCATGGATAAAATCATATCCGGCACATGCAGCAACACACTGGCTCGCCCCGTTGGCGTAATCTGATATACCACATTACTTTTGATATGGCCCATCGAAGGAAACGGCAGCGGCATCGGATGCGTAGCCACGGGTAAACGTCCCATCCGCGGTTTTGCGGGCTTGGGGGCCGGATGGGCCTTGTCTTTTGGGGCGGCGGCGGCCAGCACTTTGCCTCCATGCACAAGGGCCGGTCGCCCCATGCCGGCCAGATCGGATTGCAGGCTCAATGCAGCCGCACCTATCCGTGCCAGTAGCGGCGAAGCCGTAGCCGCAAAAATATCACCGGATGGATCCATCGCCAATGCATCAATTTCCGCGACCCCGGCCGATAGCAGCACAAAAGGCCTGCCCGTTCTTTCATTCACGCGAATTACCAAGCCGGGGTTATCGGTTGCCACCACCAGATTGTTGTGCGGTGCCTGAACCATCGCCAGGATATTCTTTGTCCCGGTCTTCAGCAGCAAGGACGCCTTACCAGCCGGGCTGATCTTCCAAAGCTCGCCGGTCGGACCGGTGGCCAGATAAATGGTTCCATTGGCATTGACATGGATAGCCCAAATGTATTTGATCCCCACCTGATGAAACAGGCTCGTCGCCACAACTTTACCCCCGGCATTATGCGTCAACCGCACCAGCCTGGCCGGCCCCGTGCCTGAAATTCCCGCCAGCAGATGGCCCCGTACCCCCACCGCCAGCGACAACACCTGCTGACCGGTGCCCGGTACGGTGTAGTACGGACTTGTTTTGCCGGCCGCGTATGCAAAAACTTTACCCGGCGATGTAGTGCCCCAAAAAATAGTTCCGTTTTTGGTTTGAACCATGGCATTGACGAAACTGAAGGCCGGTTTTTTTACCAGTTGCACCGCAGTACGTCCCAAAAAAAGCTGCCCGTAATTGTTCACTTCCGTGGCCGCAAACTTGCCCGTGGAATAGGCCTTTTCACTGTTAAACCGCCAGGTTATAGGATGCACCGCCCACGCCGCCGACTGCAGCCACAAGACTCCCGTGATGAATACTGCTGATGAACCAATCTTCCCGAATTTCATTTGATCTCCGTATACATGTTGTTGCCTAAGAAGCCCAATCGATTTTGCTTCCATCCTCCGTCTGCCGGCCCGCGCATGGCAGGCCCGTTATCCCGGCCCCGGCCGCATCCGCAAAGGGGGCGGGCCTGAAGGTACAAGATGGGCACCACCCGCAAAACGTTCATCCGCCCGATGCCGCACCACAATCATAAAGCTCGCCCCACCCTGCTCCACAACCGCTTTCGCCGGAACCTCCGCCATCACATCCTGATACAGCGGTATCGTCTGGGCTGGATTCATCTGGGCAAGCAGGGTGCTGCGGCTCGCCGGCAGGCCCGGGTATTCGCGCGTCCCCATGGCAATACCGCTGGCATTGAGAATAAGTCGCGCATAGAGACGATTGTTCTTATAGGCCAGGATACGCCGCACCGCCTGAATCAGCGTCGGAAGATTATCCGGCGCAAAGCGCTGGGGGTAATAGTCAAACGCCTGCTGCAGAACTGTCCGCGCAGAACCTACCACCAGATGATACTGGCCGTCGGGAATATCCATCGGCACTTTTAACCGCAGCATGACCACTCGCGGCTCACCGTTAAAGTTCAACAGTTGTACCCGCGCCACCACCGTATCACCCTGCGCCACCACGCGGCGCTGAACGGTTACCCCTGTGATGGCGGCGCTGCGATCCACCGGATCAAGTAAGACATGCACATCCGCACCAGTCAGTACCAGTTTGTGAAATGGATTGTTGATGAGCAGGCCCACCGGCAAGAGCAGCCGGGTCATAAATCCTTTGGTGGTATAATGGCTGTTGGTTATTTCATCATCAAACGGAATGGCCGCACCCTTAAAATTGAACTGGCCGGCCACACGCAGAGTAAAAAGACCTTTGGGTTTCTGGTGGGCTACCATACTGGCCAAAATCGCTGCACCCAGAGAACTCACGGTGGCATTAACATTTGGATACAACTGGTAATGGAAGGTTTTATCCAGCGTGCCCGACGCATTGGCCATCCGCACCGTAATCGGTACCTGCCGGACAGGTCGCCCCAGTTCTCCCACAATGCCCGTCGCCTGGTCCATCACCAGCCGCCCCCGCACCTGATTCGTGGAACCGATCTTAAATGAAGTACGTACACTGGGTAAAATGGTGTAAATATACGCCGTAGAAATAGGTAAGTGCGTCAGCCCCTGGGCAAAAAACCGATGCCCAAAAGCATAGACACGCCGGCCCACCACCGCCGTTACCGTGCCGATGGCCCCCATGTCCGCATCGCCACTTAGCAGCGGGACGCCGATAGCCGCCCCTGGACGCAGTCGTAACGCCCCCGGCTTAAGTTCCGTCATCCCCCCGAGCACTGTTCCATGCCTGCCACTCGGCTGCCCCGCCGCACCGGCCGCCATCGGTACCAGGGACGTACCCCGGAATTCTCCGCGTAAATACCGCAACAGCGTGCCGGAAGCACCGCTAACCATCAATGGCGATGCCAAAGGAACCAATCCACTGCGCCTGGAGCCGCTGAAGCTATGTTCCAACATCGGTGACGCGTGCGCACCCTGCACCGCCAGCAAATGAGCCGCCAGCGGCCCCCAACCCGCCCAGGCGTGTGCTATGGCATACTTCCAACCCAACCCAGCCACATATCCTGCACCACCGCCCCCCCCCATCGCTCCCTTCTGCCCGACTCCAAGCTTGGGTACCGGTATCCGCAACATCTGCCGAATCGGCTGAACCCCGCCGATTGGTTCTTTGGAAAAACCCCATCCATACGCAATCGCGCCAATCAACTTGCCGTCAATGTATACTGGCGAACCGCTCATCCCCTCAATGATGCCGCTTTTTCGTAATCCCAGTCCCCAACACTTGACAAGAATCACGTTCATCGAGGGACCGAAATTTTTAATAACATCCAAAATCCGCACGTGAAACTTCTGAATCTGCGCCCCGTGCATCACCGTTAAGCCATAACCCACCATGCCCGGCTTAAGCTTATTCTCAAACAGGTATCGCTTTGGATCCGGATTAAACCATTTGTTGGTGTGCTCTCGCTTGGCGTGCCCACGAACCACCGCGGATATTGCCGCCGCCGGCGCTACCGCCGCCTCGGTCCAGCCACAGGCTACCAACAACAGCGCCCCCGCTCCCAGCAAAGCACCAAACCCTTTAAACATCATGCCAAAACCCTAAGCACCACGAACTTTTCAATCACCAATGCGCCACTGCTTCATATTTCCCTCCACAACCGGCCCAAAGTATATCGGCCCGCGCAGAACCTATCATGGATACGCACCAACGACGAGGTTTGTGCGATCCGCCTGCCTTCGCTATCATTGCTGGTGCAGGAACACATTGCGGGGTTTGATGCACATTTGACTTCGCGGGACTTTTTTAGATTGCGATAGCTTTGAATACCACCATACCAGCCACCATACCAGCTTCCCCGCCTGACGTCGCACTTCGGCCCGGCGAGTCTTGCACCACGGACCCGGCAACCACGCCGATCTTTGCAGTCATCATTCCCGTCTATAACAATCCCGGTACTGTGGCCAAAGTTATCGCCGATGTGTTATCCGGATTTCCGGCAGCCCGCGTGTTCGTCATCAACGACGGCAGTACAGATCGCACCGCCGCCGTCCTGCAGGACCTGGCCCGAAGCCTTCCCGTCCCGCAGGCACAACGCCTGTCGCTACTGACCCACTCCAAAAATTGCGGTAAAGGCACTGCGCTTGAAACCGGCTTCCAAGCCGCCTTCGCCGCCCAATGCACCCACGCCATCACCATGGATGCCGATGGTCAGCACCTGCTTGCCGACATGCTTAAGCTCACCCAGACCGCCACCATATTCCCGCGGGATTTAATCATTGGCGAGCGGCAAATGAATCTGGTGTTGGTCCCTAAAAACAGCATCCGCGGACGCGACCTCTCACGTTTCTGGCTTTGGTTGCAAACTGGCCAGGATGTGCCCGACAGCCAGTGTGGACTGCGGGTTTACCCCTTGGTCTACACCATGAAGTTGCGCCATTGGTTCCACCGCTTTGATTTTGAAACCGAAACGCTCGTCCGACACGCCTGGGGCGGAGTGCATATTCGCAGCGTGCCCATCACCTGCATCTACTTCGCCGGCGAAGAGCGTATATCCCACTTTCGACCCTTTCGAGATACCGCCCGCGGTGTGCGGCTTAACGTATTGCTTACCACCCGCAGGCTTATGCCATGGCCGGTCGTCAGGCTTATTCAACGGCCTTCCCCACATGCCCTCTACCGCCCCGATAAACACACTTATTGGAGCCTTCGCTATTGGAAAAAACTGGCCTACCAGATGCTGCAAAATAACTCCTCCAATGCCCAGCTTTCCGCCGCCATCGGAGTGGGTATTCTCATCGGCTTGCTGCCCATCTACGGCTTACAGACTCTCATAGCCGTTTGGGTGGCCGACCGGCTACACCTGAATCTTCCCGCCACGCTGCTTGGAACAGAAATCTCCATCACCCCTACCATGCCATTCTGGCTTTTGCTGAGCATCGAAACAGGCCACCTGCTCTTACACGGTACCTTTGTTCCATGGGATATTTCCGGCTGGTCCGGTCTATCCGTTTCCGGATTCTTCGAAATGCTCGGCCAGGAATTTCTGCCCTCCTTTCTGCTCGGCGGGTTGGTCGTGGCGTTGGCCTTCGGAACCGTCGGCCTGTTGCTGACCCGCGCCGCGTTAAACCGCTGGCGACCCGCCGGCCGCAACTTGTTTGCGTCCTCGGCTGATACCGCATCCGAAACCCTCGCCGCCGATCGGGCCGCCTCGCTGGGTCAGGCCCGTCCCCCGGGTTGACCAAGGCTTTGCCGCAGCCGCCAAGTGGCTGAATCCCCAACCCTGTTCTTGGCTATGGCCGCAGGTCCGCTACCTGGATGTGATAGGTTTCTTCCAAAATCTCTCCGCTGGATAAATCACACTCCTCCAAATTGCTCGGCCCGAGGCTCATAAAAGCGAACGGCGATTCCAGTATAAACAATCCATTGCGCTGCTGCTGCTCGAAAGTGACGGCTGCCCGCGGCCCCGGCCATTGCGGCCACACTGGATCCAAGGTGCCCGTAAACGTCACCTGCCGGGCAACCTGACCCATCGCCTCCAAAAAGCCGGTTTCTCGACCATCCAAAACCAGCCTGTGGCCGCCGGTGCAGCCAAACGACCGCGCCAACCGCAAGCCAAGCCCGTGGTAGTTAATGCGCCGCCCATTGGGTAAAGCCCAACTCCATTGGCTTTTGATTAAGCGACTATCGCGCCGAACCGTAATGCGGGTGCCCCATGTCCAGGCAAATCCGCTGCCCATGTGACGAACGCGCAGTTCGCGGTTTTCCTCAAAGACTGGTTTTCCCCCGTCCACAGCTTCCCACACCAGACTCTCTACAAACCTCACTTCTGCACCATCCATCACCACCTCGCTCAACCCAACATGGCGCTGCCGCCCCACCGCTTCGTTGGCGGCGGTGGCATTTTCTTCCCAGAAGTTGATCTCTCGGGTGCGCAAAGCATACATGAGACCCTTATGATGACGATGATCGTGCGGGCTGGCTATTGAAACGCTCCACCCCTCCGGGGTGTTCAATGGATGTAAAAACGGTTTGAGTGAATGCTGGATATTGTAGCGACCGGCCAATACACTGCCGCTGTAAAAGTCCACACCTTCATCACCGATCTGCAATTTCATGGCTTAAAGCTCCTTGAGTTCAACGGGTATACCCGTGCGGGCCGATTTATAAATGCCAAAGATAATTTTCATGGTGCCCAGATTATCTTTACCGGAAGAAAGCGGCTCGCACCCGCTGCGGCAGCAATCGGCAAAATGGAGCAGCTCATTGGTGAAAGGATTGGCGGTGGGCAGCGCACCCGCATCGCCGACCACAGGTGTAAATCCTCCGTACTGATCGGACCATTTCTTGAAAGCCGGACTTCGCTTGCGGGAAGCCACATACGCCGGGCCGGCATATTGACCCACCGGCGGCAAAGCGTGAACGCTGCCATGATCGCCGAAAATCATAAACATCTCGCTGTAAGACTGGCGAAAGCCGGAATAGGTGCCAAACAGCTCACCGATCGCCCTGTTTTCAAATTCCAGAATGGCCGCGGCGTAATCTTCCGCCTCATTTTTAAACATCGGTTGCAATTGGCGGGTAATGGCCGCCACACGCACGACCTCACCGATAAGATAGCGGGCCAGATCAATTTTATGCACCAGCACACTGATCACCACACCGCCGCCGGCACGTTTGCCATCCAGCAGTCAGGAATTTCCCGTCAGCGTCTCCACCCCATCCTGCATGGCGTCCATCCGCATGGCGCGAATCGGTCCAAGTTCGCCCAACTCGATGATTCGCTTCAATTTTTGATAACCAGGATCATATCGCTGCATTTGCGCCACCATCAAGAGCACGCCTGCCTTTTCCGCCGCAGCAGTCATGCCGCGGCACTCCTCCAGCGAGTATGCCATGGGCTTTTCCACTATCACATGCTTGCCTGCCTGCAGGGCCGCGATCGCCAGCGCGGCATGTTGGTCATGCACCGTGCAAATATCAACCGCTTCAATATCTGCTTCCGCCAGCATCGTTGCCGGATCCGTATAAACCGACACCTGGCCGAGTTCCGCAGCCCGGCGGCGGGCACTCGCTTCCACCACGTCGCACACCGCAGTATAGCGGAACTAACCCGGATGTTCACGGTGCTCCCCCAGGTGCGCACCGGAAATGCCGCCGCAACCTACCAAACCAACCTGCAAACCATTCATCTTTCACGCCTCTAAAACCAAACACATGCCCCCCCTACAGCAGACGACTCAAATGGGCAATGCTGCGCTCGGCCTGGGCCACCGTGCCACATTCCACGCTTAGCACAATATCCCGCGGACAACTGCGGCAAATTTGAATCACCCGTGCCCAGTCGATCACGCCCTCACCGCACGCACAGCCCACCGCCGTGCCCGTGACTTTACCGCGTTGGGCGCTGGATTGACTGTCGGAAATATCCTTGGCGTGCAGATGCACCAGCCGGTCTTTCACCTGCTCCAACCACCGGTAAGGATCATGTCCGCACAGATAACTATTACCCGTATCGAAGTTAATGCCGATCACCGGCGACGATACCAACTGCCATATTCGATCCAACCCCGCGGGATTTTTGCTGTATTGCTGATGCGGTTCCAACCCAATGAGAATGCTGCGTGGTTCGGCCACGGCGGCCGCTTCATGGAGTGTATATTTCATCAACACAAAGTCTTCTTCCTCCGTCGTCCAGGGGGCCTTGGGGCCTTCATCCGTGTTCACCACCGGCGCACCACATTCCGCCGCAAACCGCACCGCCTGTTTCAGATATTCAGTGCCGATTTCCGGCCGCCCCAATGGCGTATGCGAAGAAAGTCCCGAGAGTTTTATGCCCGCTTTCTCACACGCGTGTTTCACCCGATACGGATCGTCCAGCATGGACACACTATGAAAATAACCCGCTTCACTTAGCAATTCCCGGCCCCAATGCACCATCGGTTCCACAGAGCTGTAGCCCAATGCCGCCGCTTTTTCCACCCCCCATTCAAACGGTTTATCATCGTGGCGGACAAATTCCATGTTGAGGCCCAAACTGATTTTTCCCATGATAAAATCTCCTATCTATCATCATCCACACCAAGTCACTGCCCGGATTGCTGACGCCGCGCCAGCAGTTCCACCGGCCATTCATTGATCTGTTCATCCGCATCCTTCAGCGGCAGGTCCGCACGGTCTCCACGTACCGCACTGATATATGCCGCCAAATTGAGCTCCGCCGATTTGGCCATGCTGGTAAAGCCCGTCACCGGTTCCGGGCCGCCTTCAATCCACATCAACATATCAGCCACCATCTGTTGCCAGAGTTGCCCATAATCGCTATAAAACTTTTCTGTCTTCCGCCCCGCGGCCGTGTCGACCACAACCGTGTCTTCACGCTCAATACGAATCGTCCCCTGCGTGCCCACCAGCGTCATCGTCCACGGACCGTTCATGGCCATGCCGCCATCCAGAATTCCTTTGCCTCCGCCTTCAAATTCAAAGTACGCCACCGCGTGATCTTCCATGGCGTGGCCATAACCCCGCAGACCGCGCACGCGAGCCTGCCCCAACACCCACCGCACCGCCCTATCGCCATGAAAAAAGCGGAACATATCCAACCAATGTGAACCCCATTCAGAAAGATCCCACCCGGCGATGCCAGCAATGCACATCAGCGGCTCACCCACCGCACCCGATTGATACAAGTCCCTGGCCCGTATAAAAGCTGGTAAATAGCGTCGAACATGACACACCTGAATCCTCACTCCCGTTTTTTCCACGGTCCGCTGCACCTCTTTCAGGGCCGCCGGACTTATAACAAAGGGCTTTTCGCAGATAATTCCCTTGACCCCCGCATCGGCCCCCGCCGTAATCATCGCATGGTGCAGTCCCACATACGTGCAAATGCTAACCACATCGGGCCGCGTTTCTTTCAGCATGATTTGGTAATCGGCAAATCCCTTTCGCACGTTAAATTTATGCTGGAAAGCCTTGAGATTCTCCGCGTTGATATCCACACCCGATTCCAACTCCACCCGCGGATTACCCTGATAAGCGGTGGCATGAGCGTACGCAATCTGATGGCCGCCGCCCTTATTACTGCTGGCTTTGGCCGCTCCCACCCCAATAATCGCCGCCCTGTACTTCCTTTCCATGCGTTGTTTCCTTATAAAAATTCCCGATCTCCAGTAGTCATTGCGTATTCAAACACCATTTCACTGCGTTGATCCACAGCCGCTGCAATGCCGGACTTTCAAACGCCCGCATATCATGGCCGCTGGCCAGATACACAACCCTGCCTGCTCCCGCAATCCGCCCACCTTCCGCCGTCATCACCATCGGCCGCCGCTCTAAATTCCAAAGCACTTCCGCGTGTATCGTCGGCTTAAATTCCGCGGCAATCTGAATGTTGTAATACAACTCATCACGCAGGCGGTAATCCACCACCCCCCGAACCACCGGATGGCTACTGGGCAGCACGCCAATGGTGTAATCACCCACCGGTGAATGTGTGGTCAGGTTCCACACCCACGAAAAACCGATCAGGCCCCCATAACTCGGCCAATCATCATAACTGGCGATGGCACCATGGTGGGCAATCAATGGCCGACCCGAAGCCACGTAGTCTTGAAATGCTTTCTGGTGATTCTCCCGCATCGGTCGGTATGGCAGAGGAGCCATTCCCCTCCAATGCAGCCCCATCAGCACCAATAAATCGCAACCATCCAAGTGCTCAAACGCATCCACACCGTCGTACCAGCGGTAATCAAAGGCCGAGCCCAACCACCCGGCAATGACCTGCGATTGCTGCTCCACTGGATGAAACTCCGGCCCGCCAATATGAAATACTATATTTTTCATACGCACTTCTCCAGCGTTGCCTTCTCCGCAACCACGCCTACCACGCCCCGGCAAGCCGCCAAGCCACGCCACACCGCCCTCAAGGCGACCGTGTGGCCCCGCTTCCAAGTTTGATTATGACCGCAGTCAATGGCATAATCTTCCACAAATGGGCAGTGGTAAATTTTGAACATTTCCCATTGGCTTTTATGACGGCACGCAAAATGCTTAAGACCGGGCAAACCTTGTATCACGCCGATACCTGCCGCTCTCTGCGGGCCGCGGCAGCCCATGGCCAGGTGACGCTCAAAGCCTTGGCCCGTGGCGGGTACCCTGGCCAACGACTGCCGCCGCATGTTCTGCCCGAATTGCGTTCGGTAGGCCTCTGGAACGCCGCCCATCCCCAATCCTGGGGACTCGATTGGCATCGCAACGAAGGCCTGGAATTAACCTATCTGGCCCGTGGAAATCTAAGTTTCGCCGTTGATGAAGTACACCATGCGCTGCGCAAGGGCAATGTCACACTTTGCCGGCCCTGGCAAATTCATCGCGTGGGCAATCCTCACGTTGCGGCCAGCCGACTTTACTGGCTGATCCTGGACGTGGGAGTACGGCAGCCCAAGCAGGCCTGGCGTTGGCCCAATTGGTTGGTCTGTTCGCCGACGGATCAGCGCCGTCTCACCCGGTTGCTTTGCGAAAACAACCAATCGGTCTGGCCTGCCGCTCCGGAAATGGAAGTCTATTTCCAACGGCTCGGCGAAACCATCACCGCACCCTTTGATGCCCACACAGCGACACGCTTGGCTTTGCATATTAACGAACTGCTGGTGGCCATTCTGGAAATGTTGCAACATCGCCGCAATCAACCCAACCTTGTTACAATCGAGGCTCAAAAACGCGTGGAATTGTTTTTAACCCAGATCCGTCCACAGCCCGGACCAAACTGGAATCTCACTTCCATGGCCCGGCAGTGCCATTTGGGCCGCAGTCAATTAAGCCATTATTGCCGGGAACTAACCAACATGACTCCCCGCCAATTTCTCGAGGCCTGCCGCGTGAGCCTGGGGCAGCGACTCTTGCTCCAACGGCCGGAGTTGTCCATTACCCAGGTCGCCCAGGAATGTGGCTTTGCCTCCAGTCAATATTTTGCCACCGTTTTTCGCAAGCACACCAGCGGTTCGCCCAGATCCTGGCGAAAAAGCAGCCCGGCCGTAAAAGCCCGCCATCCCGTGCCACAATCCGTTAATTTCACTGCCGCATCCAAAGATCTGCCGACACGCCATCACTAAGCCCGAAGCCTCCCCCGCGCAGCGTCTCTCTCGCCTTTGGCCGCAGCCGCGTAGAGTTGTCCATCCCGCCGATCGTGCCGGATGTCCCGCCGGCACTCTGCCGCCAGCCCCACAGGTACACCACTGCCCTTCCACCACATCCCAATGGCTCTTGCTCCCTGTTTTGCTCACGCCGCGTGCACCATCAACCGGCTCCGTCTGGCCGCCATGGGCCTCCGTGGCTATGATGATCCGGAGACGATAATGTTAACGTCATAAAACAGGATGTATTGGTATGATCATCGCGGAAATTCAGACCCGGTCGGTGCCAATTTCCCCCAATCTCAACGGCTTTCTCGCTCTACCACCCGGCGGGCATCCCTGTCCCGCAATCCTGATTTACTATGAAATTTTCGGCCTCGACGAACACTTTAAGGAACTGGCACGCAAAGTTGCCGCCATGGGCTACGTGGCCTTGGTGCCGGATGTGCTGGGCGGAAAGGTATTTGGCTATCACGAGGTGCAGGCGGCGTTGCCGGCGGCCCGCGCCGTCACCGATACCCAATTTGTAACCCACGCCCACAATTCCGTCTCTTTTTTGCAAAACCATCCCCGCGTCCTAGCAGGCCATACCGGACAGATGGGCTTTTGTCTCGGTGGCCGGTGGGCATTTTTGGCTGCCACGCAGCTCGGCTCGCATATCCAGGCGACGGTGGCATATTACGGTGGCGGGATAGATTCCAGAGATCCCCGGTACGCTGCCGTACCGTCTCTTTTGCCGCACATTGCGGGAATTCAATCTCCACTGCTGCTGCAATATGGTGCACAGGACACCGCCATTACGTCTGACGAAATAGGCCGCATTACCACGGCCCTGGCTGGTGCCGGCAAAACCTTCGGCGTACACGTATTTTCCGGAGCGGGCCACGCCTTCGCCAATGACCGCCGCTCCAGCTACAACCCTACAGTTGCTGCCGACGCATGGAATCTCACGCTGGCATTTTTCCAGCGCCATCTGGGTGCTGCCTAAATAATGGCAACATCGTAGACAAACCGCAGTTGCAATCGGCGATGCGCTTGGGTCTGACCTATTGCAGCGGCCGGATATCCACATTAAAGTCATTGGCCAACGCCGTCAGGCTGCTAAAATGGACTTGGGCGATGCCGTGGGCCTGCACGCGAACTGTGTTCCAGCCGGATGTCTGCTCCACCTGCACGCCTTTATTATTAAAAAAGCGATATTGATATTCCAGATACAGTTCATGACCCGTCAGATTGCGCACCGGCACTACAATGTGCAGTTGGCCGTCGCCCACCCGCGAGGCAATTGGCTCTTGAATCACAATTTTGCCCAGGAGATTCCAGTTGGTTAATTCCACCTGCGGATAGGGCTTGAGGTTGTCTTGAAACGGCACAATCGGTCCGCATCCGGCCAACCCCACCACCAGCAGTACCGCCCCCAGAAACATCGCCATGCGCAGGCCCGCCCCATTGCCCATCAGCCTGCCGGCCTGCAACGTTATATCTCGTGAAGACACACTACGGTTCATCATAAAACATTCCTCTCGTGGAAAGTCCAGCACCCCTGAATCTTTATTTGGCCGGCTGAATTGGATTATCCTGTACGGTTTTGGTGACGGTTTGCGTTTCCGTGCGCACCTGTGTTCTGGTGGTAATGGACGTCGTTTTCAAGATCATCGGACCGGTAATTTCCATATCGACTGTGTTGTTTTGTATATCCGTCGCCTTAAGTCCGCTGGAAACACCCAACTCTCTTTTCAAGGCTACATAAAAACTTGCCGGCGATCCCTGGTATTGAACAGCCAGCGTACCATAGGCCGTCGAACTCGAACCGGTAATACCCTGTTCCACCACTCGTTTCACTCCCGGTACTTTTTCAATAAAATGCTGAATCTTAAGCACATCGTCTACCGCTGCGGCATTATAGATACGTACGGTAATAGGGTTGACCGCACCACCGACACCACTCCAGATTGTGGTCAACTTCTGCATCAATTTATCAGCCAGAAAACCTGTGTACAAATTGATGTTGGTTTTAGTCATCGGAAGCGGCATGTCCACATATTGCCCTCCCAACACCCGGCCATTGGTGGTGCTGATCGCCTGGGCTAACAGACGAATCGCCGGACCTGCAGATGCCTGCGTGGTCGGCGCTGCCTGCACCTCCACCAGAATATCCGTGTTCAACTGATGCTGAATCAGCGGCAGCACCCGTGGATCCCCGTTTTGCAAGCGCAAAAAGCTTTCCCGATCCAACACTTGCTGTGCCATCTGCGGATCCTGAATATCGACTTGCCCGCCGGCATTGAGATAATCAATCATCGAAATCTGGATGGCCTGGTAATCGTTGGGCAAAATGCCGGTTTTCTGCATCGCCAATTTACTGGTCGGATACGTTACCAGCACCATGATCCGCGGGCTGCGCTGTGCCTGATAAGCCCGCACATACCCGGCTTCGTCCGGCAATGGTACATGCTGGCCAATGCCACCGGTTGAGACAAAGGCATCCGGCGGTAAAGGTTTGGAATAGGGCATGGGTTGGTAAGCACTCCGATCCTGGGCGGAAGGAATGTTCACCCGCTGCACCGTTTGGCAGCCGGCCATCATGCCACCAAAGGCCAACATGAATGCTCCGACGATCAAGGTAAAATGCTGGTTTTTCATAATGCATACTCCGACAATTACCGCTGATTTATGTTATTTTATGAACATCAACGTCCATCAGCAACTTCACTGCCACTCCATAGACAAACGCCCGAAAACGAACTTGTTGCAGTCTCTGCTCCCATCACCGTCGTCCGCGATTTCCTTTTCCCCTTTGTCCCCGCCTACCCACGGCCGCCGTGCTCATGTGAGTCATTTTACCCTTGTCGGCGGCGGCAGCGTTATCCCGGGCGGCCTGGCGGTCACGGGCCATTTCTTCTACGGTTTTGGTATGCAGACGTGCTGCGCCTTGATAATTGCTTTGCAACTTAACACGAGTGCCATCTTTCACCGCCTGGGCCAGCCGCTGCGCTGCCGCCGGAATTTGCGACTTATATTGCGGCAGCCACGAGGCCTGGGCGACCAACATCTCATCGGTCATTTGCCACACTTCTTCCGGATTGCATACTGCACCAACCAAAGGATCATGAAGCATGGCCTGCTTGAGCAGGGTTACATCTCCACGCACCGCCGCTTCCATGGCCATTTCCTGTACGCGAACAGTCGCCGAGCATGTGGCCGCACAGGCCAGGGGCAACGGCCCCACCACGGGTATATTCATACCATTGCGATCGACATAACCGGGAACTTCCACTATTGCATCCTCCGGCAGATTAGCAATGTAACCCTTGTTGGGCACATTAAAATGTCCCCGATATATCCGCCCCGTTTCCAGCCCTTCAATAATATAGGATCCATGTTCTTCACTCCGATGTTCCGGCCCGATTTTGGGACTTGGTTGCGAGAGCCAGTTCGGAAAATCCGTCTCAAACCAATTACGTCCTTCGGTGCTTACCCGCAGGTAGCCGCCCGTCTCGCCATTGATCCAGGAGCTTAAATCAATCCAATTTTTGATTTCAGCAGACCGCTTGCGATACCACGGCAGGTATTCGCTTAGATGTCCATTGGATTCCGTGGAGTAATATCCAAACCGCCGCAGCACATCGATACGCACTTTTTCCGTCCTGGCATATTCCGGATGGGCCTGAAACAATTCCAACAGCCGCGGCACCATATCCATTCCCCGCCACTGTACCTTGATATACCAAGTCTGGTGATTGATGCCTGCAGCAACAATATCCACATCACAACGATGGAGTTTTTTGTCTTTTTTGATCAGCCCGACTTTTTGCGCCCATAGCTCTATACACCTGGTAATCTGCCAATGCCCGCCCTGCACACCATGGCACAAGCCAATGGTCTTGACCCCTCCATATTTGTTGCAGGCCCAAGTATTCATGGCCATGGGATTGGAATAATTCAAAAATAAAGCCCCTGGTTTTGCCACTGCTTGAATATCCCGGCAAATATCCAAAAGGGCGGCAATGGTGCGCTGTGCATACATAATGCCTCCGGCACAGATGGTATCCCCCACGCACTGGTCCACTCCGTACTTCAGTGGAATATCAATATCTGTCTGAAATGCATCCAAACCTCCCTGGCGAATGGTCGAGATCACATAATCCGCCTGGGCCAATGCCTCCCGCTGATTCTTAGCCGCAATCACTTTTGCCGGTAGCTTATTGGCGGCAATATCCTTGCGGCAAAGCTGGGCCACCATATCCAGATTCTTTTTGGATATATCCGTGAAACTAAAGGTTGTATTCACCAGTTCGGGTACACCAAGTATGTCGCGCATCAAAGCCCGCGTAAAACCGATTGAACCAGCCCCCACCATGGCTACCTTAATCGCCATTGTCATCTCCAAAAAACGCCAAACACCAACAACCTGTTCCACCTGCACCCGCGCAGCACTGCCGCAATAGTTTAATCCGAAATCGATCTGGCCGCTTTATCAGCCGTGATGGTGCTGCCGCCAGGCGAGAACATCCAAAGAGATCCAAAAGATCAGGTACGCCGTGCCAAGCGCCGCAATAATCGTCGCAATGATGGCCAGACCGCGTGGGCGGAATCTAAGCCCAACCAGGCTCATCACCAAGCCGATGGGGGAAACCAAACCCGCACAAAATATCCCCATGACGGCAATAATTAATCCAGCCAACCCGTAACCATTAAGAGGTCGTGCGGATTCGCCCGCCTCCTGTGGGGTGTCATGGCGAATCATCGGCCCGGGCGCAGCCGAATTTGTCCCGGCCTCAGGCGATGGAAGTGGAGGGCAGGTCGGTGAGCGTTGCGCTTGGTTGGGCGCAGTGATCTTGGGCGAAAAAATTTCAAAGCAGCGTCGGCAAACAATTTTACCCCGATGAATCCACGGTTTGTTTGGCTCAAGAATGCCCGCGCCGCAATGGGTGCAAATTTTCATGCCGGTTCACGGAAACGATTTCCGAGCCTCTGGGCCGATCATGCGCTTTCTTTGATGGGTATCGGTTTGCTGTCAAAGAGGCCGGCCTCACCGCGCACAATTTCTTCAGTAATGACATAATGGCCGTGCTGGCCTCTTTCCGGCAATTGATACATCACGTCGATCATCAATTCCTCCATCACGCTGCGCAAGGCCCGGGCACCGGTATCGCGTTTCAGGGCCTTTTCCGCGATAAGGCGCAGTGCCGGAGCGGTAAACTCCAACTCACACCCTTCCAGTTGGAAGAACTTCTGGTATTGGCGTACCAGAGCGTTTTTCGGTTCCTGGAGAATCTGCATCATGGCTTCGTGCGTGAGCGGTGCCAGCGGTGCGATGACGGGCAAGCGACCGACGAATTCGGGAATCATGCCGTATTCGATCAGGTCGTCAGGCGTAACCTGAGCGATATAGCTGGAGGGCTTGTTGGCGGCATCCTGCGCGGCATTGATTTCCGTGCCGAACCCGATCATTTTTTTCCCCAGACGATTGGCGATAATCTGATCAAGTCCCACAAAGGTGCCACCGCATATAAACAAAATATGGGTGGTATCGATTTGAATGTACTGTTGTTCGGGATGTTTGCGGCCACCCTGTGGAGGTACATTCGCCAGCGTACCCTCCAGCATTTTTAACAGGGCCTGCTGCACACCCTCACCCGAAACATCGCGGGTGATGGACACATTCATATTGGTTTTGCCGATTTTGTCGATCTCGTCAATGTAGATGATGCCGCGTTGGGCGGCTTCGAGATCGTAATCCGCATTTTGCAGCAGTTTGAGCAGGAGATTTTCAACATCTTCTCCCACATAGCCGGCCTCCGTGAGCGTGGTGGCATCACCAATGGCAAATGGCACGTTAAGACTGCGGGCCAGGGTACGCGCCAAAAGCGTTTTGCCCGATCCGGTGGGACCTATCAACAACACATTGGATTTATCAATTTCCACATCGTCTGCGCCGCGGGCATCCGTGTGCATGAGACGTTTGTAATGGTTATGCACCGCCACGGCCAAGGCACGCTTGGCAGGATCCTGTCCGATGACATACTGGTCCATGAAGTCTTTGAGTTGCCGTGGGGGCGGAATTTGGCCGACAAGGGGTTTGGATCCGGACACTTTGCGGCGTTCCTGGCGAAAAATATTCTGGCAAAGTTCAGAACAGTTGGAACAAATGTAGATGTCGTTGGGACCTTCCACCATCGGCCCAACTTCCCGGCTGGATTTGCCACAAAAAGAACAACTGGTAATTTTACGGCCACGGAACCCGCTGCCGCCGCCGCTACCGCTGCCTCCCCCACCACCTGATCCACTACCACCGTTGCCCGAACCAGATCCACCGGTTCCACCGAACCCCGTTGAACTGGAACCACCACCGGTTTGATTAATCATGACTTTTTTCCAACCAAATCGAACCGCACTTGTTATTTCTGATATCCCCATAGCCACTTTTATCGGCTTCCGGGTGGCAATCGCTGAAACCCTTCCATTTTGTCTGGGTAATCCAGCCGATGCCATTTTCGGAGGTTATTTCGCAGTCAGGCATGTGAGCGACTGCAAAATTATCACCTCCCCGCCGAATTTGTTAATTCTACAGCAATTACCTCTCAAAGTCCAGAGATGCAGCCCAAAAACGCCGCATTGACGGGCCGAAATCCAGGTCTTTCATCGTTCATGGCCTCCGTAGCGCGGCAAGACTATTTCCTGTCTTGACCAGTATCGGAGTCTGCCGAAGCCGCCGGCTCTGAAGGTAAGAAACGTTCCTTCATTCGCGCTGCCGACTTGGCTTTGATACGCAGATATTCCTCATGGGTCAGTTCGCCGTTTTCGTGCATGCGTTTAAAGTCCAGCAGAGTAAAGCCGCCCGCAGATGAGGGGGTATCCTCCTCATCCACCATTTTGCGACGGATAACTCGCACTGCCAGATACCCGATCACGCCCAAAATCATCAGCCCGATGCCGCCAAGAATAATCTGTACCAGCGTTGCGATCATACCCAACTCCAGACTGCTCGAGTCCCCCTCCGACCTGGTAACTACGCATAGACCAGACCTACTCCTATTCTATTGTACGTCAAGCATGGTCCACGGGTATAGGTCATGAGTTTTGTTGCCACAACGTGCCAAGCTATATCGTTACACTGCGGTCTGAAAATAGTTTTGCAGGCGCTGCCGCTGGCTCGAAATGATGGAACAAAACCCCTATACTGCCGCAGCATGGGAAACGCAAAATCAACCACCCGATCCATGACAGCCCCACCACGCTCCCGGCCCGGCCCGGCAAAAGCATCGGCCAAGACCCATGCACCACATATCGAAAACCGACGGGCGTATCACGATTATTTTATTCTGGACAAATTTGAAGCTGGCCTGGCCCTGGTTGGCAGCGAAGTTAAAAGCCTGCGCCAAGGCGGCGCTCAGTTAGCGGGATCCTTTGCCATAATTCGCAATGGACAGGTTTTTCTGATGGGTTGTCACATCAAAGAATATGAACAGGCCAATCAATTTAATCATGATCCCACCCGCGTTCGCACCCTGCTGTTGCACCGGCGCGAAATCAGACGGCTGGAACAGCGAATGGCCAAGGAAGATGGAACTACACTGGTTCCATTGACTATTTATTTCAAGCGCGGCTTTGCCAAGGTGTCTTTAGGACTGGCTAAGGGTAAAGCCAAGTATGATAAACGTGAGGCCATCAAGGCGCGGGACGCGGCTATGCAGATGCGCCGAGCCATGCGGCGGCGATGATGCCGTGGTCAAGGCCGCCGCCTGCAACGCATCCCCGTACCTGCCGATGCCACTGCAGTTAAAAGTGCAACATCTTTTTTACATTGCTGATACCCGGCATGCCCCCTGCTTCAAACTGGCCGGCCAGCTTTTCCACATCGCCAAGCGATTTAATCGAGCCGTTATTAAGCCCGGTTTGAACCTGCTGCAGAAAATTGGTAGCTTTGGTCAAACCCGTGGTCAGGGCACTGAGCTTACTTTCCGCAGTGGCGGCATCCGGATACAGACTGCTCACCGTCTTTTGCAGGTCGACTTTCCAGTTGCCGGCATATTGTTTCAAATAAACCGAGGCCATGTTGTCACCTTGTTTGATAATGGCGTTTTCGCCTTGAATGACCAAGGGCGATTTCTCGGAGGCTACAGACGGAATCAGGCCGCTTGACGGAGCAATTTTAGCCACCAGTGCACCAATTTCCGAGGACTGCCCCCCCAGCTTCTTTTCCGCAGCCTGAACCACCGTGGTTTTCAGGGATTCCATCTTGGCTACAGCGGCCACAAGCTTTTTCTCTATCGGAGTGTTGGCGGCAAAGCTGTTTTCAATTTGTGATACATCGCCGGATTTTATCGTTTGAACAATATGCGTCAGCGCCGTCTCCGCCGAGCCTACCGTCAGAGCGGCTGCGCTGTTATTGCCTCCGGAGTTTGCCGTTGATGCGGACTTGCCTTTTGGCGACTTGGAACAACCGCCAAGAGTCAGCCCCAACACCAAACCACAGACCATTGCGTAGCGAATTTTCATGGGCATCCTATCAAAAGAAACTTTATTTTCGAATTCTGCGTGACATCATATCGCGAAAGCAGCGCATTGACAAGTTCGCTGGCTGGCATACAACGGGCGGACAATCAAGGACAACCCATTGACTTTTGGCTGTGGGTTGCTCATAATTTCATGATGAGCGCGATCTGGTCATATTTTGAACACCCTGTCCGCGAACCCATTTGGCTATTTTGGCGGGCTGATTTTTACTTTGTCAGATTGAGACCATCGCGAGCTTAGACGTCCATCATACATCAGAAAGCGTACTTTAAGCCCGCCCGCAAGACGGGCTATTTTTTTGGGGTTCATTTATGAATAACTCACTTGAAGCTACACTGCTGCAGGCCGTGAATCTGGCTGAAAGATCCGTGCAGCTCGCCGCCAGGATTGAGCAGGCTCTTTGCGTCAGCGGCGAGCAGGAGTGTCTTTGGCGAACGACCAAAATATTCAACGACCAACAACGGCTATAAACAGGAGCAAACAATGATTGTGGTAATGGCCATGGGTGCAACTGCCGGGCAGGTGGACCATGTGGTGACCCTCATCCGAGAAATGGGTTTGCGTGAACATGTTATTGTCGGCACCGAACGCACGGTGATCGCCGCCCTTGGTGACGACCGCGCCAAAGATAAGGACAAGCTCGAAAACGCCCCCGGTGTGGAACGGGTTATGCCGGTGTTAGCCCCCTACAAAATGGCGTCGCGCGAAGTCAAGAAAGAACGCACCGTGGTGCGGCTGGGTGGTACGCTTGGCGGCCGCGTGGGAGGCAATTCCATCGCCTTGATTGCCGGCCCGTGCTCTGTGGAAAATCGCACGCAGCTTCTGGAAATCGCACATCAGGTGAAGGAGGCCGGGGCCACAGCCTTGCGGGGTGGTGCGTTTAAGCCCAGAACCAGTCCCTATGCATTTCAGGGCCTGGGTGAAAAGGGCCTGGAAATTCTCGCCGAAGCCCGCGCGCAAACGGGATTGGCCGTGGTAACAGAAGTCATGTCCGTAGAGCAAGTGCCGCTGGTGGCCCAATATGCGGATGTCTTTCAGGTGGGTGCCCGCAATATGCAAAATTACAATCTGCTCTGGGCGGTGGGCGAACAGCGTAAACCCGTGCTGCTCAAGCGTGGATTAAGCGCCACCCTGGAGGAATTTTTACTGGCCGCAGAATATATCATGTCCCGCGGCAACAGCGACGTTATTCTCTGCGAACGCGGCATCCGCACATTTGAAACGTATTGTCGCAACACGCTGCCGCTGGCCATTGTGCCGGAAGTACATCGCATCAGCCATTTGCCCATTGTGGTGGATCCCTCTCAGGGCACCGGCCACGCTCACCTGGTACCAGATATGTGCCGGGCTGCGGTGGCCTGCGGTGCCGATGGGTTGATTATTGAGTGCCATCATGATCCGGAACACGCTTTGACCGACGGAGCTCAATCCATCACTCCGCAGACCCTGAAGGAACTGGCCAAGTCTTTGAAATTGATTGCCAAAGCCATCAACCGAGAGGTGGAATAACCACATAGGCCGATATTTATCCACGATTGGCACCTGGTGATGTCCGGCTTCGGACTTTTCTCAAAACAATCCGGCCCGCCACGCACATAAGTCATAAAAACCACAATTACCGGCCGGCCTTGGAAATATTGTCTGCCTGGCCGACAAGGATGGAATCCAGCCGCATTTTATGCAAGCCGGCGAGACTATATAGTGCTGACGTTCTACCACAACGGAAAGCCAGCCGTGGATGTCCTGCTGGCGGACACAAAGCTGAACAAGGCACTGGGGCGGCTGGTTGGAGGTATGGGACGGCTGCGTTCGATGCTGTGTGGTTACACTTATTAGCGAACGGGGCAATTGCAGTTTTCAGTGTAACATCACAACGCGCTGACGGGCGTCGCGGCGCAGTTTCCGACAGACGATTCCACACAAATCAAAGACCATGGGTTCGCGGATACTATACTTAATCTGATTGCCCTGGCGCCGGCTTTGGACCAGGCCGGCGCGGCGTAAAATTCCAAGCTGTTTGGAAACATTGGCCTGTTTGAGGCCAGTCCGAAGG
This sequence comes from Planctomycetota bacterium, assembly GCA_021790385.1. GTDB lineage: Bacteria > Planctomycetota > Phycisphaerae > WQYP01 > WQYP01 > JABEVA01. The sequence continues at coordinate 43,618 of JAJYDW010000023.1, forward strand.
CATATTTCACTGACAAACGCGGGCGAGGTTCGCAGGCTGTTGAGGATGGTCAGACGGGAGCCGTCAGAGAGCGAAGCGAACATTTCGGCAATTCCCTGCAACTGAACCGGACTGAAATCTTTGGACAGGCTACGGGGCATCAACCATCTCCTTGACAATATTACTAATCTGCAATATTATCCTTATATGATCGACGTGTCCAGCGCCATCCGCCATGGCCACGGGCCGCCGATGCCTTATGGATCATAAAGGAGTGCCTGACATGAGTGTGGAAAACATCATACGAATCATCGCCGGCACGGTGGTCCTTTTGAGTGTGGCACTCACAGTGCTGGTCAGCCACTGGTGGCTGATTCTGACCGTTTTGGTGGGCATCAATTTAATTCAGTCCGCTTTTACCGGATTTTGCCCGGCGGAAATGGTGGTCCGGCGGCTGCGCACCGATCGAAGTGCCAGACAGTAAGAGCCTGACACCGGTCTGCAACCACAGTGGTGACGCCCGCAGACGGCGGACATCTGTAAAGATTCAGGCTCGGCCACCCGGTGAATTTATAACCTGCTCAGGCTTTTAAATTTCAGGAGTTAGCTCCATGCCATCAAAAAGCACAAAATTCCAGGTCTTGTTGGGGCGGGCTGTCCGCATTGCAATGATTCTACTGATGGTGCTCGTGGTGTTAGTCCTAATTCTATGGCTCATCGGAGCGTTAAGAAGCAAAATTCCGCCCGGATCAGCCTCCAGACGCGCAGTGGTCACAACTCGGCCACTGACTGCCGCCGTCTGCAGACTCACCTTCAATCGCAATATGTCGGCGGTGGGAACCATTCGTGCTATTCATCCTGTGACCATTGCATCACGTATCGTGGGCCGCGTAATCTGGACCAATCTGGAAGTCGGTGCAGTTTTGACAAAGGGGCAGGTTATTGTACGGCTGGATGACCGCGATCTTAAAGCTCAACTGGCCCAGGCGCTGGCGGCGGTGCAATTGGCTCGTGCCCAGCTCCATCAGGCACTTATCAACCAAAGACGGGATAAAACTCTGCTGGCCACCGGAGATGTTACCCGGGCGGCCATGGATCTGGCGGACACCGGTGTAGCTACGTCCCAGGCCAGTGTAACCCGGGCTCTGGCCGCCAGCCAATCCGCTAAGACCTTGCTGGCATACGCAACGGTTCATTCCCCCGTCAACGGCGTCGTGCGACAAAAGATGATCAGTGTCGGTGATACGGTGCTGCCCGGTACGGCTTTGGCCCGCATTTATAACCCGCGGCGCATGCAGCTTGCCGCGGTGGTGCAGGAATCCATGGCGGACCGATTGCATCCGGGGGAAATATTGTCCCTGCGCCTGGAAGGTTTGAACCGCAGGTTCGCGGCTCGCGTGCGGCAGATCGTTCCGCGGGTGCAATCGCAAAGCCGCACCTTTATCATCAAGGCCACGGCGGCTTTTCCGCCAGGAGTATGGCCCGGCATGTATGGAATTATCCGGGTACCCGTGGGTGCCGAGCATCCACTGGTCATTCCTGGTGCGGCCATCATTTACGTGGGACAACTGGCACTGGTACATGTAGTGCAAGGGCAGCAGGTGCTTCGGCAAGTGGTGCAACCCGGACGGCACATAGGCCGGTGGCGGGAAATTTTATCCGGTCTGCACATCGGCCAGCGCGTGGTCATTCCGCCAGGCACCAGCCCAGCGGCACCGGAGGTCCACCCATGAATGAAACGCCCGGACCGGATGCACAACAATTTTCCATGCTGGAGCGGCTGGTACGTGTATTTTTGCGGTCCAATCTTTCCATTGTCCTCATTTTGCTGGCCACGCTCATGGGGATTGCCGCACTACTGATTACGCCAAAAGAGAAAGATCCGCAAATTCAGGTTCCCATGGTGGATGTTTACGTAAATTTTCCGGGCCATTCCGCTAAAAGCGTGGAACAACTGGTTACCACGCCCCTGGAACAACAGCTGTATCAGATTCATGGCGTTGAATACGTCTATTCCACCAGCAGCCGCGGTCAGAGCATGGTTACCGCCCGGTTTTACGTAGGGCAGGATGTGCAGCGAAGCCTGGTGAAAGTGTATCGCAAAATTCAAGGCCATCTTAGCCTGGTTCCGGCGGGCGTTACCGGCTGGGTCATCAAGCCGGAAACCATCAATGATGTGCCTATTGTCACACTGACCCTGACAAGCTCGAAGGCATCCGCCGTAACTCTGAGGCAAACCGCGGTGGAGCTTTCCAGCCGCCTGGCGGCCCTGCCCAATATTTCGCGATGCTATATCATCGGCGGACGCTCGCGCGTCATTTATGCCTATTTGAACCCCGCCACGCTGCTGGCTTATCATCTATCGCCTTTGGCCATTGACCGCGATATTCAGGCCGCAGATGTCACGCGAACGGCGGGCAGCTACAAACGCAACAATATGCAGGTACGGGTACTGGCGGGTACGGCTTTCGCTAACGCTCGGCAGTTGGGGCGACTGGTGGTGGCGGTAAGCCATGAGCGCCCCGTCTATCTGCGCAGCGTGGCCCGCATTGTGGATGGTCCGGCGGAAATACATTCCTATGTATGGCATCAGTGGGGCATGGCCGCCAACGAACCTGAGGCCTCTGGCTTTCCGGGAACTGCTCTTAACTTTGCCGGCCCGCACCACATCAACGCGCCGGCCACCCCAGCGGTAACCATTGCGGTTGCCAAGCAGGCCGGCAGCAATGCTGTTTGGGTAGCCAACGATGTGATTGCCAAAGCTCAAAAACTCTCCCGCACGATCGTGCCTTCCGACATCCAGGTAGTGGTGACACGCAATAGCGGCCTGTCCGCAAGCGAAAAAATCAATGGCTTGGTCGAGGGTCTGCTGGTAGCCATCATCATAGTGCTGGTTCTGCTGACCATAGGGCTGGGGCGGCGGGAAGCGCTGGTTGTAGCCGCCGCTATTCCCGTCGTGTTCGGCCTGACCCTGGCCTTTAACCTGATGCTCGGTTTTACCATCAACCGGGTCACACTGTTTGCCCTGATTTTGTCTTTGGGGTTATTGGTGGATGACCCAATTGTAGATGTGGAAAATATCTCCCGCCATTTTGCGCTGGAAAACAAAGCAAACCGCTTCATAACACTGAAGGCTATTTCTGAAATTCTGCCCCCGGTGATCGTGGCTACACTGGCAGTAATCATTTCCTTCATCCCCATGTTTTTTATAACCGGTATGATGGGGCCTTACATGCAGCCGATGGCGTTTAATGTGCCCGTGGCCATGATCATGTCACTGCTGGTATCGGTGACCATCACACCCTGGCTTAGCTACCATGTCTTAAGGCATAACCACCGCACCACCCACGATCAGGCCTTGGCCGAAGAAGGTGAATCGCAGGCAAGAAGCAACCTGACTCACACCATCCGCTACCGGGTGTTTAGGCCGCTAATGTCGCCGCTGCTCAATTATCGCCTCGCCCGATGGGGATTTATCCTGGCGGTAGCAGGGGTTACGGTGGCGGCGGTGGCATTGCCGGCGTTGCGCCTCGTACCATTGAAAATGCTTCCGTTTGGCAACCAAAGCAATTTGCTTATTGTGGTACACACCCCCCGAGGCACCACGTTGCAAACGACCGATGCAGTCACCCAGGCCCTGGTGCGACGGCTGCGGCACGTCAACGAAGTAACCGACATTACCAGCTATGTCGGCACTGCCGCCCCCATGGATTTTAACGGCATGGTGCGACACTACTTTATTCGTAAAAAACCCAATGACGCTCAGATCAACGTAGACCTGGCCGGTAAAAAAGTTCGTGCCATGCAGACCCATGCCATCGCGCTAAGACTGCGCAACAAGCTCACAGCCATTGCGCGCGCCTATCATGCGCGAATTCAGATTGTGGAGGCACCCCCCGGGCCACCCGTCCTTGACACCATTGTCGGTGAAATTCATGGCTCCCCACTGGTGAGTTATCATGAAATGCAACTGGCCGCCCGCACCCTGCGTCATCGGCTTTTGCTTGAGCCGGATGTGGTGGATGTGGATGACAGCGTGGAAGCTCCAGAAAAACAGATGGTTTTCGTTACTGATAAGCGCAAGGCCGCGATCAATGGGGTTACCACCCAGGAAATCGCCGACACCCTTAAAATCGTCTTGGCGGGGCAGGCCGTCGGCCTCATTCACGCCCCCCGCCAGCGCGAACCATTGCCGATTATTCTGCGTTTTCCTATTGCTCGGCGTTCCAGCCCGGCAGATTTATCCAGGATTTTTGTGCAGGGTGCTCATGGTGCCATGATTCCACTTTCCGAACTTGGCGTCTGGAAGCGAAATTGGATAGGACAGACGATCTACCATAAGGACCTTCGTCGGATTGTATACGTATATGCAGACACTGCCGGCCGCCCGCCCGTCAATGCCATTCTGGATACCCAGGCCGATCGTCTGCCCGATGGTTCTGCGCCCGCCATGGCGGGTATGACGCACATTGGTGCCGGCTGGATCCATCAGGTACCTCCCCGTCCGCTATCGCAGAGGTCTTTTTTTCATGATGGATCGGGCATCGCCTGGCAATTGCCACCGGGCCTGCACGTCAATTATGCCGGTGAAGGAGAATGGCGTATCACCATTAACGTTTTCCGGGATCTGGGAATCGCCTTCGCTGCGGCTATGGTGGGTATTTATATTCTGCTGGTAGCCCAGATGGGTTCCTTTGTCCTGCCGCTGATTATTATGCTGGCCATTCCTCTGACCATACCTGGAGTCATGCCGGGGTTCTGGGTTTTGAACCTGGTGGCGGCACATGATGTCGGCGGCTACCGCAATTCTATATTTTTTACAGCCACCGCCATGATCGGCATGATTGCCCTGGCCGGCATTGTTACCCGCAATTCCGTCATTCTAATCGATTTCATCCATCGTTCGCTGGCCCGCGGATTAAATCTGCACGAAGCCATTATTGAAAGCGTGGTGGTGCGCATGCGGCCTATTTTACTGACCGCCGGAGCCGCCATGCTGTCTTCCATCCCCATTCTTGTCGATCCCATTTTTTCCGGCCTGGCGTGGTCACTGATTTTCGGATTGCTGGCCTCCACCACATTTACTCTTTTCGTGATCCCGGTTACGTATTGGATCATCTTCGCCCATCAGCCCGGCCATGGCCTACCGGTGGAAACAGATGAATAACCGGTAGAGCCTGAATCACCTGAGGTGCGGTTTTCCGCGACCAGGCAGCACCCCATGCTCTCCCAGCCATTGGCTGATGACCGGAGCAATTTGTCGCTGAAGCTCGGCATTGGCATAACCACACCAATGCACACCCGTATGCACATCCAGCGGGGTGTCCAGCAAACGGCCAAAGCCATCGGTCAGAATCACACCCGCCCTGGCTGCCACCAGTGCACCGGCTATGTCATACGGATGACATTCCAGGCCGCTAGCGACGGCTTGGCCGCTGCGGCGCAATGCCGCGTAGAAAAGTGGCCGCAAATCACAACAAAACCGGTCCCGTCCCAGCATCAGTTCCACCATTTGCCCGCCCGTGGTGATGTATTGATCTTCAAAAACGCTCGCCATTCCCGGTTCTGCCGCACCCAAGTTGCTTTGCACAATGCGTTCCATCAGCGCGGCGGCAAGTATTTTTGTTCCCGGAAAAAAGTTGGACACCTGGCCAAAACCATTCCGCAGTGTCGCGGCCCGACTGGGCTGTACCTCCAACGGAATCATTTGACCACTTTCCACGTGCACACGCACCGCCGACAATGCCCCACCTCGTTCGGCAGTGAACATGTCGGCCAGCAATTGCTTGCTTGGTGGCAGTTCCACCATCACCGCAGCGAGCGCATCAGCAAGAGTGGCCGTTCTCCCATCCGCGCGGTATGCCGGGCACACCGCGGCCAGAAACCAAGCGGATCGCTTATCGTACATAATATTGCGCGTGCCATCGATGGGGTCAATGATCAGCCGATATTGCAAATCTTCATGGGCCGGACCGATGCGCCGGGTTCCGGTTATACCCAAGCCTTCCATCACCAGTTCCAGAGGAAAACATTCTGCCGGCCAGGAGAAAATTTTCTGATTTATAACATCCTCCACCTGCCGGTCAATCTGGAAGATGGTGTCACCGCCTTCCTGCGCCACAGGAATTGCCATCGCTTCCAGATTCATAGCACCGGCTCGCCCCCCTATCAGCCTGGTTCGCACTGCTTCGCCCAGTTCAATCAATAACGCGGGCCACAGACCGGTTGAATCCGCCATCTACTACGCCCCGTCAAAATAAACATCTATCGTCGACAAAAGCCAACCTCGCTGACGCTCGCGTTCGCCGGGTGCAGCTATTTTACTGGCCCGCCCCACCAGGAGGTGGCGGTGGTGGTTGCTGACCGTTCATCATGGACATCATCACCATCATCATCACTGCCCGGCCATCGCCAGCGAGTGCCGTTAACTGATCCGTCGGGATAAACAATTGTTCGGCAACCTGGTTGCCGCGGGTTGCCACGCTCACCGTGATCGGATTAGCCGGGGCCGCCCCAGCCGGTGCCAGGGGTGCACCACCGCTGGCCGCCGCCATCCGGGCCATCGCCAATCTCAGCCATGAATCCACCGGCAAATATGCCACCGCTTGCGGATGTGCCAACACGTGTGCCGCCTGGCCGCTAATGGTCGGCTGACCATCCAAAGGGTCCTGCTGCATCCGTACCGCCTTTACGGCCTTGGCCAATTCACCTTGGCTCAAGTTAATACCTCCCACGATATGCGTTGTATTTACAACCCCGACATCAATCTTAGTTCCGTGGCGGCCATAAATGGATGTCATCACGCCTTGCACCATGGGGAATTGCGGCAACGCCGGGTTCGCCGGTACCGAAACATGCATCGTCATACGATCAAAATTCACCCGATCCAAAACAAAGGCGTTGGGCTGTAGCTTTATCGCTACGCTGCCGTCGGGCAGTGTCATGCCCGTAGGTCCATAAACACGCTGCAATCCAGCCATGTTCGCCGCCAGCACTGCGGCAGCGTTGCCACTCGTCGTTTGCACAAATACGCCATGCATCAATACTCCCTGCGGACCGCTCGGACGCATCAGGTCAAAAGCCGTGGCGGAAGTTCCCGCCGCAGCCATGGCCGCAAGCTGTTTTTTCAGTTGCCGCCGGGCCTTGGCTATCCCCGCCACATCGTTGATAGCGGGGTCCTGCGCCGCCTTGGTGGCAAGTTTATCCAGCCACGCTACCAGTGTCTTCCCATTGATAACGATCGCCCCCACTGCCAGAAAACGCCCCCCCGGCAAACCCACCAGTGGCTTACTGGACAGTTGCGGTTGGCCGGCCAGCAGTGTCGCTAAACTGCTGCCTGGTACCACGTCAGCAGCCACTTTCAATGCCACACCCGATGGCACCATATTACCAGTTACTATTACTGCATTACTTTCCTTTAGAATCTGCCGCGCTGCTTGAATTTCCATATCCAACGCCAGCAGCGTCAACGCCGCAGACTTGGTCTGCCCCACTTGCCCACGAACCTGGTCAATCATCCCAGGCAGTGTCTGCTTTAACTTGGCCAAAGCCAGGTTTCGCACCGCCGGCATGTTTACGAAGCAGGCAAAATCCACGGTGCCGATGCTGTTGGCAGTCGCCGGCGTTAGCCCTTTTATTCCCCACGCCGTCGATGCTAGATAGGCCTTTAGTTCCGATCGGTGTTGTGCCACCACCGCAAAGCCTCCGTGGCGGGCTACGTAACCGGTTGATCCATTGGGTGCTGTAATTGTGGATATTCCCTGCGCATCGGCCTTGGAAATACCATCCGCGGCAAAGGCGGCATGCAGATGAATTATCGGAAATAGAACCACTTGGGGATGTGGATGACCCGGCAGCGGAGGCAGCATTACCAATCCGGCGGAGCCATGTTCATCCAACCCCTGGCTGATGCCCATGCTTTGTTCCATCATTGCCAGCGGATCACTGGTAACCGGCAGGTTCATTTTCCCAGCAAGAACCTTTATCTTGTGATCCACTGCGGCCAGTTTGTTCATCACCACGAAAGCTGGAGCATTGGTCGGCACCTGTTTGAGAATATCTGCGGCCCGAGCGGTTACACCGGCCGCCGATACCATACCAGCAGCTACAGCCCAAGAGCCAAAAATCAAAGCCTTTGTTGATTGACGTGAAAACATAACAGCTCCATCTTGTAGGATATACTACCGAAGAATCGGCCCATTGCCGCCACCCGTAGCAATTTGGCTATTATACCGCCCTCGCAATATTTACAAGCTGGTCTTATCCCGGCACAGCAGGTGGCCAGGTGGCAGCCCCGCATTTTCCGACGCACCCACCGGCTGTCCCCTCAATACTGTCCGGAAAATGATAACACAAAACCAGCGAAGATTTAACACAATCTTAACTTGCGCATTTGCGCCGGATATGTTCTACTGTCAGCCATGAGCAAAGCTGACCAGCCATCTCTGATT
>JAJYDW010000024.1 GCA_021790385.1 Planctomycetota bacterium
GCACACATCGGAAACATTGGCCCTCTCAAGCAGGGCCTCCCGCAGGATGGCCATCTTTTCCTCCCCGGTATAGTTGCGACGTGGGTTGCTGCTGGACATAAACGGACTCCTTTTCGGCACCAGATCATACCTTATACCAAAAACCCGTTTCTCCATTTCCGACTGAAGCAGAACACGATCAGCAGTCAACTTTCAGCATTCAGCGGTCAGATTTTAGGGACAGCTCGCGGGCACGATGCCACAATTACTGGCCGCACCCAACTCACCTGCCCATGGGGCGACGATGACGTGATTCACCCGACGCCGGTGGAAAATGCCTTCCGCCGGCAGGTCTGGACCCATGGCCGCGACGATCCGATCCGTAGCGCTGCTTGTCGCCGCGGTGAAAGCCTGCATTGCCATCAACTTCCATGCGTGAGGGATTACCGCTGGAGCGATTAAACCCGGCTTCCGGATGAGGTCGCGGTTGAAAGCCCTGGGGCCGCTGCGTCTTTTGATCGCGGCGGGCGTGTTCCTGGGCCTTGCGCTGGCGAATAGCAGCAATGCGCTGGGCCAACGGCACTTCCAGTTTTTCCGTGGATTGCCTGGTGTAATCGAACTCCGGCAGCGTAACGCGCGGCAGGCGTTTGCCGATGGCCCGTTCAATCACCCGCACATTGGATTCCTCTTCGGGAGAAACCAGTGTGAACGCATCGCCGGTGGCGGAAGCCCGGCCGGTACGTCCCACGCGATGGATGTAGTCATCGGCCAGATGCGGACAATCAAAATTAATAACGTGCGAAACATCGGAAATGTCAATGCCGCGGGCGGCAATATCCGTAGCTACCAACACCCGAAATTGACCCGACTTAAAGCCCGCCAGTGCCGCGGTCCGCTGGGCCTGCGAACGGTTGCCGTGAATGGGTACACAGGAAATGTTGTGGCGTTTAAGAAAATCCGCCAGGCGATTGGCCCGATGCTTGGTGCGGGTAAAGCAGATCACGGATACGAGTTCTTCATCCCGAAGCATTTCCAGCAGCAGGGAAGTTTTTAGATGGGCGGGGACCGGATAGATGGCCTGGGTAATGCCCACCGCGGGAGCACTCTGCCGTTCCAGTTGCAGCGTTACGGGGTTTTTGAGCAGTTCACTGGTGAGATGCCGTATTTCCGGCGGCATGGTGGCGGAAAAAAACAAGGTTTGGCGGTGGGTAGGCAGAACCCGCAAAATCCGCCGAATATCGGGCATAAATCCCATATCCAGCATCCGGTCTGCCTCGTCTAAAATTAAAATTTCCAGTCCAGAAAAACTGGCGTAAGCATTGCGCAGATGATCCAGCAGGCGGCCCGGCGTGGCAATAATAATATCCACGTGGGTGCGAAAAGCGTGCTCCTGCGGCCCCATTGCCACACCACCAAATACAGCCGCACCTGAAATACGTGTGTGCGTGGAAAGTTCCTGAAGATTCTGGTGAATCTGGGCGGCTAGCTCACGGGTAGGGGTTAACACCAGGGCCCGCGGGCCGCGGCCGGGTTTGCTCATCAGTCGATGCATGGTGGGCAACAGAAAAGCTGCGGTTTTGCCCGAGCCTGTCGCGGCACAAGCCAGCACATCACGTCCAAGCATGGCCGGCGGAATGGCGCTAACCTGCACCGGAGTTGGGCGGGTGTAGGCCAAGTCTTTGATGCCACGAAGGATATCGGCATTGAAGCCAAAAGTGGAAAAGGACATAAAATCTCCAAAACAAGGCTCTTGGTTGCCATTGCAACCTTAAGCAGGTACTCCAGCGTGGGCAACTCAAACTTATGAGGAAATCAGCGCCGAAAGGAACTTATGCTTTTATTTTAACCCGTGGAAAGCGCAAAGGCAAATGGCCGTTGACCACGGAAGACGGCGCGCAGTGAGAAATGATGCATATAGCACACTCAGCAACATGTATGCTTGAGCGGCAGCCGCACGCTGACCACAGAAGCTAATTGCCATGAACCGGCGGCCGACGTGTATACCAGTCGTGGGCCTTTTCATACATCCGGGCCAGGCGCAACATACCCGCCTCACTGAAGTTCGGCCCCAGTATTTGCATGCCGACAGGCAAACCATCGGCAAAGCCACAAGGGATGCTCATGCCCGGAATGCCGGCGATATTACACGTTACGGTGAATACGTCGCACAAATACATCTGCATCGGATCGCCGCTTTTAGAACCCAGAGGAAAAGCCACCGTCGGTGACGTGGGGCCAATGATAAAATCGCACTGGGTAAAGGCCTGATCGAAATCATTTTTGATGAGGCGGCGGATTTTCAAGGCTCGCAGGTAATAAGCATCATAATAACCTGAAGACAAAGCATAGGTTCCCAGCATGATGCGCCGCCGCACCTCCGGCCCGAAACCTTCGGCCCGGCTGCGTGCATAAAGATCATAAAGGTCCCGCGGCTGGGCGGTACGATGGCCGTAATGCACGCCGTCGTATCTGGCCAGGTTGCTGGAGGCCTCTGCCGGAGCGATGACGTAATAGGCCGCGATGCCATATTTCGTGTGCGGCAGGTGAACCGGCACAATGGTGGCCCCCTGCTTACGGTAAAATTCCACGGCCGCGGCTACCGCCTGGGCAACCACCGGCTGAGTTCCTTCCACGTTAAATTCCGCCGGTAAACCAATACGCACTCCTTCCAGCGGCTTTTCCAGATCGGAAAGATAATCCGCCGGAGGCTGGGGCCAACTGGTGGAATCCAATGGATCAGGTCCGGCGATAACCTGCAGCAAAAGGGCCGCATCGCCCACAGAGCGTGTCATGGGACCAATTTGATCGAGGGAACTGGCAAACGCAACCAGGCCATACCGTGATACCAGCCCATACGTAGGCTTGAGCCCCACAATGCCGCATAAGCCGGCAGGTTGACGAATGGAGCCGCCCGTATCGGAGCCTAATGCGGCCGCACACAGGCCGGCGGCCATGGCCGCAGCAGACCCACCTGAGGATCCACCGGGCACGCAATCCAGATTCCAGGGATTGCGCGTAGGTCCAAAAGCGGAATTTTCCGTGGAAGATCCCATGGCAAATTCATCGAGATTTGTTTTGCCAACAATGACAGCACCGGCGGCCTCCAGCCGATCCACCACCGTAGCATTGTAAGGACTGCGGAAATTTTCGAGCATCCGCGACGAGCATGTGGTGGTGCCAAACGTGGTGCATAGATTGTCTTTAATGGCAATGGGTACGCCGGCCAGCATTCCCAATGGCTTGCCGCCGGCACGGGCCTGGTCAACCGTGCGGGCTTTTTCCATGGCCCGGTCAGCCAGCGTGGTGTTAAAAGCATGCAGACGGGGATCCAGGCGACCAATGGCCTCCAACGTAGAACTTGCCGCATCCACAGCCGTGATTTCGCCATTGGCAATTTTGTTCCGCAATAGCGTGGCGGAAAGAATTTCTGGCATGGTATTTTGTTTCCTGCTTGAGGTAACCCATGGAATCCGGCGAGTTTGCTAAGCAACTAAAACCGCCTCTGTTTAATCAACGTTGACGCGCCGGACCGCATCACGGCTCTGAATCACCAGCAGATTTCGAGGCCTGCCAGTGGATGCTTTTGAGTACGGCCAAAGCCAGTTTGCGGGTTGTCGGGGTGGAGCTGATGGCCATGGCATCGAGTTCGCCGCCCTGATCGGGGCTTCGGACCACAATTTCCGCAAAACCAGCGCCCGTGGTGGTATGACCGGTCCATTCCTGAGCCGGCAAACCGTTGAGTAAGAAAAGGCGGGATGATTTTACCCGCATGGCAGCATTGTTCTTGCTGACAGGTACAACACCATGGGCCACAATCAAAGTGACAAAGGGTTTTTGGTCGGGCGCGGGACGCCCCATATAAAGTAGATACTCATGCGTTAATCGGGTTTGCTTTTCAAACTGCGTAACACCCGGCGGCACGACAAATGTAAACGTGCCCGCACGCGGGCGAGGAGCTGGACTGACCGCAGCCGGTGAACTATAGCCGATCAGATAAGAATTGGAGGTATGCGATGGTACCGGCAGTATTTTGTCCAGGAAAACCGCCCGGTGTACAGGTTGCGGACCAACCAGCACATCGCGCTGAGCGCAGCCGGCCAATACCATCATCGTCATTAATACCACCGATAGCGTTATCCAGCGTAGTGTGCTCATGCCATCCTTTCCTGATGTTTCGACCACATCATGAGTCATTAAATTGCGGTACGTTTGCGTTGCCGGGTTGGAACGATATTGCAAATGATCGGCCATGGCCATTATCCTCCGCCCATGGAAGCATCCAGCACTTGAGGAACCGTAAAAAATGATCCATCTTTGGACGGGGCATTGGCCAGGACGGACTCCAGCGGCAGCGAAGGCCGCACCACATCATCCCGGAGCACATTTTCCAGAGAAAGAGGATGGGCCAGAGGTTCTAATCCTTCCACGGATGGTTCTTGAATCTGCCGGACATAATTGAGAATCGACGATATTTGTTGTGACAGAAGCGCCACATCCGCGTTGGCAAGGTCCAGACGGGCAAGTTTGGCAACGTGCCGCACCTGATTTTCGTCAAGCAATTGCGATTCCTGAGGCTCGGACATAAATGAGACTCCCATTCAGATGGAGATTGGCGGGCCAAGGACCAACGCCAGCCATTTTCGCCCGCCTACCGCACAGCGCCGCACCTCCCTGGGCTTCAGACCGACGCTGGACGATAAGTTTGCCGCCGCGCCAGCCGCTTTTTCACCAGGCCGCTTCTGATGGCCTTGGCGGAAGCCCAGACACGCACTGGTTTGCCATCCACCAAAGCCCGCACTTTCTGAAGGTTTGGCTTAAATTTTCGGGCACTACGTCCGGTAATCTTGATTCCAACGCCACCCAGATATTTGGCTTTGCCACGGTAGGTGCATTGGCGACCAATACGGGTCTTGCGGGCGGTGTAATGACAAACATGAGGCATTTTTGCAACTCCTAGCACTCTGTACAGCCGTTGAATTATATGCATTTTCGCAGCACCTTCAAGCCGGCAAGAAAACGCCACCCCCGTGCGACGTTGAAATCGTAAAAATGTATAGCGGGGACCGCGACCAGGCACCGTCGCGCCTATCACGGCGCGTAGCCTCACGTTCGAAAGCCCGGCGTTGGCCCCAGCAACCAGCCGCTGTTTAGTCCCGTTTGGTCAGCAGTGATGCCAGCTCTTGACGCAGTAATTCCAGCGGCAACCCCATCACATTATGCCATTCTCCTGAAATTACCTGCACCATCCGGTGTGCCTCCACCGCCGGATCCTGTATACCATACGCTCCCGCCTTGCCGCGCCATTGACCCGAATCCAGATATTTCTCCAACCAGTCGGATGAAGGCCTTTTCATGCGACACACAGTGGTGGCACACGCCAGCCGCTGGGCACCCGGAGCCAGCAGCACCAACCCCGTCATCACCTGATGGGTACGTCCCATCAGCAGAGAAAGCATTTCTCTGGCATGTCCACAGTGATGGGCTTTGTTGAGAATGCTACCATTAACCACCACAATGGTGTCCGCAGCCAGAATAATTTCGTTGCGATTCCGCCTTCGCGGTACCGCCAGTGCCTTGGCCATGGCCACACACACCGGCCATACTTCAATCGGAATCGAGCCTGGCTTTTGACACAGTTCCCGGTGCCGACTTGGGCGCACGATAAATTCGTAGCCCGCCAGGCGCAACAACTCCGCCCGGCGCGGCGAGGCGCTGGCCAACACCAGGGTGGTGCTCCGTGGTAACCGGATACCACTCTCTGAAATTCCGCGGTCTGATTCGCTCATACCTTCATATTCCAGCCACTGTTTTTACCATGGACCAGACCCGATCGGCCGGCAATCGTACTAGCGTACCAGATCTATCCGTCGAAGCCGACGCCCGATAGTTGCCGGGATCGTCAAACAGCAATACATGATCCAGTTGGCCCCACGGCCCCACATCCAACGGATCCGTCGGGCCATAAAGGCCCACCAGCGGACGACCCAGTGCCACCGCCACGTGCAGCGGACCGCTGTCATTGCCAATGACAATATCACATAAGGACAATGCCGCGATCATCTGGGCCAGCGTGGTGCGGCCGGCCAGGTTCACAGCCGCCGGCCCTAAGCGCCGGGCAATGGTTTCGCACAGGATCTGTTCACTTTTGCTGCCGATGAGCAAAATGCCAAACCCCACATCCGCAAGCCGCCTGGCTAGGTCGCCAAATCCATCTTCCGACCAGCGTTTTGAATCCCAGCGGGCACCGGGAATCACCGCGGCAATCCGGCCACCTTCAGTGGGCAACAGTCCGCGTACTGTTTCCAGCGCCACCGGGGAAATCGGCACGCGAAACTCTACCGGCCGGGATGACCCACCCAGAGGCCCCATTAAGCTGCGCATACGCACTACGGCCAGTTGCGGCGGTGGAGGCAGGTGCGCCCAGTGCGTATAAAAATGCACGGCCCCCTCACGAGCCCAGCTAAAACCTATTCGTACCGAGGCTCCGGTCCAGCGTGCCATCAGTCCGCTGCGCAGCAAGCCCTGGGCATCAAGCACCAGATCGTAGCGATTCCTCCTTAGCAAATGCTGCAGCCGCCACAGCCGCCCCAAACCCGAGAGCGACCACCATGGCCCTGCCGCTCCGCGATCAAAGAACAGCAACTCATGCAAGGCATCGTGCCCGCGCACCAAATCGGCAAACGCCGGCGCAATCAGCCAATCGATCTGCGCTTGGGGATACAATGCCCGCAGATCGCACAGTAGTGGCAGCGTCGTGGCAACATCCCCCAGCGAGCTTGGCTTGACTATTAAAATTTGCTGCGGCGGCGTTTGGAAAACAGCCATCGCCCCTCGCTTATGCTTCACGGACACGCCTCCGATGCCAAACCGCAACCGCGGAACATATCCTGGGCATCCGGCACGCTGGGCGGGCGAATTCCCGGCCCGTCCTGATGGTAATATCGTTCCAGTACCGCCTGCCAATCCATCCGCGATTGCACAGCAATGAATTCCCGCCATACCACAGCCCCTTGCGGATGCAGTTTGGCATATTTAATACCCATTTTGCGCATGTGCCGCGAAGCCTGGTCTTCTCCATAAAGCGTCGTTGCCAGGGCATAGTGTTCCAGAATCGCCTGCCGCTGCTCTACAATTCCAGGCGGCGGCGGTAACGCATTACCCCGGATCAGCGCAGACAATTCGCTGAATATCCACGGATTGCCTATGGCTCCCCGCGCAATCCACACTCCGTCAATGCCGGTCTCTACCAGCATCCGCATCGCATCCTCGGCCGTGAACACATCGCCACTGCCAAAAATCGTGGCCTGCGGATAGCGGCTTTTAAGTTTCCGTAAAAACGTCCAGTCCGCCAGGCCTGTGTACTTCTGCTGCACCGTGCGTCCATGCACCGCCACCGCGGCAAATTCCAGGTCCAGAGCCTGTTCAAAGATCTGCTGAAAATTTTCAGCCGCCGCGGCAGATTCATCCACCGCCCGACGGAGCTTCATCGTCAGAGGACCGGGCACCACATCCCGCACGCGCCGCATGATTTCAATGGCCACGGCCGGCTCGCCGAGCAGATATCCCCCGCGGCAACGCCCCATGACCTTGCGTACCGGGCAGGCCAAGTTCAGATCAATAACATCAAAGCCGCAATCCAGCAAAATCCGGGCCGCCGCCGCCATTTCATCCGCCTGACTGCCCAACAATTGGCCCGCCACCGGATGGTCTTCCGGGCATAAAACGCTCCCCTTTTCACGGCCTCGACCACCTGAAAGCAATACCCGGTCCAACAGAGCTTCAGTTACCGCGTACGGGCAACCGCGGCGGCGGGCCACCACCCGCATGGCCATATCGCTATAACCAGCCAGACCCGCCTGCATGGCGGGAATCGCCAGGGAAAACGCCCCGATCCGACATGGCCGTGGCGCAAAAGACGTGAGAATGTCCGCCGGCGTTGTGGTCCGCGCCCGCTGTACCGCGTCAATTAACAATGGTGCCTCTTGCGTCATGGATCACATTACAATCTACAAGTATCCGGCGGTCCCGCATACCCCTCTCCTGGAGGATTCCCACTCGCATTCCGACACAAGGTTCGCGGGCACTCATTTGACACTGGTATCAAATCAAGACGACAACCATCGTTCCAATAGCCTTGACAAGGTTTGAATTATAGCTGCGGACCGCTCGGGCTGCACGCCCACCGCAGGCCTGGTAAGCGTCCATGTCAAGCGAGTTTATGTCCGGGTCTGCCGCCATCCGAAACGGTGCCACTTTACAGCATTTGCTCAAACGCCTTGACCATATTCGCCAGACGGTCGGGTTGTTCTGCGCCGATACGACCGAAAATGCGATGAAATATCGCAAAAAACTCGTGCAGTTCTTTCAGTTGAGCTACGAATTTTTCGTAGCTTACGCGTTTCTCCGGACTAATTTGCCGGCCCGCGCATCCGTTCAGACACGCCTCCAGGCGACTCAGCATTGGATCCAGTTCGCGGCGTTTCCGCTCATTAAAGATGTGGTGGAACATGCTCCATACATCCGCCTCGGCGGTGAAGAAATCCCGCCGATCCCCGGCTACATTGGTACGTCTAACTACGCCCCAGTGAATCAACTCGCGCAGGTTCATACTCACGTTGCCGCGGGAAATTTGCAATTCCTCCATAATTTGCTCCGCCGTAATCGGATCAGGAGAAATCATCAGCAGGGCATGCACCTGCGACATGGTGCGATTAATGCCCCAATGCTCCGCCATTTCGCCCCACAAACTCACGAACTGCCGCTGCGCTGTCCGCAGGCAGCACTGCGTTGAATCCGCCGTTCGCCCGATCGGCGTTTCTGCGGCACTCCCGCTCCCGCCACGCCCTGAGGAACTTGTTGAATTTTGACCGTCCATAACATCTGCCATATTTATGCGTACCCGATAACCATAGCACTCACCAGCCGGGTTTTCCAGTTTTGCCGGACAAATCGCGGCTTCCAGGCCGGTTACACCCCTGCTGCGGCTACCGCCCCGTCCCGTGCGTCTTTTGGCGACGTGCCCGCCACCAAATCTGGTTTTATCTGCGCGTAATATTCCTGCAAGGATTTGACCATCCAATCCTTTTGCTGCAGCGAGACGATGGCATCGGCGGCGGCCTCGGCTCCGGTTACGGTGGTGATAATAGGCACCTTGTGCAATACGGCCGCAGCGCGAATGCGCCCTTCATCAGTATTGGGACCTTTGGTTGTGGGTGTGTTGATAAGCAAATCCACCTGGTGATTTTTGATGGCATCAATAATGTTCGGCCGCCCTTCCGGAATTTTGTTGATCCGCTGGCAGGCAATACCGGCCTGTGAGAACACCTGCCACGTGCCGCTGGTGCACAGGAGACTAAAACCCGCTGTCTGCAATTTTCGTGCAGTGGGAATAATAGCCTGCTTGTCACCGTCGCGCACGGAAAAATATACCGTGCCCTTCAGCGGCAAGCTCGCACCGGCCGCCATCTGCGATTTGGCATAGGCGACGGGAAAGGTTTCGTCAATGCCCATGACTTCGCCGGTGGAGCGCATTTCCGGTCCAAGAATAACATCCACGCCGGGAAATTTGTTAAAGGGAAAAACACTTTCTTTCACGGCCACGTGCCGCGCGGGCACCACCTCCTGGGTAACACCCATCTCGGTAAGTGTTTTACCGCACATCACCTTCGCCGCAATGCGGGCCCACGGTACACCGGTAGCCTTGCTGACAAACGGCACCGTGCGGCTGGCCCGCGGGTTCACTTCCAGCACGTAGACCTGGTCATTCTTGATGGCAAACTGCACATTCATCAGCCCCCGGACTTTCAGGGCCTTGGCCAGGGCCAGCGTGTTGCGGCGAATTTCTGCCACCACGTCCGCCGCCAGACTAAATGGCGGAATCGAACACGCCGAATCCCCCGAATGAATGCCCGCTTCCTCGATATGTTCCATCACCCCGATCACCAGAAAATTCTCCCCATCACCGATGGCATCCACATCCACTTCGGTTGCATCGCCCAGAAAACGGTCAATCAGAATGGGATGGTCGTCGGCCACTTCCACCGCATGGCGAATATAAAAGTCAAGCTGTTCCTGGGTGGACACAATTTCCATCGCCCGGCCTCCCAGCACATAGGATGGCCGCACCAACACCGGATAGCCGATGCGCTGGGCCACCGTACGTGCTTCCTCGGCACTGCGGGCTATTCCGCCATCCGGCTGGCGCAACTTCAGGCGTACAATCAGTTGATTGAATTGGTCGCGATCTTCGGCAGTTTCGATGGACTCTACCGCAGTACCGATGATGGGTACGCCCGCGTCCTTAAGCCCACGGGCCAGATTCAACGGGGTCTGGCCGCCAAACTGCACGATGACGCCCAGCACCCGGCCCTCCCCACCCGAACCCAGCGGAGCCACGTTCAAACGTTCCACAATATGCAGCACATCTTCATGCGTCAGCGGTTCAAAAAACAGCAGGTCCGACGTATCATAGTCCGTGCTGACTGTTTCCGGATTGGAATTGACCATCACACTTTCCAAGCCAAGTTCCCGGCAGGCAAAGGCCGCCTGCACGCAGCAGTAGTCAAACTCAATACCCTGCCCAATGCGATTGGGGCCGCCCCCCAGAATAATCACCTTCTTTTTATCCGTGATGCGTACTTCATCTTCTACCATCGGCGGGATTCCGTCGGCACCTATTTTCCGCACCGGTTGTTCATAGCTGGAATAATAATAAGGGGTGGCAGCTTCAAATTCCGCAGCGCAGGTATCGACCAGTTTGTAAACCGGCCGGACCTCCAGAGCCTGGCGCAAGGCCCGTACTTGCGCTGCCGTGAGTCCCCAGACGGTGCCCAGTTGCACATCCGAATAACCAAGTTCCTTGGCACGCAGCAACAATGCGGCCAATGCAGCCTTGCCGGCTGTGCCCGGCTTGCCGGCCGCAGCACCCGCGATAAATTGAATTTCTCCACGGCGT
The DNA here is from genome assembly GCA_021790385.1 of Planctomycetota bacterium. Classification (GTDB taxonomy): domain Bacteria; phylum Planctomycetota; class Phycisphaerae; order WQYP01; family WQYP01; genus JABEVA01. The sequence goes on from JAJYDW010000024.1 coordinate 10,934, forward strand.
GACAGAAGCTCATCCTCAAAATCCACCAGTTCCTTCATCTGCGCCAGGAACCATGGGTCAATACGTGTTAATTCATGCACCTGCTCTATCGATTGGCCCATTTTGAACGCATAGCGGATGTAATACATCCGTCCCTGCGACGGCACGGCAAGTTTCCGGGCCAGTCTCTCCGCCGGTATCGGCCATACCTGCGCCTGTTCTTCCAGCGCCGCGGTACGGGTTACCAGCGACCCACGATCACCAAGTGCCTGAACCGGCGCGTGGTTGGCCAATTCTTCGCTTTGCCACCGCCACCATTTATCAATCCGGTCCAGCCCCAGGCCGAAGCGTTTGACCTCCATGGAACGGATACCCTTTTGCAGAGCCTGTTTGAAAGTGCGGCCGATGCTCATGGCCTCGCCAACACTTTTCATCTGCGTGGTAAGGGTTTCATCAGCATCCGGGAATTTTTCAAACGTCCACCGCGGAATTTTTACCACCACATAGTCAATGGTGGGTTCAAAACACGCCGCGGTGCGGCGGGTAATATCGTTGGGCAGTTCATCGAGTGTGTAGCCGACCGCCAGTTTGGCGGCAATACGGGCAATCGGGAATCCCGTGGCTTTGCTGGCCAGCGCGGAAGATCGCGAGACCCGCGGGTTCATTTCAATGACCACCATCTCGCCATTTTGCGGGTTGATCGCGAACTGAATGTTGGACCCGCCGGTTTCCACACCGATGGCCCGGATAACCGCAATGGCCGCATCGCGCATACGCTGGTATTCCTTGTCGGTAAGCGTCTGGGCTGGAGCAACGGTGATGGAATCGCCGGTATGCACACCCATGGGATCAAAGTTTTCAATAGCACAGATAATGACCACGTTATCCGCTCGATCGCGCATGACTTCCAGCTCATATTCCTTCCAGCCGATCAGAGATTGATCAATTTGTATTTCCGTAATCATGGAAGCATCCAGGCCGCGCTGGGCCAGGGTTTCAAATTCTTCCATGTTATAGGCGATGCCAGAACCGGTACCGCCGAGGGTAAACGACGCGCGGATAATACAGGGCAGGCCGGTTTCCTGCACTACGGCACGGGCCTGCTCCATGTTGTAAGCCAGCCCGCTGCGCGGACAGGCCAGCCCGATCGATTCCATAATTTGCTTGAACTTCTTGCGGTCTTCGCCGCGATGAATGGCCTCGCGCGTGGCTCCAATCATCTGCACCGAGTATTTATTCAGCACACCCGCATCCGCCAGCGCGACGGAAACATTCAGCGCGGTCTGCCCACCCAAGGTCGGCAGCAGGGCATCCGGACGTTCCTTGGCGATGATTTTCGTAACCGCTTCCACGGTAATGGGTTCGACATAGGTACGGTCCGCCATTTCCGGATCAGTCATGATGGTGGCTGGATTGGAATTTACCAGAATAACGCGGAATCCCTCTTCCTTAAGAGCTTTGCATGCCTGCGTACCGGAATAGTCGAATTCACAACCCTGTCCGATCACAATGGGGCCTGAACCAATGATGAGGATGCTCTTGATATCCGTGCGTTTTGGCATGAAAAACCACCCTTTTTATTATGGGAAAAGCCGCGTACCGCAGGCGAAAAACTGTCCCAGCTTTTATCATAAAATGGGCCATAGCGAAAGTGTCCACGGGTTCAAGCGTTCAGGCGACATAAATTCGGGCAAAGGCCGCGTATCGCCCACTTTTGTACTCAAGAGACGGTTTTGGCCGCAACAGCGGTCCGCGTCCGTCGCGGACCGCATCGGGCGTGCGGTCTTGAATTAGTGCAGCCACTTTTGTCCTGCAGCCGTCCCCGCGACGTGTTACAATACCGGTGACAGATGCCCATGGAGACAGTTGATGTCTAAACCTCTGACAATAGAGTCGTCAGTATCAACCGAACAAGAGCAGTCCGCAGGCCGCATTACATGGCTTCTGCAACGGCTGAACCTGATCCGTCTGATTCTAGCCCGGCGCATCAGCGAAGATCGTACCACCCAGCAAGCCGCGGCCCTCACCTATAACACGCTTTTTAGTCTATTGCCCACCATCGTGCTGGGAATGATCGTCATGTCCATGGCTTTTACCAACGCGGATGTGCAACATGCTGAAGTGGCTCTCTTTTCCCGTTTTGGCCTCACCCAGATACATAACCGCGGTGCTACCGGAAATAATTCCGATTTGCTCATCAAAACCTTGAATCACACCATAGCCAAAGTTCGCGTGGTACTGCAAAATCCGGGGACCGGGGCTGTCGGCTTTTTCGTGCTTCTGTGGGCAGCTATCAGCCTGATGAGGGTAATAGAATCTACATTTGGACATATTTATAGCGTAACCACCCCTCGCCCGTGGGCTCGCCGACTGACCTTGTACTGGTGCGTCCTGACGTTGGGGCCGCTGGGCCTGGCCATGTCGTTCTACTTTTCCGCAAAATTCCTTGTATTTGCGGGATCGGTTTCCACAGTTCAGATATTTATGCAACCTCTGACGCTGCTGGCCAGCTATGTAAGTGTATGGGTCATCATTCTGCTGTTTTATAAAATAATACCCAATACACTCGTTACCTGGAGAGCGGCTCTTTGGGGATCGCTGGCTGCCACCATTTTATGGGAACTGGGCAAGTGGGGCTTTGGCCTGTATGTGGGGTATGTGGCCGGATACGGCAAATGGTACGGCAATCTGGGGCTGATTCCGCTGTTTATGTTCTGGATCTATCTCACTTGGATATTTCTGCTGCTGGGGGTTGAAGTAGCCTATATACAACAGCACTTTCGAATCCTGGTGCGACGGCAGCTCAATGAACGGAGTTATAACACCCCCCTGATTGATTCGCACTGGGTTTTGCCGCTGGCGGTCCTTCTAGTGCAGCGGTTTCGCCAGGGACAAACAGTAAATCCTGAATTAGCCGCCAAGAATCTGCATCTTGCGCCTCATATCGCTACGGAATTCCTCACGGCCCTGCAGCAAGCCGGCCTGGTTCATGCTCTGGATGGCGAAGAAATGGAATATGCTCTGGCTAAAGCCCCCGAAAATATCACCCTGCGCGAGCTGCTGCACGCCATGGGCCACCGTTGCCAGACATTACTGGAAGCCAGTCGTGCCGCTGGTGCCGACCATCCCCTTCTTTCCGCGCCGATCATTTTACAAATGCATGAAGCCCAGGAGCAATGGACGGCCGGCCGCACCTTGGCCGATTTAGCCGCTTCGGCGAGCCGGCCACCGGCCGCTGCAACATCCGCGATGCCCCAGGATCTGTCCACTTCATAACATAAACGGAGTCATCCTTATGCCTTCAAGAATCATCATCGGTCTGATGAGCGGGACCAGTGTGGACGGCATTGACGCTGCAATCGTGGAAATTCATGGCCTCGCCCCTCGTTTATCAGCAAGATTACTCCATCATCACCAGACAAACTGGCCGCCGCGGCTGCGTCGCCGCCTGCTGGCCGCCATGGCTTCTGCTCCAAGCTCCGCCGCCGAAATTTGCGAACTCAATTTTTTAACCGCCCGGTCTTTCGCCGCCGCCGTTCAATCCGCTCTGCAGCACGCCCGTATTGCCACGCATCGCGTCACCGCCGTGGCCTCGCACGGCCAAACCATCTGCCACCTGCCCCCGCAGCCCGGCCATACCACCGGATCCACGCTTCAACTCGGCGATGTATCCGTCATTGCGGCACTGACAGGCATACCAACCATCGGCAATTTTCGCAGTGCGGACATGGCCGTCGGCGGCCACGGAGCTCCGCTGGTCCCCTGGACCGATGCGATTCTCCTGCGCGATACCAGAAAGACCAGGGCCATTCAAAATATCGGCGGCATTGCCAATGTTACTTATTTACCGTCAGGCCGGGGCTTCTCCGACGTGCTGGCCTTTGACACCGGTCCAGGCAATATGGCCATTGACGCACTTATGTCCATCGCCACCGGCGGCCGCCAGCACTGTGATACCAACGGCCGCATCGCCCGGCAGGGCCGGGTGGATGAACGACTTTTTACCCGCCTCAAAGCCCACCGATACTTTTCGCAATTACCACCCAAAAGTACCGGCCGCGAAGTTTTTGGCGCGGCTTTTGTTGAAAATCTTCTAACTCGAGCCGCCGGAAAAAAAATCTGCAATCTCGCCGCCACCCTTACAGCTCTCACGGCATGGAGCATTGCCGACGCCTATCACCGATTTCTGCCCCGGGTTCCGGATGAGGTAATCATCGGCGGAGGCGGGCTGCACAATCCGGAACTCATGCGCTATCTGACTGCTGATCTGGACAAGCTTGGTTGCCGCACCCTCATACCCATGGATCAAGTGAGAATTGCCAATAAAGCCAGAGAAGCCATGGCCTTTGCGCTGCTGGGAGCCGCTACGCTGGACGGCGTACCCGCCAACCTGCCACAGGTAACCGGTGCCGCCAAACCAATGCTCCTGGGCGTGGTGGCACAATGTACTGGCTGATCAAAAGAAAAAACCGGAATCCGCGCATGAAAAACCCGCCGCAGACGGCGGGTTCAGGTGATTGACAGGCATCAGGGGCCACATTCGCTTTCTGTTTCGCAACCAACCAACCCCAAGACGAGTCTTGGGGTGGCGGTCACGATACACGTAGCAGCGGAACAACCGTTGCCACGGCGCAGGAGTCTCAGCGACGTCCAGATTTCTTGGTACTCTTTTTCGCTGATTTCTTGGTACTCTTGCGGGACTTTGATTTCTTGGCAGCCATCATGTATCACCTCCTTTCCATCGAGTGGAAAGACTCTGGAAAACATTTTTCCCTGCCAGCCGACGTTCCAGCTTACGTCGTTGACTCTGGTATATCTTCTCACCCCTTCGGTCTTGGCAGGCGATTCGCTCTTTGCTTTAAGGCCACACTTTTCCAGCAGGCCCTGATTCCATCCGGAAAATACATTCCCACGTCCATATGCACCTGTGAACGTTTATCGACCACAGATTATCAGCCGCAATAATAATTTTTAATAATTTTCGGAAATTTTCAGCGCTGCAGGATGCCAGCGCCGGTAAGAACATCAAAGAGAACCCATTGCAGTTCAGCGTCACTGGACAAAAGCACGTATGGAATCTGATGGTGCCGGCACTTCTCCCGCATGGAAGACAGAAATGTCTGCACACGGTTATCATACTGGCGCAGCATGTTGCGATTCGGCAATACACTTATCCGTCGCCCTGTTTCAACATCCACCAGCCGGACCGCCTGGCTTGGTTGCGGATGTACTTCCTGCGGACAAAGAACATGCAGCAGGCGAACCTCCTGCCCCTGGGACATCAAGTGCCGCCAATGATCCATGGCCTCGCCAGCGTCCAGCAGATCGCTGATCACCACGATAAGCCCTCCGCGCGGACCATGCTCGCCCAGCACCCGTGCCGGCCACGCAAAATCCGCCCTGCCGCCACTTTTCAGGGTCTGTACAAATTCCTGTAATCCGGCGAAACCTGCCTTGGTAACAAAGGTGGCCTTTCTACCGCTACGGCCCGTGCCACCGCCGACCGGCCAAAGTGTCATTTGATCCTGCCGGGCCAGGCCTATCCACCCCAACGCCGCCGCCAGCCGCCGTGAAAAACTCAGCTTGTTGGGATTTCCAAAATCCATGCTGGCACTGATATCCAGCAGAATGGTTACCGGCAACGCCCGCTGATCCACAAATAGCCGCACCACCGGCTGGTCAAACCGGGCCATGGCATTCCAGTCAATGTATCGAAAGTCATCTCCCTGTACGTAAGCTCGAAAGTCCGCAATTTCCACACTCGCACCACGCAGCATGGAACGGCGTTCTCCCACACGCCCTCCGGTCACGCGCCGTGGCCCCGTGAAGCGCAAAGTCCCAAGCTTTTCCAGCAAGGCATTTTCCAGAACATTCGCCATCGTCGCTCCGATAGGTTCTTGACCGGCCTTGAACCCAACTTCGGCCTGGTGCTTAGCTTCCAACCGCGCCGCGGCTATCCGACCTGACGGAATTGGGTTTCATAGAGTTGCCGGTACTCCGGACACGTCGCCATCAGTTGTTGATGCGTTCCAATGCCAACCATGCGCCCTGCATCCAGGCAGATGATGGTGTTCGCACTGGTAATGGTGCCCAGACGATGGGCAATCACAAACGTGGTGCGATTGCGCATGAAATCGCGCAGAGAAAGCGTTATCTTCAGTTCGCTTTCGTTATCAATCTGACTCATGGCTTCATCGAGAATCAATATCGCCGGGTCGCGCAAAATGGCCCGCGCAATCGCCAGCCGTTGGCGCTGACCCCCCGAAAGCCGGACCCCGTCCTGCCCGACCATAGTCTGATACCCATCCGGCATAGTGGCCACAAATTCGTCCACAAAGCTGCGCTGCGCCGCATCCATAATCTGTTCCGCGGTAGCATGACGCCGCCCGTACGCAATATTGTTGTAGATGGTGTCCGCAAAAAGCACGGTATCCTGTGAAACCAATCCGATCTGCCGGCGCAGCGAGCGCAGCGATACCCCCGCGGTGTCCACTCCATCAATAAGCACTTGGCCCCGACTGGCAACATACAGCCGCGGCAACAGCGACAGCAGCGTGGTCTTCCCTGATCCATTGCCACCCACCACAGCCGTGGTCTGGCCATGAAGCACCCGAAAGCTGATATGGTCCAGGACGGTTTTGTCATGGCCGGGATATTCAAAGCCCACATCGCGAAATTCAATCGACTCATGATGCCGCGGCAGCGCTGGCAACTGACGACTATGGTTGACCTCCGGCTCCAGATCAAAAATTTCAAAAATCCGCGTCGCCGCAGCATTGGCCTGCTGCAGCTTGGTATTCACATCTGAAAGTTTCCGCAGCGGCTCAAAGATCGCCGCAAAACACGCCAGCAGCAGAAAGAAACTCTCTTTGCTGATTGTATCCTGCAGTACCAGCTTGGCCAGAATCAGAATGGGTATGCTCGCCAGCACCACCGCCATGGCTTCAATGGTCGGCCGCGAAAGAGCAGCATAATGCGAAAGCTTGCGCTGCTGCTGATACAGCGCCCGATTGGCCTGGGCAAACCGCCGGCGCTCGTAACCTTCCGCAGAATAGGCTTTCACCACCCGTTGCCCCGAAAGTGATTCTTGCAAGATCGATAACATGCCCGACCATCGTTCCAGACCGCGCTGGCTCGCACGCCGCATCCGCTTGCTGAACTGCCGGATAATCAGCCCGATTACCGGCACCACCAAGACCATCGCCACACACAACTCCCAATTCACCCACAAGGCTACTGCCGCCACAAATGCCGCCTTGACCGGTTCCAGCACCAGTTTTCCCATCAGCGATGCCACGCCATCCGTCAGGTTGTTGGTATCTTGCGTAAGCCGACTCATGACATCGCTGGTTCCTTTCTGAGAAAAGTAAGATGCCGGGAATTGCAAAACCCGGTTATAAACCCGTCGTCGCAGGTCAATGACCATCCGCGCCGCCACTGTCATCGCCAGATACTGCTGCAAATACCGAAACGCTCCACCCACAATACACAACACAATAAAAAATATGACCACCCAGCACAAACTGGTAAACGGATCCACCGGCAACAAGTTGATCAGCCGCACCGCCCGCCCGATCCACCACGCCTGCCGGGCCAGAACCACCGTTACCGATTGCGGAGTAACTTGCGATGCGGATTGAATATGAAGGATCGCTTTTTGCCCGGCCGGTCCTGTTGCCAGAATCGCCGTCATCCCTTTCCATGCCGAACTCCGCTGCACCGTGGCCCCCGCCGCCCCCACCAGTTTCACGCGAACAATGCGGTCGCCGGCGGCCAGTCCGGCCAGGCTTCTGGCCACACCCTTGTTCGTGCGCGTAACGATTAATGCAATTTGGTCCTTGCGCGCCGACGCATCCAAACTTAAAAACCGGATATGCAATCGTCGCTGCGCCGCCCAATGGTCTACCCAGCCATGAATACCCTCGGCACTGATAAATATTTTCATCACCGGCAACATCGTGGCCACGCCCGAAGCGTAGGAAATACCTACGCCCAGCGCACACACCAGGCCAATAATTACCCGCCAGCGGTAGGGCCAAACGCCCCTCATCACGCGTATCAGGGCTTCCATAAAACCTCATCCATTCATCACCTTCAAGTAATACGCTTATTTTACCCCTTGCTCCCGTGCCTCAACCCGACCGTTTATGGATAATCTTGCCTCGTAGGCCGCAAAACTATTTCATTGATATGCACATGCCCAGGCTGTGACACAATAAACGTAATCACCTTTGCCACATCCGCGGGATTGAGCGGCTGGCCCCACCTTTTGACCCACGCCCCGAAGCTTTCCGCATCATACCCCGCCGCCGCCTGAAATTCGCTGGCAACAATTCCGGGCTTAATAATGCTTACCCGCACCCCTTTTCCACAAACCTCGCGCCGCATCGCCTCTGCCGCACCCGCAATCGCCCATTTGCTCGAACCGTAAAAGCCGCTGAATGGAGAAATATGATGCCCGGAAACCGAACCCAGCACCACGATATCGCCCCGCCCCTGTTGGCACAGTATCTCTCCCGCCCGCCGCATCAGATACGCAGCGCCCAATACATTCAGCCGGTACATGGATTCCCATTGCTGCTGATCACTGGATAAGATTCCTCCAGCCAGACCGCGCCCCGCATTCACAACTACAATATCCAGGCGACCCGCCCAGTCTTGTGTTTCTTTCACAAGTTGATCAATCTGTCCCGTGTCCCCAGCATCCGCCTCTACCGCCAGGGCGCTGCCGCCACCAGCGACAATTTTTTTCACCAACGCTTCCAGCCGCTCTTTTCGTCGAGCGGATACCACCACCTTGGCCCCCGCCGCCGCCAAGTCTTCCGCAACCGCCCATCCGATACCCGCACTCGCCCCGGTAATAATGGCGGTTTTGCCGATTAATGGATTATTCATGTTTACACACCCTGTTTGGTCTATACTCAAAAGCCGTCGACATTAATTTCCGTTGTCTACCGCCATGGCCCGGTTCCCGCCGCACCGGCAAACCATTCAGTGCATCAAGGTATCCACATAATGAGCCACCGGCAACTCTACCCATGCCAAGCGGGAGTGTCTCAATCACAATGTCATCATTTTGCGGTACCAGCTTCAGTCTACATAACCAGGCCGCGCCGAGCGCCGCGTGGCTTGGACCCGTTGTCGCCATTCCAACCCGCGACTGTTGAGAATCCGCATCTGCGTCAGGACCGGTAACGCGGCACGCTCTGGAAAGCCGCGACTAAATAGTCGGCATGGGCTTACCGCTGCGTGTGCCCGCCCGCCCAACGTATGAATGATTACATTAGTGCCACCCTCCATACATTGACAGCTACCATTGTTAGCCTATGATGAGAAAGGTAGTCGGCCGGGTCCATTGCCCGCCGCGAAAGTTGGAAATATTTTGTTGGTCACGACACAAAATAAAACCATAAAATTTTCCTTGGTATGTCGAACCCGCCTCGATTATCTGGCGTATGTATAGCTGTTGGTTCGCAGTTGTTTAATAATGGAGAAATCTATGGCATCCAAATCTGAAGAATCATTAACGTCTTTATGTTCGCTGTTTCGCTTGCTCTCGGATAAAACCCGTCTGCAAATTGTCATGTACTTGGCGGAAGGGGATCGGTCTGTCAACAACCTCTGCCGCGATCTTAAGCTCGCACAGCCGACTGTAAGCCACCATCTAGGCTTGCTCCGGATGAATCGGGTCATCGTCAATAAGCGTAGCGGCAAGCAGGTCATTTATTCTCTTGGATCCTGGGCCAAAGGTGGTAAAAAGAGCCTGAAGTTTGATATTTCGCCTTTTGAAGTTACCTTGACCCAGGGCTAAACTCCCCGGATCCGCGGTTAAGGCATGAATAGACACAGGATTGGCGCAGAGTATTTGCCGGATAATGCCGGCTGTACTGTGTCAACTGTGCAATATCTCACAACACCTCCTGGCCGCGAACTGCTGGAGACGGTGGAACATTTTTCCGCCGCCGCTCCAATGAACGTCGCCTGCATAGCCAGGTTGCGTCGTCGTTGGCCGGCCCAGTACATCCACGCCGCCGCCATCGTCTGTGAATGTCATCGCCGAGCCGCGGCTGAGGCGGGAAAATTCCCCCCTTCACCCGCAAATCCGCAACGTTTCTGGGCCGTGCCGGAAGCCCTCCAGCAGGCCACCTCACGGGCTGTTGCTGCGCACAAGGCCACGCGATTCGCCGCGGCCATGCCTGGCCAACTTATCCTGGATGCCTGCTGCGGCATCGGCGGTGATTCCTTGGGCCTGGCCGATGCCGGTCCGGTAGTTGCCGTCGAAGCCGATTCTTTGCGCGCGTGGTTGGCCCGCCGTAATGCCTTAGCGACTCCAACCCGCCATGCGATCAATGTTATTCAAGCCGACATCCGGCACGCGCCGCTTCAACTTTCATCCATCGCTGGCTTTCATATCGACCCGGCCCGTCGCAGCCATGGCCGCCGATCTTTTCGTTATGAAGACATGTTTCCAGGACCATCTACTATCGAAATGCTCATCTGGCACATCCCCAATGGGGCCATCAAATTAAGTCCCGCTACCGACTTTTCCCACCTTCCGCCGGGGCATCTGGAGTTGATCGGCGAAAATCGTGTAACCGTTCAGGCGGTCTTGTGGACTGGTAAAATCGCCGCCACTCTTGGCCCCGCCGCGCGCACCGCCACACTTCTTACCAACAACTCTCCCCCCTGGTCCATCACCGGCCAGCCCGAAACTATCACCCGGCTCAGCCCACCGGCCGACTGGATATATGAAGTGGACGGCGCCGTCATCCGCGGCGGCCTTGGCCCCGAATTAATGCGACACATCGGCTGTACCGCAGTAACCATCGATGGTGGCTACATTACCAGCGCCGAACTGCTGATTCATCCGGCGCTCACCGCATTTCGCGTTCGCCACGTGATGCCCTATTTAGAACGCAGCCTTCGCCGTTGGTTAGCCGAAAATAAAATTCACACCCCAGCAACTTCCGCCTGCCTGGAAATAAAAACCCGTGGCGGCCTGGGCCTCGATACCGATGCCCTGCAGCGCCGCTTTAAAAACTTTGGTCCGTGGACCATTCTCATCTACCGGGCCGCCAACGGTATCGCCGTGGCCATTACTGAAAGATATGTCGCCACCAGTTCGCTGCAGGTGCCCCACTCAACGCTGCTGGCCCATCCGCCCGGCTATGAAGCATTGACCGATTCACCATGACGCCGGTTCCACAACTCCTGCGCCTCCGGCAAACGGATATACAATGGAACCAGTGATTTGATATCGGCAAATATACCGCGCTTAGCCATTGCCCAACCCAACTCATACACCGCCGCAGCCCGCGCAATCCAGGTTTCTCGACCAAGCTCAATGAGGTCATTGTCGGAATCCACCCCGGCCCGCAATGCCCCCCGATGATAATCCACGCCTTCTCCAAGCACATGCAGCGGCCGCGGTGATTGCCGCACAAATTCTTCCGGCGAGGTAAGTATTGGACCGGCTGCACATTGCCAAACCTTCACACCGTTGGCCGCACTTTCGGCCCAATGGTAGCGCGCGACAAATATCTGCCCGCGTTTGGCATCCAAAATCACCCCCAGATGAAGCGCCTCGGCCGGTGCATTCTGCGCCAGCACATCCAGTGTCGGCACCGCCACCACCATACACCCGATCGCCTGGGACAGGCTGCGCGCCACCATCACCGCAATCCGCAGCCCGGTAAAAGAACCCGGCCCGATCGAAAGATATACCTGCTCAATTTGCCGCGGCTGCCACCCCTGGGCCAGTGTCAAATCACGGATGGTGGGCATCAGTTCGTTGGCATGGTTCATTCCCGCAGTAAATTGTTTCTCTGCTAATACTTGAGATCCCAATCCCACCGCCACCGAACCAATGCGTCCACTGGTTTCAATGGCCACTATGCGTACCGCCTTAGAATCAACTCTGGATAGATGATCTGTCAACGTAGTCCCTTCATACGCCTGTTGCTATTTCAGCGCCGCACACTTGTCATGATTCACTCGCCGGTTTACCGTGAATAGCTGCTTGCGGAGATCTTCATGGCGGTGCGTTTTATTATTGGCCTGGCTGGAACCGGAAAAACCCGCCATTGCACCGACGCACTGGCCCAAGCCTCGCAGACAGATCCACTCGGTCCGCCACTCTACTGGCTGGTGCCCCAGCAAGCCACCTTCATGTCTGAACAGCGACTGCTGGCCTGTCCGGGCCTGGCCGGAACGTTTCGTGTACAAGTCCTGGGTTTCAACCGCTTTTGCCGCAACATTGCCCCTCAACTCGGCCTTGAATCCACTCCAGACCTTTCCAACATCACACGTATGTTGCTGCTGGCTCAGACCGTGGAACAATGCCGCGATAAGCTGGTGCTTTTCCAGAACCTGACTCAACAACCAGGTTTCCTCCGCAGCTTGAACGCCATTTTACGCGAATTGCAGCAGGCCGGCCATGATCACGTTTCACTTAGCGAGGTACGCCGGACCTTGACACTGCGCAACCAGGCTGATGACATTCTCAACCGCAAACTCTCCGATTTTATCACCCTGCTGACCGCCTGGCAGCAGCACCTGGGGGCCAGCCGGTGCGATCCCGATCTTCTCCCGCAACTAGTTGCCGATCGTCTTTCAACATCGGCCGCCATAGCAGCATCTTCCGTGTGGCTGGACAGCTTCAGCACGCTAAGCATGGTGGAAATAAATTTAATCACAGCCTTGGCCAAATGTTGCCATAACGTGGACATAACCCTGCTGGCCAATCCTGAAAGCCCCGTTTTTCACTCGCCTGATGCGCCGCTCGAGCCGCTGTCCACCTTTCATCGTCCGCAAGTGATGTACCGTCGCCTGCTGACATCTTTTGCCAAAGCTCAGGTCGCCATCGCTCCGCCGGTGTTGCTCACGCATTCGCATCGGTTCGCCGCTGCGCCAGAATTACTTTCGATTTCTCGCACACTTTTCCTGCCTCCACCGCAAAATCCACCCGCTGAGGCCGCACCCGTCGATTCTCCGCAAGCCCCTGCCACCGCCACCGCTTCCGGCCATACGCACGATATTGCTGATTTTACACCCGGCAATGCCGCGGCCACCATCTGGGAATGTGATACCCCGGAATCAGAATTCCAGGCTGCTGCCGAATTTATCCGCCAGCAAATCACCAGCCACAAGCTCCGCTACCGCGACATCGGCATCGTCGTTGCCGATATTGAAAGCTATCAGGCCCCCATCCGCCGCATTTTTGCCGCCCACCATATTCCCATTTTCATTGATCGCCGCCGCCCCATCACCGACCACCCGCTGGTGGAACTGCTGCGCGGCGCTGTCAACCTGGTTCAGGACAACTTCCGCCAGGCGGATTGGTTGGCTCTACTGAAAACCGGCCTGGCCGCACTCCCCGACGAAGATACCTTTATCCTCGAAAACTACCTGCGCACCCGTGGTATAGACCGTGATGATTTTTCCCGCCCATGGCTTTGGTCTGCAACAGAATCCGATGAAAATGCCCCTGTTGTACCGCCCAGCATCGCAGATCTGGCCGCCCTGAACCAGGCCAATACCATTCGCCATCAGGTGCATCAAAATCTCTCTGCATGGTTTGTCGCCGCCCACGACCAGACCAGTTACACCCAAAAAGTCCATGCCTTGCGAAGCCTGCTCGATACACTCCAGGTCCGCATGACGTTGCAGACCTGGATAGATAGCGCCAGTGCCGCCGGCCAACCAGAACTCGCCCTTATTCATCAACAGGCCTGGCAGGAAGTGCTCAATCTCCTGGAAGCCATGGAAAAACAGCCCGCCGCCGGTGCCAGCACTCTCGCTGATTTTTCAGCCTTGTTCAATACCGGCCTGGAAACACTCACCCTTGGCCTGATTCCACCAGCCCTGGATCAGGTGCTGGTCAGTTCCGCTGATCGTTCCCGCCATCCGGAACTGCATACGGTGATTATCTTGGGGTCCGTCGAAACACGTTTTCCACAGGTAATTCCCGAAGACCCTATGCTGGATGACCGTCAGCGTGAACTTTTCAATGCCGCCGGCCAGGCCCCCATCGGCAGCGGCAGCCGTCAGAACCTTCTCGAAGCTCCATTTTTTGATTATGTAGCCTTCACCCGCGCCGCACAAAGGCTTATTCTCTCTTATCCGGCGGTCAATACCAGCGGCGATACGGTCATCGCTTCCCGCTACGTGCAGGCCCTGCAGCACACGTTACCCGTTGTGCCCATCAACGCCAGCAACAATCATCTTTATCGCTGGTCCTGCTTTGATGATCTGCTTGCAGGCATGATGCGCTGGATCAGTTCACATACGGCCCACTATGCGACTTCTGCATCGGCACCCTCCATGACCTCCCTGCAGATGCAGGCCTTGTATAATTGGTTGACTTCTCTGGCAGACCCCGCCATCCGCGCCGCTGCCCGTCAGGTCTTTACCGCATTACACCCAGGAAGTTCTGCACAACTGTCCGCAACACTCGCCAGTAGCTTGCACCCTGGCGCATTGCATATCAGTGCCAGCCAGCTTGAATGCTTTTGCCGCTGCCCCCAGCAATACTTTTTTACACACATCCTGCGACTTCAGCCGCGCCGCACCCCCGACATGGATGCCTTGGCCATGGGGTTGGTCTACCATCAGACACTGCAGGAGGTCTTTGCGAGTATCATCCACGGAGAATTGCCATGGCCGCAGTGTTCCCGTGATGCACTTATGGCCTTGCTGGAAAAACAGATGGAGGCCGCCTTCTGCACCTTTGAAACCAAAATGTTCGCCCGATCTCCGCAAAGCCAGGCCTTGCGACGACCAGTTCGCCGAAACCTGCAGGCTTTGCTTACCAGAGAACATCTCGCCGCCCAAACCACCCAGCTTCGCCCCCATCTGGTGGAAGCTGCTTTTGGTCTGGAATCCGCAGTCCTCTCGCCGCTGCGCCTGGCCAGCCCCGGAGCAGACGCCATTGTCATTTCCGGCAAAATCGATCGCCTTGACGTTTCCAAAGATGGCCACGCCATTGTGCTGGATTACAAATCCGGCCCACACGCTTTTAAACTCCACCGGGCCACGGCTGGCATCGATATCCAGTTGCTGGTATATCTTCTGGTACTCAAGGAACCGGAAAATTCCTTCAACGGAAAACCGTACCGAGGTTTTGGGGCCTTTTATCAACCACTTAAATTTGCTCCCAAGAATACCGAGCCGCTTGCACCGGAAGATCCTGTTCTGTACGCCAGCCTCAAACCCAGTGGTTTTTTTCTGCTCGATGATTTCCCTCTTTTAGAACCCATGCCCCGCCCTGGCGATCCTGCCAAGTGGTTCAAACTCAGGGCCAACAAGGATGGAAGTCCCCATAAAACCATCAACGACTCGTTAAGCCTGCAAGATATGCAAAACCGCCTGGCCGAAGCGAAATATCTGATTCTTACCGTGGCTGATCTTATCGCCCAGGGCTATATCCAGCCCCACCCATTTAGAGATGGCAACACCAGCGCGTGCACCTGGTGCGATTTCCTGTCTGCCTGTCCCTTTGATCGTCTAACCGGCCGTTACCACAACATCCGCCAGCAGCCCGGACCACCCGGCCTGCTGGTTCCACCGAACCACCTGCAGGTCAGCACGGAGGACCAATCATGAGCACGCTCTGGACCACCCCGCAACTTGCTGCCATTGGACACCTCCAGGGCGATATGCTGGTTATGGCCGGGGCCGGATCTGGTAAAACAGCCGTCCTAGCTCGACGTTGCGTTAATCTTGTTACCCAGCAGCACAACCCGTGCAGTGTCAATGAATTGCTGGTCGTAACTTTCACCGACGCCGCCGCCAGCGAAATGCGTGGCCGCATTGCCGCGGCGCTTCGCCAAACCGCCGGCACTCTGGCCCGCGCACGCCCACATGATTCCCGGCGACTTCTGGAACAAATTGCCCTGGTGGACCAGGCTCAGATTTCCACCCTCCACAGCTTTTGTGCCACCACTCTGCGCATCTGGTTCCATCAATGCAATCTTGATCCATCTTTTCTGGTTCTTAACGAACATGAAGGCCACCTTCTGTTTTCTCAGGCCTTGCAAACCGTGCTGGATCGCTGGCTTTCGTCCAGCGATCCTCCCGCGCAACAACTGGCCCAGTTCTTTGACATTTATGCCAACAGCAGCATCCGCCAACTTCAGGAGTTTGCCGCCCGCATGGAACGCACCTGGGAATTAACACCCAACCCCCGTTCATGGCTCGCCAACATCCAACGTATGGCTCAAGACAGCACCGCAGCCTCTATTCCGCCGCTGTTTCGGGCGGCGCAAACCGTTATTTTGAAGCTGGCCGATACCATCGCCCCCATCATCAACCGGCCACCTCTTGACGCCGATCCCAACGGACAAATGCACAGCGCCATGTCCAGCCTTTATCAAAAGCTCTGCTCCTCCGCAGATGCTCTTAACACCTTGCAACCCGATGTCTGGCCACGCGTAGAGCAGACACTCATCGGCTTTCAATGGCCAGCCATCCGTTTTGCCCGCAACCTGCCGGATGATCATGAAGCCCGCCGTTTCAAAAAAACCATTTACGATCAGATCGCCAAGCAGTTCAAAGCCCTGCAAAAAAACCTCTTCCCGGTGCCTCTTAGCACCCTGCAGCAGTGGTATCAGCAGTTGGGCATTCTCACGCTCTCCATGCTCGATTTTTATGCCGAAGTTCATCAGGAATTTGAAACACGCAAGCAGGCTGCAGGGCGCCTGAGCTTTGCCGATCTGGAACGTCGCCTGCTGGAGGCCCTCCAGACACCTTGCAGCCCGGTCGCTGCTGATCTTCAGCGCCGCTATCGCCACGTGCTGGTTGATGAGTATCAGGACATCAATCCCGTACAGCAGGAAATTCTGACCAGGATTTGCCGGTCCGATTCTCCCGACAGTTTTTTTATCGTCGGCGATGCGTTGCAAAGCATTTATGGCTTTCGCGGTGGTGAGCCACGCCTGTTTCTGGATCGCGCTAAGGCCCTGCGCGATTCGCCATCTTCCCAGAACCGCGTCCTCGAAATGACCGAAAATTTCCGCACCCTGCCCAATTTGCTCGATGCTATGAATCTCATTTTCCAGCAGCTTTTTACCCTGTTACCTGCCGATGCGGGCGTGGCCAACCTCCCGCCTCTCCGCCACGGCCGCCCGGCACCGTCCGCCTCTCCCAACCTGCTTATGGGCAGCCCTGTCGAACTGCTGGTGGTTGTCAGCGAATCTAGTTCTTCCGCCGCCCACACCGCCGCCCCACCGCCCCCGGACGATGTTGATCCAGAGGATGCCGAGGCTGACGATGCTGCCGACGCTGATATTTCAGACCTGACCAAAGCGCACAAGGAAGCGGTTATCCTTGTGGATCGCATTCACCAGCTTATGAGTAAAAACACCCTCTCCCCGGCCCTGGACAAAAAACCGGGTAAAATTATCTTCAGCGATATTGCCGTTTTACTGCGCAGCCCCAGATTTCAGGCCCAGGAATTCGTCCGCGTGTTTCTGGAAAATGGTATTCCCGCGCAATGTACCATGACCCAGGGTTATTTTGCCGCCCCAGAAATACAGCAAATACTCGCGTTGTTGGATATTATTGATAATCCATTTCAGGATATCGCCCTCGCCTCCACCCTCCTGGGGCCGCTGGGCCGCTTTTCTTATGATGATCTGACCGCCATCCGTATGCAGTTTCCACCTTCCCGACAGGTGCCGTTTCACCAGGCTGTGTTTCGGGCCATGTTTCAGCCTATAACAGGTCCAGTCTCCACGACCGTCAATCCCGTCGAGTTATCTCAACGACTCAAAACTTTTTTTCAGAAATTAGATGGCTGGCGCTCTGCCATACGCACTCTGGGCGTCCCGGAGGGCTTGGCTCGCCTCTACCAGGAATGCGGCCTGCTCATCTGGTCCGCCGGCCTGCCTCACGGCCGACAACGCGTTGCTAATCTGCAGATGCTTTACCAGCGGGCACTGGAGTTTTCCCGCTTCCAGCGTCAAGGTTTGGGGCAATTTCTGGCCTTTCTACGCGACCTGCAAAATCAGGATATAGATCTGGGCACCGCACCGGTAGCAACCGCCGGTGATGATGCCGTCCGCATCATGTCCATCCACAAAAGCAAGGGGTTGGAATTTCCCATCGTCATTGTGGCAGGCTTAAGCACCAGATTTAACCAGCGCGATACTCAGGGCGATTACCTGGTGGACCACGACCACGGCCTTGGACTGCAATACAAAGACCTCCAGACCGGATGTCATTGGCCTTCGCCACAATTTCAAGCCATACGCACCGCGGTCAATAACCGCCGGCTTGCTGAAGAAGCCCGCCTTCTATACGTAGCCATGACCCGTGCCCGCGACCAACTCATCCTGGTCGGTTCTGTTTCCACCAAACCCGATGTTGCATGGAAACCCCCGGCCCCTGGGACTGCCGCCCGCTGCCCGCTGGATTGGATTGCGCCCATTTTTGCCGCCAATACCAGTTGCTTTGCAGATGGCACGCGGGCTATGATCACCGTTATTCAACCCGCTGCTGCCCGGCCCCGGTCCACCGCCTCTACTGCGGCGACGACCACCCTCGATCAGGCCCACGCCTCCACTCTGCTCCAAATGCTCTCGAATGGCCGGTTTGAAACGGCCTCAGCCACACCGTCTTCAAGTACGCCCGCACCCGCAGATTCACAGGTTCAGGCCCTTATCGCCAGGCTTACCAGCACGTATGCCTGGCAACCACTGACCATGTTACCCGCCGTAACCAGGGTAACGAAATTAAAATCACACCTCGCTGCCGCCGAGGATGAATCTCCCGCCGCGGAACTTATCACGGCCGAGCATCCTCCAGGCGTTCCACTGCCCGCAACAGCCGATAGCCCCGCCATTCAACGGGGTATTGCTACCCACCGTTTCCTGCAATTGCTCGATTTCACCCAGCCCCTGGACCTTGCTGGAATTGACCAGCAGTTAGCCGCCCTGGTAAACCGGCGACTGCTGTCCACACAGGACGCTGACCTGATTGACCTTGCGGGCGTAGCCTGGATATTTCACACGCCCATCGGCCGGCAGATCACCGCGCTTGCCACTGCGCCACGCAATGCCGATCAACCCGGCAGTAGCCGCATTTATCGTGAACTTCCGTTCCTGTGGTCCATGGAACCGCATCTTCTCGCCGGCTCGCCGGATAATTGCACTGCCATTGGCACCAACGCCGCAGATCGGGTGCTGGTACGCGGTGTTATTGATCTGCTGCTGGTAACGCCCACAGAGTTGCACCTGGTCGATTACAAAACCGATGTGGCTTCGCTAATACAGGCCCGCATGCCCATGTACACCCGCCAACTGCGATATTACGCCCAGGCGGTATCCGCCATTCTTGGTCGTCCTGTAACCCATGCCACACTGCTGTTTCTCTTTGCCCAAACCGCCGTGCCCATCACCCTGCCTTCATAAACTGCTCGCCGTCTAACTCATAAAACGCGCACGGGATATTCCCACGCCACATGCAGGCCTGACTATCTCTTCGCCTGCTCATTTGTTGTGCGGTGGAGGTGCCGCCGCCCCCACCGGTGTCGCCACATCAAAATTGATCGGCAGCAGCCCCAACTTCTGGCGCGCGGCATTGCAGGCCGCCAGCACCAGCGGCATCTGCCGCGCCGAAATATACCGCACCTTGCCATCCGCAAAGGCCAGTGGCCCGGGCTTGACCGGCTCTTGATCATTCACAAACAGCACAATCAATTGCGGGAGCAAAGCCTTGCGGCCCGGACGATTGATATGCGTAAGGCCAGCACCCGTGTAGCGATAATCACTGTTTTTGCGCACCAGCGTAGCCAGCAAGGATGGCTTCATCGTTTTATAGTTCTTGGGCAAAACCAGGGACTGTAGCTCCAACGTCGGATCACTTAGCGTAGTTCCGTTGATCACCCCGCTTCGCACCAGCACGGATAAGTCAGGCGGAAAATCATGGTGATGCTGCCTGGCCCACATCCGACAGGCCGCCACAATTTCTCTCATTCGCGTATGCTGGGTTACCTCCAGGCCCTTGCGCACATTGATGGCACTAAACGCGAAAATCCCCACCCCGCCCAGCATGGCCAACAGCCCCAGCCACCGCCCCAGAATCGGATGTTGATGCACATTCACTTGGTAAATCAAGGCCCCGGCACCGACAAAAAGTGCCAGCATCGCCAAAATCAACACTGTTACCGATGGTGGATGATCTGATGACGCGGGATACCGCCATAGCATCAGCCCCTCCAGCAGCACACAGATCGCCGCAATAATGGAAAGCCAGTTCACCGGCCTGCGCAGCAGCTGCACACTGGTATCTGCCCGGCTCATGTTGGATGTAATTCGCTGATTCATGCCAGTGATTATAAACCGGCCGCAAACCCACGGGTAGCCGCTCCCAAAAGCATCCACACTACCGCCGCAGGATCACTAATACTCGTGTCAATCCGGCTGCACTTGCAGAATCCTTGCAATGGGATACCTTGGCAAAAAGTGAATCACCGGGACGCGATTTCGTGCATCAGGAGATTTCCCCTTGCTATCCCCTCCACCTATTGATGATGCTATAAACACCCTCATTCGCCTGGCCATCCGCGAAGATCTGGGAGGTTTGCCTGGTGAACCGCTGGCTATCGACCGCACCGTGCAGTTGGCGATACCGAAATCAATTATGGCCACAGCCACTATCGTGGCCAAGAAGGGGGGGATCATCTCCGGCCAGTTTCTGCTGCCGGCCATTCTCCGCGAATATGGTTGTTCCGCGAACATCAACATACATATTCTCGATGGCCAGTTTGCCGCAGCCGACACCGCCATTGCCACACTGCAAGGTCCGGCCCACAGCCTGCTTTCCGCCGAGCGGGTGCTGCTGAATTTTATCAGCCGGCTTTCCGGCATAGCCACGCTGACCAGACAATACGTAGACCTGGCACGTGGGTCCGGCACCGGTCCTGTACCAGCTATCTGCGACACACGCAAAACCACCCCCGGATGGCGCGTCCTGGAAAAATATGCCGTGCGCTGCGGCGGCGGTGTGAATCATCGCATGGGTCTTTACGATGGCGTCATGCTCAAAGACAATCACATCGCCGCGCTGCAATCCGCCCGAACCACTGGCGAAACCCTGGCCGTGATTACCGCGCGCATCCGTAAAAGCCTGCCGCCCTCCATCATCCTCTGGCTGGAAGTGGATACCTTAGCGCAGCTCGCCGATGTTCTGCCCGCTGGCGGTGCGGATATTATTTTGCTGGACAATATGCCCGTAAGCAATATGGCCCAGGCCGTCATCATGCGCAATACTTTGGCACAACGCGGCCATCCCCTGCTGGAAGCCTCCGGTGGCATCACGCTGGAAAATCTCCCGGCGGTTGCGGCCACTGGCGTAGACCGCGTGAGCATCGGGGCGCTGACCCATCATGCCGTTGGTCTGGATGTATCCATGGAGTTTTCATAAATGATTGACAGCCTTGACCGCAGTGCTATTTCCAATCTCGCCCGGAAAATTCTCGCCCACCTGGTTCAACGCCAGCCACAATCCGTCAGCCATCTGGCCCATGAATACCAATGCTCACCGCGGCTGATTCTTGCCGCTATCGAGGCTCTGCAAAATACCGGCTGCCTGCTGGAACATCTGCCGGAGGGCATCCTGCTGTGCCAAAGCCATTGGACCTGGTGGCGCAGCGCGTTGGAAGATATCAGCAGCCAGCGCGGCACCATTCTGGGCCGCCACGTGCTGGCCTACGAATCCACCGGCAGTACCAATGATGTTTGCCGGCAGGCAGCAGCTCAGGGCCGCCCCAAACACGAAACGCTGGTGGTCTTGGCGGATCAGCAATCCGCCGGCCGCGGCCGCCAGGGGCATCGGTGGGAAGCTCGCCGAGGCCAATCTTTGCTTTTATCCGTGCTGTTGCCGGCAGATCAAAATCTTCACGCGCAAAGTGTTACCCTCTGTGCAGCCATCGCCTGCGCCAGGTCAATTGAGCGCTTTACACATCATCCCGTTCATCTGAAGTGGCCCAACGATGTACTGGTGGCTGGACGAAAAATTGCCGGCATCCTGGTGGAAACCATTCCCGCCGGACCGGCCAGACGATCAGGCTCACGGTCCTGCCCGGCGGTTATCCTCGGTATTGGTATCAACGTGACCCAGGACGTGGATGACTTTCCACCGGATCTGCAGACCAAGGCCGGATCCCTCCAGATGGTCTGCGGCCAAAAAGTGGATCGACTGGTGCTGGCCGCGGAATTGCTTGGCCAGATCGAACATTGCTGCCTGCCCGGCCTATCGCCCCAACATATTGCCGTTGAATGGAAAAGCCGCTGCCATCTGGTAAACCGTATGGTGCGCCTGACCCATCACGGCGTGGAGCTTCATGGCCGCGTAACCGACCTGGACCCCAGCGTCGGCCTGGTCATCACCGATGCCCACGGACGCACGCACTTTGCCGACGCCGGAGCAACCAGCCTGGTCGAAACCTGACCCGGCCCCGGATGCCTTCCCCGGTTGAATCCCCCTGCCCGCCACCGCTGCTCCACATCCACTACCAAGCCATCCCATACCGTTTGCCCACGAAATCTTGATGTTTTCTTGATGTAAAACCGGCCATAATTGATGCGTCCCTGATGCGGGCTCGGCGTATAATTTATGGTGCGTGAGCGTCTTACCGGAGCTATCCATGTTTTGGGTATATCTATTTGCTGGTGTTGCCTTTTTTTTCAGTTGCTGGGGACTCCTGGCCCTTTGCCGCTATTTAATGGAGAACCGTTCATGAACGTGCTTTATTGGATCGGCGGGATTATTTCCGTATTGCTTGTCATTTACCTGCTGGTGGCGCTGCTTTTTCCGGAGAAATTTTCATGACGCCCAATGCCTGGCTGCAAATTGCCCTGCTTATAGGAACCGTACTGCTGCTGGTCAAACCGGTCGGTGCCTATATGGCCTACGTATATGAAAACCAGCCAGTACCTGGCGTGGGCAGGGTTCTGGGGCCGATGGAACGCGGCATTTACCGCGTGTGCGGCATATCACCCCAACATCAGCAGGATTGGAAACGCTACACCGTAGCCCTGCTGTTGTTTAATCTGCTGGGATTTATGGCGGTGTATCTGCTGCAGCGGTGGCAGGGATGGTTACCATTCAATCCGGCCCAAATGCCCGCGGTAGCCCCCAGTTCCCTGGCTTTTAACACTGCAGCCAGCTTTGTTACCAATACCAACTGGCAGAACTACGCCGGTGAATCCACCATGAGTTACTGCACGCAGATGGCGGCATTGGCGGTGCAGAATTTTCTTTCCGCGACCACCGGCCTGACCGTTCTGGTGGCGCTGGTGCGCGGACTGGCCCGCAAAACCACCACTGAACTGGGCAGTTTCTGGGTGGATTTAACACGCAGCATGTTATACATCCTGCTTCCCCTTTCCCTGGTGCTGGCGGTGGTTTTAGTCTCTCAGGGCGTACCGCAAACCCTGGACAAATACATCACGGTGCATCTTGTGCAGCCATTTCATCAGGCCGGCTCATCCGCCACAGCACCATCCACGCTCATCACCACCCAGACTATTGCCGTCGGTCCGGTGGCTTCGCAGGAAGCCATTAAAGAACTGGGAACCAATGGCGGAGGCTTTTTTAATGCCAACTCCGCGCATCCCTTTGAAAACCCCACCGGGTTGACCAATTTTCTGGAAGAGGTGGCCATTCTGCTGTTGCCGCTGGCGTTTTGCTACACATTTGGCCGCATGGTCAACGACACCAGGCAAGGCTGGGCCGTGCTGGCTGCCATGGTAATTTTACTGCTGGCCTTGATGATACCATGCGTCATGGCCGAGCAAGCCGGTAATCCGTTGCTGGTCCGCTACTGCAACCAGCAGCCAACGCCACTGCAACCAGGAGGGAATATGGTGGGCAAAGAAGCACGGTTTGGGCCGGTCAACAGCGCCATTTTTGCCGCCGTGGCCACCGGTACTTCTACCGGCGCGGTGAACTCCATGTTCGATTCGTTTACCCCGCTGGGAGGGCTGTGCCCGATCTGGCTGATACAGCTTTCAGAAGTGGCCCCTGGAGGTGTTGGTTCCGGGCTTTACGGCATGTTGATGTTTGTGCTGATTACGGTGTTTATCGCCGGCCTGATGATTGGCCGAACGCCGGAGTATCTGGGTAAAAAAATCGAAGCCTTTGAAATGAAAATGGCGTCCATCGCCATTCTGGTGCCGCCGTCGCTGGTGCTGGTAGGCACCGCCGTGGCGTGCGTAACCGCCGCAGGACTTGCCGGTATCGCCAACCCCGGGGCCCATGGCTTTTCCGAAATGCTCTACGCTATGACCTCGCAGGCCAACAACAACGGTTCCGCTTTTGCCGGGCTTAATGGCGATACCACGTTTTATAACGTACTTGGAGCCTTGCTGATGCTCGCAGCGCGGTTCTGGACAATCATTCCAACCATGGCCATCGCAGGTTCTCTGGCCCGCAAGAAGATTATTCCCGCAGGATCAGGCACTCTTGCCACGAATTCCCCTCTGTTTGTGTTTATTTTGATCGCCATCATTGTGGTGGTTATCGCCCTGACCTTTTTCCCGGCCCTGGCCCTTGGACCTATTGCCGAACAGATGCAGATGATGGCGGGCCATCGGTAGTGGCTGGCAACTTTAAGGAGCATAAATACATGGCCACACACCACTCTTTGAATTTATTGAAGGGTAACGTTTTGCGCCAGGCACTGGTGGACGCCCTGGTAAAACTTGATCCCCGGCATCAGGCCCGCAACCCGGTGATGTTTGTCGTGTACATCGGCAGTGTTCTCACCACGATTTTATGGGCGCAGGCTCTTCTGGGACATGGCGAAGCCCCAACGTGGTTTATCTTCTGGGTGTCGCTGTGGTTATGGTTTACCGTATTGTTTGCCAATTTTGCCGAGGCCATGGCCGAAGGCCGCGGCAAAGCCCAGGCCGACACACTGCGCCGGGCCCGTAAAGATACCACCGCCCGCAAGCTTTCGGCTCCACAGCGGGACGCCGCACAAACGCCGGTGCCCGCGTCGTTACTGCGCAAGGCTGATCTTATTTTATGCGAAGCCGGCGATATTATTCCCGCCGACGGCGAAGTGGTGGCCGGTGTTGCTTCCGTAGACGAATCCGCCATTACCGGTGAATCGGCCCCGGTCATACGCGAGGCCGGTGGAGATCGGTCCAGTATAACCGGCGGCACGCGCGTACTTTCAGACTATCTGGTCATTCGCGTAGGGGCCAACCCTGGTGAGGCCTTTCTGGACCGCATGATTGCAATGGTGGAAGGAGCAAAGCGACAGAAAACTCCCAACGAAATCGCTTTGAATATCCTGCTGGCGGGCTTTACCATCGTGTGTCTGCTGGCCACGGCTACGCTCTTGCCGTTTTCTATTTACTCCGCCCACAGCGCCAATACTATCCTCGTCGCCGCCGGCCACACCGCCAGCGCAGCCCCGGTTTCCATCACCATTTTGGTAGCCCTGCTGGTATGCCTGATACCCACCACCATCGGGGCCTTGCTATCGGCCATCGGCATTGCCGGAATGGACCGCATGATTCAGGCCAACGTCATTGCTACCTCCGGCCGGGCAGTGGAAGCCGCCGGCGATGTGGATGTGCTGCTGCTGGATAAAACCGGCACCATCACCCTGGGCAACCGGCAGGCGGTGGCGTTTCATCCGGCGGATAATGTAACGGAAAAAGATCTGGCGGATGCCGCACAGTTAAGCTCGCTGGTGGATGAAACGCCGGAAGGCCGGTCGGTGGTCATCCTGGCCAAGAATAAATTTTCTCTGCGCCAGCGCGAGGTAGATCATCTGGGAGCCGCATTTGTACCCTTTACCGCCCAAACACGTATGTCCGGCATCGATCTCCAGGATCGGCACATCCGCAAAGGGGCCGATGCGGCCATCGAGCAATACGTGCAATCGCTGGGTGGGCATTTTCCCCCGGAGGTCCGCGTCACCGCGGATAATATTTCACGCAGCGGCGGCACCCCTCTGGTAGTGGCCGATGGCGCCATGGCTTTGGGCGTCATTGAACTTAAGGATATTGTAAAAGGCTCCATCCGGGAGCGTTTTGCCCAGTTACGGTCCATGGGCATTAAAACCGTGATGGTAACAGGTGATAATCCGCTCACTGCCGCAGCCATTGCGGCGGAAGCCGGCGTGGATGATTTTCTTGCCCAGGCAACGCCCGAAACCAAGCTGAAATTGATTCGCGATTATCAGACCGGCGGGCGGCTGGTGGCCATGACCGGCGACGGCACCAACGATGCCCCGGCCCTGGCCCAGGCCGATGTTGCCGTGGCCATGAACAGCGGCACCCAGGCCGCTAAAGAAGCCGGCAACATGGTGGATCTGGATTCCAACCCCACCAAACTTATTGAAGTGGTGGAGACCGGCAAACAACTGCTGATGACCCGCGGAGCCTTAACCACTTTTTCCATCGCCAATGATGTTTCCAAATACTTTGCCATCTTGCCGGTGATGTTTGCTTCCATCTACCCGCAGTTGGGCCGGCTGAATATCATGAATTTAAACCCGCACACCGCCATTCTTTCCGCGGTAATCTTTAACGCCCTTATCATCATCGCCCTTATCCCCATTGCCCTTAAAGGTGTAACCTATCGCCCACGGCCCGCCAATAAGCTGCTGCTACATAACATTCTCATCTACGGCTTGGGCGGGTTGGTTGTCCCCTTTATCGGTATCAAAGCCATTGACCTGATCCTGAATTTCCTTCACTTTTAATTGCGCCGGCGCAACTATCAACTCCAGGAGACCATCGATGACCAAATTCACCCCACAACCCGACGTGACCGGCCCAGTGCCCGCTACAATTCACTCCACATCCGCCCCGCACGGCGAAGGTTGGCTGTCCATGCTGCGGGTCGCAGTTACGCTTTTTGTGATCATGACCTTGCTTGCCGGCATTGTTTATCCGCTGCTGGTAACCCAGATCGCCCGCCTGTTTTTTCCGTGGCAGGCCCATGGTTCTCTGATCAACCACGCCGGCCAGCACGTACTTTCCGGCCGCCAGGCTGCAGGGTCCATCCTGATCGGCCAATACTTTAGCCACCCCTGGTATTTCTGGCCGCGGCCCAGCGCCACTTCCCCCATGCCTTACAATGCCGCCGCATCCGGAGGCTCCAACACCGGTCCGACCAACCCGGCATTAATTGTCAATATCAAGGCCCGCGTCGCCGCCCTGCACGCCGCCGACCCTGGCAATAAACAGCCGATTCCGGTGGACCTTATTACCAGTTCCGGCTCCGGACTGGACCCGGATGAATCCATTGCCGCCGCGTATTATCAAATTCCGCGCATCGCCCGGCTCAGGCATATTCCACCGGCGAAGCTCAAGGCCCTGGTCAACCGCTGCATCATCGAACGATCGCTGGACGTGTTCGGACAAAGGGCGGTTAACGTGTTGGAACTGAACCTGGCCTTGGACCGGGCATACCCCCGTTGAAATGGCACGGTATGATGCCCCTAAGGATGGTACACCATGGCTGATGAACGTCCGAATCCGGATGCCCTGCTGGCTCAAATCAATGCCGAACAGCAGCAGCACACTCGTGGCAAACTGAAGGTATTTTTCGGCGCTGCGCCCGGGGTGGGTAAAACCTACGCCATGCTGGAGGAAGCCAGACGCCAGACCGAACAGGGCCGTGATGTCGTAATCGGTTATGCCGAGCCGCATATACGCCCGGATACGGAAGTGTTACTTCTGGGCCTGGAAATACTGCCTTACCAGGTAGTTCCATACAAAGGCACACAGCTCAAGGAATTTGATCTGGACCGGGCCTTGGCCCGCAAACCCGCCATTATTTGTGTAGATGAGCTGGCGCATTCCAACGCCCCCGGTTTGCGCCACGCCAAACGTTATCAGGATGTGCAGGAACTGCTGGACGCCGGCATTGATGTGTTTACCACGCTCAATGTTCAGCACCTGGAATCCGTCAATGATGTGGTGGAAAGAACAGCCGGCATTAAAGTGCGTGAAACCCTGCCCGACTGGGTATTGGAGCAGGCCGACGAAGTGCAGCTTATCGACATTTCACCGGAAAAACTGCTGGAGCGGATTGCCGAGGGAAAAATATATCGCCAGCACTCGGTGGATTACCTCACACGGCAGTTTTTTAACCGCGGGAATCTATCGGCTTTGCGCGAATTGTCCCTGCGCCGCATGACGGATCGGATTGATGCGCAAATGGAGCATTTTCGCCGCCAAAATGCCGGCAATGAAATCTGGCCGGCTTCTGACCGTATCCTGGTGTGTATTGGCCCAAGTCCTTTTTCAGCCCGTCTCGTACGGGCCGCCCGGCGCATGGCCACGGCTTTCAAAGCCCAGTGGATTGCCGCTTTCGTAGACCAGCCGGGCACCACCAACCTCTCCACCACGGAGCGGCGGAGAGTGTATGAAACCCTGCGCCTGGCCGAACAGCTTGGCGGCCAGCAGACCACGCTAACCGCAGATGACCCCACCACCGCCATCCTGGAATTTGCCCGCAGCCGCAATGTAACACGTATTATTATCGGCACACCGCTCCGCCAGCGACACCGCTGGCGAACCTGGCTGAAGCGTTCCCTGGTGAATGACCTGATCCGTCGCGCCGGACCGGTGGATATTTATGTCATCCACGATATCGCCGAGCCATCGCCGCCCCGCGACCATTCGGAATCACATGGTGTAAACCTGGCCGGTTACGGCTGGGCTGCGGCCGTTACCCTGGCCATCACCTTGCTGGGCGAAGGGCTGTACCACGGCCTGCATCTTTCAGACACCAACGTGCTGATGCTTTATCTGCTGGGTGTATTGGCTGTTGCCCTGCGCCTGGGACGCGGGCCGGCCGTGCTGGCCTCAGTGTTCAGCGTAGGCCTGTTTGATTTTACCGTCGTCCGCCCCTACTACAGCTTTGCCGTCAGCGATACCCAATACTTCATCACCTTTGCCGTCATGTTGATCACAGCGCTCACCATTACCACCATGGCCAACCGTTTGCAGCGGCAATCCGATGCTACACACCGGCGTGAACGGCAGACAGCTTCTTTGCTGGCCTTTTCGCGAGAGCTTATGTTGGCCCGCGAATCGAAAACCCTTTTCGCCATCGGGGTCCGCCACATTTCTGAAGTCTTCTCCTGCCATACCGTTATTCTGCCGGCCGGCACAGACCGCACCCTGTCCATCGCCGCCGGAGACTGGCCCACGCCACCAGATTCCAAAGACCTGGGTGTGGCCCAATGGGTGTTGGACCACAACCAATCTGCCGGCAAAACCACCGCCACACTTTCTCTGGCCCGCGGCTTGTTTATTCCCCTGCGCCTGACGCAAAATGTCATCGGTGTGCTGGGGTTGACCGGTGAAGCCATGGAGCAGTTTGCCGATCCGCAGCGCACGGCTTTGCTGGAAACCTTTGCCAATCAGCTTGCCATGGCGCTGGAACGTATTCGCCTGGCCGATGAAGCCCATAAAGCCTGGGAACGCACAGAAACTGAGTTAATACGCAACGCGCTGTTTTCTGGAGTTTCTCATGACCTTCGCACACCGCTGGCGGTTATTACCGGTGCTGCCACCAGTCTGCTTGATGGAGAAACGGCCCTGGCACCGTCGGACCGGCACGGCCTGCTGCAAACCATTGCCACCGAGGCAGATCAGATGGATCGGCTTATCGAAAATCTACTGGAAATGACCCGGCTGGAATCTGGTGGCCTGGTCATTAAACCAGAATGGTTTCCCTTGCAGGACCTTGTGGTCAGTACGCTTCAACGGTTAGCCCGCCGAGTGGCAACACGCACGGTGAACGTGTCCATTTTGCCGGCGTTACCCCTGCTGCATGTGGACGGCATGCTCATGGAACAGGTGCTCGTCAATCTTATCGACAATGCCCTGAACTACAGTCCCGCCGACAGCCCGATTGATATCACCGCTTACACCCAGGATAACCACATTCACATTGCCGTGGCCGATCGCGGCCCGGGATTACCTCCCGGCGATCCAGAAGTTTTGTTTCACAAATTTACCCGCGGACCGGCCGCAGGCAATCGCCGTGGAATCGGCCTGGGATTAGCTATATGCCGCAACATTGTGCAACTCCACAGCGGAACGATCATGGGCCAACCGCGCCCGGGTGGCGGGGCAGTCTTTGTTATCCGCCTGCCGGTGCCAGCCACCACACCGGCAACCGCGGGAGTAAATCATCTCCGGAAGTCTCCATAAATAGGATACGCATGTCTTGAATTCTCAGTTGGAATGCGCTATCATAATAGTGGTGGCTGGTCTGTTATCGAATGCCGCCTCACATGCAATAGTACAGGAGTACAACTATGACAGACGTTTCCACTACAACACCAACCCTCGGTTTGGACAGCACCCTTTCGCAATGGGTGATGCAATTACCGGCACGCTCGCGCATTTTGGAAAAATACCGTATCGACTACTGCTGTGGCGGCCAGGCTACGCTGCGCCAGGTCTGCACCACGCACCAGCTCAACGCGGATGCGGTGGTCGCAGAACTCCTGGCAACCCCGCCCGATGCCACACAACGCGACTGGTCTACCGCCAGTCTCTCCGAATTGGCGGATCATATTGAAAGCACCCATCACGCCTATCTCAAAGATGAATTGCCGAGGCTGTCGCGACTGATGCATCGGACGTATACGGTGCATGGACTGCATTATCGCTGGCTGCCCGAACTTAAAACCACTTTCGATCACTTTGCTGCGGAAATGGACGCCCACATGTTTAAGGAAGAACACATTTTGTTTCCGCTCATTCGCGCCATAGATGCTGGTGCCCACGGTACCGCAGTGAGCCAACCGATTGCGATCATGGAACAGGAGCATGAACGGGCTGGCGCGGACCTTAAGCACATGAGCCAGTTAAGCAATAACTACACCCCGCCAGATGAAGCCTGCACTACCTCCCGGGCCTTGCTGGACGGCCTTCGCGAATTAGAACTCGATACCCACATTCACGTGCATAAGGAAAACGGCATTCTGTTTCCGAAGGCCATAGCTGCGGCCGATGGCCGGTAAGCTGGAAAAAGTTTCGTGACACAAGTACAACATGACGGATGAAGACCAAGGCACCACGTTCGGCGAAACGGAAGCTAAAATTAATGCCGCCGGCCCGATTCTTTGTGCTAAGGCGTGAGACAATTTCCTCGCGCAGCCCATGGCGGATGGCGTTGGCGTGAGTTTCCAGCGATGGATAGATAACGCCACCAACCATTCGACCACCGGGGAACTGGCGGTACAGGCATCGCCAGCACCGGCATAAATGACAATCGCACGTTCAATAGACAGTGCCAGTCATTACCCCAAAAAGCCCGTTGCTGTGAGTGCCGGATTTCCCGATATACTTGCCCGTTTGGCAAATTTCAAAGTATAATTGCGTCATGGCAACCGTAGCAGGCAAGAACAATAAACCACTGAATCACCAAACGGCATACACGGACTTCACCCGTCGCTTGAAGCTCCTTATCAACAAGAATCCACATTTGATCACTACGACCTTGGGCAATATCTTTACCACCCGGCTCATAGGAAACAAAACACATGGCGACTTAGCCGAGATCGCCATTGCGGAATTCATTAACCAATTTATGTATGATTTCAAATCCGAGCACGTAGGCAAGGATTTGTATCGTGCCAAGAAGCACGAAGAAGACATAAGCATCACCAACGAGATCACCAAAGAGAAATTTCCAGTGAGCTTAAAGGCCTACGGCGATGGACCGTTGCAGCTTTCAACAGATAAGAATTTCTTGATGTTCCCCAAACTCGAAAGGTTCGGAAAGTTGATCGAGAAGCGAGCGGATATAGCCAGCCTGTGGGCCGCCCCTGCCTTTGCCGATTTTCGCAATCTGAATGTACTGCCGCTCATTTACGACGAGAAGCAGAAGCGCTGCAAGATCACAGTTTTCGACCATGAGGCCGCTAAAAAGAACACCACCCGAATCGTCTACTCCGCAGCCGGCCGCGGCCGCAGACATCCAGTGTTCCGATTTCTCGACGATTCTGACGGTTATGTTTGCGAGGTACGTTACGGCGGCCCCACTGCCAATGCGCTCCAGCGCGGCCTCTGGACGCATACGAAAAATTGTAAATATTTTCAGGACGTGACCAACGGCTGGATTAGCTATTCACACAATCTCGTGTTGGTAAAATTATTCTCGCACGCACTGGTATCAACCGTCAGTGGTCACCAGGAGGCTTTGGCGAATTTAAAAAAAGACATCGAGAAACAGAAGCAACATTCGGAATTGAAATAAATGGCAACGTTCGCTTTATTTGATGATTTGATGACAGATGTCCCCGAAACGGAAGGCATTAAATACGCCGGCTCAAAACTCAAACTCTTGCCTTATATCCTTCAACTTATCAAAAAAGTACGGCCAAAAACCGTGCTGGACGGCTTTGCCGGCACCACACGCGTTTCCCAGGCACTCGCTCTTGGCGACCATCGCGTCATCGCTAACGATATCTCGGCATGGTCGAAAACGTTCGGCACCTGTTATTTGCTTAATTCCTATCCCAAAGCCCACTACAAGTCCCTCCTGGACCATCTCAACTCGCTGCCTGGGAAAGACGGCTGGTTCACTGAACATTATGGTGGCGAGCCGAACGACGGCTCATCCATCGGCGCAGACAAACTCAAAAAGCCGTGGCAGAAACACAACACACGTAAGCTCGATGCCATACGGGAAGAAATCGAACTCCTGTCGGTTTCCGAGGTCGAAAAGGCTGTGTTGCTGACCAGCCTAATTTTGGCGCTCGACCGGGTAGACAACACCCTTGGACATTTTGCTTCCTACCTCAACCGGTGGTCGCCGCGATCCTACAATAAATTGCATTTGACAGTACCCCATCTCATTCCTATAAGCGAGCGCCACGCCGTGCACCAATCGGATATCTTTGAATTGATAAAGACCGTCGAGGCCGACCTCGCCTATTTCGATCCCCCTTACGGATCGAACAACGAAAAGATGCCGCCGTCCCGCGTGCGCTACGCCTCGTATTACCATCTTTGGACCTCGATCTGCCTGTACGACAAGCCAACGTTGTTTGGTAAAGCCAAACGCCGCGTTGATACTTCCGATACTCTTGCCAGTTCGCCCTTTGAGGAATTCCGAAAAAGTACATCCGGCCGTTTTTTGGTGGTGGAAGCGATTGAACGTCTGTTGCAATCCACGCGAGCCAACCACATCATTTTGTCCTATAGTTCCGGCGGGCGCGCCACAGCAGAAGAATTGGGTGAGGTCATCAATTCTGCTGGAAAACTGCTCGAAGTGCTCGAAATTGATCACCGAAAAAATGTCATGGCCCAAATGTGCTGGACCAATGAATGGGTGAGGAAGGCCGCAGCGCCAAATAGAGAGTTCTTGTTCTTGATCGAGAGATAGACGAGTACGTACACAGCCGACGAAATGTTAGCGCCATGGCGGAAGCTCCAGCTTAAACCGTCCGACTGACGTGCGGCTCAATCGCTGACCAGTTCAAGGTCGCAATATTCCGTCAGCAGGTGGAAATTGGTCTTGGATAGCTCCGGAAAACTGGATAATTCTACCTCCGGCAGATAGCGCGAATAATTGTACCGCCCGATTAAAATTCGCCAGGGTGAGGCCTTGGGTCCAAAATGTTCGCCCCGCGCGGTAAGCATGGAAATGGGAACGGCCATTTCCGCCGTCCAACCACGGTCACGATCTTGCCAGTTATTCAAGGTTCCATGGACTTGGGCAGCCACCTTAAGTAGATTGGTTTTAGGCCGCAGGTTGCTGGGTAGACCAAGCCGGCCCGGTCCAGGAAAAAAATAGGTGGTTTGCCGACTGTCAGGAGTAACATACAGCTCCCAATACCATGTTTCGTTAGGCGGACGAATAAAAAGCTCACATACATCACCCAATTGAAAATCAGGTAAACCGTTCGCCGTGCCTTCCGCCACCACGTCAGAATCGTCTAATTCCACGCCCAGGTAAAGATACTGTTCATCCCAGAGCATGCGAATGGTGCCAGCTTCATGAAGAACTTTGCGTCGGCCAGGTTCGTCATGGACTGGCATCGCCATCAGATGGTAAGCGGGTGCATGCTTCCACAGCGGGTCGCGCAAATGGCCATCAATTTTAACAGGATGTGACGCATGCACCGCCTTG
Organism: Planctomycetota bacterium; assembly: GCA_021790385.1. Taxonomy (GTDB): domain Bacteria; phylum Planctomycetota; class Phycisphaerae; order WQYP01; family WQYP01; genus JABEVA01. The sequence continues at coordinate 45,038 of JAJYDW010000024.1, forward strand.
AGCGCCCATCGTTTAGCCGGACCAGCCGCCGCACCGGCCAATGCAGACTCGGCCGATGCAGCCGAAGATTTTCCATCTGCGGCCATCGCGGCCAGTGCCGCCAACTGCAATAAGCTGCGCCGGGATATATCTTTGTTATGTTCCATTTTTGTGACTCCATAAACTATACACATTCTAGTTCATTTCAGTTCCGCCGCAGCCGGACCCAGGGCGGTTTGGAAAAAGCCCGCCGCCGGCTGTAAATCCGGAAATTCCCGCCCGTACGTGTCCCGCCATGCGTTGGTAAAAGCTTCTGCCCGCGATGTTTCCACCAACGCCCATACCGCTCCGCCAAAACCGGCCCCAAACGCACAGGCTGCCACTGCTCCAAGACTGCGCGCGGTGGCGGCCAGCCGACGCGTCTGCTCCACCTGATTGTGCAGGCACGTATCCGCCAGTTGCTGCGATTCATCCACAATATCGCCCAGATCCGCCCAGCGTCCGGCCCGCATGGCGGCGATGGCGGCCGGAATCAGGCGGTGGCTTTCGGTATCAAATTGTTCCACACGTGCCAGCAGATCCGTACCCGAAAAGCCGGCCACAGGCTTCTCGCCATGGGCTTGCAGCGCCGTCCGCAGCCGTGGAAAGTTCTCCGGATTGGCCCGAAACATGGCCTCCAAATTCTCGCCAGGCTGCTTCACCAGATCCCGCCAGCAGGCCAGACACGCCGCAGCTCGCTGCGACACATTGTTATACGCGGCCATCGCAGCACCAGTTTTCCGGGCTACCACGCCGCTGGTCGCGATAACCAGCGTCAGTTCCGCCGGCAGTTTGATAACCGCACCCCTGCGGGCTTCAAAAAAATCAAAGGCCGTCAGACTGCCGGCAGTGCTGGATAAAATGGCGGTTTGATCCTGGCTGCCCCCCTGCGTGCCCACCCCCGCATCGGATGCCAGCCCACGCCAGGCCCGCCCGCTTTCCACCGCGCCAAGAAATTCGCCCAGGACAACGCGGTCCTGCAGTTTCTGGCCGTGCACGGTACCCAGGAACTCCCCGTTACTTTTCGCCAACAGCAGAAAAAAACCGACAATCAGACAACTGGAACTGCTTAAGCCCGCTGCAGGCGGTAAGTCGCTGATAAAAGCCACATCCGCCCCGCGCAGCGATCCGGGGAATACCGCCGCCAGCCGCCTGGCTACCGCTGCCGGATACAACGCCCAGCCTTGCGCCGGGGCCGTTGGCTGGGCGCACACCTGCAGCTCTACCACTTCACCCGCAGCCGCATCCACAATGCGCAGGCGGGAATCGGTCCGCAGGGAACTGCAGAAACATACGCCTCGCTCCACCGCGGCTAAAATGCTGCGGCCGGCGCAATAGTCGGTATGTTTACCCAGAAATTCCAGCCGCCCCGGCACCCACCAGCGCGAAACCGGCCCACCGTTGCCCCCCATGGAAGCCAGAGCCTTGGAAGCGTCCGCAAACAATTTCGCTTTATGCCCCGCCGCGACCGGGCTTAAACCAATTTTTTCCAGCAATTGCCGGGTGCTCTTTGTGTCCGTTTCCGACGACAGGGTGGTCATATATTCACCGGCTTTCCACGCAGCAGCGCCGCGACCGGCGCAATGTCGGACCGCGACGATAAATCGAACACCGCCTGCCCGCAACGCCGCACCATGTAAAATACGCCAAACTCGCGGCTGGAGCGCAGCACCGCATCCGGCAGTTCCAGCTCGCCACGTGGGGATAACGCCAGCCCGCGACATGCTGCAAATATCCGCGCATCAAAACGCCAGGAATTCATGCTGATTAAAATGGGCTGCGGCAAAGCCTGTAACTGCTCTTCACTGGGTTTTTCAATCATGCCTTCCAGCCGGTCATCGGCAGCAACCTTGACCACGGCATATTTGCTGATGCGGTCCGCAGGAATGTTGGAATGCTTCAGCAGCACTTCGCGCGGGTAAACCACCACCCCTGGCGAGGTCAACCCGCAGAGCAACTGCGCCGCCTCCGGCGGATAATAATTGTCGGAATTCAGCAGAAGAAAGCCATCCTGCCCGACAAAGGCCTGGGCAGACAGCACAGCATCGGCTGTACCACGCGGTGGATCCTGCACCGCAAAGGTAATTTTTATTCGCCGGGTGATGCCCGGTTGGCTGTAATAATTTTTGATTTCATCGTGGCGGGGTGCCACTACCAGGCACACCTGCGTGATACCGGCATCCGCCAACGGGGTTAACACGTAATCCAGAAAGGGGCGTTCAAAAGGGATCATGGCCTTGAGGCCCGCATCGGCGGCACGGCTTTGCTCCGGCGCTAAGCCACCGGCCGCGGCATCCGCCTTTTTCATACGTGTTCCCATGCCTGCAGCAAGAATTACTGCCTTGTGCACCGGACCGCTGGATTGCAACATATTCAGATACTCCTTTATTTCATCAGGTCTGGCGGGTATCGCCTCATCAACCTGGCACCTGCATATGGGCAAGTTCGCCTGCTGCGATTTCAAAGCTGGGTATTCCAGGCGTTACGAAATTCTAGCGGATTCAAAAAATGTCGGCAAACCGCCATCCGGTGGTCAGCCACGGATCAAGAGCGGTCGGCGGGTAGCGGGCGGCATAACACGGTTACCCGTCGGGCGGTTCATCACCTGGCTGGGGCTGAAGCCCAGTAAGTTTTATTCCTGGAAGGATCGGTTCGGTAAGATCAACGAGCACAACGCATGGATACCTGGCGATCATTGGCTGGACGACACCGAAACGCAGGCCATCCTCGACTCCGAGGCTCAGCATCCTCTGGAGGGCTATCGCCGGCTAGCCTTCAGGATGCTCGACGCCGATGTGGCAGCCGCCAGCCCGATTGACAATCCTTTCGCGATGTATTTTAATACAAAATAGACCGAGAACCTCAGTCCCTTACGCACCGGGACTGATTCTCCTTTTTACGCTGAACCAGTACAGATGGAGCAAGCCAATGACGTGCTGGATCGATACTTTCTTCCGCTGTTTAATCGGCGGTTTACCGTATCAGCAGCCAAGCTGGCCGATGCCCATCGGCCGGTCAACAGGGGCAGGGGGATAGCCTAGATTCTTTGTGATCGGGACCACCGTGTGATCACCAGCGATTACACCTTCCGATATGGGGGAAAGATTTATCAGATTCCGCCCCCATCCTTATCGGGAAGGCGTGGCGCAAGGTGCTTATTGAAAATCGTCTGGACGGCCAGTGGGTCTTTCGATTGGGCAGTAGGGTCTTACAAGGCCAGATGGTTGCGGGGAATAAGACCAAGGCCGTGCCGGCCCAAGTGCCTGCAGGTCAGGACGCTGCGAGCGTGAGTCCTCCAGCCAAGAGACGAAAAGCCAAAGCGGAAACTAACGGCTCGCGAGAGGCATTCCTTCCGGGGACCAATCTCATGGAAAATGGCTCTTGGCGTCCCGGCCCCAGCCACCCCTGGCGTAAGGCGGAGCTGCGGGAAAGTACTCGTCGTGCGGTAACAACTCGGCAACACCAACAATTCCTGAGGGATCGCCATAAGCTCAACGACGGCCTGACGGCCCAAGGGCAGTCTCTTGTTACCGTGCCGCCATCGGCGGGCAAGACTACCGAAAGAACAAAACTAAACTTGCCACGCGACAGGGCAGTCGTAATGGAGAGCATCTTCAAAAGGAAGTTATTAAATGAATAAGAGTCTCTCAACCCCATGGCTCGCCCCTGCCGCCGGCGGGGCGACTTGCAACTCTCCACCATCCAACGGCTGGCAATATCCTCGCTTGGACGACGGACAAGTTCTCAAAACCCGCCGCGCCGCCGCCCGCCAAAGAGGACATTTTAACTTTGGTTAAGTAGAGGACATTTTAACTTTGGTTTGACATAGCTTGACACGGAAATTGACATACAGCCTAAAATCCTATATTCTTGCGGGTCTTTACCCAACCGCTGCTTTGGATAGCGCCAGCGCCAACTACAACGGCAAGCGCTGGGCCGCCGGCTCTTACTGGGATGATCTGCTGGCCGCGAGGCTATTTTTGAGACTTGCTTTTTGGGGGTGTTGTATGTATATTGCAAAAGTCACAATGGAGGCTATTGGGTGCTGACAGCTAGAAAGCCAACGAGCGAACGGATAGATGTTCGCGTAGACGTTTCCGCCAAACGTATTTTGCAGGAAGCGGCGCGGGCCAGTCATAAGAGAATCAGCGACTACCTGCTGGAAAGCGGGCTGGCGGCGGCAGAGCATACTTTGGCAAATCGACGGGTCTTTGCGCTTGACCAACAGCAGTGGAATAAGTTCCAGGCTGTTCTGAATCGCCCAGTTAAGAAAAAGCCAGGCCTCGCGAAACTCATGGCCAATAAGGGTATTCTTGATTAGGATTCCGCGTGACCGCCGCAGCCGAAGCGCTCCGCCCAATTGAACGCCTGCTGCAGATACATGCGGTAGAGTATTTTGACTGCGGCAAAAAGCCTCTGAACAGCTTTCTGAAAACCTTCGCACTGGCCAACCAGCAAAATGGCAGCGCCATGACTTATGTCGTTTGCCGCGGTTTGCGTGTCGTCGGGTATTACAGTTTGGCCGTCGGATCGGTCATGTGTGAAACTGCTCCCAGCCGTGTGGTCAAAGGCCTTGCCCGGCATCCAGTGCCCATCATGTTGCTCACCCGGCTGGCGGTTGATCTGGGGGACCAGCGCGCCGGAATCGGAAGCACCTTGTTAAAAGATGCGCTGATCCGAACGGTTAAGGCTGCGGAAATTGCCGGGATTCGCGCTATGCTGGTCCACGCGAAGGACGAGGCGTCGCGGGGCTGGTACCTTAAATACGGATTTGAGGCCAGCCCGACCGACCCCATGCATCTTTTCCTTTTGCTCAAAGACATTCGTGCCAGTCTCCATTCCTGACGCCGTGCACAGTAATCCACAGTTGCGCCAACCCCAGCGGCAGGCACCACGCCGCATCGGTGCTATCGACACGGTAGTGTGGAGCTGCGCGGCAGTTGGTGGTGAACGGGCGATGCGGGCGACGCCCAGCCGGTGCGGGGTACGGCATTTTCCAGCGGTCAGTCCCGGTGCGGGCGGGGATAAACTTCGGCACAGGGGCATAACGCTATCCGCGTCGTTTTGAACCACAAAGGAGGTCGAGGCAACGAGGTTTCCACTGCGGCGATACCTCCCGGCCAACTTGATCTCTGGAGATGTTTCATTCACCGTAACCATAAGTACTGCCACAAAAGAGCCATTTTCTCAACGCACAAATTCCAACCTTTCAACCCCAGGATGCAAAACGTACGCCGATAGCCGCACCATTAAAAGCGACGTCAATTTCTTGTGCTCTGCTGTTAAGGCATGGACGCCGAAATTCCGATGTCCCGTAGGCCCAATGCCGTTCGGAAGAGCGGCCGGTCGGGGTTCGCCTGCTCAAATCTCATATGCTCCCGGCGAAGCCGTCACCTGGGTGGTGCGCAGAGTATTCATTTTAGCAGGTAGCCTGTTCCTATTATTCCCTATTATTCCTCGCCATGTGGATTTTTAACGGTGATGAAGATTTCAATCTTCTTTCCAACTTCGATACCCGGGATCTTCGTCGGGCTAATGATCTCGATGTAGCCGGGCTTTTTTCGGTGCGGCGATTGTTGGGGGCCATAGAGCCAAGCGCAGTACCTCGGTTCACCCTCTGGCTGGACGTATATCCGCGTGAAATGGAAAACCTCCGGGCCTTTGCACTTGGGATTGGTATGGTCCGGCCTCCAAGGGATGGGGAGAGTTATAAAATCCGATGCCGCTAAGCGAAAATCCTTAACATCAAGTTGAACGTTGATCGTGCCCGGATGACAGGCGGAAATTTCAGGAAACTGTTCTGCGATCAGAGGAATCTGGATCTTAAGATTCCCGCTGGCTGTTCCAGATCCTTTTTGAACAGTACCGGAGAAAGATATCAACATCGTTGCCATTTTCACTCCTGGTAGCCGTTCACGGCCTTTCGGCCAGTTCAAACTCACGACGAGCCTGACCACAGGTAAAGTTTACCCACCCCCCCCAGAAGAAAAACAAATAAATTTCTATAAAAAAGTTTGGCATAAGATTTCAGCATTCCATACGATTCGTCCGATAAAAGAATTCGGATCAAAGGATTGGTCAAAGCGGCATGGGTGTACGTACCGAGCAAGCCTATCAACAACGCATTGCTGAACTGACGGCACAACTCGCCCAGCGCGATGCCACCATCGCTGCGTTGCGTCAACAGGTCACGGAACTATTCAAGCATGTCGCTGATCTGTTGGCCCAAGTGGCCCGGTTGTCCAAAAACTTCTCGAATTCCTCCAAGCCTCCGTCCAGTGATATTGTCAAACCACCGCCACCGCGCACCGCCCCTGCCGCCGGGAGAAAAGCGTTCCATCGGCGGCCAGAAGGGCCACCCGCGTCACGAACGGGAGCCTTTCACGCCCGCACAGATTGACCGGGTGGTGGATTACCAAATGGATTGCTGTCCGCATTGCGGCGGCCGAGTGCGTCCTCTTCACCAACCGCCGCGAAAGCTCCAGCAGGTGGAGATATCGGGAGTGTCTGTGGAGGTTACAGAGCATCGCCGCCATGGGTATTTTTGCCCGCACTGCCGCAAGGTCCATTATGCGCTGCTGCCGCCGGTGCAATTGCCAGTGCCATGGGTGTTGGCCGCACCCCCGCACCCGATGGGTGTGCCCGTTTTTATCGGGAAGGGGTTAAGCCGCTAACTTCTGGTGTTTCTTGGCCCACCATGCGTCCCAGAGATTGCTTTGGTAGAGGGCTTCCATCGCCATGAGAGCCTCGGCATTTTCCGC
>JAJYDW010000025.1 GCA_021790385.1 Planctomycetota bacterium
GGGTAAAATTCAAGGATGGGGATTTAATCGGCATACCGCTGCGGATTGTACTCGGCGAGAAGGGGCTGGCGACGGGCCAGGTGGAACTCAAACGCCGCACCTCCGCCACGCCGGAAATGCTGCCACTGGAAAATCTTGCGGATCGCCTTCGCGAGATCCTGGGTGAAATGCGGCCAAAAGTGTAGCCGGTTGGAAACCCGCCGCAACTCGCCCTGCCAACAGATACCGCCCAAAACAATCATCGGCCACAGTCCCCACCTGCCGCACCAGGACTTCCTGGACCACAGAACTATGGGGCCGCGCAGAAATAACTTCACACATTCCGGCTGGTTCTTTTGACCGCGGGCTTTGTTGCTTGCTCCCTACAGACCCATTGCCAGGGTATGCGCGTCGCTCGCGCCTCGCCGGCGGCCAAAACTCCTGCGCCGTAAAATATGAATTTATTTCTGCACGGCCCCTATTTATCCCGTCCTGTAGTGTAGAGGGCCATGGCCGTGAGGATGTCGCGAATTTCGCCCGCCGGTAACACCTGGATGGCATCAATGGCCTGATCTACCAGCGACTGGGCCCGCCGGCGGGCATAAGTGATGCTGGGACTGGGAATCAGCAGTTGCCGCACGTGCTCCGCCCGATCCGCCTGGGCGGATTCCAGCAGGCTTACCAGCAGTTCGCGGTGTTCGGGCGCGGCGTGATTGAGGAAATGAATCATGGGCAAAGTAAGCTTACCTTTGTCAATATCCGTACCCAGAGATTTACCGACGGTTTGCTGCTGGCCCACAATATCCAAAACGTCATCGACAATCTGAAACGCCATTCCTAAATGCCGGCCATACAACGCCAGCGATTCGATCAGGTCCGTGGAAGCACCGCGGGCCAACGCGCCCAGACGGCACGAGGTTTCAATGAGGCTGGCGGTTTTGCGGTAGATAATATCAAAGTATGTGGCTTCATCGAGCTTCCAGTTGCGGCGGTAAAAATTCTGGGTCAATTCGCCTTCACAGACAATATTGGTGGTATGGCCAATCAGACGTGAGGCGGCCTGACTGTTAAGACTGCTGCACAGGTGGAAGGCGTGGCTGATGAGCAGATCGCCCAGCAAGACTGCCGCTTCGTTACCCCGAAGATGGTTGATGGTGGCCCCGCGGCGGCGAATTTCGGCCCCGTCCAAAACATCATCATGCACCAGAGTGGCTACATGGACCATTTCCACGACCGTGGCCAGAACTACATGTTCGTGGCCGAGTTTAATGGAAGACCCGGCGCTGCTGTTAGCATCCGGTGACGCCACCGCCAGGCCACACAGCAGCACCAGTGTTGGCCGCAGCATTTTCCCCCGAAATCTGTGGACGTGTCCGACGAGTTGTTGTACATGTGGCAAAGTACTGGCAAGCTCACCCGCGAAGAGTTCTTCCACCGCAGCCAAATAAGGCTCCAATCCAATGGAGGGGGCGGCAACGGCAGTAATTGGCATATGAACCTCATTAAACTAACGCCGCTAAACGGCGTATGGCGTTCAGTAATTATTGAAAATATAAGAAGAACTGGTTAATTCGTCCAGTGACGGGGTTGCCAGCGGCGACCCACAGGCCTGTAGCCTCATCGGTCTGCCATGGGTTGATTCCTTGCGCAGGGGCGGTCAGGAAATAACCTGATGCCATCCGGCTGGTCCTTTTGGCCACGGGCTTTGGACAGCGGTCAGCAATCAGCGGACGGTGTCCCGTGCTGATGCAGGTTGGCGGAACGGAAGCACTGTGCGCCCGGCCAATCCCGATGGCGTTTTTCCTAACGTATTGGGATTTCGGCATCTATGCCTCAAACGGCCGGGCTGGGCGGGCGCTGATGCGGGAGCGGCGGGTGAGGACGCCCTCGCTGTCAGGGGTATCATGGCGGACAAGATGTCCTCCCCCCCACCGAGCGCATGGCGGACAAGAATGTCGCTTCACGGATACAAACAAGAAGGTCTGTGCTACGCTTAATTAGCATGCGCCGTCAGCGGCCAAAGCTCCTCCGCCGTATTCATACACTTTATTTCCTGATGGCCACTTATCGGGCCAATGATCGAACTGCCCATATTTGTTGGTGCAGCAGCAACATAACATACTCAGCCATGAGCTTGGCGGACCACGCTAAAGGGTTGTGACTAATCCCTTCTACATTTACCCTTCCACGGCAGGTGCAACCACGCGCAAATTGGTCAGCCAATGGGCCTCAACGGCGCTATCGCCTCGATACACAACCACCGGTGACTGCGTTGCCATGGACTCCTCCGGGCCTAAAATTTCCAGACCAGCAGACAATATCAACGGCCCCGCCGTTTCCGGTACAAAATCCATCAGTTCGCCCGCATAAAGGACGGCATCAAACCATACCTGCTCCTTCTGTTCTCCAATTTCCCAACGAATCGACCGTCCGCCAAAGCTGCCCTGCCGGTTCCCATGAATAACAATCTTCCATGTACCGGCAGCGAAATGCACCGTTTCATGGTCGACGCGCTGCACCGTTACATCTTTACCTGAGAGCCAATAACGAATGCGCAGGTCTTGGACGCGGAAGCTGCCATTCCCGGGTCGATCCAGGCTGGGATGATAATCACCGGTGTTCCGGCTCAAGTTAAACACGGTCAAAACACGGTTGGCCTCCTGCATGTTCCGGCAACTAAGGGCACAAAAATCCCGTCCATCATGCAAAGCCCGCACTCGCAATACCACGGCCGCATCGGTCGGCGTCCAGAAATATCCCTGCAGCGGGCGGTGCTGCGTCCAAAAAGTGGACCGATTCATCGACCCAAAGCAGGCTTTTTCTGTCATCCAGGTGGTGGCATAAGAAGAATCTTCTTCCGGTTCCCGGCGAATGAATCGTTCCTTTAACACCATGCCGGTCTCCGGACGCAACCGGCATTGCTTCACGGCCGATGCGGGAGCCGACAAATGTTTAATGGGCGACCACGACATTGGGGCAACGCCACCATCATGGGTGGGAATACGCAGGCCGGTCGCGGTGGACAGGTACGCGGCGGTTTCCGGAGGCAGATGGTCATGATACGCACGTGCATGAGGCGGTGCCCATTGGCTGGTCTGAGGATGGAAATGGGCCAACGTTGTTTGCCAGGCAAAATTCCGGATCCATTCCGCCGCAGCTCTGGAGGCCGAATCTTGCACCAACTGCAATATTCTTTCAGTTTCATGAATTGCCACGGTCGTGTACGTGGGGCTGTTGTATTCGTTAAAATTGCCCTGATCCTGCACGTAGGCAACCATATTGGCAAGACGCCGGCGACCGTAATCGACGAGTTGCGGCACGGCTAGAATTTCGCCGGCGGCTACGGTAACGCCGGCACCCATAATGGCGATGTTGGTGTAGTTGCTTTGGACGTTTCGGCGGAAGATCGACCAGGCCGCATGTTCCAGGGCGATTCGGGTGTCGTGGCGCAGTGAATCCGGCAGGTCCGCCCCATATTGGACCAGTATCTGGGCCAGGCGGGCACCTATGAAATCAGCCCAGTTCCAATCTGGTGGGGACATTTCGGCCAGCGATTCTTCCAATAGCCACGGCCAAATCCCGTAGGTACCAGCGGTTGAATTGCGCTCCTGCAAAGACAGAATCCTGGCGATAACCAGGCAGGCTCGCCGGCGGTTGGCATCCATGCCGGACTCCAGCAGGGCAATGGCATAATCCGCTGATTCGCGGGTAGCATGAGTCCACGTTCCTTCCGGCACACGAGAATGATAGCCCGGTCCATGAAACTGGGCCCCCAGCATCTGGCATTGGGCATCGTAACGTGACTCGGCCTCGGTAAGATATTGGTTGAGATTCATGGATATCCTTTTATTTGCACCGCAACACCTGTGCCCGGTGTAAAGATATTGGACCACACATCGCCGCTTTCCGGCAAATCTTTAAGCCCCCGCACTGGCCCGTTAAGTACTCCCCGGTTTTCGCAAAAGGGCAGTCGCACCTCCCAAATTTCATTTGGGATGAAAGCGAAGCTGCCACCAAGCTTTACAAGGGGCTTTGCTGATAACGGGCGGCGATCAACTTTTGGCTAGGCGAGTGGAGAGTGCTCTGGGCAAAAGATTAGCCACATCCGTGGCCAACAGCCCTGCGGGTCCAATGGTTTGAGCGGCCATATCGCCGGCCAGACCGTGCATGTGCGCGCCTAACACCGCCGCATCTGCCGGAGCAATTCCCTGACCGATTAGGGCGGCAATTACACCGGTAAGCACATCGCCCATACCGGCGGTGGCCATCGCGGGATTACCGGTTTGGTTGATGGCTCCACGGCCACCGTCGGCAATGGCCGTCCGATGGCCTTTGAGCACGACGACGCAGCCCGTGGCGCGGCTCAAAATTTCCGCCAAAGCCCAGCGGTCGGGTGGGGCCGTAGAGCTTTCGCCGGCGTTAACCGATCCATCTACGGCGGCGGGCGGTGCTTCCGGTTCAAAATCAATGGCTACGCCATCTGCAGTGCAATAGGCTTCGGTCGTATTTTCCGAATCCTCCGGCGCAGGGTCGGATGCCGCGGTACCCGAATTTTTCTCCGGCGGTGTTTCAGGCACCGGATGAGAAGCTATTTCCAAGCTGCCACGACGCTTGGTAACCGCTCCCATTAAACGCATGAACTCCACGGTATGGGGCGTTAAAACCACGTTACTCCAGTTTTTCCGCTTCGGCCATTCGCTGGCCTCAAGGGTAGAGAGAATATTCAGGGCATCCGCATCCAGCACCATCGGCCCGGAATGGCGGGCCAGAAGTTCCAGAACAATTTTTTTTGCCAGCGGACTCTGGCCCAAACCAGGCCCCACGGCAACAGCATCATGCTGGTCGGCAAAGTCCAGCAGGGCTTTGGCATCACGGGAGCTTAACGCAAAGCCCGTGGCGGATGGACAAAGCGTTAAAGCGATAGGCAAGGCTTCCTTGACAGTAGCGATACGGCAAAGGCCGGCACCCGTGCGGCACGCGGCCAGAGCAGTGATAGCCGGCGCGGCGGGCATGGTTTCACATCCACCAATAATGAGCACCTTGCCGTAATTGCCTTTATGAGAATCACTTTTACGAGACGGTATCATGGGGAGATCAATTTTTTGCATTTATCTACTTTAGGCGAGCGCGGGTTGTGCGCCAAGCATGCGGCGGCACTGCCAAAAATCGGCCAAGACTACCTCCGGCATAGCAGCCGACACGCGGGCCGGCGAACTGTCGCAAATCTACAGGTTATTCTGTGGACATGACGATGACCGGACCATAATTACAACCTCCTATAAAAAAAGTATTTATAAAAAAATGATTTTTTTCTCTTGACATACGAATTTATTGGACTATATTGATTTTCATGGCTGCCGGTTGAAAGTCGCATGGATGTGATTTTATCGGCCACCAAGGTTATGATATAGAGGAAAACAATGTTGCATTGGTTTGGGAACGTGGAAGAGTTATCTTCGCATAATGTAAAGTCAGTTTTTACGGTTCGTAGTATGGGTGTGAAGGCGCTTTCCGCCTTAGCTGTGGCGGCTGTGGTAGCAGCAGGTGCAAGGGCGGCCTCTGCTAACACGATAACTTCTCCGAATTGGTCGGGTTATGCACTTACGTCGGCAAATAATAACAATAATGCGTTTACCAACGTTTCAGCAACCTTTGTGGTGCCGACGGTGACCCCCGGCACGGGCACCGGCCTTTCTGAAGCAGCGTTTTGGGTGGGCTTGGATGGCTACAGTTCCCAGCGGATTGAGCAAATTGGTGTGATTGCCGAGGCGGAAACCGGCTACACCTCATATTACTACGCATTTTATGCCACCGGAGCTGGGGCCGCTAATGGCATCGCCCAAGTGCTGCCTGGCGATAATATCTCTGTCGCAGTTTCGTACAACAGCTCTACGGACAAATATGGCCTGTACATTGATGATACTAGCCGGCCGGGAATCAATGAGACGATCACTCCCACTGCTGGCACAAATCCAGCCCCGTCTTCTGCGGAATGGATTGCCGAAGCACCCGCCAACAGCACTGGTACCCAGTTTTACCCGTTGGCAAATTTTGGATCAGTAACATTCACCAGCGCATCGGCCACCGATTCCGGGCCAGCCTCCGGAACGATAAGCGCTTTTAGCAATACAGAGATTAACTTGGTTCCAACTTCTGGCCTCAGCGCAAACACAGGCCCGCTTTCTACCGATGGAAGCTCGTTTACGGTCACAACAGTTCCAGAACCCGCAGCTCTCGGTTTGATGAGTGTTGGCGGTTTGGCGATTTTGTTTGGACGTCGCAAACGCCGGTGATAATTACTTCATTTTAATTGAGCATGCTTTAATTGCCGCCGCCACCAATTGGCATATTGGGCCAGTAAAACATCCAATTGGCCGATTGGTTGGTGGATATGCTGCCGCCAAGCCAAGGGGCAGTACTAGATGCCGGACTGGATTGTGCAACCGCCCAGTTATTGGCGGTGAGGGTATTGACGCCCTGGTTGGAATTTGGATCATAGTAGGCGGGGTTGGCCACGCCCTGCACGTGGCCATCGCCAAAAAGCACATTTTGGAACGCGGGAGCATCCGCATTGGTGGGTAATGGATGATTGATGATATACATATTGCCGTTGGTGGCACCGCTCCAGCCGACGGCATCTGCGGCCAGGATATCTCGTGGTGAACCGTAGGCATGTACCGCCGGCTTATTCTCGCTGGTGCCCCAATTCAATAGACTTGTGTTATTAAACCCGCTGCCAAGCGAAAGCTGCGGGCTGGATGTTCCGCGGGCGGTGGTGCCGGCTACATACATATAAGTGGTAGTTATAAAATAGCCCCAGGTGCCCGGCTCCGCAGATGCAAATAAATCACTTGTGTACGTACTGCTGGGACAAACCATCCAGGAGGCTAAATGAACCTGTTGGTACTGGCCCTGCGGCAGCGAGCCATCCATACCTAACTGCAACGGATCAAAATTAGGAATAAATGGAATTTCTGCGCCTTCATTCGCCGACGCCAGCGTAGTTCCATCCGACGCATAAAATGCAGTCTGTCCGGTGCCACCGTATTGCAAAAATGTTGAATATGGCGTGCCATAGTTAATCCATTGCGAACCGTTAAACTCGTTGTTTTGATCATTGGAATCCAGATTCAAGGCCATAGGATAAACAATGGGAGAGGTTCCACCCATGCCCGGAATTCCCCCTTGTCCGTAGCCATAAGCCGTGGGAAATAACCCCTGGTGATCTGCGGCATACGCCAATGCCACATCTCCCCAGGTGCTCAGGTTGGCGGCACAGGTGGTGCGATCAGCCGCCTGCCGCACCATAGCCAACCCCGGCAATACCAGGGCGATGAGCACCGCGATGATGGCCATGACCACCAGCAATTCCAGGAGAGTAAAGGCCTTGCGATTTTTAGCCATGGTCCACAATTCCTTCCGAGCTGTTCATACCTGAAGATTCCATTCAACAGCTCTTTGATACCGATCCGGGGCTTAGATTCTCCGCGGAAGTGTCGCGGTGATGCCCCATGTTCCTTCATCGTGCAGGCAGCGTGATTTAGTTTAATGTTAACGCAATTGGGACGTTGGCAACGGTAAATAATGGTTTTCGGACGCAATACGTGCTGATGCGGCCATCCGATAACGTTGCCGCGGGCAGCGCCGCCCCAGCTACCGAGGTCCCACAGGCGAAGATGGCGCAGCGGAAGCCGGGGGAAGCTGGGCTTTTAGATGCTCGGCGTTTTTAATCAGTTCGGTGCTGGTCTGCCGACCCACTGGCGGTACGATAAACGCCCAGATTTTGTCATCTTTAAAGTGAATCGGCATCAGCTCAGCAAACAGATCCGGGCCGATCCATTGGAACCACGGGGCGTGGGCCGTGCGATGTGTGTGCAGGTAATAATACACCCAATGGGGATTGGCGGTGGTGCCAAGATTTTTTTTAGCCCGGAGGCGTACGCTGTAATCGCCATACCATTCAAAGGGAACTTTGCAGGGACTGCGGCCCACTTCAACATCGTTTAAGTACACCACCGCATGTTGTGGACTGGTGACCACAGTAATGGATCTTTCCACACAACCTGGAACAAACCCGATGGTCGCGGCAACCACGGCAGCGGCGAACACTTTACGCTGATTCAAAAGGCCAAGCTTAATTCCACGCTTTATTTTCATGGCGAGATTGTAACCGCACAAGGGTGGGTCCGGCCAGTGTGCAACCCGACTGCGGCACAGCAAGAAGTACGGGTAGCCAGACGCGGCTTGAATTATGTGAGCGAACCGGTGCGATCCTGGACTGGTTCGATCATAGGTGTGTGGCCATCCTGCGGCAGAGGACCGTGCA
This sequence comes from Planctomycetota bacterium, assembly GCA_021790385.1. Taxonomy (GTDB): domain Bacteria; phylum Planctomycetota; class Phycisphaerae; order WQYP01; family WQYP01; genus JABEVA01. The sequence goes on from JAJYDW010000025.1 coordinate 8,306, forward strand.
GCAATTCAATATGCGTGTAGTCATCCAGGTTCAGCACCACTTGCTCGCCATCGTCTTTTTCGATAATCAACCGGTCCAACCAAAGCCGTCCGCCCTTATTGCGCGCAAACCAACTGCCGGTTGTCTGTCTTTCTTGGCGCAGCACCCGGCCGGTAACGGTTATGGCATGGGATTGAGTGCGCCGGGCAACCTGCTCCGTAACGCGCACGATGGAACCTGGCGCGTACACCAAAGTTCGCTGGCCCGGCCTTAAAGATTGCGATAATTGCGATTCGTCCACAAAAGCTCCCGGCGGTAAGGGTTCAACACCGGCAATAGTGGTCAGCTTCTGCAGACCGCTTTGCGTAAATCTAAAAATACCCGCTGGCAGGCTCTAAGACAAGCGCGGAAGATCAGGTTGGCGATGGATATTTGCAGGCAATGTAGCGCTGCAAACTTTTTTGCCAGTCTTCCATCAGATCCAGGCCCACCGCGCGCAGGCGGGCATTGTCCAGAACGGAATAGCGCGGACGGATGGCGGCGGCGGCAAAGGCGGTGCTGCTGACCGGTTCAACAGTCTCCTGCAATCCAGCCATGTGCAAGGCGGTCTGGGCGAATTCATGCCAACTGCACTGCCCGTGCGATACGGCATGATACAGGCCCGGCCCAGGCTGATGTTCAAGCAAGGCGGCCAGTTGGCGGGATAAGGTATCAGTAGCGGTAGGTGCCACAATCTGATCACTGACTACGCGCAGCGGCTTGCCGGCCCTGGCCGCGGCAATCATGGTATCCACAAAATTCAGGCCACCTTTAAGTTTGCAGCCGGCAAGGCCAAAGAGTCCGCAGGTTCGCACCACATAGCCGTATTCGGGGGCATGGGAGAGTGTTAAGCAATCACCGGCGAATCGGCTGGCGGCATAAATGCTTTTGGGACAAACAGCCGCAGTTTCGGGAATAGGTTGGCAACCGGGCCAGCCCTCGGCAACATAATCTGTACCAATTTGGATCCACAATATCTTTCGTTTCTGGCAGGCCTTGGCGGCATCGCGAACGGCCACGGCGTTAATTTTCCAAGCTTCATCCGGCCGGCTTTCACATAAATCCACATTGTGGAAAGCTGCGGTGTTGATCACGGCATCCGGCTGGTGGGTATCGAACATGACTTCCATGGCAGCGACGTTGCCGATATCCAACTCCGCCCGGCCGGAAAATCCAACGGGCTGCAGCCCGGCGGCAGGCAATATCCGCATAAGATCATGCCCCAATTGACCGCTGCTGCCGATAATCACAATTTTCATAAACAACCTCCTGAGTTCCAACGCGTCTGGCGCCCATCCGTGCATCTTATGGCTAAGGACGTGGATGGTGCTTCAAATGCACGGCCTTGAGTCGATCCGCATCCACATGGGTATACAACTGCGTGGTGCCTACATTGGAATGGCCCAAAAGTTCCTGCACCACCCGCAAATCCGCGCCACCAGAGAGCAGATGTGTGGCGAAGGTATGGCGCAGCGTATGGGGGTGAATATGTCGCAAGCCACCGGCCTGCGATATTTGTGCAATGCGCTGCCACAAAACGATCCGGTTAATGGGCTGGCCAGATCGGGATAAAAACACGCGTTCGGTCGTGTGGCCTTTCACGGCCAAAAGTCGCGGACGTAAGTCCTGCACATATTTTTGCAGCGCCTGCAATGCTGGAGTGCCCACGGGGATGATGCGTTCTTTACGGCCTTTGCCGATCACCCGGATTACTCCAAGGTCCCAATGCACATCGTTTAGCGTCAGGTCCGCCAATTCGGAGGCCCGCAAACCGCACGCATAAAAAAGCTCTACAATGGCCTGATCGCGCTGGCACAAGGGGTGCTCGGACCGGACGGCTTTGAGCAACATTTCCACTTGCCCCCGGCCCAGCACATCGGGCAGTTTGCGCCATACATGGGCGGTTTCGAGCACTTCCGTGGGATTGGCTGTGCACAAGCTGCGGGCCAGGGCAAAGCGGTAAAACATTTTCATGGACGCAACGTGCCGCAGCACGCTCGACGACTGCATTTGGCGATCTTCCCCCAGGTAACGCAGATAGGCGGACACCACACGATCATCCGCATCCGTCATGCGTTTGTGCGCATGGCCTGCACAGAACGTGGCAAAATCGGTTAAGTCGGTGCGATAAGCTGTAAGCGTATTGGCCGACAATCCCAGTTCTGTATCCACGTACAGACAGAATTGCTGGATGGCCGCAAGATCCGCCGATGCCGGGCCGCCGATAGCATCGTCTGCCGCCGCCACTCTGGCCGCGGACTTGACGGGCTTAACTCTCAAGCTTTTCATTATGTGCCCCTTCCTTGAGGCGGACGGTATCAGCCATCCGAATCCATCGGCAACTGCGATCTTACTGTAGTCGGCCCGGAATCCAGAGCCATGGCCGAATCCGATGCTTGTTCCATGTTATCCGAAGGAAGCTGTTTTTGCGTCCACCAGTGGTTGAGTTGCTGTTCCAGCACCGGAACCTGCAAAGGGGGATCGGCTGCAATATACAATCCGGCATCGCGCGAGCGGAATAAGTGATAGCACAGCAGGCTTACCACATCGGCCGGATCATCTTTCAAGCCGTCTCCGGACGGCAGCGGCGCGTTGATATGGTTACACCACTGGGTAAGTACATCGTTAACCTTTTTTTTCGGTACCGGCTCGCCGGCAATAATTCTCATGTCCTGAAAAAAGAAGGGTTCAACCCACGACGCAGTGGCCCCGGGCTGAAGAATCAGAAATTTGAGCCTTGACCATCGGTGAACGTATGCAAATCTTTCGCCAGAAAGCTGAGCCGTAGAGTCGATCCGGGATTTGATGCGTGCGGCAGAGAGAAAATCCAGCCTGGCTGCGGCGCTGCGCATCTGGAGTTGCTGGTCTTGTTGCCAGCTTTCGCGGATGGTTCCGACTGTTACCATTTCGCCGGAATCGGCTTGTCGGCCGGCCAGAAATTCCACCGCCAGACGGACACTTTGGCGATACTGGGCCATGATGGAGCTGCCATCACAGGGAGCCGGACATTTACCCATTTGCTTGTAGGCGCAGGGCTTGCCGTGGGGTGCGGTTTTTAGAATATCGTAATATCGGCATAAATCGAAGACATCTTCCAGCACGTGGATGGCCATGCGGGCACTGGCGGAATCTGGAAACGGCCCCAGCCATTGGCCGATCGACTCACCGGCGACGGGCATGGCAAGCAACTGCGGAAACTCCGCTTCCAGTTCCACCGTGACACACCACGCCGCTTTCCACGCCAGCATTTTGCGGTACCGGTCCGGATATAGCCGCCGCGCCGCCCGCAGATACCATAAGTTGGCGGCAAAGGTGCTGCTGACCCGGCGATATTCCACGAAGCGGGTGATCTGGCGATAATTGGTGCGTCGCAGATTCGCTTCATGTGCAGATGGCATAGAGCAGCGCCGCCGCAATCCCAGTCGCAAATTGGCAGTACAGGCAAGCAAAATAGGCTGTTGGTTGTGGTCCAACAGCACATATACAGCGGGTTTGGCCGGCACGGCGGCCAACGCAACATCCAGGTTCCGGCCATCGGCCGCCGCGTCCGCGGAGATCTCGGGCAATTCCACACGCTGCGGCAGCAGATCCGACAAGGTGGTTGGCCTATCCACGATCATGGTGCTTTACACCCAATGTAGTTGGTTGGCTGGTGCGGCGATCTTGCGGAGCTACACTGGCATTCCCGTTATTTGACATTCAAATACCAAGGTTCCATTGCAAACACCCTGGCATTCCGCCACAATGCGCCGCCGATTCACATCCACCATTTTAGCAATTATGTACAAGGTGGCTGGGGGAATAACAGTGCCGCGGAATTTACCCTCGTCACACCGGGCAAAACCGATAAATCCCATGTCTGGTATCAGCACTCGGCCGGCGTAAGAGCAGAGTTGGGCGGCTGACTCAATCATCAGAACGCCGGGCAGTAACGGTCGGCCGGGGATATGGCCACGGATCCAGAATTCATCCATCCGCACCTCGCGTACACCCACAATGGTAATATTTTCCCGGTCTATATGGATAATTCCGGAAAGCTGTTCCATTTCAAAGCGATGCGGGTTGACCTTGCGAATTTCCTCCAGTGGTACCTCAATTTTGGATAAATCCAGGCGGCTTAAATCGTATAGAAGTGGTGGTGCCACGAACACAATGCTCCAGTTGAACACTCAAAATCACGGGTAACATACGCCAATGCAGCGGTGTTTACAACCGAAGTGCCCGGCAGTAGTCCGTGCTGTTTCAGCAGCAGATGGGTTGGAATTGCAGCGGCATATCCAGCCTGGTGCTTCATGGCGCCTGGGTGCGCATTTCCAGTATTTTTTTGCGGATAATCTGGGCCGTGGCTCGAACATCCTGCATGGCCTTGCGCACACGCGTGCCGGCCATTTTGTTGCCGCCCTGGGCCTTGGCAATATCTTCCGCACAAGATTCGAGAATTTTTTTGAGATTTTCGTATTCTTCCATGCTGTATTATCCTTTTTAAGGCTAGTGCCAATGGACATTCATACGATGCAACCCCAGCGGCATCAGCAATCCACCGCGGCTGTATGTTTTATCGGTCCCACGGACTGTTTATCTTGAGTATTCACCGTCAGTGCGTCAAGCCATACACTAGGATATTCGTGCCCAATTTCAAGGAATCTGCGGTGGCGTAAGCCTTGGCGTAAGGGTTGGGCAGTTCTTCCCAGCCGTTGGAAAGCGAAATTCGGCTGTACACCACGGCGGGTGCACCGTCGATGGTGATGCCTTCGAGCACCGGTGCGTGCAAGCCAGGATCTGCGGCCGCAACCACTGGTGAATAGTTCACCTGGCGGATTGGGAATACATCGTTATAAACCGGCGATTTCATGGACAGCATTTTAAGCCTATGGTGCGGCAAAACCTTTTTAATTTCCGCACGGAAGGCTTCATCAAACGCATCTGACCCCATCGCACAATCGACAAATAACATGCCGCCGGCATGAAGGTAGGCGTGGAGGTTTTGCACCTCTTTGGGGGTCCAGGCAAAGTTGCGCAGACCCGTCATGTATAAAATGGGATACTGCCCCACACTCAACGAATCCAGCGACACCTTGGCCCGCTTGAATTGCACGCTTAAGGTGGTCTTCTGGTCGATGAATTTGAGTAAATTCGGCAAACCATGCGGCGTGGGATTCCAATCCCCGTTGTTCATCACTTGCGCAATCACCAGTTGATCGCGGGTGGCAATTTTGGACTGCTGATAGATTTTTTGAATTTCAAACGCCCGGCCGTACTGATAATTGGCCAGTACGTAGGTCAAAATGTTGGCTCCCAGCCGCAGGGCATCGCCCTGTGCATAGAGCACCCCACCCTTGATGGGCCGGGTGGCCGCGTTCCAGCCCCAGCTCATGTCCACGGGCGAAAAAATGATGCCCGCCCGGCAGCCCATGTACATCACATCCAGGTAGGGCGGAATTTCTTTCCATGGACCAGTGCCCTTGCGCACGGCCATTTGCGAGATGTGATTGAGGCAATGATACATCGGATCATCCAGCGGCAGCGGGCCAAAGGGGCGATTCGGAAACAATTGATGCTCCAGGCGGATCACGCTTTTATTAAATTCCGGACGGCCGCAACTGGCATTGATTAAAAGGGTACCGCCCGCGGTGATAAAGCCTCTCATTTTCGCGAGAATCACCGGGCTGAATTTCGGCAGCGGTGTCCATCCCGTCAGGTAAAGGACGGGCAGTTGCGTCGGACTCCAACTGAAGCGGGACAGGTCCACCTGCACGTACCGGTAGTGCAACCCCAACTGGGAATTGGTCCAGTTCATCAGGGTTTCAATATCGATGGTTTCGGTGGGGTAATTCTCCACCCGGTGGCCCACTATCTGATTCAGGTCAATCATGCCGATCAGGGCCGGGGGAGCGGGTTTGCGTTTATGTTCGGAGCGGCGCTGGGGCGTGGCCGGCAAAGGCAGCGGCGCAGTGGCCTCACCTCCGGCCATACGTACATGGTGGGCCCGCGGCGGAACCCACGCTTTCGGGTTGACAAACGCCGTGGTGGGCAGTGCCAGCGTCAGCGTTGCCAAACACGCCGCCGCAGTTACGCCAATATGCTTACTCCAAGTACTTCGCATACGCACAACTCCTTAATTTGCCCGGCGATGGCACCGCTGCGATGAGACGGGCTACTCCACGACCTACATCCTAACAAGTCTTAACGGCTGATGAAACACATTTCTTGCATAAATACTTACAATCATTCGCATTTGTGATTAATGTGTATCACATATTGTACTGTCGGTTGGTTTTTCACTCTTTCAGGCTTGATTTTCGATCTCCATCCGCTTGGTCTGGTGTGCCCACCTTCAGCATTAGAGCACCATGTGGGGCCACGGCGGCTGCAAAATGACCATGCAAACCCAGGTCCTGGCGTCGCCAGAGGTCCCGTACCGGTTGGGGACCCCCAAGCATTTTGCCGGATGGAATCACCGGCGAGATTTCCGCCCAGGTGATGGTGGTGGTCGCCCGTGTAAAGCCACGATTAAAAACGGCTACCGCCACCGTACCATCCCACAGTGGCCTGGCCCAGACTTCCATCTGGCCTTTGCGGGTCACACGCTGGGCCTGTTGGCCCAGTTCATCCTGATTAACCGCAAGCACTTCCGTGTTGGTCATCAGATCCGTGGTGAATTTATCCAATTTTTCCAGATCGCAACCCAGAAGCAATGGAGCAGCTAACATGCACCACAACGTGATGTGCGTCACCTGTTCCCACGGAGTCAGCCTGGTCCAATGCGGCGGGCCATCTTCAAAATAGCCGAAACCTACCACCAACATATCCGGATCGTTCCAATGGCTTGGCCCGGCAAAGGGAAACAGCCGGCCGTCGGCCCCAAACCCATTGCGGCAAACGGCTGCCCAGGAGTCGTTAATATCGCCGCTGATACGATAACTGTTTCCAAAAACCGGAGGCTTCCCACCCCAGGTCCATACATGGCCCATGCCGTACTGACAGAGGCTAAAGAAAATATCCCGCGTGACTTTATCAAGGGCCGCGCGCATGGTTGCGTAGGGCTTGATATACCCTTCCAGGTCCGGATGCGGCCCGGCAATGCGGCCATAACTGCACCAATCGTATTTGAGGTAATCCACGCCCCATTTCGCGTACGTAGCGGCATCCTGCTGCTGGTGCTGGTAACTGCCTGTGTGGCCACCGCATGTGGTTAGCCCCGGTGAGGAATAAAGGCCGAAACGCAGCCCCCTGGAGTGAACATCATCGGCCAGGTCTTTCAAATCGCCAAAAGCCGGGGTAGTTTTAATTTCCCCGGACTCTGTGCGGCCATTTTGCCATCCGTCGTCAATGTTAATGTACATGAAACCCTTGGCTGCCAGGCCGGTTTTGACCAGGGCATCGGCGGCGGCGCGGGTTTTGGCGGCTGAGTTGCTCATGCCGTAGGCATTCCAGGAATTCCAGCCCATCGGGGGCGTCAGGGCCAGTTGATGCTCGCCGGCAACAATGCGCAGTGTACGTGTGGCCTGGCCGAGATCATTACGGGCTGTGAGTTTCACCCGGTATTGGCCCTGGTCATGCACCGTACCGGTGATAAGTCCGCCCGAAGTCATGGACAACCCATCGGGTAACCCGACCGCTTCCATGGTGATGCGGCCGGTACCGGTGTGCGGCACCTGAAACAGAAAGGGGCGTCCCGGCGTGGTGCCGATGACCCGTGGGCCATGAAATTCCGGTGTCGGGTGATCGCCGCTGGCCAGTTCAGGTGGTTCGATGGTACTGTTCAGCCGTACCGCCGTCGGCGTAAGCCTGGTTCCGCCAGCCAAAGTAATCACCGGGTCCGCCCAATCGGCATGGTCAAAGTCAATTCCTGCCCGGCCCGGATGCACCAGCAGCAGCATGGTTTTAGCACCTTGTAAATTCAGCGCTATTTTATATGGGGTCTGACCATCGTGCAGCACCGGGGTGCGGGCGGCCACCTGGCCATCCACCACCACTTCAAATATCACCGCGCCTGGCCCCTGTTGTTGCCGATCCACGCCGACCAGGGCGGTAAAGCGAGCGGCGGCTTTTTTCAAATCAATTTCCCAGGCACTCGGTGCATGGGTGCCGATGCCGTGGGCAAATTTGACCGCGCCGATTTGCAGAGGTGTACCCATGACGCTCTGGTTTTTGCGCGGATGGCCCCAGCCCTGCTGCATCAGCGAAAGATCCATATCTTCCAGGCGCAATTTTCGTTGTGTGGCCCGGCGCGGTGCGGCGGTAGCCTTCAGCGAGTTACGCAACATGGCCGCTCCAGCCGCGGCCGTCATCAGTTTTAGAAAGCGCCGACGATATAATTTTTCTGCCATTCAAAACCCTTTCTACAGCTATAGGTCCTTACGAATATAATAATTTTTTTTGCGTTCGATCGTGCATGTGCAGCAGTTTCTTGCGCAAGGTAGTGCTCCCTGGTCGATAACGCGGAAACGCCCGGCACAAGGCGGTGAGCAATTCCACTTCTCCCGCAAAATCCCGCACGTCAATCGTTTCCGAGGCTATCATCGGCCCCGCTGATGGAACAGCAGCCAAGTTCTGGCCCGACGCAGACTCGGCCATGTTGTGATAGTTGCCCAAAGCCAGGCACACCGCCCCGGCCTGGTAACCCAACGCACTGAAAGCCGTGGTATCGCAGGTGCCCCCATCCATCAGCGCCCGCTGGAACTTAAATTCCGGCATAACTGCAGCCAGATCGGCGGCAGTGCTGCTGATAAAACCGGTCAGGTCAGGATCAAAGACGCTGGTGCGGTCTCCCACACGAATCACCGGGCCATGGCCCAAACGGGCCTGGGCAGTTGTTCGGCTGGTTTCCAGACCAATCACCGCACAATTTTTGGGTATCCAGCCCCGATGTGCCGCAGCGATAGCACCGGCAAACCCCGCCTCTTCAGCACGGGTCAACAGCACCCGAACGCGGGCTGGGATCCGTCGCTGGATCAATCGGTCAAGCACACACAAACAGGCCGCCACCCCGGCCAGATCATCACAGGCGCGGGCGGTGAACAGATTATGGTGTGTCGCGGCATCAGGCAGGTGCCAGGTGCCGATGGTACCGGTGCGGATGTGCGTTCCGTCGGTTCGCAGAACGGCCCGCAGCGGCTGCAATTTGGTTGCCGGAGTTATGTCCACTACACGCGCGGGTATGCGGGTAAATGCTTCCAGCGTCGCATACGATGCTAGTGAATTCCACAGCAGCACCGAAGCCCCGGCGAAACATTCTGGTTTGACTCCGCCGCGAAAAATCGCTCGCACCAGGCCATCGGGCCCGGTGGAGGTTACCACAAACGCCGGGTGATCCAGATGGGCCTCCAGTACCAGCAAGCGGAATTTGCTGCGCCCGTACCGATAGTCCAGATGAATATTGCCTGCGGGATCGCAATGCCAGCGTATGTGGCGAGAACGGTTATGGCGCTGGTGCCAGTCGCGCAGGGCTGCGACCACAACATGTTCATGATAGGGAGCGGTGGGGATATCGCAGAGCCAATGCAGCGTGTTGAGATCGGCATTGTTAATGTGCATGACAAACGCTCCTTGAGTCGATCCATGATAACCATTTGCGGTCGCTCTACGCAGCCTCAGGGCCTACCGTCGGCTGAGCCAACCAGTTGCGGACGAAATAACGCCCCTGCCATTGCATAGAGCGCTGTCGGTAAAAAACGTGATCCATGCACAATGGCGTACACCGGTTCCCACCGGTTGGGCCTCATGCGGGCACGAAAAGATTCCAGTGTTTGAAAGCCGTACCATCGGCCAAGATGCCGGCGACTTAGTTGCATCAGGCTGCGCATCCACCATGGGTTGGCGGCCATGGCACCGGCAGCGTAAAGACTCAGGGCCACGGGTCCCTGCGTAAGGTAGCCGAACCCGCGCCGACACAGTTCCATCATGCACGTATCAATCAGCATTTCCACCGTGCCATTGGGTGCTGCTGGGTGGCGAACAATCTGCTCTACCAGAAAGCCATTGCGGCGCGGTATTGGCGAAGCCAGCAAAAACGCGATGAGTTTTTCCCCCGCCGCATTGCCTGGCTGCAAGGCTCCCCAAATCAGACGATCCGGATAGCCCGTCTCCAGTGCCGCCGGCTGCACCAGAAAACCCATGGGCGACAGCGGTTTGTGGCCCAGCCAGAGGCCCAGGCAATGTTGAAATCTGGAGTCTGACCGTGCTTGCGCAGGCGTAAAAGCCTGAATGTAAACTCCCTTGCGTGCGGCCCGCCTTATTTGTTGCCGCAGCGAGCGGTGGGTTTGCAGCAGGTCCGGCCATTCGTCCGGTACCCATACCGGTTGGGCACCCAGAGCGATGGTCTTGTGCCCCAGAGGTTTCAGGCAATCAACCAGCGGCTGCTCCGCAAAAGAGTAGCAGACCCGACAGCGGTCGCGCTTCGCCCCGGCCTGAAATTCCACGGCGACCTGTTGTAGATTGGCCGCATCGCAAATTGGTGCGCCGGCCACCACCCACCAACGGCCGCGTTTGACGTAGCCAACAACCGCCTGCTGGTCGCTGGAAAACCAGTGGAGCATGCCGGGGTTGAGTATCTGATAGGCATTGGCATGGTACCCATGCGCCAGCACCAGTTCGCGCACACGATCTAGCCTGAACCGTTGACTATTCCCATGTATACCCATCATTTAACCAGCAATGCTCCGGCACTGCCCGGACCTCCGGCCACATCCACATGCAAAGCACTACCGATTGTAGTACGGTAGGCATGCATGACTTCCAGTATGGCTTCGGCAGAGGCGGCGGAAGTATCGGTGAGCACGGTAACCGTGCCCCCGCCTCCACATTCACTGATGCGCCCCCCGAATATGCCGTGCTCAGGCCCAAAACTCATCAGTCGATCAATCAGCCAGTCCGCCTGCCAGCAGGAAAGACCCAGACGCAGACGATAACTATGATGCGATGCCAGCAGCAACCGCCCGGCCCGGCGCAAAGTTAAATCGCGAAGCGCCCGTGACCGGCGATCTGAGGAAATGGGTTCCGCGGGTTGTTCCATCTCATGCAAAAAATGCTCGGCATGTTCGTGTTCGGAAATCAGGTGGTCGATGGCCGTGCGCACCCGATATAACTGGTCCGGCTGAATTTCACCGGCGCTGGGCGGTAACGGGCCGTAGGAACGTATAAAATCGCGCCCACGCAGGCGCCGCGGCAGCAACGCGCGAAAGTACCGGCGGTACAAGCTCGGCGACAAGTTCCCCAGATACCCGTGCAATGGAGCTTCCTGCCGGCCCAGATCATTGTAAATCACCTGAATGATCTGCAAGCCCATGGCACCCGCCAGGCGCAGTGAACGCACCGTCTGCCCGCCTTTCAAAGCAGGCACTCCGGTGTTAAGGGCCAGAATTTTTACATCCGGCGGCAACGGAATTTGGCCGATTAAATCGTGCGGCTGGGCATTGTAGCGAAGGATATGTGCTGGTGGGCCATCCAGAGCACAAAGCGTTGTTAGCGCATCCACTACGTGGCTGCCCGTACCACCAAACATGTTCTGTGCCTGTTGAATGAGCACGGCCTTTTCGACGGTACTAACCGCCACGGGTAAGCACCGACAAATGGCTTGCGTTAAAGCCGTGATGACTGCCGTGGAACTGGCCTGCCCCGCATGCATGGGAATATCCGAGTGAATAAAGACCGTGGCTCCGGTAAATCGACCGGTGTGGCGGTCGCGCAGCGGGCTGGCGGTGGCGAGTTGCGGATGACTTAGCACCAGTTCAAATAATGCCACCAGCGGAGCGGCCCAGGGCTGGGAACCGGCGGCATCGGTAGCGGGTATGGCGCGGGGTAATAAATTCAGGAGTTCCTTCGGCGACCGCATGGGAGTACCTGGAGTGGCGGAAAATTGGTCGGCACTAAGAATAATGGGGCTTGGCCCGGTGGCTGGAGTAAGGCGGGCGGAATAGAGAGCCAGTTGGCCATCGGTACGCCATTGCACTGCCACAGAAGCCCGCCGCGATAACGCCATCTGCGTCACAACACCGCCCACTTCCGCCGCCAGACCGCCCAGAACGTCAATGCGCCCGGGAGAACTTTGCGTAACCAGTGGCGCCTGGGGGACCACCAACTCCGGCCAGGTTCGCCGAAAGGTTTGTTCCAGCAGCGGAGAAGAAATAGCAGTGCTTGGCAAGCTCATATCTTAACTATAGCCGAAACCGGTAGCCCAGGGGAAGATCGGCATTGCCGGGTACTGGACTACGACGTGCAATCCGGCAGATGGCACCCGACGCCAACCCTCAAGACCTAATACCAAATATCCGGGTGGTAAAGCTGCGGGTGCGGCCTACGCACTCGCCGTGACGTACAAGTTCCAGAAAAACGCGGTACCTTCCCGACAAGATATCCTCCGGAAGCAACCATGCAAACCAGCGGTGACTCCAGCGGATGGAATGTAGGAATGTGGGGCGGGCCGTTAACTCTGGTTGCAGCATGGTCGCGTCCGGGGATACAATACCTTGTTGCGTGAAACGCAACGGAACAGCCTTAACAGGAGCTTTTGGATGATATCCCGGCGAAAAACCAGACAGGTCAAGGTGGGTGAGGTTCTTATCGGTGGCGATGCCCCCGTGGCAGTGCAGTCGATGACCAGCGGTTACACCCACGATATTGACGCTTGCGTGCGGGAAATCAACAAGCTGACCGCCGCCGGTGCGGATATCGTGCGTGTAGCTGTGCCGGAAAAGAAAGATACCCAGGCCCTGAAAGAAATACTCGGTCAGGTTTCCGTGCCGATTGTGGCCGATGTACACTTTCATTTTCAGCGGGCACTGGAGGCGGTGGAGGCGGGCGTGCATAAAATCCGTCTTAATCCCGGCAATATCAATGATCGCAAGCAGGTGGAAGCGGTGATTGATGCGTGCCGGGAACGCCATATTCCCATCCGCGTCGGCGTGAATGAAGGCTCCATCGTGGAACGCCGGGACAAACAGAAACGGATGAAGGAACTCGGAGCGGTTTTCAGCGACAGCCGGCACGGCCACCTGCTGGCGATTATGATTACCAAGCTGGAAGAATACCTGGATATTTTCTACGAGCGGCATTTTTACGACATTGTGATTTCCGCCAAATCGATTGATCCGTTGCTGGTGATTGATGCGTATACGGAAATTTCCCGCCGATTTGACCACCCCCTGCACCTGGGCGTTACCCATGCCGGCCCCAAGGAAACCGGCACCATCCGCAGCGTGGTGCCGTTGGGCACGCTTTTAGCCAACGGTATTGGCGATACCATCCGTATCAGCTATGCCAATGATCCGATTTACGAAGTGCAGGACGGGCTGGAATTGTTATACGTGCTGGGGCTGCGCACCCGCAAAGGAGCTGAGCTTATTGCCTGCCCCACCTGCGGACGCATCCAGGTGGATCTATTCACACTCGTACAGGACGTCAACCGCAAACTCAAGGAGCAGATCACGCTGCCGATCAAGGTGGCCGTGATGGGCTGTGTGGTCAATGGTCCGGGGGAATGTGAAGGAGCGGACGTAGCCATTTTCGCCGGCGACAAGCGCGGTATCATCTACGTACAGGGAGAAAAAGTGGCCAATGTACCGGAAGAACAGATTCTCGATGCCCTGCTGGAACAGTGCCGCAAATTTCAGGAAAAGGTGCAGCGCGGCGAAGCCCGGCTGGGCGAAAAGCTCGTCGATATCATCCCGCCGGATCCGCTGGGCGAATTAGGCTCCGGCTACGCCAAAATTGCCGCCGGCAAAATAGGATCCGGCGAAGTGAAGCTTCCCATTGTACAGGGCTGATTTTGCACCGTGGCCGTGGCCATGCCGTGCCCAAAGGCCGGGCGTATAATCGTTTACCCGGATAATACAGGTTGACATAAATCATGTTTGATTCTCTTTCGGAAAAATTCACTCTCATGGTCCGCAACCTTTCCGGGCGTGGACGCATCACCCCCGCCAACGTGCGCCAGGCTATGGAAGATATTCGCAGCGCCCTGCTGGAAGCCGATGTGCATTATCAGGTGGTGGAAGACTTCACCCAGCGGGTCATGGAAAAAGCCACCGGCACGCAGGTTCTAGCTTCACTGGAACCCGGCCAGCAGATCGTCAAAATTGTGTTTGATGAACTGGTAGCCCTGATGGGGCCGGTGGATTCGAGCATTTTTTTCGTGGATCCGCCCCCCACCATCATCATGATGTGCGGCCTGCAGGGATCCGGCAAAACCACCACCTGCGGCAAGCTCGCCCTGTATCTGAAAAGCAAAGGGAAAAACCCGCTGCTGGTAGCCGCTGATACGCAGCGGCCCGCGGCCATCGATCAGCTTGTTACGCTGGGCCAGCAGGTGGATGTACCGGTGTACAAGCAGGATGGCCAGGCGGATCCGATACCAATATGCCGCAATGCCGTGGCCTTTGCCCGGCAAAATGGCCGCGATGTGGTGATACTGGACACTGCGGGCCGGCTGCACATTGATGATGCGCTCATGGAGCAGCTTTCGGACATTGCCGGTGCCACCAAGCCCCATCAGATATTCCTGGTGGTAGATGCCATGGTGGGCCAGGATGCAGTGAATTCAGCCCGGGCGTTTAATCAGAAGCTGGAACTCGACGGGATTATTCTCACCAAGTTTGATTCGGATACCCGTGGCGGAGCGGCGCTGTCGGTGAAAGCGATTACGGGCAAGCCGATAAAATTTCTGGGTGTGGGCGAAAAGCTCCAGATGCTGGAGGAATTTCATCCGGACCGCATAGCGCAGCGCATTTTGGGCATGGGTGACATTCTAACCCTGGTAGAAAAAGCCCAGTCGCAGTTTGATCAGGCCCAAACCGAAAAAATGCAGGAAAAGCTGGCCAATGCCACTTTCACGCTCGACGATTTTTTAGAACAGATGCGTTCCATGCGCAAAATGGGCCCCATGAAGCAGCTTCTGGGCATGTTGCCGGGGCTGGGTTCCGCCCTGAAGGACATTCAGTTGCCCGAGGAAGAATTGGATCGGGCCGAGGCAATCATTCAAAGCATGAGCCGCAAGGAACGGGAAAACCCGGACATTGTTGATTCCTCCCGCCGGCGGCGCATTGCCCGTGGCTGCGGCCTTCAAACCGAGGATGTATCACGACTGGTGAAAGGATTTTCCGCGGCTCGGGATATGGCCCGCAAAATGTCCGGCCTTTCCATGGGCTCTAAAATGAAAATGGCCCAGGCGATGAGCACCATGAGCCCGGAAAGTTTATCGGCCATGGGCCATCTGGGCAGCGCCGGTCCGGCGTTGCGTCCAAGCCGCCTTTCGCCGGAGCAAAAGCGGAAAATGCGTGATCGGCGGCGACGCGGGCGGTAAATTGCGCCGGCGGCAGTTCATCAGGCCAGCCTTTTATTTTCCCGCCAGCGCCGGCACAAATCCTCCGCAGCCTGCGTCCAATCAGGAAAAGAGAACGCAAAGCCGGATTCCAAAAGCCGCCCCGGCACCACCCGGCGGCTCTTGAGCAGCAGTTCGGTTTCGGTTTTCATGAAAAACGCCCCGATTTCCAGCAGCCACGCGGGGGCCGGAGGCCCTATACGTACTCCCCAGGCCTGCCGCAAAATACGCATGAATTCCGCGTTTGGCAAGGGATTGGGGGCCGCCACATTCACGGGGCCGGCTATCTGCGGATGGTGGATCAGCCAATAAACCGCGGCAATAAAATCCTGTTCATGAATCCACGATACGTATTGCCGGCCATCGCCGGCGGTGCCCCCCAGGCCGCGCCGCACCAGTTTGGACATGACATCGAAAATGCCGCCCGGATCCGGGCTCATCGTCATGGCCGAACGCAAAATCACCAGCCGGGTATTGCGGCTGCCGGCCTCTTGCGCTGCCTGTTCCCACGCCTGTGCCACGTCAATACTGAACTTCCACTGGCTGGGAACATCAGGCTCACTGCTACCGAGAATGCCTGTCGCTTCATCATTGGGGACATCGTAGCGGTGGGCATAAATGGTGGCGGTTCCAGCCTGCAGCCACACTGCCGGCGGACGGCGGGCCTGGGCAATAGCCCGTCCCACCGCACGCGTGCTTTGCACACGCGAGTTCATGATCGCGGCGCGGTTGGTCGCATGATACCGGCAATTCACGCTGCGCCCCGCCAAGTTGATGACCACATCCGCGCCGTCCAATTCCGCAGCCCATTCACCCATGACCTGGCCATCCCATGGCACCATTTTCCATGGCGCAGCTTGCGGGTTACGGCAAAGCACCACCACGTCATGACCGTCGGCCACAAAGGCCCGGCATAACAGAGCACCAATCTGTCCGCTGCCGCCGGGAATAACTATTTTTCATCAGATTCCCTTCCGCCAAGAGCGCCCAGAACGGGGGCCACACGGGTGTACCAACCTGCCCTGCGGTGTGCAGTCAAAGGGCAGTGGCGTTGCATTATAGCCGGTGTCCGACGATGGCGGCGGTTTACAGTGCCCGGCGATTGCGGACGGCTACATTCAAAATCAACCCGGTGGCCAGCATATAGGCGGCAATAGCACTGCCTCCGTAGGATAAAAATGGCAGCGTAATGCCGACCACGGGAATAATTCCGGTGGTCATGGCAATGTTAATCATGGTTTGCATCATCAACATCGAACCCAGCCCTACCACCATAATGCGGCCAAAAGAATCGGCAGTGGAACCGGCAATTTCCAGACAGGCTCCAAAGAATACCGCGTAAAGAATCAGAATTCCCAGCGAACCCAGGAACCCCCATTGCGTGGCGATAACCGCAAAAATAAAATCGTTGGCAGATTCCGGCAGCAATCCATTGCGAATCTGGGCAGCGCCGCGCAATCCCTGGCCGGCAAGTCCGCCGCTGCCTTCGGCAATTTCGCTTTGTCGCTGCTGATAAAGGTTGCCATGCAGTTCACCGGAGGTTGGCTTGCTTTCCACAAACATCGAGATAATGCGTTGCTTCTGATACGGTTTAAGAAGTGGATAACAACCGGGGGCGATGGATAAGGCAATCAGCACGATGGCCACCAGGTGACGCAGCCTGGCTCCGGCCGCCACCAGCATGGCGTACAAAGCCAGGGGAAAAAGCAGGGCCGTACCCAGGTCGGATTCGATAAGAATCAGCCCCATGGGCAGCAACATCAGCAGAAACGGAATCACCAGGCGGGAAAGGCCCTGAATATCCTTATGCAGTCGCAGGTACCATGCCACAGACATGACAAAAGCGATTTTGGCCAGTTCACTGGGCTGAAAGTTTATACCGCCGGGCAAAATGAACCAGCGATGGCTGCCGTTGACCGCCGGGGCTTTAAGCACTGCCACGAGCAACAGCAGGGTGAAAGCCAGAAATATATAGGCATAGCGGCCGATATGCCGATAGGCCGGGACAACGGCCGCTAACAAAACAATTAAACCGATGCCGATATGAATTTCCTGCACCCTGGCCAAATCCGGCGAAGTAACCCGCACGGCGGCGAGGCTGATGGCGCATAACAGCAGGATGCTGCCCAGAAGAACCCAGGCGATACGGGTGCTTAGCAAACGCTGGAGCAGCCGATTCCAGAGTCGCAAAATGATGGAGGAGCCGTCATCCGTGCGACGGTGAATAACGCGAGCCGGACGCAAGGCGTCAGGATTGAGCGGCGTGGAGGAAGAATCGGTTTTGGGAGTATCCGTCACGGTGTCGCCGCCTGCGGCAAATAGCCACGTTGTTGCATCAGTTGAATGCAGGTTTTGACAATCGGACCGGCCCGACGGCCGCCGTCACCGCCCATTTCAACGATGGCCGCCAGCACGTACTTGGGTTTATCGGCCGGAGTGTATCCTACAAACCAGGCGTCGTCTCCCTTTTTGATGGTCACTTTGCCGTTAATGTCAATGCGTTCCGCAGTCTGGGCGGTACCGGTTTTGCCCGCCACCGGCAGCCCCATACGCAACACCGGGGCTGTTCCGTTGGGGCCATGCACCACCAGGAACATACCCTGGCGGACAAAACTTAAATCGGGCGTGTTCAGGTGAAAAATGCGGGGCGGCGGGCGGTGCAATTGCTCAATAATCTGCGGCTGCATCCACACGCCGCCACGTAGCATGTCAGTATACGCATTGGCCATCTGCAGCGGGGTTACCGCCATCGGCCCCTGCCCGATGCCCATCATAATTGCCCAATCCTTTATGCGAAATTGGCTGCGATCCGGCTGCTCGGGAGGCAAATAGCCTGCGGTTTCCTCATGCAGGCCAAGGCCCGTGGCCGCACCCAGTCCAAAAGTGCGGTACCCTGCGACGAGCCGTTGCAGCCCCAGTTTCATGCCCACCCGGTAGAAATAAGTATCGCAGGATTGCTCCAGGGCCTGCACCATATTGAGCGGACCAGGGGCCATCGGATACGTCCAGTTCCGGAAAATATTCGGATGGCCGGGCAGCAAATACGCTCCGCAATTCATGATGGTATCGGGTTTAATGACACCTACCGTCGATGCATAAGAGGCCTCCAGTGGCTTAACGATGCTGCCCGGAGGATACGCGCTGCTGATAGCCCGGTTTATCAGCGGAAGCTGCGCATCAGCAATCAACTTCGAAAATTCCTGGTGATAGCGATTCAGGTTGTACGTGGGCAGCGACAGCATCACCAGTACTCGATTGGTACGCACCGACAGCACCACCACCGCCGCACGGTGCATGACGCCATGGAAGTACAGCAGATGGGTTTGCGGATTGAGCATCAATTTTTGCAGGTGCTGCTGAAGTTTAATATCCAGTGTCAACCGCACCGTCTGGCCGGGAAGGGGGGGGCGATAATCCTGCGGTACTTGCTGGCCATTGAGCCGCACCAGTTCGACGCCGCGGGTGGCTCTTAGCAGATTCTCGGCGGCGTATTCCACGCCAAATGCCCCCATCTGGTCTCCGGGCAGATAGCCCTTGAGCTTGCCGCGGGTGTCGCGCAGCGATCCGGGAACAAGGCGCGGGAGCACAAACGGATTTTTTCGTAATGCCGACGCTGTTACCTGGCGCATCGCTCCAATCACTTGGGCCGCTACGCTGTTAAACGGGTAGACCCGGTGCTGGCTGGGAACAACAACCAGGCCGGGATAGCGGCGGGCATGCTTTTGAAAATAAAATGCGACCTGATCCGGAATATTTGGCACCACCGTATGGGCTTCATGGGCTTCCAGCAAATTCAGTCCCTGGGTCAACGCCAGATCCACATCTTGTTGCCGATCCGCAGGGGAAACGTCGGCCCGCACATTTTTGTCATGGCCGTAACGCAGCGTCCAGATATCCTGGCGTAAAAAGGCCATGCGCTTGCGGATGGTATCAAAGGTTTCCAGCACCTTGGTCAGAGGCAAATGACAATGGCGGGCAATGGCGGCGGGCAGATACAGCAACTGGGCGGCGATTTTTTTTCGTGTGTCCGGCAGCCGGGCGATAATCTCAGATCGCTTTAGATGGTCCGCGCGAAGTTCCTCAATCGCCTGACGCGTAATCCACAGGTAATCACGATTCATCGCTTGATAGTCAACGGCAAGGTTGTTGCAGGGCTGCTCAACAGCCAGATAGCGGCCCTTGCGATCCACAATGGCCCCGCGAATTGACGGAATCACCAGATGCCGGTAGCTGAAACTGCGGGCGCGATCTTTCCATATTCGAGCCTGAACCACCTGGAGCTGATACAGGCGTACAACCAGAATCAAAGCAACCACCAAGGCTAACACAAATATCAAAATAAGGCGGCGTTTTAACATTTCGGCGAGTACCTGTAAGAAACCACACACGCCATTGGATGCTCCAGCCCACCTTGCAGGATCATACCAAGTCCCGGCCGGGAGTTCATCGGTTCCGGCTGCGGCCATGATGCGATGGCCCGTCAAAACCCAGCAGGGGACCGATCATAAACAACCCGCGGAAAACCCATGGTGCCAGAAGCGCCGTATAAATCGCGCTGGAAAAGGTTATGGCGAAGGTAGCGGCATATCCGGAAAGCGAGGTGGCCGGTTGATCCGCACTCCATAATCCCATCCGAATCAGAACGTTTCGTCCCAGGAGCACAAACACCACCGCCAGAAAAACCAACACGGATTGACTAATGGGATTCTGCCGGAAAATATTCATCCGAATGCGGGTGATTCCATAACCCGCCAGTGAAAGTAAAATGGTATTGACACCGAACAGCCCGATACCGGTTAGATCATACATCAACCCGCAGCAGCAGCAGGCCATCAGAGCATAATCCTCAGCCGGGTAAAGCGCATAAAAAACCGCCAGCATGGGAATAAATTCAATGTGAAAATAGCCTGCCTCACTCCATTGTCCGATGTGGGCGACCTGCAAGGCCGTCGCCAGGTACAACAGGATGCCAAAAGTGATCCATCGCATATACAGACAGTATCGCCTGTGAAGGCCTTTATGGAAAGTCAAAACCAGACTGCAGGCCGGCTGTCCGGATAATAACGGGCTTAATGGAGCCGTGCGACCAGTTCCAATTCCACCGTGGCCCCCAGCGGCAGGGCATTGACACCCACCGCCGCACGGGCATGGCGGCCCGCCTGGCCGAAAATTTCCAGCAGCAGGTTGCTGGCCCCATTAGCCACGATGGATTGCTGCGTAAAGTCCTCGGCACATTGCACAAATACCCCCAGTCGCACAATGCGGTCCACCTTGGACCATTCGCCGGCACAGGCGCTGTGCAGCACCGCCAGAGCATTGAGCAAAGCCAGTTTGACGGCATCCTGGCCTTGTTCCACCGATACCACAGTCGGAATTTTCCCGCTAAAGCGCAGTTGGCCATCCTGAAAAGGCAGTTGCCCGCTGACAAACACCAGGTGATCAGCCATTACATACGGTACGTATGCGGCCACCGGATTGGGCGCAGCAGGCAGGGTAATTCCCAAACGTTTCAGATTGGCTTCAATTGCAGACATTTTTGAACTCCTGAAAAACCATAGAAAGCAGGCGTGAGCCTCCGGATACCCATTCTCCCGGAGAGGCTTAAATACATCCCTGCCGTAATAGTGCAACATCCACCGGGGAGCTTTGCCCCTCTCCTTCCACCAACCTCCCCAGCACCAGCAGACTGAATTGCCACATCACCCAGACCTCCACCCCAAAGCCGGCAAAACCGATCAGGCCCGGCACGGGCATTTGAAAATAGCGGATGTACTGCCAGTTTCCCAGAAAAGGCAGATGATACGTCCATTTGGCAATCGCCCAGTAATTCCAGAATTCCCACAGCAACCCGCACCATAGACCGCCAAGCATCAGCGAAAATGTACGGCCCCAGCGCCCCTGCCGCCAGTCCCCGATAATGCTGGGCCGTCCACACCAGAAGTTGATCGGATCCAGCAGAAAAATAGCGCTGACCCAGATGGCCAGATTGGCGATAGCGCTATGAAAAACAAACGGCCATAAAAAAAGAGCGGCCCCCAACATGAACGTGGCAATCTGCACCGGCCGTCCAATGCGGACGCCCCGGCTTTTTACGCTTGTCAGGCCGATACGCATGAAAACCTCCGCGGTTAAAAACATGCCCGGCGCAATCGCGGCAAAGGCCAGCAAGTAGCCAATTCCACGGTCCCACGGATTGGCAGGCATGCCCTGATAGTTCCACGCATGCAGACCCGTTGCCGGATCGCGCATAAAATAAAAGTTCAGCCAGTCAAAGTAACACCACGCCGGAACGGACCACAGCCAGCATACCCAAAAGCGGTTTGGAAACCGCCGCAGCCAGGAAGCGCCGTCCAACCATGCCAGCAGCCCCAGCAGCACCATCAGGTAGGCGCTCCACGCCACCGGGGTCATGTAGGTGCGCACCTGCATGCCAATCCATGCGGCTGGACCGGCTGGTAGCACTCTGGCAACGGACGCAAACAAAATGACCTCCGATAGTCCGATCAGCATCAGGCCAATGAAGAGCAAACCGGGGCCGGAGCGGCCTGTGGGATGGCGCTTAGACCGGCCAGCGTGCTGGATAGACGATGAATCCATCATATGAGGATTATACGCGCCGGATCGTGATTCCGGCAGTTGGGTATCGCGTAACCGCGGTATGGGCTAAACATCCCGGCCGCATCTGTTCCACCGAATGCTATGTCGCTTGTTTTCTTCCCGCATCTGCCGGATCGTGGAGGTATTTGTAAATATGGACGCCCTCCATGGTAATCATGCCTTCCTGCACCAGGCTGTCGAGTGTGGGCAGAAAGTTTTTGATTTTTTCCCGGGAATCAACTATTTCAATGACAATTGGCAAATCCGTGGACAGCACAAGCACCTTGTTGGTGTGCAGCACGCTGTTGGCTCCAAAGCCCATGGCCCCCTTGAGTACCGTTC
This sequence comes from Planctomycetota bacterium, assembly GCA_021790385.1. Taxonomy (GTDB): domain Bacteria; phylum Planctomycetota; class Phycisphaerae; order WQYP01; family WQYP01; genus JABEVA01. The sequence continues at coordinate 30,579 of JAJYDW010000025.1, forward strand.
CGCCAGCCAGACCCGCAGCCCGGGCCTTTTTAATAATCACTTCAAAGAGCGGCTGGTTTTCCCATTGATCCGAGTCGCCGATGAATATACGTAGTAAAACGCCATCATGATCAAGTCGCATGAGTCCATCTCCTCTTAAATCAGGCAGTGTGCTTAACGGTTCAACTGGCTCAGGCAAGTGGCTTTCCTGCGATCCACCTCTTTTGCGATACATCATCACGGAAGCCCGCTCCAATGTAACCAGGCCGGTTTTCATCTGCTGCGGCAGCACTTGCCGGGCAAAATCCGCAATTTTTTCCGCCTCATCAACCAGCTCCACAATCACCGGCGAAGCACTGGTCAGACGATAGTCCGATGGCATCAGCATGCCACGGGAACTAAAGCCCACGATGCCGCGCAACACCGTTGCGCCGGCCAGCTTTTGCCGGCCGGCGGTCTGAACCAGGCGCTCGTACACAGGGCTGAAATGATAAAGATCGGAACTGCGAAGATAAACCCGCAGTAAAATCTTTTCGCCTATCATTGCCATTTTCCTTTTACGGACGGTCCAAAATCAATGTCTGCTCCAACCTTTGCGCTTGGGTGTGGCCGGCGCTCTCTCCCGGCTTTAACCGTTCATACGGTGTCCCAAAATCACGCCCAGCCTGACCGCCAGCAGGCCAAGTATGACACTCCCGAGAATATAGAACATGGCCCGCCAACCCGCACCATCTTCCAACATGCGGTTGGATTCCAACATATAGGTTGAAAAAGTGGTGTATGCTCCCACAAAGCCCACAGCCACCGCCAACCGCATATCTTCCGGCATGGGAAAGCGGTTCCCGGCCACGGTGGCAAACCAGCCCAAAAAAAGACTGCCGCTAAGATTGATGAGCATCGTGCCAACGGGAAAGGGTGAACTCGAAAACAACTGCCCCACAAAAAAACGGGCCATCGTACCGATGAAACCACCGCAGCCGATCGCCAGATATTCCCAAAACCTCTTTTCCAAAGCACTGCTCCAAAGACCGCCATAGACAAAACAACCCCGGCTGATTCTTAATCCGCCAGGGTCGGTCATTCATAAACCCCCGACGTCCCAGCCGCCAGGAGTCATCAGTCCCCGTGCCCGTAAGGCCCGACAGGGACAGTTCAGGTGAACTCCATCACCTACCACTGAATACCAGAAAATTGTACGTCAATCCCGGAAGGTGTGTCAAACCAGTTGGTGGAATATTGGCGGGAAACTGCGGCCAGCAATCGTGGCACAAGGACCACAGCCTCCATCTCCATGGGTGATTTATCGAGCATTCACTTGAGCGATGTTGCCTGTACCGCACCAGCCTGATTTGGCAATGGCGATCGATGTCGGTTGGCGGCGTGAGCCGCACCTAAGCCGACGCACCGCAGCAGGCTCAACAGACATGCGATGACGCCGCGCGGAAATGGTGGCTGGGCGGCAAGTCGTGGCTGAAGTTGCAACGTCAGCCCCCGGCACCATGCGTAAGGCAAATGCCGAATCGGTAAGCGTGATTCGCAAAGAGGCTGACATGAACCGTGACTCCGGCCTTGTCCAACAAAATCTGTACACCGATCCCTGGCCTCCAAACAGAGCCTCCATGCCGGGATAGTGCATTTGTCGGCCAAAAAAGGCTTTGCAAATCAGACAATTTCTGCACGTCCGATTAAATCGAGATTGTTACGCTATTGGCCCGGGGTCAACATTCGTAACCGGACGGACTGCGGGCGGCCATTCCGTCATTGGCTTGAGCTAACTGGTGTGGCTGCACCTCGGGTATAATGGATATTAAGTCAGAGGAGAGTTTTAGACGGGTGTACAACGATGGCCCGCAATTCCCATCCAGCAACGACCGGGCAGATACCCGATGATTTGCGTGAAACGCTGCAAGGCGTGGCGAAGCGACATCGCACGGTGCGTAGCAGCCTGGCGGCGTTGCGGGTGCTCTTCGTGAGTTTGGCGGTCGGTTTGGTGGTGGTTCTCCTGCTGGGAGAATTTACGCAAATGCCCTTGGCGCTGCGCTGGGTACTGGCCTTGCTGGTGTGGATGGTGCCGGCGGGGTTATGTCTGCATGTGCTTATTCCAGCGCTGCGGCGGGTGAACATGCAGGCGGCTGCGGATACCATGGATGCGGTAAGGCCACAGTCTCATGAACTTTTCTTAAGTGCCGTGGAATTTGCTCAAAAGCGACAGGACCCATTCGTGGGATCGCCGCAACTGGTCAACCACGTTATTAACCTGGCGGCCGATGCTGCGCACGCTGTGGATCCCGGGCAAGCTGTTACCGCGGATAAATTGATACGCTGGGCCTTTCTCTGTGGCCCGCTGGTGCTGATCTGGGCCATCCTTTGGCCACTGATGCCGCAAACATTAACCCTGGGCGTACAAAGGACAGTGTTCCCCTGGATGGTGGCTACCGCATCGCCGGCGACGAGGCCGCGTCATTCGATCAAGGTGGAACAAGGGCCGGTCATTACTTTCTTCGAGAAGCAGTATGTTTTCCCCGCGTATACCAGGCTGCCGGAGAAAATTGTTCGCGGCTACAACGGGGCGATCCGCGGGCTGTTCGGTTCACGTGTCCAAGTGATTATTCATACCACCGAGCCGTTGGCGGTAGGCAGCCAACTGGTGGTAAACACCAGTGGTGACCAACCGGCTACGCTGCCATTGACGCGTTATGGTCCGCTGGCGTATGCGGCGAATCTGGTGTTGACGCACAACGCCACTTATGCAGCAGTGCTGGTGAATCAAAATGGCGTCAAAATGGCCGGAAAGCAAGCATGGCTGGTAACGGTAGATGCGGTTCCTCCGCCGACGATCCATATTTCCACCCCCGCCTTAACCGTGCGAGTACGGCCTGATGATTTGGTGCCGGTGCAATTCACCGCCACCGATATCTATGGTCTTTCGGCCATCCGGGCTTTGCTTTGGACAGGTAATTCTGCCGTACGAACCGTGAATATCGCCCTGCCGGGCATGCCCGGTAAGGCGATTCAAAGCCATTGGACAATTTCGGTGCCACAGCAACTGCGAGCTGCCGGCCGGACCGATGCCCCCACGATTTATTATAAGCTTGAGGCCATGGATTGCGCCCTGCCACAGGCTCATATTGCCATGACCGCCCGGCACGAGCTAATCGTGGATACCCATTTGCAGCACAGCTATCAAACCCGGCACGATAACAAATTATGGATGTCGTTGCGGCAAGCAATTGTACAGGCGTTAATCGTGGTAAAAGCGGGCCGTGCCCAGGCTCGAGCCTTAGTCCGTTGGCCCGTGTACAGGGCGGTTGATCCATTACGCAAGGCGGCGGTAGCCGGTGCGGCGGTGCGAGTGGTGCGGGCGGGTCGAACGCTGGCCAACCAGGCCAAGGCCATGCTGGCGACTGATTTTGGTGCGGTAGCAGCGCGAGCCATTGGCATCGTCCACGGTCCGATGCGCGCGGCAGCCAATGATCTGGCGCGAACCGGGCTGGCTGCGGATCAAGCCGGGCGCACCCGCATGCCCCGATTGGCCCGAGCCAGCACGGTAGCACTCCAGCGGACACAAGCGTCTCTGCTGCGGCTGCTGCATGCCCTGGATCAGGCTAAGGCTCGTGCGGCCTTAAAGAATTCACTGGCCCGGTTGGCCCATCGCCAGCGTTCCATCGCCCAGATGTTATCCAGCCGCCGTTCCCCGCACCGTGCTTATCACGACCAACAGGCCCTGGCCCAACAATTGAAGCAACTGCTGCGGCAACATCCATCACTGCAGGATCCCGTCGCGCAGCAAATGACGAGACAACTCCACCAGTTAGCCCAAAAAGCAGCTTCCATTGCAGCCCGGCAGGCGGCCGAGAATATGGATTTACATCCCCATCTTCTTCGACAAGCCCAGCAGACTGCGTTGAGGCATCTGTCCTACCAGCAGCAACTTTTGAACCGGCAAATAACGCGTTTCAACCAAAGCTATAAACCGGCGATTGCCGCAGCGGCGGCGCAGCCGATTACCGCAGCGATGATGCAAACCGTAAGTCATGCTCTGGCCAGCCCCGGCAATGTCGCCGTGGCCAGGGAAGGGCGCAACAACATCGTGAAAACCCTGCAGGCCATGGCCAGGCAATTAGATCGGTATGCCAGTCAGGCGGATACGCCGGCAGCCAGGCAACAATCCCGTCAGGTGAAGCACAATCAAGTAACCGCAGATCAACTTTCGCAACAGGTACAGGCCGCCGCAGCCACTCTACAACAGGGAGAATCAGTAAAATCATTGCATCGCGTTGTGGGGGCAGCGGATGCCATCTGGCGGCAGGTGCGGAACATGCTCAATGAAAATCCTGCGGACCAGGAGAACCAGGTACGGGCTGATTTGCTGCAAGCCCGGGCCGATGCCAGGCATGTTGTAGAACAAACCATGCATGGATCCGGCAATACCGCGGAGAGTTTATTAAAACAGGCTTATCACCAATTGGCGAAAGCCACACAGGAACAGGCAGCGCAACTCGATGCCCAGAAAAGTTTGGCTCAACAGGCAACCGCCGCAGCCATGCAGGCCCGAACCCTGGCCAGTCGGCAGACCGCTCTGGCCGCACAGACGGCCGCGGCCCATAAAACACCAACTCCGCAGGCGGTCGAAAGCGCCCAGCACCAAACCGCCAATGCCATTGCCGCGGCCATTGCCCAGGGACGGAAATTACAGCAGGAAGCCATGGCCGGTGCCCCGAACCTGGCCCAGCACCTGAAAGCAGCTCTAACCCTTATGCAGAGAGCCAACACAGCACAGGTGCAGGCGGCCGCGGACCAATCCGCCCATGATCAGGCAGGCTCGCAGTCCAATCAAGGCCGGGCCTTGGCCCAGATGGGTATGGCCGGCCGGGAAATTGCGGCGTTGGAACATGTCGGAAGGATGGATACTTCCTGGCAACACCCGGCCGGGGTGGATGGCAGCGAAGCCGGCAATATGGCATCCGGACAAACTGGAGCCTCTCAGGCAGGCCCGCCAGGGGCGAGCAGTTCATCCGCCAAAACCGGTTCAGGCCGTGCCAGCCAGGCATCTTTGGGCACCATGGCTGCGGTAGCCAGACACGTACAAGCCGCAGTGGCAAGTCAGCAACAGGCTCTCGCCGGCAGTGCCGGAGCCGCAGCTTCAGCGGCGCAATCGCTTACCATGGCCTCGACGAAGTTGGCTGGTACACTGGCCGGCCAGCCATCGGCCATACCCAGCGGCCATGGTAGAAATCCAGGAGCCAACAGCACCATTCCAGGCTATCGAGCCTCTGTCGGCCAACCAGGCAGTAAAGGAACGGGCATCTCCGGCCCGATGCCGGACACCTGGGCCGTACCCCCGCGGGTAACAGCATTGGGCATCAGTCCGGCGGAATGGGAACACCTGGGACCGCTGCAACAACTGCGGCTGTTGAATATTGCCAGGCAAAGGCTGCCATCCGGCTATCGCCGAACTATTCGCGATTATTATTTACGTATCGCCGCCTTGCCTCCATCATCGCACCCGCATGGAAAAGAAAATTAAACCGCCCAGCGAACATTTGGCCATCGATCAAAACGTCCGCGTCATCATGGGCTTACTTATATTTAATCGTGATGCCTTAATCATCAGTGGGGCCCGGGCACCAGCTTAGCCGCTTCCCGCATGGCTTTTTCCACGTCACTGAAAATGCGGTTTTCCAGCTCGGTTATTTTTTCGATGCGACGGGTATGGCGACCCTGTTCAAATTCGGCCACCAGCCAGGCCTTCACAATTCGCCGGATCAATTCTTCACCGAGAAGATCAGCCGCAAGGCAAAGCACATTGGCATCGTTGTAACGACGGGAGACTTCTGCGGTTAATTCATCATGGCAGGTGGCAGCGCGAATGCCTGGAATTTTGTTGGCAACAATGGCCATGCCGATGCCGCTGCCATCAATGAGAATAGCCCGCTGGGCGCGGCCCTGCACCACCGCCAGCGAAGCGGGAATGGCATAATCAGGGTAATCACAGGGTTTGCTGCTATCGGTTCCAAAGTCCAGCACATCGTGGCCGGCGTGGCGAAGCTGGGCCAGCAAATGTTCGCGGTTGTGTACGCCACGATGATCAAAGGCGACAGCTATATTCATGGGACTATTCCACTTAGGCGTTGTGCAATCAAAGCTTCCAGACGTTTGGCAAGCTCACGATAGCGGCCGACATCCGCACCGATCGGGTCGGCAATATCCGCATCGGGATCCAGCCGAAACGTTTTATCCGCCATGGCAGGGTAACGTTCCACAAGCTCGTCCCGATGCGATTGTGTCATTGTATAAATCACATCCGCCCGCTGCAACAGGTCCACAGTAACCGCCCGAGATCGGTGGGTGGTCAGGTCCGCACCATGTTCCCTCGCCGCAGTCCGGGCTTCGGCGGTGGCAGGCATACCGTCAGTCGCATGCAGCCCCGCGGATTCCACCACCACATGGTGCTGCGGCAACGCCGCCGGCGCTATGCCCAGCTTCCGCGCCAGCCAGGTACCGGCAAGGGCCGCAGCCATCGGCGAACGACACGTATTACCGGTGCAGATAAAAACGATGACCTCCTCGGCCAGGCGGTTGATGATGCGTTCCTCAATTACGCCTGGACGGACAATTTGCAATTGATCCCCTTCCACGCGCACAATGGTCGAGGCCTTCCGGTAGCGCGCCGGGCCGGCATCCACCACAGCATCAAGTTGGTCCAGAATGCGGGCGGGGATATCGCCCACTTCGCCCGCCGGTTGACGTTCGCCAGCCCCTACCATGGCGGTAGGACCGGGCAGATCGGCCAGAATTTCCCGTGTTACCGGATGGTCCGGACAGCGGAAGGTGATCCAGCCATCACTGAGGATTTCATCCGCCACCGCAGGTTCAATGAGTTTGTCCAGAGCCGCCTGTTCCGCAGCCGACACCCGCACCTGGATGGCCACAGGCCCGGGCCAGCATTTCTTCATGATGCGTCCCGCCATGGCCGGCATCTCTCGAATATACAAGCACGCTTGCGACGCCTGCGCCACGTGAATCACCCAGCCGGGGTGGCCGCGGATATTTTTTATTTTTTTGAGTCGTTCGATGGCCGGTGTCTGGGTCAGCCGGGCGGCCAGACCATAGACCGTTTCCATCGGCAGACCGACAATTCCGCCGCGGGTCAGCACATCCACCGCTTTCATGACCGCCTGTCGCTGATCAGACGGAGAACCAGTGGTCAAGAAGACAGGCGACATGGATGCTCCAATTCAGGCGACCACCGGTAAAGCCGGCCCGGCATCATTATTTTTTATCCGCATAAAATGTATTGTAAAACAGGGCATAATTGTTTTTGATCCAGAGCGCCAGGTCCGTCCCCAATACCTGATTATAGTCCAGCGGCACCGGTTCAATCTTGGAGCGGATATTATGATCGCCATATTGCGTATGATACGCATCATTTTCCCTGGTGGACTGTTCAATATGGTTAAAATCATGCTGAAAATATGGTTCTTCCAGGTACGCATACACGCGGCGCATCACCTCTTCCGGATACACGGTTAAATCTTCAAACCTTACCACGTGCAAGGTTTTAATAACGCCGGTCTGGATGGATTCGACCAGCCGCGCCACGGCAACGCCCACCGGCGGCCCGTTAAGCCAGCGCATCACGCGATTGTTGATGGTAATCATGTTCAGCGTGCCGGTTACCTCATCGGCATCGGAGAAATGGCGTTTTTTTCGAAAGAGTTTTTCCATGGACGAAAGAATGGCCCGAAGATCCCGGATGCACACCAGGTACTTGGGATTCGGATGAAACTGGTTCACCCAGTCATGGTAGTGAAACCAACTGCGGCATTTGTCCACGCACACAGGTTTATCGGTAACACCGTCAAAAAAACCGTTGAGACCGTATTTGCAATAGCTGATGAAGGCCTTGTGCATCAGTTCCGGATCCTGGGCTTTGAATTCCGCTAATTCCGTATAAAACTTGCGCGAGGCCAGTAACAGATCAATAACTCCACTGGTGGGGGTACAGTAAAAACGCGGATTCTGGGCGAGAATGTTTTGCAGCAATGTGGAACCGGACCGCGGTAATGAAGCATTAAAAACAATTTTTTTGTCAAACATCAGGCTGCTCCTGTAAAATTTCTAAAATGTCCACGCCGCGGACCGATGCGCATCGGGAAATTCTCCGCGGGCGGTTCCGACATTCTGGAACAGCGGTAGTATAACCCATGGCCGATCTTTTTTTATCTCTCCCTGCGGCCTTCGGCAGGACGTACTCCGGCTCTCCCGCCAAACCCCTTTCAGACCTGAAATCCTTGGCTCCAAAATTTGAAATCCCCGCACATCCCGTAACCGGATGTTCCTGCCTTCCGCCGCGGCGAATACCACCCCTGCACACTCCAGCCAGAAATCCTGCGCAGCGTTGTCCGGCGGCATCAGCCGCTTAGAGTTTCTTATGAAACCCATCGCAAAAAGGCTTATGCTCGCTGTGCTTGCAGCCGCAGAGAAAAACCTTCTTCTCGGCTTCAACCTTGAATTGCACCGGTGCCATTCCCGATCCGGCGTGTGAGCCATCACAGAATGGCTGGTTTTTAGATTTGCCGCACGCGCACCAGTAATACTCGCCGGGTTGCAGCGTCACGGAATATGGAGCCTTTTGGGCGATAACCGGTTCCGATGCCATGATTATGTCTCCAAATACAAACAACTCACACCGTTTATAGCCTGCCAAATGTTGATTGTCGAGTCCCCACTCCTGACACGCCACCTCCTGCCAAAATGGACATTTTAACTTTGGCTTGACACCTTTCAGCGGCAACTTGCTTTTTGTTGCAGTTTTGGCGATACTGACCTGTCCGGCTCGTTGCGGCGGCTTCGCGCCGGATTACAGACTCGCGAGGGTGGTTTGCGTTGAAATTGGTCTGGCTCGACAGGAGATTTTATGGCTTACGCGGTATTTCAGGACAGTGGTACACAATTTAAGGTGGAACCCGGCGATGTTTTTGAAGTGGATGTGCGACCATTGCCCGAAGGTGCCACCACCCTTGAGTTTGATCAGGTGTTGCTGGTATCCAACGACAGCGGCCTCAAAATCGGCCAGCCGCTGGTGCCTGGTGCCAGCGTAACAGCCAAAATTCTCGGCCCGGTCAAAGCCGACAAAATTTTCGTGGAACGTTTCACCCGCCGTAAAGGCTTCCATCGCCGCGTCGGCCATCGACAAAAATACTTGGCGATTCGCGTGGAATCCATCAACGCCTGACCGGATAACGGGCGATCCATCAAAAGGGCTTTGACGTGGGAACACTTGCCTCATCCGCAGATGTATTGGATGCATCTCTCCCCGCCCCATTGCTTACCTCCATTGATGAACTGCGTGCCTTGCTGCCGGCCATCACGGATGACCGGGCGGCAGTCATGCGCGAAGTCGCGGCGCGGTATCAGTTTCGGCTGCCGCGGTTTTACGTCGAAAAAGTGTTGCATAACGATGCCGCCGATCCACTTTGGGATTTGGCTTTACCGGGCGCGGCGGAAATCTATGATGCCGGCACGGAACGCTGGGATGCATTTCAGTTGCCCGTGCGGGTCGTCGAACATCCGCGTTGGATCCAAAAATACGCCTACGAAGCGTTGCTGCGAACCACCGATTTTTGCAGCGGCCTGTGCCGATATTGTTATCTGAAAAACCGGGATGTTACCCCCGGCGTCATTTCCATGCAGGAAATTGATGCCATCTTCGACGCGGCGGAAAAATCTCCGCACCGCCATGCCCTGCGTGAAATAATTCTCAGCGGTGGTGACCCCATGGCCATTCCCGCCGACCGGCTGGAACACTTTGCCCGGCGCATGGAGCGGCTCAATGGCACGGTTAACCGTCGCATCACCGTCAACATTCATACCCGCGAACCCGTATGGAACCCGCAGCGCATCTTATCCTCCAAACCACTCCAGCAGGCCCTGCGCCGGCTGGCACCCAGCGCCTATGTGCTGCACGTGGTGCATCCCCGCGAGGTAACACCTGAACTGCATCAGGCCATGGAATTGCTAAGCGAACTCGGCCGCCAGCGCCGGCCGCTTATGCTGATCCAGCACCCGCTTTTCAGGCATATCAATGACGATGCACGTATAATTACCAGCATGTATGACCTGCTTGATAGCGGGAAGGTCGTGGTAAAGCCCTATTATCTCATTCACCCATTTCCCGACGGCACATTGCCCCACCATCGGCTGACGCTGCTGGAAAGTCAGCGTATTTTGCGTGATTTGGCCAGCGCTCCCGGCAGCCGCGTGCCGCTGCTGACCATACCCACGCCCATGGGGAAATGCGTGATCGGACCGTATGAAACGCTCGTGGACCGGGGCGGTTATTATCTGTTGCATACCAAAGACGGAGTGCCGGTAAAATATACCATCGCCGCCCACTACAACCCCGTGGAAACACGGGTGAATATCCCCATCCTGTCCGACGACTCGTCCGGCCAGACCGCGCCCGAAGCTTGACCGGCACGCCGGTGGCCGGCAACTGCGAGGTTCATGCCAAGCAACTTCCGGAGGTATTTGCATGAATAACGCCGCCGCAGATCCTCAACCGGCAACTCCCATCCGCCAGCGACACCACTTTGGATATCGAGCCAACCTTTTCATGCTGCGTATGGGCAGCCTTTTTTTGCCACTGGGGTATGCTCTGGTTTTTGTGGCCAGCATTTTTTTTTGGATTATCGATGGCCGTTCCCGCCGCGTCAGCATTGAGTTTCTCAACCGTGTTCTGGGGCCGGGCACCTGGCTGGAGCGACGCCTGCAAAGCTGGTGGCACTTTTTTTCCTACGGGCGACTGCTGCTCGATCGCAGCGTGGCCCTGGCTGGGGCGGGGCAGACTTTCCGATGCACGTGCCCTCATCGGGACAGCTTACTCCAGGTGGCCTGCGATGATCGGGCCATATTAATACTCACCGCCCATTTTGGTGCCGCTGAACTTACCGCTCCCATGCTCAAAGACCTGCCAAACCCCAGACCATTTAATTTTGTCGTCTATCGGGACATGCGCGACAAAACCGAACAGTTTCATCAGCAGCAATGGCGGGCGCTGGGCAACATGCGCTTCATCAATTCCATGGATCCTATTTCCGCAGGCCTGAAAATCATGGCCGCCCTGCAAGCTCATGAATTGGTGGGATTGCGGGCGGACAGGGCTATGTCCGGACGCACCCTGACGGCGCAGTTGCTCGGAAGCTCGGTTGAGCTGCCCGCCGGCCCCTTCATGGCCGCCATATTAACCGGTGCCAATGTGGTATCCGCATTTACCGTCCGGCGTGGCTGGCGACGCTATGAATTGCTGGTAAGTAAGCCGCGTCAATACGTAGTAAACGACGGGCAGACACGTGCCGAAGTATTGCAGAAGGCCGCCGATGATTTTGCCGCGGACCTGGAGGCGGCCGTAAAACAATACCCTTATCAGTGGGGCAATTTTGTTGATCTGTGGCAACAACCGCGCCCCGGTTGAGCAATTCACCCCACGGTGATTTCCATCACGGTACAAAGCTCACCATTCACCTTTAACTCCAGATGAAAATGCTGGTCATCCGGCGATGCCAGCGACGCATCAACCTTCTGCCCCGGGCGTATCGGCAAATAAAACTTCGCCTGTCGTACCGCCTGCAATCGAGCTGCCATATTCAGCCGCCGCAATACATCCAGCGCCAATTCAATTTGTATGAATCCCGGCAAAATCGGATCTTCGGGAAAATGTCCGGCAAATGCGGCAAAATGGCGAGGAAAACTCAACTGTGCGGTTACACTTTGGCCATCGCCGCCCCTCACGGGTAATTCCACGTAACACGCCTGAAAAACCGTCGCACCTGAAAAACCATCATCCATGCCGGTCATCCGCATGCACCATCATGGTTGCCCCAACGCCTTCTGCCGGTCTATAAAATCCGCAAGGCTGCCGATGTTCTCCAGGGCCGCGCGGGAGGGGGCATCTTCCTCCTGCAACTGCACGCCGAAGTGTTTATCCAACAGCACCGCGATTTCCAGTACGTCTACGGAATCCAGTCCCAGGCCGTCCTTGCCGAAAATCGGCGTTTGCGGCCCGATCGACCGCCCCGCCGTCAGCCGCAATGACAGTCCGGATTTGAGTACCTCTAAAAGCTGTTCCTGGGTCTTGGTCAGCACCTGATTCTCCATGGGACAATCTTGAGCAGATTTTACCCTAACTCCAAGGCTATGTCGCAGTATGCCCCCACCATGCCAAAATGCCCTTCACCGGCTTTTACTTCTCTGAAATCTAAAATCCGCACAATCTGCATAATCTGTGGATCGCCCCGTGATCCTTTGTGAACCTTTATGGGGCCGCACGAAAAAGACTTCGCACTTTCCGGTTGGCTTTTTTGGCCGCGGGCGTCGCGGCGAAGCCGCTTGGGAAAATCTGTGGCTCCCCTTGCGGCGATTCCCCATTTACCACCTGCACCATGGATAAAAACTCTCAAATTCGCCACTCCCGCCTGCACTATCATCCGTTCACGACACTCCCATGGGTCTGCCAAGGCGGCAGATATAAACCCGGAAGACCGAATTTGGCAGAAGAAAACTCCTGTATAGCGAGGCTAAATAGGAACGCCGCAAATTTTGTAAGTATTTGGAAAATAGGGTGATACAACTATAAATCTGTTGCGGCAAGGCATGCGGTACGGGCTTTGCTTATGTGGTAACTGGAAATTCGTAGCAAACTTGCGTCTGCGACGACAATGAGATAATGAAAATGGCTCCGACATCAAGACTTAATGTGCTGCTGACCTATCCGCCTTCGCGGGTGCAGTATCGCCATGGGGTGTTGGAATGGCCGGAGTTGGTTGCCCGTATGTTGGAACCCATGCAGGTTAAAACTTTTGTGGCCACCAGCGGACGACAAGCCTTGGACCTGGTGGAACACCATGCCATGCATGTCGCGGTACTGGATGCTCGTTTAGCCGACGACAATGAATCTTCCGGCCTAAGCGCGATGACCGTCATGCGGCTGATTCGCCGGTTGGGTGCGGGTGTACCACCTGCTATCCCGGATATTACCGCCGACAAGCCGCTCCATCGGCTTTCGCACTGGCCGGAAGCTAAAAATGAGGCAGACACCGGCCGGCGAATTCCCGTTACGGGGCCGGTGGAAAAGCCTGCATCCGGCTATCAAAGTCGCTCTGAGGTAACCGGTCCGCTGGTGATTTTGCTGGCTCCGCCGGGGAGCGATCAATTGATGCACGAGGCTTTGGAATGGAATGTTTTTTCAATTGTGCCTGAACCCATGGATGTCAACGGCCTGTTATCCGTGATGGCCCGGGCGCTGGAAAGATTTTACGACAATCACTGGCCCGCATAACCGGCAGCTTGCCTGGGTGGCGGCCCCGGTCATGGATTTTAGTGTTGCAGGAGTTCGTCGGCGAACTCGATATGGTTAGTGCCGTTTTTTTAAAGGAGATTTTTATGGCAACCAACTTTCGTCCCCTCGGAGACAAAATTGTACTCAAACGTATGGAGGCTGAGGCTGTAACCAAAAGCGGCATTGTGCTGCCCGAAACGGCCAAGGAAAAGCCGAAGCGCGGCAAGGTGCTGGCAATCGGCGAGGGCAAACTGCTGGATAATGGCCAGCGTGCCAAATTCCAGGTAAGAAAAGGGGATGAAGTGATTTTCGCCAGCTATGCCGGCACCGAAGTCAAGGTCAATGGCGAAGAACTGTTAATCCTCAGCGAAGACGAAGTTCTGGCCATCATTGAATAATGTCAAAACAACGAAGACCAAGCTGTAATAATGTAAGTTAACTTTTTTTGGAGAAATACCCATGGCAGCTAAAATGATTGAATTTGATACCCAGGCCCGTGAAGCCATCCGGCGGGGCGTACATACCTTGGCCAAAGCCGTCAAGGTTACGCTGGGGCCGTCCGGCCGCAACGTGGTCATTGAAAAATCCTTCGGCAGTCCTACCGTTACCAAAGACGGAGTTACCGTAGCTAAGGAAATTGAACTGGAAGATGCGTTTGAAAACCTCGGCGCGCAACTGGTGAAAGAAGTCGCCAGCAAAACCAGCACGGTGGCCGGCGACGGCACCACGACGGCCACGGTTTATGCCGAGGCCATTTATGATGAAGGCTTGCGCAATGTCACCGCCGGAGCCAACCCCACACAGTTGAAACGAGGCATTGAAAAGGCGGTGGATGCCGTACTGGCACACCTGAAATCCATTTCCAACAAAGTGGAAAATTCCCGGCAAATCGCCCAGGTTGGCACCAGCTCGGCCAATCAGGATTCGCAGATCGGCCAGATGATTGCCGATGCGATGGATAAAGTCGGCAAAGACGGCGTGATTACCGTGGAAGAAGGCAAAGGCCTGGAAACCACGGTGGATCTGGTAGAAGGCCTGCAGTTCGACAAGGGCTATGTCAGTCCGCATTTTGCCGATCCGCAGACGATGGAAGCATCGTTTGAAGATTGCTACATTTTAATCCACGAAAAGAAGATCAGTGCGATTAAAGACCTCCTGCCGATTTTGGGCAAAGTGGCTGAAGCCGGCAAGGCTCTGCTGATTATTGCCGAAGATATTGAAGGCGAAGCCTTGGCCACCCTGGTGGTCAACAAGCTTCGCGGGACCCTTAAAGTAGTTGCGGTGAAGGCACCGGGTTTTGGCGATCGTCGCAAAGCCATGCTGGAAGATATTGCCATTGTCACCGGCGGCAAGGCCATCTTTGAAGAGCTTGGCATTTCTGTAGAAACGCTGGAACTCAAGGATCTGGGCCGGGCCAAGCAGGTGCGGGTGGAAAAGGAAACCACCACCCTGATTCAAGGTGCCGGCAAGAGCGACCAGATCAAAGGCCGCATCGAGCAGATCAAGAATGAAATTGATCGTACCACCAGCGATTATGACCGCGAGAAACTTCAGGAACGGCTGGCCAAACTGGCCGGCGGCGTGGCCCTGATTAAAGTAGGTGCTCCCACCGAAGCGGCCATGAAGGAAAAGAAGGCTCGCGTGGAAGACGCCCTTCATGCGTGCCGAGCGGCGGTGGAAGAAGGCATTCTGCCCGGCGGCGGCGTAAGCGTACTGCGGGCACTGCCCTCCATTGACAAGCTTAAGCTTGATGGCGACGAGAAGATCGGCGCGGATATTGTCAAGCGGGCCTTGTACGCACCGATTCGGCAAATTGCCGAAAACGCGGGCGTCGATGGCAGCATTGTGGCCCAGAAGGTGCTGGACAATAAGGATGTCAACTTCGGTTTTAACGCCCTGACCCATGAGTATGGCGATATGCTGAAGATGGGTGTTATTGTGCCGACCAAGGTGGAACGCACCGCCCTGACCAACGCGGCATCTATTGCCAGCCTGCTGCTGACCACCGACGCTATCATCAGCGAACTGCCCAAGAAGGAAGATAAAAAGGGCGGCGCGGATGCCGGTGGCGAAGACTACTAAATTAAACCGCCATCCCGTCCGACGACGGAATCAGGATAAACATTCAGGCCCGCGGGGTGCAAACCTCGCGGGCTTTTTTATTGTTTCTGATAGAACAAGAGCCGACTTTGCCGCGGCTGGTCGATCTGGATGGACAGGCCAGCGGCAAGTATTTCGCCGGCCACGCATGGACGTTGGCCGCTGTCGGCATCTTCCAGCACGTATTGCGTCTGACGGTGCAGGCCTCGCAGGGGAAAAACCGCCTGGGTGAACGGACTGGTAGCCGGGCGGAAGACCAAAATCAATCCAGCACGGAGATCCCGGCGGTGAAGCTGATACGCCAGCCAGGCGTCGGTGGAACGTGGGACCCGGGTCAGCGGGTAAAAATCGCCATAGTAAAAAGGCCGGGCGCGGCGGTGGTCGATCATCATTTTGGTATGCCATTCCCACGGGTACTCGGCATCGCTGATCCCTGAGAGTCCAAACTCACCTAACGAAAAAACAATTCCCGCCGAAAGTGCGGAACGAAACTGATACGTGTCGCCCGGTTTGGCACAGGGGCTGGTGGCGCTTAGCGGAACCCAGTGCGCCAGTCCATAAGACTGTATCTGCGACCCCTCTGCTTGCATATCGGGGAAGCAATTGTAGTCGCTGTGCCAGAGCGGAATACTGCGACTCATGGCTTCGAGTTCAATCCGGCGACCACCGCTGGCGCAGTTGTCGATCAGCAGTCGCGGATGACGGCGTCGCAATTCATCCCAAAAGGCGTACAGCCCTTCCACAAAACGAATTTCGGTGATGCCGCGGCGGTCTGGTGGGTCATAATTTTTGAAAGTCTCGAGGGTGCGATAATTAAAATCCTCCCGGTAGCAATCGATACCGTTTTCCCGGATCAACGCGGATACCGTTTCAATGGCCCAATCACGGGCGGCGGGACAGCCCAAATTTAAAAGCATATGGGCTTCCGGTGATGGGGCATTTCCGGTGGGAGTAAGAAACCATTCAGGATGTTCCCGGACAACCGGGGCCGCAAACCTGGCCCGTTCGGGTTCAATCCATAACAGAAATTTCATTCCAGCCTTATGGGCGGCGTCGCTGATGGGGCCTAATCCCGCAGGGTGATAAGTTTTGTTGACACGCCAATCGCCGACGTTTTCACTCCAGTCGCCGCTGAACACGTCAGGGCACGGTTTGGTCGACGTGCCATACCAGCCGGCATCCACCCAGTAGTAATCGTATGGCAGCCTACGCTGGTGGATAAGCCGAATGGCCGCAAGGTGCTCGGCAGTAAGCATGCCGCCCCAAGCCCCATCGCAGATAGGCGCTTCCACCGGCTTCCCGTCAGTTTGAGGCGTATGATGGGCCAAAACGAATTGTCGCAATAGGTTATGGCCATGAATCACCTCGCCTTTCCAATAAAGCAGGAGAATTCTTGGCGAGCGAATGGTTTCGCCCGGGCGAAGCCGCAGGTTGAGAAATTCCATGCCCGCCCGCACGCGAAAGTCATTGCCGCCGCATGGATCGAATTCCGCCCGCCATTGGCCACTCCAACCCAAGCCGACGATGATGCCATTGGTTCCGGTTTGCAGGTTGAAAAATGGCAGCCATTCCACCGAAGGCCGCCCGTCGTCTGTTCCGGCGTTCATGCGGATGGCTCGGTCACCGATCTCTTGCGACATAAAAAGAAAATCATCAATCTTGCAATCGGAGCCGCGGGAGCGGTGTAACACGGGAACGGCCGAGCTATCGCCGGGCCAGTGTATGTCCAGCGCAAAAACATCCTTCAGCGGCGGGGTTTCGGCAGACCCATCGTTGCGAAAGTGCAGCACCCATTCGAGGGCGGGGAAGTTTTCGTATTGAGTAAGTTCCATCATACAGGCGAGGCCGGTAGCAGGGTCACGCCATGTTAGAGTGCTGTTGCGTTGGCCATTGCGCCACACATCGTATGCGCACTCTGCGGTATTCAGCGGAAAAAGATCGCGACTCTCACGCTGATCAAATACAAATGAAAAGGGCAATGCGTTAGGGAGTCGCAGTTCGCCAGAACCGCGGGCCAAGGCAAGCCATTGCCCATCCGCCAATTCCACGCGAGCATTGGCCCAGTCGGCATGGCCGAGGTTCGTTTTGCCATCTTCCGAAGTCACTTTGAGGATAAAATTACTGGCTCCGTCCAGTAGCACATCCACCGTTACAGGTGCGACGCCGACAGCCATCGGCTGGCTTCGCCACCGCTCTCGGCCGCCCGCTTCAAGGGAAAAAAACAATGTAGTATGGGCACCGTGGAGGAGTGTTAACCGATTTTCATCCACTCCCACAGTCGCGCAAAACCGGCGCATGGCCACTGCGGATGCCACCTGAACCTCGCTGTCGGCATGAACACACAGGCCGGTGTCGTATGGCCGTCCGCCCAGGCAAAGTGGACAATTTAAATACGACCGGCTTTCCAGCATGGTGCCCCAGCCGTTTCGGACGGCGGTAATCTTAAGCAGCGGCGTGGCCGGCGGATTAGTCAGCGCTTGAAACCAGCGACGGATGAAATCCATTTCATCGGGGTAAACTGCGGAGGAACAGCGAGGCATCTCACTGGAATCAATGGAAGGTAATTTAGTGGTGGATGATTCCATGGCGGAAAACTCTCCTATTTTGATTCATAAATAGGCGAGATCGCGGCAGCGGGCGGAGCCACGAGGCTGGCAGGTCTTTCCTTGCATCCAAAATGCAATTCTTTAGGGGCCAACATGCCGCCGCTGAGAACTATTTTTATTCCCTGATCGACGGTCCAGTCGGTTTCGCGGACGCTTTCCGCCGGGAAAAATTGGAAAAAGCCACTGGTGGGGTTGGGCGTCATGGGGATGAAAACGGTTAAGTAACGCTGGCCGCAGTTGGAATCAGTTACTTCATTGGTGACAAAGGCGACGGTCCAGCAGCCGATGCGGGGAAATTCCACCAGCACCACGCGCTGGAATCCGGCTCCACCACCGCCCTGGCGGAATACGGAAATGACCTGTTTGGTGGTGCCGTAAATACCCTTCAAGAGCGGCAGGTTTTCGATGAAATTATCCAGCATGTTAAGAAGCTGGCGCCCCACGACCAGGGAGCCCAGAAGACCGATCAGATACACCATGGCCACAAAAAATACCAGGGCCAGAATGTAGGCAACGATGTTGATGGCGGTTTTGCTACTCAGATGCACGATGTGCTGAAAAAAGTCGCTGCCGGCGACCAGGCGGGCAATCGGGTAGGAAAAGCCTGTAGCCAGACTGAAAAGAATGCCGAGTATCCAAAGTGAAACAAAAAGCGGAATCAGGGCTATTAACCCGCCGACAAAAACTGATTTCATGTGGCGAAGAAAACCGGATTCGGACCGGCTGGCCGGTCGTGGATCGGGAGTGGCGGATGCGGAAGGCGGCAGGCTTGAGTTTTCCATCATGACCATCTCATGTCAGGGTGTCTACTGAAGGTCAAATGTAATACATCTGGCCGTCGCGCGACCGCTGCATCACCTGTTCGACCAGAGCCGCCAGATTAATGGAATTGAGCGTAGTACACAAGGCTTGCGAAAGCTGCTGGTGAATAATATTCACGGCTATTTCGCCGGCGCGGGCATCGGCAGAAACGCGGTCCACCTCCAAAAGCATTTTTTTTCCCTCAAGGCGGCTGATAACCTCGCTGACGGAAATATCCTCGGGCTTGCGGGCGAGGCGGTACCCACCGGTGGCACCAATCTTAGAAATTAGAACTTTCTCCCGGGTTAGACTGGAGAGGATGGATTCCAGAAACTTGGTAGGCAAGTCCTCGCGCCGGGCCAATTCGCGGGTTTGCAGAAAGCCCCGTGGATACGATTCGCAAAGACAAATCAGCGCCCTGATTCCGTATTGCGTGCGTTTGGAAAGCTGCATGACGGATTCCTTTAACCCGATAAGAAAATTATGAGATGATTTTAGGGGTGGAAGGCCGGCATCGCAAATGTCCATGGGGATGCCGCCGACTACTGGGGCGACCGGTGGTTCTGCTTTTTTAACCGGCTCCTCCACAAAATCCGGCCGCATCGTGCCGGGCGGGATGGATCGAGAAATATCTGGCGACCATGTCGCGACTATAATAAAACTTGGCAGGCGCGCCGACAGCGATGGAGATACACTCAAGTGACTCAGCCTCTGGTTTCCAGTCAACCCCTTATCGACCGGGTTTCGCTGCTGTGCCCGCGTTTGCCGCAGTCTTTTGACGGTCTGCGCATTTTGCACCTCTCCGATTTGCATCTGACCAATTGGAGTTCGCGCATGGAACGATGGCGATTGACGCTGCGCAAACTGCACGCGGACGCGGTTATGATTACCGGCGATCTTGGACACCGCAGTTGGTTATGGCGGCAGGGATTGCCGGGATTGCAGCGGCTGCTGGGGGATCTGCGCACCCCTTTGGGGGTATTTTTTATCCTGGGCAACCACGATGCCCTGGAAACCGCCCAGGCGTTGCAAGACACCGGCATGAAGAGCTTAAGCAATGAGACCGTTATGGTACGGCATGGGACGGATCGGCTGGCCATTATCGGCCTGGCCCAACACCGGCGGATTGACACGGATATTCCCGCGGCACTGACCGGCGTGCGGCCCACGGATTTTAAGCTGATGCTGCTGCACTACCCGGATATGGTCTATTCGGCCATGGCGGCAGGTGCGGATGTTTGCCTGGCGGGACATACCCATGGCGGACAGATTTGTTTTCCGGATGGTCGCCCACTGATAGGACATGATTCCCTGCCGGCGGATTTCTGCACCGGCGTACATCGCATCAAGACTACCTGGCTGGTGGTGAACCGCGGTATCGGCAAGGCCGGCGTGCGGCTGCGGTTGTTCTGTCCGCCGCAGGCCATTTTGCTGACGCTACGACGCGGCATACCCTCTTAAACTCGCCAAACCACCTCCCACCAAAGCGGACATTTTAACTTTGGTTAAGTAGAGGACATTTTAACTTTGGTTTGACGGGTGTGGCCATATTTTTTGGCATCAAGCGGCGCGGGCCCGCATGGCCCACCATTGTTGGTGCTGGTTGCTCTCACGCATCGCCAGTAGCGTCATCATGGCGGCGGCATGGTCGGCATCCCATTTCA
>JAJYDW010000001.1 GCA_021790385.1 Planctomycetota bacterium
TTGCCCTGAACCTGCTTAAACGGGAAAAGAGCGTCAAACTCGGCGTAAAGAACAAACGCCTGCTCGCCGGCTGGGACAACAATTACCTCCTGCGACTTATCTCCCAATGAGTATGCGTTCGCCCTGCCCCGAACCCGGAGTTGCCTAGCTGTCATTTGACAGCCACTGTGCCATAAATTATTGTAGAAATGTGCGTTATGAGCCAGTTGGAACGTTGTTGCCACTTTGCCTGTGGACGTTGCCAAAAGCCGGCATTGCTCACCTTTAATATTCTCCGGAGATTCTTTATGTCAGTGCGTTCATTTATACTCGGCATCACCGCCGTGGCCTTGCTTTGCGTTTCGGTAGTCCACGCGGCCACCAATTTGAGTACGCCGCTGGGTGCCTTGCGCACCTACGCAGCCGCCATTCACGCGCAAAGTGTGCCCCATGCGATGGCGTGTGTCAGTAGCACCGGCAAACGCGAAAAAGCCGTGGTGAAATCCATGTTGACGATGATGGTGGCCAATGAACATTTATCCAAAATTGCTGTGGCCAAGCTGGGGCCACCCACCAGTCGCGGCGGCAAGGAATTGGCCAGCGCTTCCAGCGGTTACAAGGCCATGCAGGCCAAACTCAAAAAGGCCAAAGTAAGCATCAAGGGTACCGAGGCCACCGTCACGATGCCGGCACCAAAAGGCACCACTGCAGGTAAAACCGGCATACTTTATTTTAAGAAAGTCGGCACCCATTGGAAAATTGACGGAGAAAAACTTTTTCATCTGGGCGCCGTGAAGAAAATCCCGACCAAGGAACTATCCCAGAGGCTGAAAATGAGCGATCAGATGGCTGGGGCCTTTAATGCTGCGGCCGACGATATTCAAACGGGTAAGGTAAAAACATGGAAACAACTGCACGACGACATCTATATGAAAATGATGGCTGTGATGCATATGGGCGGCATGGGCGGTGCCCCGGCTAATAACGGTGGTGCGGGCAGCGGACCGGCTGGCGGCGGCATGGGGCATTAAATTGATCACCCCAACAGCCCCGATGACCGCTCCACGGCCTAAACCCGCCGCGCTTGGCAACGTCTCCCCCGCCACGCTCATTCCGGTTTCCCGGTGGTAATGGATGGCCGGAAAAGCTGGCTGCTGAAAGCCTTCTGGTATTCCGTCCAGTTGCCGTCTTCACTGGGAGCGGCCACGGCATCAAGGGCCATTTGCGTTTTGGCATCCAGGTTATCAATCATGTTCACTAAAATAGCTTCAGGCGTTTTGGGGCGTACCACGGCACCAAATTCCGGCTCGCCATGGTGCGAAAGAATAATGTGCTCAACAACCATCAGCAGGTCCGGGCGGAAAGCTTTGCCGGTCTGCTGTGAAATTTTTTCCGCCCTTTGATGCACCCACATCGTACCGATGGCAATATGCCCGACCAGGCGGCCGGTATCGGTGTAGTCAAAACCGGTGGAAAAGGCCAACTCCGCCGTTTTGCCGATGTCATGCAGGAACAGTCCGGCCAATACCAGATCCTGATCTATATCCGGATAGCGCGGACATATCACCAATGCCAGTTCCAGCAGACTAAGCGTATGTTCCAAAAGGCCGCCGATCCAGGCGTGGTGCATGCTTTGCGCCGCCGGGGAAAGCGAAAAACGCTTCATCAATTCCGGATCATCCACAAACGAAGCGATGAGCTGCGCCAGGTCTTTATCGTTAATCTTGCCCAGAATCGTCTTCACCCGGGCCAGCATCTCCGGTACATTTTTCTGCGTATGCTTGAGCAGCTCCATCAGATTCAGCCGGGAAGCATCCTCAATTTTCTGGATTCCCTCCGCCACAAGCTGCAGATGGCCCTGATAATTTTCCACCCGTCCGCGTACCTGCACGTATCCTGTACCAGGCAGCCGGTCATACAATTCACGGGCGATATTCCACATGCGGCAATGAATTTTTCCGGTAGCATCAGAACATTCGGCTTTCAGGTACGGCTTGTTGGAAGTGGTGGTTCCCAGTTGCTTGCCACCCAGCACAAAAGCCTGATCCACAACATCTCCTTCACGGAGTTGAGCAATCGCAATGCGTGTCATGATAATCCTTCCAGTATTCACAAACCCGGCGTCTGAAACTCTACGCGAATACAACTTTTTGTACAACCGCAGCCTGCACATACAGCACCAATGGCTTCGGACGACTCCGCCATAACCAGCTGCCTTTCCGGAAAACTCGCAATTGCCTTTTTTGAACAGGTTGATAGTATAGTTTCTCTTCAGGCCCGTTGGGAGCCTGACTGACCCGCAGGCTCGGATTATCTTGTTGAACGCTGCAAGGCAAAAACGTCATGTCAATTATTCCACGCCCCGAATATCCCCGTCCACAATTTTGCCGCGAAAAATGGCTGTGTCTGAATGGCTCCTGGGAATTTGAAATGGATGTCAGCGACAGCGGCCTGGAACGCGGATTGTTGCATCGTCCGCTCCATGCCAAAATCACCGTTCCCTTCTGCCCGGAATCGACTCTCTCTGGAATCGGCCATACCGATTTTATGCCCGCAGTCTGGTATCGCCGCAAGGTGGCAATTCCCGCAGATTGGAACACCGGCCGCATATTGTTGCACTTTCAGGCCGTGGATTATGACGCCACCGTGTGGGTCAACGGCCGTGAGGTCTACAGGCATCGCGGTGGCTTTACACCTTTTACGGTGGATCTGCGCAGCGGCGTGGACGCCGGAACAGAGTTGACTGTGGTACTGCGGGCACGTGATGATGCACGATCTTCACCGCAACCGCTGGGCAAGCAGTCCCGGGAGTATGCCAATCAAGCGTGTCTGTACACACGTACCACGGGTATCTGGCAAACGGTATGGATGGAGCCTGTCCCCGCCGAAGGCTATTTACATCGCCCTCGACTTACGCCGGATGTCGCCGCAGGTATTATCCGTTTGGTGCAGCCGATCAGTCGTAACTCCACCGGCTGGAAAATTCGGGCGGTGCTTTCGGATCAACATGGCTCCGTAGCTTCGTCCGTCACCCGCGCGGATATGGATTTAAGCCCCACCGTAGACTTGCCCATTCCCGCCGACCGCCGTCGGCTGTGGTCCATCGCTGATCCGCATTTATATGATTTGAAAATTGAGCTTCTCAATCAGCAAAATGAAGTGATAGATGCCGCCCGCAGTTATGCCGGCTTGCGCAGTGTAAGCCTTGATGGCCATCGTCTGCTGTTGAATGGAAAACCAGTCTTCCAGCGGCTGGTGCTGGACCAGGGTTATTATCCCGACGGTATTTTGACCGCCCCGACCGATGAGGCTCTCAAGGCGGATATCACGCTGTCCCAGACGGCGGGTTTCAACGGTGCTCGGCTGCATCAGAAGGTTTTTGAAGAGCGGTTCCTTTATCACGCCGATCGGATGGGGTACCTGTGTTGGGGCGAATTTGCCGACTGGGGCGCAGCGGGGTTTGGTCCTGTCAGAGATCACCAGAGACACCCCATAACTTTTGCCGGCCAATGGCTGGAGGCGTTGCAGCGCGATTATTCCCACCCGTGTATCATTGGATGGTGTCCCCTGAATGAAACGCACCAGCCCATTGGCGACCGAATCAGCGATCTGGATGATACCACCTGGGCTATGTTTCTGGCCACCAGGGCGATGGACCCCACCAGACCCGTGTTGGATACTTCAGGCTATTCCCATCGCGTTTATGAAGCGGATGTTTATGATTCCCATGACTATGCAGATAACTCCGACTTCTGGAAGGGCTTTGCAGGATTTAAACTGCGGCATCAGGCAACTCCAACATTCATTCCTTTTGCTAATTGCGCCACCGACGCGCAGCCGGCCTCCATTGCCTACAACGGCCAACCCTATTTTGTAAGTGAATTCGGTGGTCTGGGCTTTCATCTGGCGACCGTGACGAAAGATAAAAATGCCGTGGAAGCGGCTGTCCCCTGGGGCTACGGCCAGATACCCACCACAGAAGAGGAATTTCTCAAGCGTTTTTCCGCACTCTGTGACGTGCTGCTGGATAATCCACGGATGTTTGGCTATTGCTATACACAGTTGACTGATGTTTTTCAGGAACAGAATGGAATTTTTACCTTTGATCGCCGCGCTAAAATTGACCTGGTCAAAGTGCGCAACATTCAACAACGCCAGGCCGCGTTTGAGAACAACGGCGGCTAAATGCCGGCGGCATCCACATAAAAGATGAAATGAAACGTTTATGAAGCTTATCGTGCATTTGATTGGTAACGCCCATCTGGATCCCGCCTGGCTGTGGACCTGGCCGGCCGGCGTGGATGAATCTATTAATACGTGCCGCACGGCCTGCGACCTGCTGGATTTATACCCGGACCTGCACATCACACGCGGCGAAGCGTGGGTGTATGATCAGGTGCGCAAGGCGGATCCGCACACATTCAAACGTATTCAAGCCCACGTTGGTGCGGGGCGATGGCATATCGTCAATGGTTGGTGGATTCAGCCCGATTGTAATCTGCCCGGGGAAGTCTCTTTTCAAAAGCAGGCGGAAATCGGCGGCCGGTTTTTTCAGGAACATTTTGGTGTTCACGTGGATGTCGGTTATAATGTGGATTCTTTTGGCCATTGCGCCATGCTTCCCAGTTTTCTTACCCGTACCGGCATGAATGCGTATGTATTTATGCGGCCGCAAGCCACGGAAAAAACACTTCCGTCCGACCTTTTTCGCTGGCAAAGCCCTGTCGGAGATACGGTGACGGCATTTCGCATTTCCGGAGCGTATCTGGCAACCAGTGTGTCGGGGTT
The DNA here is from genome assembly GCA_021790385.1 of Planctomycetota bacterium. Lineage (GTDB taxonomy): Bacteria > Planctomycetota > Phycisphaerae > WQYP01 > WQYP01 > JABEVA01. The sequence goes on from JAJYDW010000001.1 coordinate 4,768, forward strand.
AATCAGCAATATCCACGCAACCGTAGCCGCGGCAGACCGCCGCGTGGGCCACACCATGTGTTTTTATGGTGTGGGCGATCACGGTGGAGGACCGACGCGGGCCCAGATCGAATGGATCCGGAAGAACCGGCATTTCTCTGCGGATGTGGAGTTGCGCTTCAGCCATCCACGGGCATTTTTTGATGCGGTTAAGGATAAGGCCGCACAATTGCCTCTGGTGGTCGGTGAATTACAAATGCATGCGATAGGCTGTTACACCGCGGTCCGTGCCATCAAACAGGGCGTGCGACAGGGCGAGGCGGCGTTAATACAGGCGCAGATTCTGGCCAACGATCTGCCGGAACCACGGGCGTCCGAAACCCGGCAAAAACTGCTGGAAGCATGGCGGCGGCTGCTTTTTAATGAATTTCATGATGTGCTCGGAGGCACCTGCATCGATAAAGCCTGTCAGCAGAGCATCGATGATCTGGGTTTTGTCCGATCGGTGGCTCACGAAATTATCGTGGATAGCACCCGCAGGAATATGGCCAGCCTTACCCCCTGCCCTCGGCAGCGTCTGGTCATCTGCAATCCTTCGGACAAACCATGGGCCGGTCTGGCCGAATTTGAACCCTATCTGCCGGCGAATGGACAATCACCTGAATTTATATTGCGGGATGAAGATGGAGCGGTGGTGCCGTCGCAGGATATAGCGGCGGACGCAGCCGTGGATATGACCCGCAGAATCTTGTTTCCGGTACGTGTGCCGCCCAACGGACGGAAAATTTTGCAACTTTACCGCAGGCCTGAAACGCAACGTGGACCTACCCCATTTAACGTACAAGTTGACAAGCTGGCCCACCGGCAACTCCAACTCAGTGTCGGTCGCACCGGCATGGAACAATTGCATTTTCATTCCCAGTCTATGCTGGGAACGGGTGGAATTCAGATTGTCGTGCTGGAGGATTTGTCCGATACCTGGTCGCACGGCCTGGTTGGCTACCAGGGACCGCTGCTGGGGGCCTTTACCGCAGCCACACCATGGCGCGTCCGCGAGCAGGGACCACTGCGTGCGGCCCTGGAAAATTCCTTCAGCTTCCAGGGCAGCTCTTTACACTGGACTGTACTGCTGGAACAAGATTCGCCCATGATTCGGATGAAACTGCGGCTGAATTGGCATGGGCATCGCAAAATCGTGAAGCTGCTTTTGCCGGCGGGCTTTGTGGTGCAGTCGCGGCGCGACGGCACGCCAGGATCCCTGATTGAAAGACCGTTGGACGGACGGGAATACCCGCTGCGCGATGTGGTAACGCTGCAAGGTCAGGATCGGTCATTGGCCATGGTCAGTGCGGATATTTCCGGCGTGGATGTACAGGCGGACGGCCTTATCCGTGCAACCCTGCTGCGCTGTCCGAGCTATGCCAACCATGATCCCTTCGTGGTGCCGCCGGGAGACGCATTTCCGGTTACCGATCAGGGAACGCATGAATACGAAATAGCCATTTTGGCCGGTGCGACTGATCTGGCACCACAGGCCCTGGAGGTAGCCCACCGCATGAACTTTCCGCTCTGGATTTCGGAAGCCACCCAGGGCATGGCTGCAGGCTGGACCTACGACCCGACCCTGGCTGTCGCTGCCAGCCCGGACGAACCACCGATCATGCCCTTTGAAGCCTTGGGGGCGTGGGAACTTTATGATCGATTGGCGGATTCCCGGGCTGTCAGCGTGGTACCCAGTGAAACCATCAATCCACGGTGGCTGGGAGAAAAGCTTATTTTCACCACAGCGGCGAGCCTCGCCATCGATTGGCTCATGCCGTGCGATTCACGTTATTGTATCACCGCCGGATACGTGGAAGGCGGGGAGTTTGGTGCCCTGGATGTTTATGCAGATGAAAAACTGCTCGGGAGCCTCAAAGCTGATGGCAGCACACCGCAGACTCTCGTAACGGCGGCGGCTTTGCCCGCAGGCAAAGTGCGGCTGGAACTGCGGCGCTGTAGCGGCAGCAAAACCGCACTTGGCTTTTTGGAATGTATACCCGTGTTGCGCGATATGGGCGGGGCGTCGTGGATGGCGATCGGTCCGTTTGCGTATGATTTGAAATCGGGCCTGGCACCGGAGCAATTGCTGGAAACCATCGTACATGAGCCGGAAACATCGCGCGATTTTCAATCCGCCGTGGTGTTAAACAAACATGCCACCGCACGCTGGACGCGCATGAGCGACTGTGATGATTATGTGGACTTTAAAAAAGTTTTCGGTGCCGGAGAAGGTTCGATTCATTATGCAGTAACGCATTTGTTTTCGCCGCGCCCCTGTCGCGTGCGACTTCGGTACGGAATGGATTATTACTTGCGGATGTGGTTGAACGGAAAACTGGTGCTGCCATTTGCCCGGGGCCATGGATCGGCATGCAAGGGGCAGTTTTTCCTCGATGTGGATTTGCCCGCTGGACACAGCGAATTGCTGGTGAAAGTGGCTGCCGGTTCGGGCGGTAATGGGTTTTGGATGGCCGTGAGCAATCTGGAAAATCTGGCCGTCGAGGCGATACCGAACCGGCCCGTGCGCCCGGGGTAGAGGGAGGGAAAGCAACCAAACTGAATTCCGCAGTCCGCTCCGCGCTTGGCATTGAAGCCGGTTTATGCTATAAGATCGCAATGGCAAAACCCACGGTCATGGCGATTGCTCATCGTGGAGCATCGGCTATTGCCCCCGAAAACACCGTTGCCGCTTTCGATGAAGCTATTCGGTTGGGATCGTCAGCGGTTGAGTTTGATGTGAGAATGTCCGCCGATGGTGTTCCCGTAGTCATCCACGATGACCGGATCGACCGAACAACCAATGGCCATGGGCGCGTGGCGGATTTTACGGCGCTGGACTTGCGCCGCTTTGATGCCGGTTCGTGGAAAGGTCATCGGTTTGCGGCAGCACGCATTCCCACGCTGGAAGAAGCCCTGCTGGCGATTGCGGATCCCGTGATTCCAGTCCTTGAAATCAAAGTCCATGTTCCGGCAGCGATGCTGGCGGAATTGCTGCTTCGCCGCAATGTGGCGGCCCGGGCGATGGTGATCAGCTACCATGCAGAACTACTGGCTCCGCTGAAGGCATTATTGCCGAAACTGAAAATCGGATTGCTGCTGGATGACTGGAACAAGGATCCGCTGCGGCCGGCGCGGGCGCTGGCTGCAACCACCGTGGTGGCAAACGTGCGGTGTCTGACGATAGAGCATGTAGCGGCGGCGCATGTCGCCGGCCTCAAAGTATGGTGCTTTACGGCCAATGATGTCGGACTGGTGGCGGCAATGGCGGCGATGGGAGTGGAAGGGATTATTACGGATTATCCCGACCTGATCCGTTCTCAACGTGGATGATCGGCCAGGACAATTTAGCATAGCGAGACGATGGAATGGAAAACCAAGTGACTGGTTTGCTGGAAATAACCGAAAAAGGTCATGGACTGTTGCGCACACAGCAGCGAAAATTCAAGCCGAACCCCACAGATGTCATGGTTTCCAGTGAAATGATTGAGGCCTTGCACCTGCGGCCCGGCCTGATACTCACGGGCACGTTGAAATCCAATGGCAAAGGATCTGTGGATCAGGTCGTGGAAATAATTTCCATCAACGGCAAAACGCCCGCGGAGTATCAGCGGATTACGCCTTTTTCCGAATTGACGGTTATTGACCCGCGGCAGCGCATCGTGCTGGAGACCAAAGGCGGGCCGGAGTCCATGCGCATCATGGATATGCTCACCCCGATTGGCCGCGGACAGCGGGGCTTGATTGTGGCTCCACCCAAAACCGGCAAAACCACCTTGCTCAAGCAGATCGCGGAAGCCGCCCTGATCAATCATCCGGATATGAAGGTGTTCATTTTGCTCATTGATGAGCGCCCGGAGGAAGTAACCGATTTTCGCCGCTCGCTGTCGGCAGAAGTCTGGGCCAGCAACAATGACGAAGATGTTCCATCCCACGTGCGCGCCGCGCGGGGCATGATAGAGCGAGCCCGGCGTCTGGTGGAATTTGGTGCCGACGTGCTGGTGGTGCTGGATTCGATTACGCGACTGGGGCGGGCGTTTAATCATTTTGTGGGGTCTAGTGGGCGCACAATGTCCGGCGGTGTGGATTCGTCGGCCCTGCTGGAACCACGCAGTATTTTTGGGGCCGCACGTAATATCGAACATGGCGGCTCCCTGACCATTATCGCCTCCGCGCTGATTGACACCGGCAGCCGGATGGATGAGCTGATCTTTCAGGAATTCAAGGGCACGGGCAATATGGAAGTAGTCCTGTCGCGCAAGCTCGCCGAACGACGGGTGTGGCCGGCCATCGATCTACCGGTCAGCGGTACGCGCAAGGAAGAATTACTGCTCGGACCGGAAATGGCACACAAGTCCGCACTGCTGCGGCGTAATCTGATTCATCGCGATCCAGTGCAGGCTATGCAGACGCTTCTCACCGCCATGAAAAAATATCCGACCAATACGGAATTTCTCAATAGCTTCCGTGAACCCACCCCACTGCGCCGGCGGTGATACGCTTATTTACGACCAGCCGCCCGGGCGGCCAATTCCGCAGCTTTGTCGGTTTTTTCCCAGGTGAATTTTTCTCCGGTGCGGCCGAAATGACCATGCCGGGCGGTTTCCTGATAAATGGGCCGCAGCAGGTTCAAATGTTTGATGATGCCCGCAGGGGTCAGCGGAAATACTTCCCGCACCAGATCGCTGATGAAGGCATCTTCCAGGGTGGATGTTCCTTCCGTGTCCACAGCCACGCTGACCGGTTCGGCGACGCCGATGGCATAGCCCAGTTGAATCTCACACGCGGTGGCCAGTTTCGCCGCCACAATGTTTTTGGCGATATATCGGGCCATATAACTCGCGGAGCGATCCACCTTGGAAGGATCTTTGCCTGAAAATGCGCCACCGCCGTGACAGCCCCGGCCTCCATACGTATCAACGATAATTTTTCTGCCGGTCAGGCCGGAATCTCCATGCGGCCCGCCGACCAGAAAATTGCCGGTGGGATTGATATGAAACTTGATCTTATCGTTCCAGAGTTTCGGACATTCCGCCATGATCACCGGCTTGATGATCTGTTCGATGACGACCTTGCGGGATGCGTCGGAAAAACTCTGGCCTTTCATGGCTGCTTCCGTGTGCTGCGTGGAAAGTACAACGGTATGAATTCGCAACGGCAATCCATGCGCATCGTATTCCACGGTAACCTGACTTTTAGCATCCGGGCGAAGCCATTTAATTTTGCCCGTTTGACGCATCGCGGCATGGCGCTCCATAAGGCGATGGCTCAGATAAATCGGCAGCGGCATGTAGGCTCTGGTTTCGTTACAGGCGAAACCGAACATAATGCCCTGATCGCCGGCCCCCTGCTCCCTGGTTTTGGTGGCGGTAACGCCACGGGAAATATCCGGCGACTGGCCATGAATGACCCTTAGCACCGCGCAACTGCGCGCATCAAAACCGGTAGCCGGATCGTTATAGCCGATCTCGGCGATGGTTTTTCTCGCCACCTGATCCACTTCATTGAGCGCCTTGATCCCTGCCTCATTAACCGTCACCTCGCCCGCCAAAACCACCAAGCCTGTGGTAACCAGCGTTTCGCAGGCCACACGGGCGTGAGGGTCCGCACTCAAAAGCAGATCCAGGATGGCATCGGAAATTTGATCGGCCACCTTGTCCGGGTGGCCCATGCTTACTGACTCGCTGGTAAATAACTGCGTTCCCTGATTCATTTTTACCATGAAAAACCTCACTACAGCAACGTAAAAAATATTCCATCAAAAGCCACAATCACCAAAGTATACGGTATTCATCGATGGTTGGAAAGCAATTTTGGCGTACCCTGTTGTTTTGGTTGTTTTTTGTTTTGTTGTTTTTATATGTGCTCTACACAAGCTGGCAGCAAGAAGCTCCATGGCATTAAAACTTCGTTTGCCATACCATAATCAATCGACGTCGCCTTCCAAGGGTCGGCCATCGAAGGACGGGCATCGCTTAAAAGGAATTGCAACATGAATCCGGTGAGTCTGCAATCGGTTGTGCGCCAGGCGGCGCAGCAAAGTCAACATCTGGTGGAGCGGGTGGAGGCCCAGTTAAAATTTGCCGGTCAACTCTGCCAGCTTTTTCCCAGCCATGCCGCCACCTGGCAGCCGCTGATTCAAAAAGCCCAGGCCCAACTTATGCCGGTTCTGCAATCCGGTCAGCCGGAGGCCATCGCCGTGGCGGTAACGGCGGCTGAAACGTTGCTCGAGCCTATGGCCAAAACGGCCAAATCTTACACCATTCACTGCGTGGGTCACGCCCATATCGACATGAATTGGATGTGGTCCTGGCCGGAAACCGTGGCCATTATCGTCGATACCTTTACAACCGTGCTTAAACTCATGGACCAATACCCGGACTTTAAGTTATCGCAAAGTCAGGCCAGCACGTACGCCGTGATTGAGGAACATCGACCGGACCTGCTTAAACAAATCGCCCGGCGGGTTCAGGAAGGACGCTGGGAAGTAACGGCAAGTCATTGGGTCGAAGGCGATAAGAATCTCTCCAGCGGTGAAAGTTTGTGTCGCCATCTGCTTTACACCCGCGACTACATGCACCGGCTCTTTAACCTGCGTCCGGAAGATGTACCCATAGACTGGGCACCGGATACTTTTGGTCATGCGGCCAGCATGCCCATGTACCTGACACGGGGCGCGGTAAAATATCTTTACCTGCATCGGCCCGGTATCCACACCGCACAAAAACCAGGGGCCTTCTGGTGGCAGGGGCCGGATGGTTCGCGGGTACTGGTACGCAATGATATGGAGCAGGGTTATAACGGCCAGATAACCCCCGATTTCATGGGCCAGTTCTTCAAGTTTGTGCAGTTCACCGGCGGACGGGATTTCATGTTCGTCTACGGCGTAGGCGACCATGGTGGCGGACCGACCCGCCGCGATATTCTCCGGGCCATGGATATGGCCGCCTGGCCGGTTTTCCCCGCGGTACAATTTTCCACAGCACGGGCGTTTTTTCAACAGTTGGAAAAGCAGGGGGATAAACTTCCGGTCATCCATGGCGAACTCAACACCGAATTCACGGGGTGCTACACCACACAAACCCTCATTAAAAAAGCCAACCGATTGGCTGAAAATCGCCTTCTGGATGTTGAACTGGCAGGCACGCTGGCTTACCTGGTGGACTCTCAAGGCTATCCGGATGCGGCCCTGCTGCAAGCCTGGCGAGATACGCTGTTTTCCCAATTTCATGATATTTTGCCCGGCTCAGGCGTGCACGATACCCGCACTTATACCCATGGACTTTTTCAAAAGACCATGGCCACTACCAGCCAAGCGGAACTGCTGGCGTGGCGCCATTTGGCCGCGATGATCAACACCTCTACCAACGACACCGGCTCCATTGCTTCGAAGGTGCCGCCATCCAGCATGACCGATGGACTGGGGGCGGGCGTCGGCTATCAGGCCGCGGATGGACACTTACCGCTCTCTGAACAAAGCGGTGGCAGCGGCCCGCGACCTTTTGTACTCTTTAACCCCACCAGCCACGCCCGCAGCGAAATTGTGGAAGCGGTAATCTGGGATAACGCCCCGGCCGGCGGCACAGCTTTGAAGGCCAAATCGTTTACCGTCCGCGGGCCACATGGCCAGCATCTGGCCACGCAGGTGGTGAAAACCGGTACCTACTGGGGACATGAATTTGTTACCCTGGCGTTTCCGGCTACGGTGCCGGGACTGGGCTATGCGCAATACACCATCATCGAGGCAGCAGCCGAATCACCAGCACCTCTGGCCCGGCAAATTGGCATGGTTCATCATTGTCCGTATGCCGTTGTGGAACGCAGCATTGAAGGGCTGGAAAGCGATCTTCTGCGTGTGGAAATTGATCCTGCCACCGGAGCAATTCTGTCGTTGTTGGATAAAGTCAGCGGCCACGCCATCATCAACCAGAATCCCGGTTCCGCCACGCTGGAATATGCCGTCGAACGGCCGCATGGTATGACCGCCTGGTGCATAGACCACACCGGTCCGGTGGAAACTCCGGCGGTCACGGCAGTGCGGCGCGGCCTGACCGGGCCGTACAAGGCCACCATAGAAGTGGACTGGCAGGTGCGAGAATCCACCGGCACGCTTACCTATGAACTGCGGGCCGGAGACCCCAGATTGTATCTGCACTGGAGTACGGTGTGGTTTCAGCGCGGCACGCCACAAACCGGTGTGCCCACGCTGCGGCTGGCTTTTCCGCTGGCCATTGACAACCCCGCCGCCCGTTATGAAATTCCGTTTGGCGCGGTGGACCGCACCCTCAACCAGGGTCAGGAAGTACCCGCGCTGCAGTGGGCTTCGGTGCACGGTTCATACGGCAAGGCCACCGGCGGCGGCCTTTTGCTCAACGATTGTAAATATGGCCATTCACTTAATGCCAATACCCTGCGTCTTACGTTGATCCGCAGCAGTTATGACCCGGATATTCTGCCGGAAATCGGAGCGCATGAAGCCCATGTCGCCCTGCAACCGTTTCTCGGTGATATGCCCGTGGCCAGGGCCATTATGATCGGCCGGGAATTCAACCATCCCCTTCGTGTGATCAGCACCGATGTGCACGAAGGCACCCTGCCTCCAATAAGTGCCTTTGTTGAGGTGCAGCCGGAAACTGTCGTACTTTCCTGCATAAAAAAGGCCCAGGCCGGAGAGGCTGTCATCGTGCGACTGCTCAATCCTGGCGACAAAACCCAGACCGCTCGTATCCAATGTCCCGTGGATTTGCTGGGGCAGGTAAAACAGGTTCAGGAAGTGGATTTACTGGAAAGACCCGTGGCAAAATCTGCGGTGGCTCACAGCAATAACACCGTCCAGGTCGACATTCCGGCCCATGCCCTTGCCACCCTCAAAATCACCATACTCTAACCGATACGAACTTTTAACATAGGACCATTTATGGCCAAAGTATCTTACAATTCCAACGCTATTCTCATTGACAACAAGCCGGAGATGATCATTTCCGGCGCGGTGCATTACCCGCGGGCTACACCCGCCATGTGGCCCGCGATTTTGCGCGAATCGAAAAATGCCGGGCTTAATACCATTGAAACCTACGTGTTCTGGAATCTGCATGAACATCAGCGGGGGCATTATGATTTTACCGGTCGGCTGGATTTGCCGCGCTTTCTGGATTTATGCCACCAGCAGAAACTCCACGTGATTCTGCGCATCGGTCCGTATATCTGTGCGGAAACGAATTTCGGCGGTCTGCCACCCTGGTTGCTGGATGTCAAAGGCCTGGTGTCGCGTACCAACAACGAGCCGTTCAAGCAGCACATGCTGGAATGGTGCAAGGTGCTGATGGCAAAAGTCGGTGATTACCAGGCCACGCGAGGTGGGCCGATTATTCTGGCCCAGATTGAAAATGAATATAACAATGTCGCTGCCCGCTACGGCCGGGAAGGGCAGGCCTACGTGGAATGGTGCGCCTCCCTGGCTCCGATACTCGGCCTCACCGTTCCAATGATCATGTGCGAAGGTCAGGCCAAAGGAGTCATTTCCACCCTTAACGGTTTTCTGGTGGCTAAATCCGTAGCCAGGCACCGCCAGCACCATCCAAATCAGCCGATCCTGTGGACGGAAAATTGGCCGGGTTGGTACGACACCTTCGGCTATCGCCACCATACCCGAGATCGCCGTGAAATTGCGTATAACGTTTTACGGTTTTTTGCCGTTGGCGGCACCGGCGTGAATTATTACATGTGGTTCGGCGGCACCAATTTCGCACGCGAAGCCATGTACCTGCAAACCACCTCCTACGATTTTGACGCTCCACTGGATGAATATGGCTTGCCCACCAGCAAATCACGGCACCTGGGCCATCTGCATCAGGCTATTCTGGCCAACAAGGCCTTTTTGCTCACGGGCCGTGATCCCAAGATTAATGTGGTGGTGCCCCCGATGGAAGGACAGACTTTGCCACAACTGGCCGTGTACACCTTCAAGCATGGCAATGAATCACTGCTGTTTGCCATCAACAGCCAGAAGACACCAGCCAATATTACCGCGGGCCACAAAACCCTGCATCTGGAACCGCAATCGGCCCAGTTGCTCAAGCAGGCCGCCGGCCAGACCCGGGTTATTTTTTCCTCACATGAAAAGCCCATGCAGCTTATCAGCCGCTGCTGGAAGCCATTGACACTCGATCTGCAGTGGCAGGAATTTACCGAGCCATTGCACCGGCCGGAACTGTCCGGTGTAACGCTAGATCGCCCCGCTTCCATGCTGCCCCATACCCATGATCTTACCGATTACGCCTTCTACAACACAGAACTTACCAGTGCCGCGGCCCGCACCGTGACCCTCACGTTGCCGATGGTGCGCGATTTTTCCACGGTGTTTCTCAACGGTGTATGCCTGGGCAGTCAACCGGCACGCCTGCTGGAAAACAATACGGGAGAACATTGGAAACATACCTACACGCTGCCGCTGCGCCAGGGGCAAAATTCCCTTCAGATTCTGGTTTCCGCCCTGGGCCTGATCAAAGGCGACTGGATGATTGATGCCCCCATGACCGAAGAAAAAAAGGGATTGATCGGGCACATTTCTATCAACGGCCGACAAGTCCGGATGACTTGGCAACTGTCCGTGGGGTTGATGGGAGAATACCTGCGGTGTTTTCAGGAGCTTCCCGGCCAATTGGTCCCCTGGCGCAGGCTTTCAGCGCGCACCACGGCCCCATTGCGCTGGTTCCGCACCACCTTCGGCCCCCTGTCGCCCACGGCATTGGGGTACGCTATTCATCCCGGTTCGCTTTACAAAGGCATGTTCTACCTCAACGGCCACCACCTGGGTCGCTACTGGCAGGTGCCGGCGTTGGACAAGAAGGAGGCCGGTGACGAAAACGTTCTTATCGCCGGCAGCCCTGCCGGAGAGCCGGTGCAGTGCTACTATCATCTGCCCAAGGAATTGCTCCAAAAAGTCAACAGCCTGGTGGTCTTCGAGGAAACCACCGCCAGCCCGGCCGGTCTACGTGTGCATGAGCGCACCACCGGGTAAGTGGATTTGCAACGGCATGATTCCTGTTGCTTTCCTTACCGGACTGGTAACATGGGCGGTAAGAGAACAATTTTGACCATAACCCATTTAACATTTTTGAGCTTCAGGCAATTCCGGAATGTGGGAATCAGGTTGAGCGGAACGGCATTGCTGCTCGGGTGTGCCGTGGTCGCCCCGCGGCCGAGCCGGGCTGAGGCAGCGACACCGGCGATGCAGAGAATTGTGGTGGCTCCGAATTTGCATGGATTTATGCTGGCTCACTCGCACCGCCCTTTTCATCCGTGGGGATTTAATTACGGTCGATCGCACCTGATTGAACACTATTGGATCAGTCAATGGCCTACGGTGGTGCAGGACTTTCATAACATGAAGACCATGGGGGCCAATGTCGTGCGGGTCCATTTGCAATATGGCCGATTCATGCGTGGGCCAGATCGACCCCACCGGCGAGAGTTCAAAGCTTTGGCAAAACTGCTGGCCCTGGCCCAGCGCACCGGTCTGTACCTGGACATCACCGGGCTGGGTTGTTACCGACGTGCCGCCACCCCCCAATGGTACAACGCCATGGGCCAGCGGCGACGCTGGGCGGCCCAGGAAACATTTTGGCGGCTCGTGGCCGCAGACTGTGCTTCCAGCCCGGCAGTGTTTTGCTACGACCTGGTCAATGAGCCACTCTCACCGGCCGGCAATCGGCCGCTAGGTGCATGGCAGCCCAACAGTTCCTTTGGCGGATATGATTTTCTGCAATACATTGCCCTCAAGCCCGGCCCGGATGGGCGCGAAAAACTGGCGGTGCGCTGGATTCAGGCCATGACCAGGGCCATTCGCTCACAGGATAAACATACCTTGATTACGGTGGGGCTTTTACCCTGGGTAAAGCGGTGGGGATGGCTGTCAGGCTTTGTGCCGAAGATTATCGCACCGCATCTGAATTTTATCAGCGTGCATATTTATCCTAATTCAAAAGATCTCTCCCAGGCCATGATTGGCCTGCGCAAGTGCGCTGTGGGCAAGCCGGTGGTCATTGAAGAAACATTTCCGCTTTCATGCAGCCCACAACAGGAGCAGACTTTTCTCCTGCAATCCCGGGCCATAGCCTGCGGCTGGTTGGGGCATTATGCCGGTAAGACCATCGCCCAATACAAGGCTCTGGCTCGACAAGGGAAGCTGTCCATTGCCCAGGCCTTGTATCTGGCCTGGCAACGCATGTTCGTCAGACTTGAGCCGCGCTTTATAAATGCACAACTCAAGCCGGTCAAGCATTGATTCCAGGTGCCCGTGCTCTTCGGGTGGGTGGGCCTTATCTCCCATAAAGTCCCACCATGTGGCCCCAGGCCACCAGATGTCCCTCCATGGTCAGAATCAACCTTTTGGCCGTAGCACCTGCCGGTACGTGCGGCATGTTATTCAAGGCGTAAACCAGAATGTGGTAATGATGGACCTTGCCGGGTGGTGGAGCGGGGCCGCCGTAGCCAATGTTGCCAAAGCTGTTTTTGCCCTGCAAACTTCCCCGCGGCACCGTGGGGCGGAGAACGGTTTTCACCCCGGTGGGCAGACCGCGGGCGGTTGCAGGGATATCCCAGATGATCCAATGGATGAAGGCTCGGGGGCCGGGAGCGTTAGTATCTTCCACGATAACGGCAAAAGATTTTACAAGGTGCGGCACGTGGCTCCATTGAACTGGCGGGGAAATATCTTGGCCATCCGCGGTGAATTGCCGGGGCCACCGGGCCCCCGGCTTAAACGCCGGGCTGCGCACGGATAATTTCCGAATGCCCACCGGGTGCGGTGATATGGTGCTGGCCCGCGGCCGGTGCGGCACGTACAAAATTACCACCAGTCCTATCAAAAAAATCATTACCGCCAGAAGAATTTTGCGCATGAGTCACCGTTAGATCAACTGAATTCGTCGTACGAAATCTGTGCAGGTGTAATACCGGCTCCAGCCAGCATTTGTAAGGATGCCTGAATCATCAGCGGCGGACCGCACAGGTAAAATTCAATTCCCGCCGGATTATTATGGCTGTTGAGACATTGCTGCCGGAACACCTCGTGGACCAGGCCTGTGGGGCCGGTCCATCGGTCTTGCGGTTGTGGCTCGGAGAGAACTACGTGGAAGCTGAAATTGGGAAATTCGGCCGCCAAAGCGTTGAAGTAGTCCTGATAGAACAATTCCCTGAGCGAACGCGCCCCGTACCAGAAACTGACTTTGCGGGTGGTGTGCAGGGTGGCAAATAAATAAGAAATGTGGGCCCGCAACGGAGCCATGCCCGAACCTCCGCCCAGGTAAACCATTTCCTGCCGGGTATTCTTGATATGGAATTGACCAAACGGTCCGACCGCCGTGATACGATCACCAGGATTCCGGCTAAACATATATGCCGATCCGGTTCCTGCCAGACAGTCCTGGCCACGTGGCGGAGTGGCGATGCTCACGTTGAACCGAAATTGCGGCTCCAGAGCAGGGTTGGTAGCCAGCGAATAGTTGCGCCGAACTGGGCTGGTGCATCGGGCCTGCAGATCAAACACGTGCTGGGCCTTCCAGGTAGCCGCGTACGGATCCTGCACCACCATGTCGGCAAAGTGAATTTCACCATACGCAGGGATATTAAACTGAAGATAATCGCCGGGTTGGTACTGTAATATCGGCGATGAAGCCTCCAGTTCCAGCACCAGCTCCTTGATGTACGTGGCCACATTATCGTTGCGGATCACCTTGAAGGAATAAGTGGTCTGTCGGTTGGCAAGGCCGCAGCCGCCGGCGGAGGTGATATCCAGCAGTAAAGTGCCATCGGCTATCCGCACCTGGTAAGTTTTGAGAGCCACGCAGGCAGGGGCTCGGCGCGGAGAACCATCGGTAACATCAAAACGGCCGTTGTGCTTGGCACATTCAATCAAGTTACCCTTCAACATGCCGCCCGCAAGATGTGTGTTACCGTGGGTGCATATTCCGTCGGTAGCAAAATAGCGGTCATCGGCGGTGTGGTAGATGGCATACGTCTGGCCGGCGTGGTCGAAGCGGATAACATCTTCCCGACGCAGCAGAGTTACCGGACCGACTTCAATCCAGCCGTTCACCGCCATCTGATTCGCGGCAGTAATAATCGGCGCGGTGATCGGGGCTGCGGCCGGATGGGTGGGGGTGGGAAGTGTGCGTTTTACATAGTAACCTGGATCTTTTACTTGCCGCAGAACCGCAGGAATGATTTCACGGAAGGCGGCCGCAATGCTGTGGTAAGGCGTAGGCATATCCGCTTTGACCAGTTCGTGCAGCCTGGGCAATGCATGGTACGGTACCAGCGGAAACATGTGATGTTCCACATGATAATTCATGTTCCAGTAGAGGTAGCGATGAATCGGGTTCATGTACACAGTCCGGCAGTTGAGCCGGTGATCCAGCACATCCTCCGCCAGACCCGCGTGCTGGGTCAAACCATAAATCGGCATCAACCAACTGCCGTAAATATTCGGCAGACCAATGTACATCAGCGGAAGAATGGACCGGGTATAAATGGCCAGGGCGCTGACCAGAACATAAATGAGCAGCACAATGCGGGCTTTAACGAAAACCTTCTCGTATTCGTCGATGGGAATATAGGTTTGTTCTTCTGCGGTGAGCTTGCCGGTGCTGTGCAGTACCAGTTTATACAGATAACGCGGCATCACATTAAGATCAATAAAGCTCAGCAAAATCTGGCCGATATTCGGCGGCCGGGGTACGGCGATTTCCGGATCACGTCCGACGATGATGGTGTCGCTGTGGTGGCGGGTATGACTCCAACGCCACGGGGTGGATTCGCGCATTACCATGAAAGAGGCTATTTCATACAGGGCGTTGTTCATCCAGTCTGTCTTGAAGGCCGTGCCATGCAGGGATTCATGCCAGCGGGAATCGGATGTAGACCCGTAGATGACCCCGTAGATGGCAAACGGAAGAATTGCCCACCACGTGCCCCACAAAAGGTAGCCGGAGATTCCGGAACCAATCAGCAGGGCAAACCACAACAGGGTATCGCGCAGGGCAGGCCCGTTGCGGCGCTCCAGCAGTTGTCGCATCTGATCTTTGGCGACCGGCGAGGTATACCAGGCCGCACCCGCCAGGCCAAGGTCTACGGCGTGGGCTGAATCTTTTCCCACCAGACTGTAATCACGAACGGAAATCTGGCCCATCGTTTGCGATTCCTGTCATCCAGATAACTTCGCGCCGGCCCACCAGACCATGCGAAGACGAATTATCTAAGGCCATTATAGCTTAGAATGTCGGGCTTCATAAAGTTGGGCTGGATTGAAAACTGTTCAACTGCTCCAATAACAGAATTCTGGAAGCTACACCTCCGCCGAAAACTCGGAGATGGGCTATTCCAATTTATGCCGCGACTATTGGCCTAAAAGTCATGCCAGCCAAGGTCTTCAATTTGCCGGAAATCTTAGAATCAGACAGATGAACTACAGCCCCGGCCAGCGAGGTGCAGTTTCCGCTGTTGGACGCTGTCCGCCGCCGAAGGAGCGACCCCGCGTTGGCGGTTAGCTGCAAAGGGGAATCTGTCGGCGCATTATTATTGGGTAAAACGCACGGGTTTGGATTCCAAATTCAGTATGTTGGGCGGGAATAAACTGCTGCGTAACGCCCGCACGGGCACCCGTGAAATGACAGTGTTGCTGCGCCAACTATCAGGCTCTCCGTTCGAACAGCTCCACAACGGCGCCTCTGGCGAGCACCACACGCTAACCACGGCCCGTTGGCGAGCGCGTGGATCTGTATATAATTGACTTCAGAACCGAGGCGCTGGCCGTTCAGCCAAAAGGCCTTGCATGTTTCTTCATGACCACGCTGTTGCCAAGGTTCTAGGAGTGTCACAGCCCCCCCCCGCAAACGGATGAATTTACTGTGGTGCCGGCGATAAATCAGGGTGTGCCGAAATGCCAAATACCCAGAAGGTCCAGTTGCTTCAAGAAATCTTCAGATCGCGTAGGCCAATTGCGCAAACTGCCGGGGAGCAATTCCCTTTTTAGCGTCGGGCAGGATTCCGCCCGGCTTTACCTGCGTTATTCAAAGAAACACGCGCAGGGAGGAACATATTTCGGCTTGCGAGAAACAGATCTCAGGCAGCTTGTCGGGCATAATGGATTCATCTGTTTCTTCTTCGACGATACAACTCAGCCACTTTTTGTTCCGTACGCCGATTTCGAAGAAATCTTCCACAGTGCGGCAGTAGCTAGCGACGGGCCGTATAAAGGTTCGGATCATTTGTGGTAATAAGATACACGAGCTCTACGTGCCGCGAAGAGGGCGTTTTAACTTAGACGGATTTGCGGGGCTGGAAACCTTCGTCCACAGCGTCAACCCCCAGCTCATCCAGCATCTCGCTCACCCATTCAGACATACAGGCCCTGCTTGCGGGGATCGGTCATGCAAAAGGTTTTGATATTTATATTCAATCGAATAACGTGGAGCAATTGAATTGGTCACTCACGCCGACGTTTGACCTTCGCGAGGTTATTCCAAGCGGCTTTGAGAGTGTATCGGCGATACTCTCAGAGATTGATGTTCTGTGGATTGCGGCCGGCCGTAATTCGGTTGAGAGTTTATTTGCTGTGGAACATTCAACCTCCATCTACTCGGGGTTGCTCCGATTCAACGACGTTTTGTTGACGGACCTGCGAGCCTCACGGTTTTATATTGTTTCAGACGAAAAACGATGCGATCTTTTCTCACAGCAGGCGTATCGCCCCACTTTCCGCCAAAGCGGACTCTCGGAGCGGGCCAGCTTCCTTGAGTACGCCAACGTCTTCGACTGGCATTGTCGCTTGATTAATGAGAAACACCATGATCCAACAAAACTGTGATTGAATCCTGTATATTCTCGTGCAGATGCGGTGGAATTGGCGGATAGCGTGATGTCCCTCACCGACTTGCCACCGCAAGTCGGTATGCCAATCGCCTCGCCAAGGGCGTTGACCTTCGCGCGGATGATGGACAGAGTTTTGCGCCGAGTTACGGTGTACCAGCTACTCATGGCCAGCCCCAATGTGGCGACAGACTAAGAAGCGTAGGTCGGAGCCGCCTGACAAGCTACCGCAGTAAACCGAGCTCGTACCGGAATTCGTACCTCATATTGCCTGCAGCCACCCGCCCCCGGAATCCAACGAAACAACCATAGCGGCACCATTAAAGAAGGTGGTGGTTCTTTGTAAAAAACGAAAACTGACTACATCTGAAAAACGCGCTCACGAATGGTGGCGCAGGGAATATAGCGACTGCCAAAAATAA
This sequence comes from Planctomycetota bacterium, assembly GCA_021790385.1. GTDB lineage: Bacteria > Planctomycetota > Phycisphaerae > WQYP01 > WQYP01 > JABEVA01. Next base: position 22,077 of record JAJYDW010000001.1, read on the forward strand.
ATCACACATAAACTTGCACGATCAGGAATCATATGATGAACGTACCCGAGATGATCTGCCTGTGAACGAGCGTCTTCCAAGAATCGCGTGGCTATCGAGGTACAGTTCGGAAAGTACAGCTTTCTTGCATACGATCTATTCGTGAAGCACATGGCGTTTTTTGTAAGCGATGTCATTGACGTGGGCGTCGAGATACTGTCGATGAAAGAGCTTCAGGAGCAAATGTCGTCCGGACCGCAGTACTACCAGACCGCCCTCTATGACCTTATTCGTCAAGGTCGCTCTACCCCCGCGGTGCCAATGGCCTGGCGGGTGTGGCAGAATAGAAACCCGTCATTGTCAACTGCCGCCGCACGTCTGGGAGTCCGGCTGCTTAACCAAAAGCCACCGTGGTACTGTTAATCGGCGTGTCGCTTGAAGAGTAGCTTTCGTTGAATTTGGTCAGCATGACGCTGTTACCGACAGAATTGAATACCACGTTATTCATATACGCGCGCATCAACAAAACACCGCGGCCACAGGCTCTCTCAAGGTTCTGGTCCGCGGTGGGATCAGGCAGGACTGCGGGGTCAAACCCACTGCCTTCATCTTCCACCATTACATCGATTCGCTCACGTGTAATACGATACTTGACGCGCACATGTTTATTGGGAGTGGATTTGTTACCGTGCCGAATGGCATTGCAGATGGCTTCTTCCAAAGCCAGCTTTAAAGCAAAAAGGTCGCGCTGGCCGTAGGCATACTTGCGACATTGAGAGAGGATTTTTTCTTCAACCCGGCGGCCTTCCGCCATTTGACTTGGAAATTCTTCAGAGCACCAGAGGCCGACGGATTTTTCACGGGATTCCCGCCGCCCGCGCGACCCGGCTTGTAACTTTAAGTGTTTCATAAGCGTGCCTGTAACTACCCGCGCGAACACCGGCCGCATCCTTGGGCACTCACTGGAGATTCCTTACTCCTGAATTAGACATCGCTGCTTGCGTTGCCCCGCGTTTGGGTTAAGCCCTTTATTAAACAACCATCAACAACCGCCGTCCGCCCTGGTTATGCGGTCTTATAAAATACGCAAATCCACAGGGTCGGCGGCTATTGCAGCCGGCCCGTCTGCGCTCCGCTGCGCAGGCTTTCCAAGGCCTCCTTTATTGTCGGATAAATATGGAACAGCGTATTAAGTTTTGTGATTAGAAAAACTTCAAAAATCTGCGGGTTGATGTTGCACAGTCGCAACTGCCCATCCCGATTTTTGACTTTGTTGTTGATGGTGATTAACGTCCCAAGAGCCGCAGAAGAAAGATGGTCCACCCCGGCAAAAGAAATGACCAGCCGGGGGCGATGTTCGGCTTCCACCAAGGCTGAAAGTTGATCCCCAATTTCAGCAATGTTGGCTTCATCGAGGATTTTGCGGCTGGTGAATTCCACCTGAACGATGTCGCCTTCGTGCGTTACCTTCAGACGGGCAGCGTCCTGTTGCATGGTTGAATCTCCAAAAGACGCACTCATCACAACTCCCGGCATACACCGACTGACTTCGCCCGCACATACACGGCGACACTACTATTATCTTAATCCATTATTAGCTATTGTCAATCAAAAACTTTTCCAACAGAGGGCCAACCGCATCCGGAGCTTCTTCGTGCGGCAGGTGCGATAGTTGCGGAAATTCATAATAAATGAGGTTGGGCAAGTCACTTTTGAGCTTGTCACCGGTACCCGGTGCCAGCAGCGTATCAAGCTGGCCCCAAATGACCAGAACCGGCTGTGTTAACCGCCGGGCCTGAGCCAGAAATCCCTTGATTTCTGCGGGCCGCGTGGGCAACGCCCGAATAGCATCCATCAGCCGCAGCCGATTGGCCTGCGGCCGCATATTTCGGCGGTACATGTGCAGCAGTTCATGGTTCATCGCCTCCGGATGATCATAGCCAACGGTGGCAATACCGCACACCAATTGTTCGGGTTTCATGGCCAATATCACCAATTCACCCAGAATCGGTACCCGTAGAATGCGATAAAACATTGGCAATTCCTGTGGATAATAAGCCGGGTTAAAAAGCGCCACCGCCGAGACCCGCTGTGGAAAATCCAGAGCCGCCATCAGGCTCATACCACCGCCCAAACTGGATCCACCAACCGCCAAACGCGGTATCTGCAGTGCCGCGGGCACCCGCATGGCATCGGCTACCATTTCCCGCAGGCTCACGCCGCCCGCAGGCCAACCTTCGCCCACCGCATAGCTGTTGTAATCCACCAGGAGCAGGTCATGTGTGCGCAGTACATATCCAGCAATGCCATAAAAAGAGGCAATATGCAGGCCCATGCCGTGCAGCAGCATCAGCACAGGTCGTCGGACCGACACGCCGGCAGCCCGCAGCAGTCGAAACGCAATGTACCGCTGCTGGGCTTGAATGAAATAAGTCTGTGCATTGGTGTGCTCCGGTGGGTCCTGCCACGCAAACCGGGCCGCAGGAATCATCGGGGAGGACAGCTCAAAATAGGCCATCGGCAGCCGCGGTAACTTTTGCCCGGCATTTTGAGGAATCAATACAGTCTCAATCACTTTTTTCATCAGCGCCACAATTTATTGTCATGGTGTGGTGTGAAAATGTGTGGTTGCTCACTTTTAATGCCCATGGGAACCAAGCTTACCCAGCGATTCATAGTAGGAATTCACCAGGGATTGATAACCCGGCAGTGTGCTTTTGCGAATGCCGTTAAGAATTAAATTGCGCTCCCGCGCGGGCAAATTTCCCCATTGATGTTTATGGGAAAGAAACGGTTTTCCCGTCTGCGGATTCATCGGACCACCGCTGGGATTGTAAGAATGCGGGGCCGGGGCCGATGGTGAATTGGTCGTCTGATTGGAAGGCGACCTGGTGTTGGAGGACATTTGTTGGCTTTTGTTCTTTTTTTTACTTTTGCCGCTGCCACTCGGAGGTGGGCTTTTCTTGGCGATCGCGATGAGTTGATCCAGATCTGAAATGATCTTCTTTTGTATCGTTTGCGTAGCGTTTCCCGCATGGTAGGAATAAAGGTGTTTGGCGCTTTGGCCCATACCCTGAAGCATATCTTTGAGCATCCGGCCAATCTGCTGTGGATTGGGTGCCGGCGTTTTGGCCGTTTTGGGCTGGACCAGCTTCGGCGTTAAATTTGGCCAGGCCAGGCCGCGCTGCAGCCACTGCGGCGGTGCCACACTGTCAGCAGGCGAACTGGCCCTAGTGTGCGCCTGACTGATACCCAGCATCACCATAACCACCAACCATGTTTGCCGGCAGATTTTTGTATTCATGTTAGAGCCTCCCTTTCGGCGGTTGTGTATTGGGAATATTTTCCATGGGGCCGGGCTGCTTAGGCCCGGATTGCATGGATTTTATGGTTTTAATAGCCTGATGTTGCAGCGCTGCTTGTAAATTGCCCAACCGCCGCACCTCCTGTTGGATCGCCTTTTGGGCTGCCGCCGGGGCCTGCTGAAGTTGGCGGTTCATATCCTGGGTATCGGCGTTGATTTGACGCTGCATGGATCGCAGCAGTTTAAGCTGAGCCAGCGGCGGCACCAGCTTGGGTTTTTGTCCGCCGCCGCCGCCGCCACCGCCGCCACCACCGCCGCCCTTCTTTTTAAGCTTCTGCTGTTCTTTTTTCAAAGCGCGGATAATCATGTTCAATTTTTCCAGGGCGTGCTGCTGAATATCCGTTGTTACCAGGCCGGGATGAGCGGAATTCATCAGGATGCGGGCGATGGCCATATCGGCAATAATTCGTTTGTTGATCCAGACAATAATCGGAGCCTGCTGGTTGATGCGCGCGCTTAAGGCCAGCAATTTTTGAATCAGTGTGGCTTCCTGCCGCCCTCCCATGGCCAGGCGCAGTATGTCGGGCCGCATCAATTGCCCACGCGTCTTTTTCTCCCGCTGAATAGCCATCGTGGCAACCTCAATTTGGGTTTGGGTTCGGGCGATACGCTGGTAGGCGTGGCGAAGACTCGCCAGCTTCTGCTGCTGAAGCTGGTTGTTCACTTTGTGCAGTTGCTTTTGCAGATCGCGAAGCGCTTTGTCCAGTGCTGACAGGGCTGCTTTCTGCTGGGGCGGCGCGCCCGGCTGATTATGCCGCAAAAGATCCCCCGTGGCAGCTCCCATATCGTGCGAGCCTGCCTGAATTTCCCGTCCTGCGGGGTGCGCTCCAGAAACGGACATACAACGCTGGCTCAAATCAACAGCCTGTAATTGCAGTCGCCCCTGCTTGTCGGCCAGGTTATTGAGCACCACCCGGCCAGCCTTGGATCCGGCGCTGACGGTGGAAGCCTTCACTGCCGTCTGGCGTTGGATTAGCCTCTTGAGCCGGGCGATCAGAGCCGCGAGCTGCTGAGCCAGTCGTTTGAGGGCCTGATGATTTTCGTGATTCAGCGCTTTGAGCATCTTTTGCAGGCCGCTTTTGGCACCCGCCTGAGCCTGGCCCGCCGACGACATGTGGTTGTGGGACGCCGCGCCCGACGCCTGATTCATTTTTCCAGGCACTTGGTCCTGGCTGGAAATGGCTGCAGCCTTGGCCATGGCCGCGGCCATTGCCGGATTGCTTTTGGCCAGGCTTTTAGCCGCCTTGGAAAGCTGCCCCTCCAGCGATCGGGCCTGCGATGCCAGCTTTTGCTGCTGCTGGGTCAGTGACTGCAATTGATTTTTGAGATTTTGCGGCAATTGTGACATCTTCAGACCGATGGTTTGGGCCGCGAGTTTCTGGAGTTGCCGTTGCAGTTTCTCCTGCTTGGATAATATCTGTTCTGTTTTATGCAACAGCCTGCGGAACTGCCCGGCGGCCCCGAGTTTGTTGAGCAGATGTTGCATGATATTAATCGCCCGCTGCTGGTGCTCGGCCGCGGCGTGACCGTTGACGGCAGCTTTGGCCAGACCGCTTTTACTTAAACTGTTGCGCCGGGCCTGCGAAAGTCGTGTGGCCGCCTTGGGCATGCTGACGTGGCCCACGTGCTTCATGCCGCTGTGGGCCAGCTTGGCCAGTTTGCCCAGCGAAGATGCTTTCAGGCCGTTGCGCTGGGCCAGATGCTGGATACGGCTGAGCATGTGCTCAATGGCCGTGGCGCGCTGGGCCTCGGCAATTTGCCGCTGGGCCAGGCTACCCAGCGCCATCTGCTGCCCGGCAGTAATATGGCCGCTCTGGTGAATGGAGGTGGTAATAGCCTGGGTTTGTTTTTGCGTGCGGATCTGCTGCTTAAGCAATCGACCGATGGCCGCCCTTGCCGCCCGAAGCTCGTTACGAATTTCATGGCGAATTTCTGCAGGACTGCGAATGACCACCAGCAGAGGCCGTGACTGCACCAGCGGATGGCGCTGAATTTTCCCATTCTTGAGGGTAACGCGGTAATCGTCGCGAACCAGCGCGTAAACATTGAGCCGATCGCCCGCTTTGAGTTTCAGCGGGGCCAGTTTCCAGGAATCTAGCGCCCGGCCCAACGCACCGGTGTTGGGGTCAAAGGTGCGGGAAGACCACGTTAGCGGCATTTTGAACAGCCAGGGAGCCTTGGCGTTGGCATCAAACGCCCGACCGGCCAGATACAGGGAGGTCAAGCCCAGATCGTCGCGGGCGCGAATATGCAACCGGATCAGGCCATTGGCCGTGATATTGACCAGGTGTCGGGGGCGGGTAATGCGCACCTGCGGCAAGCCATCGGGCACTACCTTAATCGTAAAATCGCTGCGGGTGTTATTGGCCAGACCATCGGTATCACGGAAACGCACGCGAAATGTCATGCTCTTTTTGGCTGGGATGGTCAGGGTTAGAGTCCGGGGCGTTTGGCGCACGGCACGTACACTTATCGGCAGCGGTTGACCGGTTTTGGAGCTTAGCAAGGTTAATTCCGGCCGGCCATGCGCCTCCACGGCCACCGGCTGGCTGGAGGCAAACTTCAGCGTCATAAACGAACCCTGCACCACCCGCACGGAATGCGCCAGCATGTCAACAATCCGCACCGGTACTCCCTTGGCATACGGGGGCGCTGTAATCGCCGCGGTTAAGGACTCCAGCATGGGCCGCGGCACCACCCGAATGCGGGTAAAAGGAGTTTGCGTATCATCGCCGGCGGTTACGCGCAGGTCATAAAACGGCCCCTCCGGTTGAACCACTTTGGCAAATAAAGAATGTCCGCCGACGGTACCGGGCTGCAGTGTCATCAGATAGTGCCGACGGGGTCGGTGGTCCGACCGCGTGGTCAGCCAAACGTGCATGGCCGGATAAAAGCCCCGGCTCACCGTGGCCTGCACCGTCAACGGTTTACCCTGCGGCCAGATCGCCGGCGGCCGGCCGTTGGCCCAATGGAGTTTGACCAGGGTATGCAGCGGCCAGGGATGATTGCCGAAAGGGTCGGTCCAGCGCTGCCAGGCAATGACGGCTCCGGTCGGGTGGGTAAAACCCAGCAGCAAAGCCAGCAGTACCATCCCTCCCGCTGCCAGCAGCGCCCGCGCGGTCGGTTTGTGTCGCACCACGGCGGAAAAATCCACCTGTTTACAAAGCTCTTCGGCCTGCTCAACACTCAACGCCGCCAAAGCATTGCGCTGGGCCGCGTGGGCTTCAATAAAGGCCACCGCGGTGCGCAATTCGTCATTATAAATCGGATGGACGCTTTCAATGCGCCCGGCCAGAAAGTGATTGGTCAACGGAGCCTGCAACGGAGCCACTAGAAATCGCCAGATCACGGCAATCGCTTCCAGTCCCAGGACCACCAGCAACACCACACGCACCACGGACGGCAAATGCAACAGATAATCCGCCAGTACCACGGCCAGCACCGTGGCGACCAAGGCCGCCACCAGGTTGGCGGCACCATGCAACATCAGCAACCGACGCAGACGCCCGCGCAAGGCGGAAAGACGCTGGGGGAGCATCGAAGGTCGTTCAAGCACATCCATAGTTAAATTCTCCCGGCATGTCTGCGTCCCGGCGACCAGCGGTTATATGAGACCGGCTCGCTTGCGTAAAATCCATTCGGCCGTCAACAGCACCACAATCAGCAACAATGCAATTGGCTTGTTCCATATCTGCTGCGATTGCCGAAAGACCGTTTCCAGGCTGCGGTCCGGAACCAATCCGGCCAACCTGGTCGCATGGACCGGTGTAAGCACCTGACCACCGGTTTTCAGCACCAGCCGCCGGAGAGCCGCCGGATCCGCCGACAGATTCAAAAATTCCCGGTCCGGTTGCTGTGCCACCAGGGCCAGTGGTTGTACGTTTGCGGGCAGTTCGCCGGGGGCAGCGGATATGCGTATGGTACCGGCGCTCTGCGGCGTGAAGGTGCCTTCAAACACATTGCCTTTCCCTTGGACGCGTGAAAGGATAAGCGGTTCCATGGATTCGCCGGTGGTCGCCTGCAGTCTGACCTGCCGAGGCATTTGCGCCAGCAGCAGTGAATCGTTCACCCGCAGCCGAACCTGCACGCTGGACCCTACATCCACGTGTGTAGCGGCAGTGTTAAGCTCAAGCGGTTGGCGGAGGCCAAAGGCCCGTGACCTGGCCAGCATGCGTACCATTTCCAGCCAGTAGCTCTTGTATTCGGGTGCGCCATGATAGTAACGCCACCGCCAGGTATCACAAATGGCCGAAAACATCGTGCGTCCAGCCCCGTATCTGCCCGTTACCAGCAGCGGTGCCGGGCGGCCATTGATCAAACGTGAAGGTAAATCCGCCAGTACCACTGCACTGGGCTGCAACCCGAGCACCGGCATGTACCAGTAAAGCGGGGGCAGATGCTCGGCCTGCCAGAGATTTTTTTTCGCACTAGGAAAAAAATCAAACAGCGGACTTTGCCGCCCGGCCTCGGTCAAGTGCAGTTCAAACGGAGCGTTCGGCGGCGCGGCTAATGCGGAGTTGCCGGGCTGGTCTGCAATAATCGGTAAAATCGCGGCCAGTGGCGTATTGCTGTAGGCATTCGGTGAGTACCGGGGACCGGCGATCATTCCAAAGCCGCCGCCGTATTGGCCGACAAACTTGACTATCATTTTCTGCTGGGCTGCCGAAAAATAATCTGGATCAACATCTCCAAGCACCAGCACATCGTACATGTTCATCTGTTTTTGCGTTGCGGGGAAATGATTGATCGGCATCGACCCCTGCTGGGCAAAATTGTTATCTGCGGAAAGCAGCAGACAACTTACGAGCAGGGTTTTTTCACGCGCCAGGTCATTTTTAAGGTAACGATATTCCCACCGTGGATATCCATCCACAAAAAGCACGCGAATTCGGGTTTTGACGACATGGGTGAGAATTCCGGTGGCGGTGTTGGCCCGCGTGGTCATTTCACCGGCAATCGGATCCACCCGTAACATGAGGTGGTATTGGCCCGGTTGCCGCGGATGAAAAATCATGCGAATGGCGACACGCGACTCGCCGGGTCGGATGGTAAAGGTTTTTTCGGCGACCTGCCGCCCCTGTCCGCCCGTGGAGGTTTGCCGGTATAAGCGTACCTTTGCCCGTACTGGCCGCTGTGCCCCCATGACGTGCAACTCTGCGTCCACAGGCACGGGATCCTGTACGAAGGCGTGGCGTGGTGCCCGCGCCTGCCGCAGGGCCACATCAAATGGGGTATGCTCCTGTCCAACACGAATGGCAAAAACCGGCGTGGCGCTGGCTTGGGCCAGCCGCCGTGCCGGCTGCATGGAACTGCCGGGCGTAGACCGCCCGCTGGTCACCAGGATCACCGCGCTGACGGGCCGGCCCTGCAGCCGCCGCAAAATACCGGCCGCCACCCGTGGCACATCAGTGTTGGTTGCCGCAGGCTTTTGTTTGGCCAGTCTGGCCAGGAGCAATCGAAGCTGAAGTGGATTGTCCGCCTCACCGAAAAGTTTTGCCCGGCTTCCACCGGTATAGAGCATAATTTTTTGCCTGCGGGCCAAATCGGAAAGCCAATTATGCTTCGGCTGTGAGAGCGAGTGCAAGGCGGTGGCAAAGCGGGTTGGTCGCCGGCCCGGCGAGCCGGGGGGTTGCTGGCTGCCCGCCTTTTGCTGTTCGTTGATCTGCCGGATATAGGCCTGCATCGCCGGATTGATATATTCATCGCGCAGAGTCATGGCCAGGGAAGAATCCACCCATATCGCCACTACCGCCGGCGTCCGTACGGTATTTTCGCTGACCAGCATGGGCCGGCAAAACAGCAGCGCCACCAGCAGCAGCACCAGTCCGCGCAACATTCCCATCCATATCCGGGCCCGGCGCGATGCCGACTGGGCGCGATAGGTCCACCAGCCCAGCACCGCCACCGCCAGCATCACCAGCACCATCCACCATGGATGACGAATGCCCAAAGACAGGTGCATGGTTGCATGCGTTCCCACAGGCGGAGCATGGATACCAAAAATAAAGTAAAAAAAATGTTCAATCATACGGTCGCTCCGGTGCGTGTCCCCGCCGCGCCAGCCGGCCGCGATTCGGCGGCCCGCTGATATCGGGAAAAGGCGCGGGCCAGCAAAGCCTCCGCAATCAGCACCAGCAGTGCCGCCAGCAACAGGTTATGCCCGGCATTGCCGGCCTGGCTGATGCCAGTTTTTGACCGCCGCGCCAGGGTCGCTGGATTCTCAATGATATCCTGCGGCTTAAGACCCAAAATGGCCGCCACCCGCACGGGCGAAAGATGCCGGATGTTGGCATCTGCAGGGTCTACGTTGGCCGCCACCATGGGCAATTCACTGCTGGCCGGACCATACAGCCCCGCATAGCGCAGGGGACCGCCTGCCAATCGCTGGCGTTTGCCCAACGTGAGAACCTGTGGATTGAGCGTGGTTTTACCCGGGCCAAACCATGGCCCGGCACACTGCGGTTTCACCGCCAGCTCAAATGTGCGCCCCACCAGCAGGTTGCGGGACATATCTTTCCGCGGCAACGTATGAAACAACAATTCGTAATTGAAAGGCAGCCAGGATGGCTCGGCGGGAAAATCGGTCCAGCGCGTATTGGCCGTGGTGGCCCACAACACCACCGCACCCTGGCCCTTTCGCCGCACGACCACCGCCGGTCGGCCGGAAGTGAATTGCAGCAGCACCCTTGTCCCCACACCTTTCAGCGGCGTCAGCGAGACATATCGCCGGGTCCGCACCGACGCCAATCCCACATGCAAACCGCTGTGCTGGGCTGCCAAAAAAGGAGCTGTGATGGTATTAAGACTTTGCGTTAAGTCAAAATTGACCACGCCGGTGTGGCCGTGCGTCACGGATCCGCGCCGCGGCCCCATCACTTGGCCAAGACCGGCCGGCAACAAGCCCGTCGGCGAGACCCCGAGTGCCGCATTCCAATGCTGCGGGTCTGTGCGCGGGCCTGGAAATATGATCAACAAGCCACCTGCGCCAACCCAGGCCGCAAGCCTCCGGGCTGTGGCCTTGCGCGGTGCCGCGGTGTCGCTGAGCACCACCACGCGGTACCGGCGCAGCGCCGTGGTGGAAAGCTCCAGTTCACCGATTACCTCCGGCGCGAAAAAGCTATCCGCGCCGCTGGGGGCCAGGGCCGCAGCCAGCCACGTGGTGGACCCCAGTTTTTCCAGTGAAGGTTCCGCCGGTGAACCGTCCACCAGCAGAACGGGTACATGATGAATGGCATTGACGATCAAGTGCCGGGTGTTATCCACAGGCAACATATCCGCCGGTATCCGCGCGGTAATCAGGTGGGTGCCCGGCACGGAAATCCGGCTGGTGAGGGTAAAGGTGAAGCGGCGTCGCCGGCCCGAACCCAGATGCGGCACCACTTCTTTTCCGGCACGTACATTGTCCAGATAGAATTGCACCGGAATCTGGGCCTGCGCCTGTGGCCCACTGTTGTACAGCGTGCATTCAACGTCTATGGGTTTATCCACCAGCGTTACAGGACGCGTAGTTTTTAAGGCCACAATAGCCGTATTGGACTGTCCCGGCCGGCCCACATCCGCCACACGCACATGCACTCCGGCCGACCGGAGCTGGCGCACCAGATCGGCGAGTTGATGGTTTATTTCCGGCGGCGCGCCCGGTGCGGATTGATAGAAATCGGCTGCGGCACAATCGGTCAGCAGCACCACCCGGCTGGAGGTCGTCCGGTGGGACATCGATTTCAGGGCTTGCAGCGCCTGTTGCAGACCTCCGACAAGGTCGACAGCCGCATCTGATAATTTTCGCCCCCGAACCAGTCGAATTAACAGCGACTGGTCCAGCGTCGGCTTGGAAACCAGGGGGCGGCCCAGCACCGAGGCCGGCACAATTGCCACCCGGTTACCGCCCGATAAACCTTTCAGCCAGGTTAGCAAGGCCCGCCGTGAGCGATGAAAATTGGACCCGCCCTGCCGCGGCTGAAAGCCCATCGGATAAGCATCGTCCCACACCACAACGGTGCTGCGGCCGGATGCCCCCAGGACATGAGCCAACAGCGAACTGTTAAAGGTAAATTGGGCGATCGCCGCCGCCAGCAGCAGTAGGGCCAGGCAACGCAGCAGCAGCAGCAACCAGCGCTGAAATTTCAGACGGCGGGCGTTGCGCCGCATGGCCGCCAGCAAAAACTCCATCGCCGCCCAGCGATGAATGCGGAATTTCCGCCGGTTTAACAGATGTATCACAATCGGCACAGATGTGGCCGCGGCACCCGCGGCAAAGAGCCACGGCGTGACAAATGGTAAAAATGCCAGAGTTAATTGCATTGCCATAATTTCCCCATGCCGCAAGCCCGCATGCCCTGTCGCCAACTGCGGCTCCCTCCAGCCGCGGCCAACACCCACTGCCCAACACGCCCCGCTTTCCACTTTGGCTTCGCCGCCGTTGTCCTTCAACCCGGCCGCCTATTTCATGCGCGCCGCCCGCGTGGCTAAAAAGCCCGGCAGCGATACATCCAGCGGAACACTGGTATCCACCTGTACAAAATCCACGCGCAATTTGTGGCACGCCTCGCGGATCATCGCCGTGTGTTTCGTAAACTCCTCCAGATATGCCTGCCGCAATGCCTGCGGCTCCACCACCAGCTCCGCGGGCACTTCCATGCCCCGGAACATCGTCGTGGTTTCAAAGGGAAACGTGATTTCATCGTGATCCAGCACCTGCAGTACAATTAAATCGTGCCGCCGGTAGGACAAATGCCGCAGGCCCCGGATAATGCCCGTTGCATCGTCAAACAAATCGCTGATTAAAATAATCAGGCTGCGATGGCGCAGTTCCTCGGCCACAGCATCCAGCACGCGGCCTGTATCCGTTTTCACGTCGCGTGTAGTTGCCGTAAGTTCGTCAATAATCGTGCGCCACTGCCGCGGTCGGTTGGACGGACGAATCAACCGCCGAATCCGCTGGTCAAAAACCGCCAACCCCGCGGAATCTTGCTGGTGCAGGGCCACGTAGGCCAGGCTCGCGGCTATGCTCACGGCGTGGTCAAATTTTCGCCAGTTCGGGTTCAGTGTGCCGGCGTAAGACATCGATTCCGAAGCGTCCACCACCAGCATGACCTGCAGGTTGGTTTCTTCTTCATATTGCTTGATATAATGCCGATCGGTACGCCCGAACACCTTCCAGTCAATAAATTTGATATCATCGCCGCTTACGTATGGCCGATGCTGGGCAAATTCAATGGAGAAGCCCTTGTATGGGGACCGGTGCATACCGGTAATAAACCCTTCCACTATCAGGCGAGCGCGCAGATCCAATGCTTGAATCTTGGCCAGGGCCCGTGGATCCAGATATTTGCGATAATCCGTTGCTTCGCTGGCACGGGCGGATTGATCTGTCTGCACTGTATCGGGCACGCCATCTCACTTTTTAGAAACCTGGGACAGTTTACACCGTCGAAAATCCGCCTTGACGGCGCTCAGGATGCCTGCGCAAAAACCTTCGGCAATCCCGCCGCCGTCTGCTCTGCCGCCGCATCCCGCGGAGTCTGTTCAATGAGCATCCGGATGATGTCGTCCGGCTTGATGCCTTCCGCCTCGGCATTGAAGTTGGTTAAAACCCGGTGACGCAGCGTTGGATAGGCCACGCTGCGAATATCCTCTGTGCTGACATGGTACCGCCCCTGCAACAGTGCCCGCGCTTTGCCCGCCAAAATCAGATATTGCGACGCCCGCGGACCGGCACCCCAGGCCACGTAATCCTTGATGAACTTGGGAACGTCCGGCTGGCTCACCCGGGTCTGCCGCGTCAACCGCAGGGCGTAGCGAATGACATGATCCGCCACCGGCACTTTGCGCACCAGTTCCTGGAGTCTTAGAACCTCCGCTGCATCCAGCACCTGCTGAATCTGCACATTGCGCGTGGCTGTGGTCAGCCGAACAATGTCAAATTCTTCCTGCTCGGTAGGATAATTTACCAGGACATTGAACATGAAGCGATCCAACTGGGCTTCCGGCAAGGGATAAGTTCCTTCCTGTTCAATGGGGTTTTGCGTCGCCATCACAAAAAATGGCTCCGGCAGCCGCCGCTGCACACCGCCGGCGGTCACCTGATGTTCCTGCATGGCCTCCAGCAGTGCTGCCTGGGTTTTAGGCGGAGTGCGGTTGATTTCGTCCGCGAGCAGGGCATTGGCAAAAATCGGCCCTTTCACGTACCGCAGCCCGCGCTGGCCTGTGGTTTTGTCCTCTTCAATGACTTCCGTGCCGGTGATGTCGGACGGCATCAGATCGGGTGTAAACTGGATGCGTGTGAATGTCAGGTTTAACGCCCGCGACAAGGTAGACACCAGCAGGGTTTTCGCCAGCCCCGGCACGCCGACCAGCAGGCAGTGCCCCCGGCAAAACAGCACGATCAACAGTTCCTCCATCACCTGTGACTGTCCCACAATCACTTTGCCCAGTTCCTGCTTCAGGCCGGCATAGCTTGACTGAAGTTTTTTAACCGTTGCCAGTTCTTCGGGGGTAATTTGAGGCATCGCCTCGCTGACAGTATCACTCACGATGGGGTACTCCTGCAAACAGGACAATCGATCGGGCGAAACATATCGTCCGACAGGGAATCACGCATTATACACTTGCGTCTATTGGTGCAACGCCAATCTTCAGACCGATGTTGCCTTTCTCCATAACATCACGGAACCCCTTGGTAAATCCGGTGGCTCCAGCCCCCGCGGTTTTCCAGCGCCAGGATCGACCCGCCAATTCTAGCGGCGGGCCACACTTTTGCATCGCCTGGTCGGACGCTCATTGGCTGAACACCGCGCACTTGATGGTGCGAACATTGACACAGGCCGGGGACGCCGTAACGTTTATAGGCTTCCGCAACCGGCCTTCCCCACCGCCATAACGCGTCTTAAACCGCACCGCGATTCTATAGATGCCCAGGGGAATCCTGCCGATGGTAAACTGGCCCGTGGCTTTAGTTTTAGTGTGAACGATGATCGGTGTCGGCGCTACGTTGCGGCTTTTGTTCGGCATTGCATAAAGGTAAATGGCCACCGCGCCGACGAAGGGTTTTCTGTTATAGGCGCAAATTATTTTGCCGGTGATCCCGCCCCGCGCCGGACGACTTGCCGCCGCCGCGTTGGCCGCAGGCACCGTCGATCTTGAGAGCAGTGCGGCGAAAGCCAGGGTCAATACCACTAGTACCATTATTTTCATAGGTTTATCCTTAGCCGGCAGCCCATTTTCTATCAAGGACCATCTACTCTGACCGCGCTGACCAGTCGATTAGACGCGCCAACGGGCTCGGTGGTTCCCTTTTTAGTTCCCAAAACCTTGAAAACTTGCCGCTGGAAGCCTGTGCCTAACCAGGCGGTCCGGCCAGGGCCTTTGTTGGCTAAGCGGATAGAACGGCTGGGCTTGCACGCGTTGCACTGCCGTGGCGGATCCGCTGCCCACTGGATCACGGTTATCGGGAGCGGAGGCTTGTTGAGCCAGTTATGCCGTCGGCACCGTTACCACGGTCTCTTTTTCCCAGGATTCAATGGCCGCTTCAATCACCAGTTGGGCCTTAAGTGCGTCCTCGGCCTTACCATCAATGTTTTCCGGGGGTGTTTTTTTCAGCAGATCATCCACCCAGGTGTCAATACGCACTTGAAACGTACCATCGGCGTTGGTCATGCCGTCGAGATTGTCAAAAACCTGTGCCTCTTTGGAATGGCGGTGATGAAATCTCAGGCGCTGGCAAGCTTCTTCAATCACCACGCGTCCGTTGGATCCCACCAGCTCGCAGTTTTCCAGGCCATAGCCGATACCGGCATCGTAACTGCCGGTGAGATGTCCGATGGTGCCGTTGGCAAATTGTACGTTCACCAGCACATTGGACCAGATATTTCGGCCCGGCCCTTTTTTGAAAAAAGCCTGTACTTTGGCGATGTCACCGCCAAAATAGCGCATCACATCGATGGAATGGGGATGCAAAGCCCGAATATGAAAATAAGGACTGCTTTCATTGGGATTGCTGATCCACATGGTCATCTTAATGATGTTAATGTCGCCCAATCGTCCCTCGTCGAGCCAAAGTTTGGCCCGGCGGGCGGCGGGGGTAAAGCGGTGGTTCAGATTGATGGCGTAAGGCACATGTTTGAATTGGCCCAGGGCTACCATTTCCCTGGCCTGCGGGATTTCATTGGAAATGGGTTTTTCACCCAGCACGGGTATACCCGCGGCCAGCAATTCGACGGTGGCCTGATAATGGTCGCCGCCATTTTCTTTCCCGCCCGTGGTCATGCTTACCGCGTCGATGGGTACACCTGCAGAGAGCATGTCCCGGATGGAACCAAAAGAGCGGCAGTCAAAAGCCTTGGCGGCGGCATCCAACCTTTCTTGGTTGATGTCGCATACAGCAAAGAGCTTGACGTTCTTATTTTTTTGATAACATCGGGCATGGGCATGACCAATATGGCCCATTCCAACAACCGCAACATTGAGCATGAAAGCTCCTTTTATCTGCATTCCTGATTTCTGAACCGGCCCCGCACCGCCGCCGGCAGACTCCATATTATGCTGATCCATGGGATCATTGCCAACCGAACAGCCGCGGGCTAACATTACTGTGAATTTGGATTTTTTTGTGTATGGACAAAACTAAACTCAGAACCTTGGGCTGGGCAGAATCGGCACAGCCGCTCACCGGCAGCGTGAGTGTGGTCCGTGTCAACAATCACAACAGCACTACGTTGCACGATCATTTGTTTCACGAAATTGTTTTTATCGAGGCTGGGGCCGCAGACCATCTGACGGTCGACGGCACCCGACTGCTGCGGCCCGGCGACATCATCCTGATTCGTCCGTGGCAATGGCACGGCTACCAGAACACGCATCAGTTGAAATTGATCAACTGTCTTATTGACCGCCGGCTGATGAACCAGTTGGCGGTTATCCTGCGCCATGATGAAAGGGCTTTTCAATTGTTTGCCCGGCCGTTGTCCCGGCCCCGTGAATCGGCCCCGCTGGTGCTGCACGCCGGACCAGCGGAAGGTCGGCATTGCCTGGCGCTGCTGGAGCGAATTATGACGGAAACCCTTTGCCGCCTGGCGGGGTGGGAACCGATGGCCACCGGAGCACTGCTGGAATTTTTGGCGATGGCAGTGCGCTTTGACCCTCACATTCGCCCGGTGGAAGATCTGGATATTACCGATCGGGCACAAAAGGCGGTTTTCGATACTGCCGTGTGGCTGGAGCAAAATGCTGTGGCCAAACATTCGCTGGAACAACTGGCCCGACGGGTAGCCCTGAGCCCCACGCATTTGTCGCATGTTTTTTCGCAGCGCATGGGCATGGGCATTGTGGCCTATCGCAACCGTATTCGCATCGAAGAAGCCTGCCGTCTGCTGGCCCATACGGATTTATCCATTACCGAGGTGGCAGCGCGGCTGGGCTATGAAGAAATTGCTTTTTTTTCACGCATGTTTCACCAATTGACCGGACAGTCGCCGCGGCAATACCGGCAGGCCCGGAATCATCCCGCAGGGGCGCAACTGCCCGCGGTGAAACCTTAGCGCCCCAGCACAATGACCGCGTGGCGGGCTTGCTGCATGTTTACACGTGGCCGAATATGCACATCCCATCGCAGGTTGCCATGCCGCGACTGGGTTACGGCCGTCACCACTCCGATAACGGCACCGCTAACCTCCGCCGGCCAATCTTGATCGTTGAGCAACACCAGATCGCCGCGCTGCGGTGGAATCGCCCCAAGATTCTGCTCCAGCATGCAACGCATGCGCCCGCGGCCCATTCCCCGCGCCAGGCATAATCCGGCGATCAGGGTCTGGCCATCGCGCGTGGGCCGCACGATACTGGCGGTTACCGGGGCCATCCGCCGGGATGTCAGCAGTCGAACCACGCTCGTGGCTGCGCCCGCCTGGACAATTCTTCCGACCACGGAAAGCTGCGCCATCACCACACATCCGCGCCGGATGCGTTTGTCATCGCTCCAGCCCTGATCCAAAATGCACGTATCGCTGGAGTCGGAGGCAAAGCCATCAATATTGGCGGCCCGCAACTGCTGGCTGGAAATGCCGGGAAAACCGCGATGAATGAGCTGCGATTCACGCAGCAGACGCTCCAGCGTGCTGTTGCGGGCCAGCAGCATGGCAATTTCGTTCTGGTAGTGCTCCTGTATCCTGGTATCGGTGGGATTGGCGGAGGTGGGAGGGTGGATTGCGCGGTTAAAGGCGATTTGCACGCGGGTAAAGGTCCACGATGCCGGCGTGAGCACCCAGCGAATGGACTGGCCGGCAACATTGCGAACCCAGTTTACGGCACCGGGCCGATGTAAGCCCGTAATGATCGCAATGAGCATAATAAAATTGAGCAGCCAGAACCAGCGCCGCATGGTCATCCGCATCTTGGACCTTCCGTGAAAAGGCGGTGGCGGGCTGCGGCCTATGCAAGACCGGCTGGGCTAAAAAGTCCACCGTTTTTCAGCCGGTTGCGGTTGGGCTGGCGTTTGGCCCGGCCCCTGTCCGGCCGGGGCCAAGTGCGCACCAGCCGTGCCACAAAATGCCGTGAATTCCCAGCACGTTATCCATACCACTGCAGCACCCGCTGCGCCGTAGCCTGAATTCTCGCGATTGCGGCCAAATGGCCAAGGTTTGCAGCCGGCTGCCACTAGGCCCCGTCGTCAATGGTTTCCATTGCATCTTTGGCCTGCTCCAGATTTTCCAGGTAGACATTGGTGCCCCGGGCTACGCAGGTGAGAGGATCTTCGGCAACTTTCACCGGCAAACCGGTAGCCTGATTGATCACCTTGTCGATCCCGCGCAGCAGGCTGCCGCCGCCGGCCAGCATAATGCCCGTTTCCACCAGGTCCGCCGCCAGTTCCGGTTCCGCCCGCTCCAGGGTGTGCGTGACGGCATCAATGATTTTGCCGACCGGCTCCTGCAGTGTTTCCCGGATCTCTTCGCTGGTAACAATGCACTTGCGCGGTAAGCCGCTGATCATGTCGCGCCCGCGCACCTCCATGGTGCTTTCGGGATTGATGGCACTGGCGGAACCAATTTCTATCTTGATTTTTTCCGCGAACTGTTCGCCGATCATCAAGTTGTAGGTTTTTTTCATATGGCTGATGATGGCTTCATCAAAATTATCGCCGGCCGTGCGGATGGATTCCGATACCGCGATGTCGCCCAGGCTGATGATCGCCACTTCCGTGGTTCCCCCGCCCACATCCACAATCATGCTGCCACGCGGATCTAAAATCGGCAATCCCGCACCGATGGCAGAGGCCAGCGGTTCCTTCACCAGGTATACCTTGCGGGCATGCGCCTGCAGGGCCGATTGTACCACGGCCTGTTTTTCCACCGCGGTGATCCCGCTGGGTATGGCAATAACCACCCGCGGCTTGATCAGCCATCGGCGGCCGTGTACCCGGCGGATAAAGTACGTGAGCATGGCCTCGGTGATTTCAAAATCGCTGATGACACCGTCTTTGAGCGGACGGATCGCGGTCATGTTGCCCGGCGTTTTACCCAGCATCTCCTTGGCTTTCAGGCCAACGGCAGTGCCGCCCAGCAGCACCTCGCTGGTGCCCTTGCGCACCGCGACAACGGACGGTTCATTGAGCACAATGCCCTGACCGCGCACACACACCAGGGTGTTGCACGTACCCAAGTCAATGCCCATGTCGAGCGAAAACCAGCCTAAAAAGGAATCAAAAAACAAATGTCAATCGCTCCGAACAACCATTGGCGGACAATTCGTCTTAAAACTCCGCCAAACCCGCCATACCCTGTCCTGTGGATATGGCCACCCCGACGCCACCACTTCCGTTATTATCGGAATTCGGAGGCGGTGGCCACCAGCCCTCTCTGAATCTTTCCTGCGGCAGTCTACCAGAACGGCAAAATTTTACAAATTAGTTCTTGAACATGAAAATTAGCGATGAGATGGCAATTCATCACCCGGATCGTATTGATCCCCCGCCTTAAGCCGATCATCCAGACGGCCACAGTTTTGGCACGTATTCCATGGGACGTGCAGTGGTTACCCGGCAAGGCCAGTCATTCTAGCCCACCAGGGCCTTGTATTGCAGAAACACGTACACCAGTGCGGCCAGCGTAGCCCCCATGGATATAAATGCCAACGCTGTATACACGTTGGGCTGCGGCTTGACGGTAATGCGTGCTGGTCCATCGATTCGCGACATATTGTTCTCCAAAACCAGAGACCGGAGCTTTTAACCGGGCGGTTCGCCTCACCAGGTTTCAGATGCCCGGACCGCTCATCACCAGATCATTGACCATGACCTTGGCACTGGGACTGGCCAACGTTACCACCCCCACGCAGGTCGTGGGGTCTACACTGCGAACGACCACATCGGCAACATATTGGCCGCTCTTATAAACCGTCAGACGTGTGCCCTTAGACACCCCGTCACGTGCACCCAGGTTCACACTCACATAAACCCGGTTGTTGTACGACTGCACCTGCTGAATTTTGCCGTTCACCGCCACCGCCGTTGGTACGCCAATAACCGCATTGACAGCATTCGGTGCAGAGGCCACCTGGTGCTGCAAGGCCGCGGCCCGGGCCAGGCGGGTGTTCAAGGCCACAATGCTTTCCTGGAGAGTTTGAATCTGCTTTTGGGCTTCGTTGCGTTCGTTGGTAAGCTGGGTGTTGTGACGATTGAGCTGGGCGTTTTCATTGATGTAGCGCAGCACCACCGGGCGCAGCTTGGTGAGTTCCTTGCTGTCGGCGGCAAGCTGATCCTGTTGCGAGCGGTTGGCCGCGGAAAGCAGGCTGGTGCTGTTGACCAGGCTTTGTTTGTTGGCCTTAAGCTGGGCAACTTCACTTTGCGCACTGGAGAGTTTTCCCTGCAGGTTCAGTATTTTGTCATTGAGATTGCCCAGTGTATTAATGTTGGCGCGGGCGGCCTGAGCCAATTGCGCACTGAGCCGGCTGACCGTCGCCCGTGTGTTAAGCAAAGCCGCCTGCGACGCAATCATCGCATTCTGATCGGTTAATACCTGCTTTTTATAGTTTTGCTGTCCATGTGCAAATAGCACTACCAGCACCGCAAGGACCAGGGCAAACACCAGTTGCAGCAACACAAAGATTTTGGTCAGGATACTCAAGGTACGCCTCCGGTTGATAAATAAAAGAAACCGTTACAACACTCACAACAACTTAGCAACCCAAGCCGCAAAATTCAGTCGGCCGTTCGTCGCATCCGCATCCTGCAAATGCCTATTTTAATTTCTATTCGCGGGAAGCTCAACTTCCGCATGAATTTTATCCAGCCACATTCTTAGTTTGCGGCCAGGCTTCCGCCACATGCCCCCACCCGCCCTTAATGATCAGCAAAGTTTAATCGCCGGCGAAATCCTGTCAAGGGCAAAATTCCCGTAAGCCCCCCCCGCACCATCGACCGCTCGCCTGGACCGGGTGAAGCTCCTTTACGGCCGGCGCTCAATAGCATACATTAACGGCCAGCGCATGCGCTTAAACGGCCTGGGAAAAGGGGCTAATTTACAGGTTATTTTAAGCGACCGGCAGGTTTTTGGAGCGGCACGATGACTGACACAGGCCTTAACTCTCGCGTTTCTTCTCCCATCCGCATGGGGCAAATCGGGCTGGGCGGCGGCATCGCTCCCATGCACCTGACGGAAATGGAAAAAAATCCGAATTTTCAGGTCGTAGCAGGCTGCGACGTCAAACTCGAAGATCCCAACGTTGCCAAACAGGCGGCCCGCGTTACCGCCTCTGGCGGGAAAATTTATCCTGATTACCAAACCTTGCTCCAGGATCCCGCGGTGGAAGCGGTGTGCATTGCCGTACCCCACTTTCTGCACCGGCCGGTAACCGTGGCCGCGTTTAAGGCCGGAAAGCACGTGCTGTGTGAAAAACCGATGGCGACCCATCCGGACGAATGCCGCATGATGCTTGAAGCACAAAAGGCTTCGGGCCGGGT
Source organism: Planctomycetota bacterium (assembly GCA_021790385.1). Classification (GTDB taxonomy): domain Bacteria; phylum Planctomycetota; class Phycisphaerae; order WQYP01; family WQYP01; genus JABEVA01. The sequence goes on from JAJYDW010000001.1 coordinate 43,367, forward strand.
CGGGGCGGTGCAGATGCAACATGTGGGGCGCAGTTCCATGCTGGAGCTGCGCCAGGCGATTCACGGCGGAGCCATTGGTAAAATCCGCGAGATTTTTCTTTCCAGCCTCTGGTGGCGCGAAGAATCTTACTATGGCCGGGCGGCCTGGGCCGGCAAAAAAATGATGGCGAGCCAATGGAATCTCGATGGGGTGATGTTCAACCAGGCGGTACACTTTATCAATCAGGCTCTCATTCTGGCATCGCCGGGGGATTTACCTGCCGTCGCCCACGCGGAAAATATCCGCACCGCTTTGTACCGCTTCCATGATTCTCCGGAGCTGGAAATGGAAGACACCGCCATCACCCAGGCGACTCTCACCACCCCCGATCGCCCGCGCCTGACCATGGTGGCCACCACCTGCTCCCGGCAGGAGAGGCACATGATTGAGATTCTTGGTGATGCCGGCCGGGCCATTTGGAACGGCATGGGTTACTTGCTAAGTCATGGCCAGCCATCCACCGAATTTCACGATGACGCCCGCGACTTTGAAGGCAATATGCGAACCTTTAATAGCTTTGCCCGGGCCATTCGCACCGGATCCATGCCCATCACCGATTTTGCCCAGATCATTAAAACCACGGACTTTATATTCTCCTGTTACCAGGCGGCGGCCTGGAACATTAAAAAGGCACCGTGGTCCGCGACGGAAAACCTTGCCGCAGTTTTCGGCCAGATCGCCCGGCAACGCGCGTTGCCAACGGAATTGAACCCACGGCCGCAGTGGGCCTGACCGCAGGGAAATGCCCGATGAAACCAAAATCGCCCAGTTTGATCTTGTTGCTGACGGCGGCGATGTGCTTGGCGTGGCCGCAATCCAGCCAGGCCCAGACCCGCCCCCATTCCACCGGCCAGACCGCCGCGGCGCTGCGGCAGTTTCAACAGGGGCTAAGCAAGCTCGCGCAGCCGCAGTATGCCGTCCGCCAGGCCGGTAGTGCCGAACTGCGACAGGCGCTGGCCCGCCTGACCGCCCGCATGATTCGCGGGGGCGGTCCGGAACAGCAGGCACGCATCGATCATTTGCTGCGGTACCAAGGTGATCTGATGCGGTGGGCCAGAGCTTTATTGCACCTGCCTCTCCAGCAACGCATGAAAATGCTGCGCTGGGGCATGGCACCGAAACTGCTGCCGCTGGTAGCGGGCGCATTTTCCCACCACCCACAGCGCCGGGCTGACGTGGCCCATCCGCTGGCCAAAATTCCGGGCCGCAACGCCGATTGGCTGCTGAATCGTCTGCTTCGAGATCCGCATCGCCTGGTTTACCTGACTACCATGGATGCCCTGTGGAATCGGCAACCCACGCCGACCATGGTCAAAAGTGTCTTGAGCCGGGCCGTCATCCTGGGATTTGGTGGACAGCAAACTCTGCAGCACATGGTCATCTTTCACGGCCAGAAAATACCAATTTTTACCTATGTTAACAACTACTGGATACAAGTACAAAACGGCCAATACGCCACCGAATTGCTGCTGCACTGGAAGCCGGCCAATCTCTCCAATCTGCTGGTGAACTTATTAGATCAAATGTGCCGCCAACCGCCCATGGAAAGTCTTTTCAATACGCCATATACCATGCCCGTTAAAGATCTTGCCAAACTGCTTCCATTGGCCAAACCCGCTGATTTAGAACCATACCTCCTCTTTTTGATTCATCGGCCCATATCCCAGAATTTCGTATTCAATTTTAATAACAAGCCGGGATTCATTTCCAATCGCACCATGCCGCTGTACCTGCTGATAAAATTTGCGGAAAAAAATCCCGCGGACTATCACCTTTTTCACACCTCGTTTTACGGTGGCACCTGGGCCGTGGACACCGCCCCGCAGGAAAATGCGGCCATTACAAAAATCACCGCCTGGTATGCCAGACGCAAAATCACTGCATGGACCCCGACCCCACCCCACAAGCCCCCCCAACCGCTAAGAAAATGATGCCGCTCTACCCGCACGAACCATGGCCAAACACGCCAAGGCCATGCGGCTGCGCGCGATCCTGAAAAAAAAAGAACCCGCGTCAGGTGCCGCAGGTTCCGGGGCATCGTTACAACGTTTCCGTATGACGGAAAAAATCAGTGGATGGCAATTTTGGTGTATTTGCCATGCTCGTCCACCAGAATTTCTGATGGGATCACGACATTGGTTTTGGCATTGGCCACCCCAATGACTCGGGCTTTAAGGCCGATGTAATGGGCCAGCAGCCGGGAATTGACCACCAGCGTCCAGGCATGGCCTTTCACCAGAATACCCGCCGGCAGACCCTTCATCATGCAGGCCATTCCGCAGGTTTTACCATGAGCCCGACTCATCAGGCCATGCGCGGAATAACAATTCATGTCCAGCAGAATCCCCTTGACATTGACCTTCACCGTGGTGGCGGCAAACGATGTACCTACCAGCATGCACACTGCGGCCAATGCCGCAAAACCAAAAACAATGGATCGCTTCATAATATTTCTCCTGACTTTGAAGCCGACTTTCGATGGAATCCATCCACGCGACGCACGTGGGCGAAAGGCCATCGAGCACCACAACCATTATAGCCCAACCGTAGCAGAAGCGTCGTCCTGGCCTCAAGGTGTAAGTTTATTTTTGTGGGGGCGGGCAAGATTCTCAAGATCAACAATTTCATCACATAATTTTAAGCAGGAGACAAAATACAGGAGTAAGGAGACAGGGCGCGGGCGGCGGCTCGTAAGACGGGAGTCGGGGGACGGGAGTAGGGAGTTTGACGATTCAACACGATATATTTCCTGCAAACAAGGCACGAAGCGGGCAGCAATCAGCGGTGCACGTATTTACTTGTCAATGATCGCTGGCATTTTTAGGGATGCCCGCGGTCGGGCGGAACAGGCTGGCCTGCACAAGGCAGGCGAGCCGTTTACTGTAGTTCCGTTGCAGAGTAGTAGGCGGGGCATGAAAGGGGATAACGGAGAGAGGAGAAAGTAGAAAATAGAGAGCAGTGGAACAGTTGAGATCAATGAACTTTTGGTAGTAATCGGTATCGTGTATCCCGAAATATTATTATCTGGTTTGGATGGCGAAGGTGACCGCGGGGATAACCCCAGCGACTCGCGTGGAAAGCAGGCGCAGCGGAGGGGCGCTTTTATTTGCCGCGGCGATGAGGGCATTGCCGGTTACGGTGCCGTAAAATATAGATTTATTTTTGCGCGGCCCCTATGAGCGGGGAGGACGGAGCCAGAATGAAGTCCAGCACATCGTCGGCGGAATAAGAGGTACTGCCGGGGCGCAAGTAGCGGGAGATTTGGGCGACATCATCACCGGCGGTGACAATGGGAGGTTCGCCCACGCCTGCCGCATCAGTCTGGCCGAGTCCGACGGTCGCAAACAAGGCGTTGCAGAGGCACTTACGGCCGATGGTACGGCTTTGCAGGCCACCCTTATTTACATACATATCTACCGGTTCCGCGGCACAGCGATATCCAACCAACCCATCGTGGCGACGGTAAATTTCGCGTAAATAACCCAGATCGCAGCGGCGCGTACGATGGACATACGTATCGGCAGAAGAAAGTGATTGAGGAAGCTGCAGCACTTTAAAGGGAAATCCGGTGGGCGAAGCCAGGGGATCGGTAAAGACCACTGCCCGACCAGCCAGGGCTGATTGTAGAACCTGATTTTTGAGATCATTGCGAATGCCGGATTCCCGGCAGAAAGCAAAGGCGGTTCCCACCTGAATGCCTGCGGCACCGAGCTGCCGCGCGGCCGAGAGTTGATCGGGAGTGGAAAATCCCCCGGCAAGGTAAAACGGCAGGCCGATCTCGGCGATTTTCTGCAGATCTACGATATCACGCTGGCCATAGATCGGTTCGCCGCCTGAGGAGAGCTGCAACGGCCCGCGCGGCGGAGCATTGTGGCCGCCGGCAACAGGTCCTTCAACAATAAAACCATCCACTCGGCCTGTGGATTTGCGGGCCAGGGTGAGGGCCAGCGTAGCCGACGAAACAATCGCCAGGAAGGCCGGTCGTTGCAGTGCCGGGGGAGGAACAGCGGAATCAGGGTTATCGGCCCAAAAGGCGGCTGGATCAAAGCGACTGGAATAGTCATCTTCCGCGGTGGCGTTTTGAACATCTACCCGCAAATCGGCGGTGTGGCCGCGGGCCAGCGCGTCGAGCACTCCGGGAATGAATCGGGGAATGCCGGCTCCCATGAGTACGTAATTTACGTTGGCGAGCATGGCTCCAAACAGGGAGGGCAGCGTGGTGGTTTGCACTTTTTCCAGAAGGTTGATACCGACGGGGCCGCTGTGCCCCTCTTTGGCCAGAAAAACTTCGATAAATGCCGCAAGTATGGTGAGTTCCAGGAGGGGCCGGCCGAAATTAATGGTGGGTACCGGGTTGGATTTGAAAGACATTCCCGGGGCAAGGCCGCCGGCAACGTAATAACAATTCCATACGCGGCGCACCAGGGCCTGGGCTGGAAATGCCGCCGCGGCCCGGGCCATATGCCCTCCGATGTCTCCCTGCTGCAGGCGGCGGGCCAGGATGGTGGCAATGCCGGTGCCGGACACCACACCGAGTTGTCCGCGTTGGGCGACCGCGCGGGCTAGAACCCAATTGGAAACTCCCACACCCATTCCACCTTGAATAATCTGAAAATTGAAAGCCATTACGCATAGGTTCCACAGGGGCCGCCGGTAACCTAACCATGATAGTGCATTTCAGCGGAAAAACATAATCTGATGATCCAGATATCCAGTGTCGACGGATAGCCCACGCGGCTGGAGGGGTTTCAGCTCTGGCATGCAGCCTTACCCCGCCGCGAGCTTGGGCCCCAGCGCACGCCATGCTGATCATCGGTAGTTTTTTCCAGATTTGCCGGACTGTTAATTTTTTGTCCGCAGCGACGCCATGTCAATGACAAAGCGATAGCGAACATCGTTTTTCAGCAGGCGGTCGAAGGCTTTGTTGACGTCCTGTATCGCAATGACTTCCACATCGCTGACGATTTTGTGCTGGGCACAAAAATCAAGCATGGCCTGAGTTTCCGCCATGCCGCCAATGGCTGAGCCGGCCACACTCCGGCGACCGTGAATGACGCTGGCCCCCATCAGCGGCGGTGTGAGGGCAGTTAATGCGCCTACCAGCACCATCGTACCGTCAAGCTTTAACAAGTTGACATAGGGATTAAGATCATGGGCGTTGGGAATGGTATTGAGCAGAAAATGAAAACTATTGCCATGGCGTGCCATGGCCGTGGGATCACGGGAAATCAGAACCTGATCGGCCCCCAGACGCAGCGCATCTTTGGCTTTATCCGGCGAGGTGGTAATCATGACGACCTGCGCGCCCATGGCTTTGGCAAACTTAATGCCCATGTGCCCCAGGCCGCCCAGGCCAATAACGCCCACCTTCTGCCCCTGGCCGACTTTCCAATGCCGAAGCGGAGAATACGTGGTAATGCCAGCGCAGAGCAGCGGGGCCGTAGCCTTCAGATCCAGCGCGGAGGGTACCTTCACCACAAAGCGTTCTTCCACCACAATCTGCTCACTGTATCCACCATAGGTGGGCTGCTGATTCTGGTATTCTTTGGAATTGTAAGTCCAGACCGGGCCTTTTTCACAATATTGTTCCAGATCAGCACGGCAGGAGGCACATTGACGGCAGGAATCCACCATGCAGCCGACACCCGCAAAATCGCCGACCTTGAATCTGGTAACATGTGCGCCTGCCGCCTTCACCCGGCCAATAATTTCATGGCCCGGAACCATGGGATAGGTGGAACCAGCCCAGTCATTGCGGCACTGATGCAAGTCTGTATGGCAAATGCCGCAATAGAGTATTTCAATGTGCACATCATGGGGTCCCGGTGCGCGGCGCGAAAAAACAAAGGGTGCCAACGGAGAAGAGGCATTCTGTACGGCATAACCATGCGTCTGAATCATAAAACCTTATCCTTGCAGTAAGAGTTCACCAACGCTGCGTGATATTGTAGGCACCAGATTGGTTAAAACCAAACTGATGGGTTTTTCAACCGCTGGCTACGGTGTGGCGAGAAATTGTGGCGAGGGAATCGGGAGTTCGGCGGTTAAACACCAGGATGCGAAATGGCGCGGGTGGCGTCCCGCCGACGCGACGATGAGCATTAGACTTTATAGAACGTTTCTTGTCCATTATTTTCAACATACAAGAAACGAAGACCCAATGAAGCGTGCAGCGATCAGCGGTCAGCCATCAGGAAATGGTTTTTCACCGCAAAGGTCGTCCCATGACCGAATATTGTTATAGGCAACCGGGATAAACTCCGAAACGCGGAGGACGATTGAATTGAACCACACGGGACGCAAAGGTCCACAAAGGATGGGGCGCGGGTTGGTTTGGCACGGTGGGCTGGGTTTTTGATAACATAATGGGCATGTTCATAGTTGCGGAAGGTAGTTCGGCCAGCGGGTGGCGGCGGATAAGACCGCATGGTGGAAGCGGAGGCTCGCCGTTTGCGGCCAATGATCCGGTAACGGGGTTGTATTATGAGCGGGCACGGTGGTATTCCGCGAGTGCGGCTGGGTGGCGATGTTGCCGCGGTTGGAGCGAATGGAGATTCGCGGTGATTGGAAAAGAAATAATTCGGCGGCGATGGACTGACTTTTTCTGGGCATATTTGGCAGCAGCACCGCTGCTGGGGCGGGTGGTTTGTCTGCTGCCCGTCGGATCCACCGGCCGCCAGATTGCTGGCATCGCTTGGTGGGCGTTGTTGGTACCTGCGGTATTGTTTTTGATGCTTCGGATGAGGTTGGATACGCGCCGGGCCGGCAGGTTGGAAAAGCCAGCACCGCCGCGTGGTGATGTGGAAGATTTGCCCTGGGTGCTCGCCCTTTTGGTCTGCCCAACGCAGCGTTGTGGTGTCTTGTCATGACGCTGCATCCACTGCCGGTGCTGAAAACTTGGTATTATCTGTCGGCGCTTGTTTAAGTGGTTGTGGCGTTCCCACCTGGCTTGGCCGGCGCTGCGGCCCTGTTGGCAAGGACCCGTGGAGCGGCGAGAATCGGTCGTGTTAGCTTTCTTTACTGGCTGCTGGCCGTTTCTGGCATATCGGCCGTCCCAGCATCACTTGTGGCCCTTAGCGGCGGGCTGGCGTTGGGGCTGCTGCCCGACAGGCAATGGCTTGCGGGCTTGGTTCCGCTCTGGTGCGCCACCGGAATTATGTTGCCGGTCGGATTGCGTAACGTTAGCAGGCTTTTGCGGCTGGCGCGGCGCTAGCCATTGTGGGGGCCAGAGCGCTCGCCGAGCGGTGTTGTCGGCGAGTGTCTGTGGGTTCTTTGTGCCTTCGGGCTTCTTTGCGGTCCTTTGCTATCGCTCGGCTTTGCGTTGCCTCGGTTCGGGGATGCCGTTATTGTACTGTGCCTTGCGGCGACGGTGTGCGTCCCAATCGGACTGTTGTTGTTGGCCTGGCGGGAGGCTCGCGCCGGCGGTCGGTTGTTGGCTTACCTGCCCGCCCGCCTCGCGGTCGAGGGCCTGCTGATATCCTGGTGCACGTTCCTCCTATACGTGCTTTTCTACTAAGCGCAGACGCTCTCTGCCGTTTTTGTTTTCGTCCAGTAAACCCGTGCTACCATAACCGCGCCGGGAACCGGTGTTGATGGTAACGTGCAGCGGATTGAGACTGCTTATAACCATCAGAGCCTGGCTTTTCTGTTAACCAACTGTGATCCTGCCCCTGCCGCAACAATCATCAGTGAAAATACCGCGCGGCCTTTCTTGAATCTCTTCAGCGGTGCTGGTGAGCGTTGATGTGGTTAAGGCAATAGCACAAAGCCCCCGTACATCTGGTGCAATAGCGGAATTCCGTCTGGGGGTGGCTGCGGTCGGTAATACCGCACAAAGTGCACCGGTGCGTGATGGGTTGGGCCGCTGCGGCAGCGGCCTTGCGTGCCATGTGGTGATGGCCGTGGCGAATACGTTGCCAGATTTCCCTGCGAAAAAACAGTAAAAAATTCAGAACCGCAGCCAGAATCAGCACCCGTGTCATCCATGCACCCTTCATGAACAGCAGAATATAAATGCCCCAGGTTACCCAGGCCAGGTATTTCACGCGCACGGGCAGCACAAAAAACAGATAAAAAAGAAAATCCGGATAGATAAAGGCAAAAGCCAGAAAGGTAGACCCGTAGAGAAATCCGTTGCCGGCAACGCCATAGGGAACGATAAAGGCCGCCGCGGCTGTAGCTACGTATCCAATCAGCAAAAACAGATTATATCGCGGAGCGCCCCAGGTATTTTCCAGGGCAGTACCGATCAGCCAGAACACATAAATATCCAGCAGCAGCCACAGCGGGTGCAGTGACATCGGAATGAATAGAAAGGTTAAAAGCCGCCACCATTGCCCCGCCAGCACTGCGGATGGAATCAACACCAGAGCATCAACAACTCGCGGATCGCTGTAATGCAGAGCGAACATCAGCAGTTGCCCGCCGATCAACCACAGGGTCAGTCGCGGAATGGCCATGCGGGCCAGATTATTTTTAATTTGCCGTGTCAGCCACATTCATGAAATCCCTGGTGCCCTGGCCAAAGCGGTTCTGGCCGCCGGTTATTCCCGTCCCACCACCACGATGCCCAGTTCATCCGCCAGTTTCAGCAGCGCCGGTTTTTCCAGCATAATGGTTTTTTCCGCCTGCAGAATCAGGGCCGATGCTCCAGATCGTTTGAGATTTTCAATGGTCGCCGGACCCACCGTGGGCAAATCGAAACGCACATCCTGATTCGGATTGCTGGCCTTGCACAAAATCCAGCCGCCCCGCGGGCACAGCGTGTGGGTGCGTTCAATCATGCGGTCGGTGCCTTCCACCGCTTCCACAGCAATAATTTCCCGGTTCAGGCAGCTTACACATTGCCCGATCAACAGCTCGTTGATGCGCTGCAGCAACGGCCAGGCAAATTCGGTATCGGCCATAATTTCGGCAGTGGGGCGGCGCCGCGTCATCACACCGATATTAGCCAGCAATTCGGGAATATGATCTCTAGCGTCAATAAGCATTACTCCACCACGGGCCAGTTCATCCGCGACAGCCCGGAGCAAATTGGCACTGCGTTTGTCGTGCCGCAGGCGACCAAAATAAACCCGCAAAGACCGCCAATCCGGAATATACCGCAGTAGATGAAATGGTGCATACAGCCTTTCCTTGGCCACGCGGCCCACCATAATGGCCCGGGTGGCACCATGCCGCCGCAATACCCGTATCCACTGGTTAATACGGATCAGCCCCACACGCGAAAAATGATCGCACAGCGGCCGCAGCAAGTCTTCCCGGCTTTGCCCGTGCAGCCCTGCGCACACCACCCGATGTCCCGCCGCCTTGAGGTTCCGCACCACCGCTACGGGCAACATTCCTTCACCGGCAATCACGCCGATAACTCCCTTGTCTTCCTGCTGCGTCATGCCTGTCGCCTCATCCGCCGCCATCAACTGCGATTTCTTACTGCCACGGACCGGGCGTGTCCGTCAAAGCCTTCCACCATGGCCAACGTTTCAATGGCCGGGGCACAGGCGGCCAGTGCGGCGGCGTCGAATTCCACCACGCTGATGCGCTTGCGGAAACTTTCCGCCGAAAGGCCGCTGAAAAATCGCGCCGTTCCCGATGTCGGCAGTACGTGCGATGGACCCGCCAGATAATCGCCCGCGGCCACCGGCGTAGCGATGCCAATAAAAATTGCCCCGGCATGACGAATTTTCGCCGCATCTCCGGCGCCGTCGCGCGTCATGATCTGCAGGTGCTCCGGGGCCAGGGCGTTGACCATCTCAATAGCCGCAGATGGACTTTCTACCACAATTACCGCGCTGGCAAATTCCAGGGCCTTGATGGTAATGGCGCAGCGTGAAAGAAGCGCCAACTGCCGATCTACCTGCGCCTGCACCGCGCGGGCCAGCGGTTCTGAACTTGTTACCAGCAGACAACTGCCTGGCGCGTGTTCGGCCTGGGCCAGCAGTTCCGCGGCGGCTATCTCCGGATTCGCCGTTTCATCCGCCAGCACCACCACTTCGCTTGGCCCGGCGAAGCTGTCAATATCCACAATGCCAAACAGCTCTTTTTTTGCCAGTTGCACCCACGTATTGCCCGGCCCGACAATTTTATCCACCGCGGGAATGCTTGCGGTTCCCAGGGCCAAAGCGGCAATGGCCTGCGCTCCGCCTATGGTATAAATTTCGTCAATACCCACCAGTGCTGCCGCAGTCAGCACCGCCGCTGAAACCTTCCCTTCCCGCAATGGCGTAGTCATGCAGATGCTTTTAACCCCGGCAACCTGGGCCGGCACTGCCGTCATAATCACACTCGACGGATACGCCGCCGCTCCGCCCGGAATATACAAACCAACGCGGTCCAGCGGCACATAACGTACCGCCAGGCGGCCGCAGCCGTCTATGGATTCCACCGGTGTTAACGCCGCGGGGGCTACCGGCAACATGGCCTGTTGATAGCGGCGGACATTGGCAATGGCCTTGGTCATTGCCGCAACAAACGCCGGATCTGCCTGGGCGCGGGCGGCAGCAATATGCTCTGCCGGCACGCGCAGTTGCTCGGCCTTGAGCGCCACGTCTTCAAAACGCCGGATGCAGTCCACCACCCCGGCGTCCCCCTCACGCAAAACCTGGCGGATTATTTGCCGCACCTGCCCGGCCCTGGACTCTCCACCTTCCGCCTGCGCATCTTCCAGCAGCATTGGACGCAGCGAGAGCCGCTGCTTAATTTGCGCCAGGCGAAGCTGGTCTGCCGGACGGTTGGTATAAAGAATCGGTAACGCTGTCATGTTGTCCTTACCCGGCTGCAGCCGCAGCGGTCAACTTCAGTGTGTTTCCCGCCCGCCGCAAAGCCTTTATTATCTTAGTCGCAAGAACGGCCTTGCGAAACTGTGGCTCACCGCCGCCGGTGGGACAAAAACCGGTGCGAAAATCACCGCGGCTGACCAAGAGGCTTCGGGCCAAACGTATTCAGGAGATTCCAACGCATGTCCGCCATCATTTTATCCATCGGCGATGAATTGGTTTCCGGTCTTACCGTAAACACCAACGCCACCTGGCTTAGTCGGCAGCTTTCAAGCATCGGCATTTCCACCCTGCGGCAGGTAACCGTTGGGGACGATCAAAATGCCATTGCCGCAGCCATCCGCGAAGCGTGCAGCCAATGCCCGCTGGTGCTGATTTCCGGCGGACTCGGGCCAACACTCGACGATGTTACCCGCGAGGCTCTGGCGGCAGCTCTGGGTACAACCCTGGTGGAAGACCCGGCGGCCCTTGGCCAGTTGGAAGCGTTTTTTCAGCGGATTCATCGGCCCATGGCTCCCAGCAATCGCCGCCAGGCGCAGCGCCCGCTAACCGGGCAGTGCCTGCCCAATTCCTGCGGCACCGCACCGGGCCTATTCGCTTCCACCGGATCAACGGATATTTTCGTAGTGCCCGGGGTTCCCTCTGAAATGCAGGCCATGTTTTCCGAATCCATTTTGCCCCGCCTGGGCCGGCACAGCAAAGACATGGTAACACGCACGTATCGGCTTAACACCTTTGGCATCGGGGAATCGGTCATCGGCCAGCGCATTGCTGATCTGATGGTGCGCGGATCTAACCCATCCATCGGCACCACCGTGCATGAAGGTGTGGTTTCCGTGCGGATTTACGCCCGTGGCCCGGCGGTCCTGGCCGATGCGATGGTCCACGAAGCGCGGGAAAAAATTATCAACCGCCTTGGCAAGGCCATCTTTTCCCAGCAGGATCAATCCCTGGAACAAGCCCTGGCCGCGCTTCTCAACCAATATGGTGCCACCATTGCCGTGGCCGAAAGCTGCACCGGTGGCCTGCTGGCCCAGATGCTCACCAGCGTGCCGGGCGCATCGCGTTACTTTCAGCGCGGCTGGGTTACCTACAGCGATCGCAGCAAAATTGACGAATTAGGTGTTTCGCAGGAGCTTTTACAAACGCATGGAGCGGTGAGCGAACCGGTGGCCGCAGCCATGGCCCAGGGGGCCTTGCCCAAAGCCGCCAGCCAATGGGCCTTATCCATTACCGGCATCGCCGGGCCGGACGGTGGTACCGCCGAAAAACCCGTGGGGCTGGTTTATATAGGTTTGGCCGGGCCAAAGGGCATCTTTGTCCGGCGAAATGTTTTTACCGGCGATCGCGGTGGTATCCGCCGCCGCAGCGCCCAAATGGCCATGACCATGCTGCGTCTGCACCTGCAGGGTCTGGACCCGGATACCGTACTGGCTTAGGCACAGTACGTATAAACCTTCCACCGTATCCAACATGCAATGCCTTGGGCCCTGATGACCACAGCCACCACCCCTTGGTGCCGCTGCGATCCAGGCCAGATACACCTCTATTGCAGTAGCGCCAGACCGTCATCCAGGCTGCGGCAAATATGCACTTCCATGCCGGCTTTTTGGGCATCGGCCACCGCCTGTCGGTCGGCAGAACTGTTGGGCCCCGCTATCAGCACGCGCTTAAAACCCAGCCGGGCCGCTTCGCCCAGCCGTTGCGGCAGATAGCTGATGGCTCGAAATTCTCCCAGCAAACCCAGTTCACCCATTACCAGGCTGCGTGCCGGCAGGCCGCGTCTGGTATGCGAACCGGCAATGGCCAAAGCAATGGCAGCATCTGCGGATGGGTCGGCAATCTTGATTCCGCCAACCACGTTGGCAAACACATCGCGATCCACCAGCCGCAGGCCCGCACGTTTTTCCAGCACCGCAATAATCATGGCCACGCGGTTGGCATCGCACCCGCTTACCTTTCGCCGCGCCGCCCCCAGCATGCTTTCCGCGGTAAGGGCCTGAATTTCCACCGGCAGCACCCGTGTACCCTGCAATGCCGCCGTAACCACGCTGCCGCACGCCAGGCCCGAATGAGATTCCAGAAATAGCAGGGCTGCATTTTCAATGGGGTCCAGTCCGCGCAGGCCCATGCGGAACAGTCCCACTTCCAGGGTGTTGCCGTAACGATTTTTTACGCAGCGTACGATCCGATGGTCATGGTGCGTGTCCCCTTCAAAGTACAGTACGGTATCTACCACGTGTTCCAGCAATTTCGGCCCGGCCAGCATTCCCTGTTTGGTAACATGTCCCACCAGGCACACCGCGCTGCCGCCGGCTTTGGCCAGGGCCACCATTTCTGTGCAGCAGTCTTTGAGCTGGGAAATAGATCCGGGGGCGGATAAATTCGACGGTTCATAAATCATCTGCACTGAATCGATGATGCACAAATGCGGCCGATGTTTTTGAATGGCCCGGCTGATGTGTTCCAGATTGCTTTGCGCCAGAATCAGCAGGTTGCCGTGGCCGGCACCCAGCCGCCTGGCCCGCAGTTGAATCTGCTGGGCGGATTCCTCGCTGGTTACGTACAGCACCAACCGCCCCTGGCGGGCCATCTGATCGCCGGCCTGAATCATCAACGTGGATTTTCCAATGCCCGGATTCCCGCCCAGCAATATCGCCGATCCGGGTACCACCCCGCCGCCCAGCACCCGGTCAAACTCCGCCATGCCGGTGGGCATGCGGGCCACTTCCAGTTCCGGTATCTGATCCACCGGCAATGCCTGCGCATCCTGATCGCCGGCATTAGTACCCCAGGTGGATTTTCCAGATGAATTGACCACGCCCCGCGGTCGATGCGGGTCCTGGGCAGCTTCGGTGATTTGTTCCAGAGAATCCCAGGAATCGCAATCCGGACATTTGCCCATCCATTTGGGCTGCATGGCGCCACAAGATCGGCACACAAAATAAGTTTTAGGTTTGGCCATGGCCCGGATTATACTGTTTTTGTCCCCTGCCGTGCCCAACTCCAACTCCAATCGCATGAGTGTAGCACAGATATTCTAGTCTGTGGTCGTGAAGCGCTACTCTTACCTGACGCGATCTTTTTTTGGGAGGGGGCGGACATCTTGTTCGCCATGGGAGCAAGGCCAGTCTCATCCACAAAATTATCCCCTGGGACCGCAGGCATACTGACCGCTGAAAGCTGACCGCTGATAGTCAATCCGGCACTCGCCGCACGTTGGCGGCCTTGATGCCTTTAGGGCCGGCCTGGGATTCAAACTCTACCACATCGCCCGCCCGTAACGATCGATACCCTTCCGCAAGTATGGAGGAATGATGGACGAAGATATCCTGGTTATTTTTGTCACGGATAAAGCCAAACCCCTTGCGGCTGTTGAACCATTTGACTATTCCTGTGCTACTGCTCATAACGCACCTCATTTACAATCACAAAGCGATGCATGAGAGTTCGCCGGCCCCCGCCGCCAGCATACTAACCTCCGCGGAGTCCGACTGCATACAACCCAAAATCTGGCCGATCACACACAGATATGTGTATCTGCAACCCATAAATTACAAGATGGCTCTGGTCGAGTCAAGCCCCTTGGAAATCCGCAGACGTCGCCGACGGGGCCTCGTCTCCAGCGGGGAATCCTCTGCGGCAGCACTTGCGGACAATTCAAGTCCGCGGGATTTTATGCTATTATTCATCCAGTTTCAGGTCGGAGCATTTTTTAAGGATATGCCGATGTCACCAACCAATTCCCCTCATGTCTACGAAAATCCACTGGTCTCCCGCAATGCTTCCGCCGAGATGCTGGAAGTATTTTCGCCCCAGCGCAAATTTTCAACTTGGCGCAGAATCTGGCTGGCCCTGGCGGAAGCGGAAAAAGAGTTGGGGCTGCCCATTACGGAAGAACAGCTTCAGCAGATGCGCGCCCACTTGGATGACATTGACTATCATGAAGCCGCCCGGCAGGAGCAACGGCTTCGCCATGACCTGATGGCCCATCTGCAGACATTTGCCAAGGCGGCCCCGTTGGCCAAACCGATTCTTCATCTGGGCGCGACCTCCATGGATGTGGTGGACAACACCGATGTGCTGCTGCTGCGCGACGGACTGCAAATTATCCGCCTGAAGCTGGCCAATCTCATTGACAGCCTGGCCCGCTTTGCCCAGCAGTGGAAAGACCTGCCTTCGCTCTCCTACACCCATTTGCAGCCGGCCCAGCCCAGCACCATGGGCAAGCGGGCCGTTTTATGGTGCTATGACTTTGTGCTGGCTTTGGCAGATATTGAATTGCGGATGGAAACGCTGATGCTGCGCGGCATTAAAGGCACCACCGGCACGCAGGCATCTTTTCTGGAATTATTTGATGGCGACCATGAGAAGGTCAAACGGCTGGAAAAACTGGTGGCCGAGCGGCTGGGGTTTCAGCGCGTTCATCCGGTAACCGGCCAGACCTACCCACGAGTGATGGATGCCCAGATTCTGGCCAGTTTGGCGGTCGTGGCCGCCGCAGCGCAGAAAATGGCCCAGGATATCCGCATACTTGCGGCATTTAAGGAACTGGATGAACCGATGGAAGATGAGCAGGTGGGTTCGTCGGCCATGGCCTACAAACGCAATCCGGTTTTAAGCGAACGCGTCACCGGGTTGGCCCGCTGGCTTATGGGAATGGCCCTGCAACCCATGCTGACTGCGGGGCAGCAGATGTTTGAACGCAGCCTGGACGATTCCTCGAACAAGCGATTGTCGGTGCCGGAGGCGTTTCTATCCGCGGATGCCATTTTGGATATTTTAATCTATGTCGTTCGTGGCATGGTGGTCCATGTTCGCGTTATTAACCAGCGGCTGATGGCGGAACTGCCGTTCATGGCTACCGAAAATATTCTTATGGCGGCCACCAAGGCCGGTGGAGACCGCCAAGACCTGCACGAAAAAATTCGCAAGCATTCGCTCTCTGCGGCTCGCCACGTGAAGGATATGGGGTTAGAAAATGATCTGCTGTTGCGACTGCGGCAGGATCCGGCCTTTGCCGGGGTGGAACTTGATAAAATCATGGAACCGCGACATTACATCGGGCGCTCGGTGGAGCAGGTGGACGAGTTTATCGCCCACACCGTGCAACCGATCCGCGATCGTTACGTAGGTAGATTGGAGCATCAGGTGGCATTGAAGGTGTAATGCCGCGCAGGCCGGATTCCGGAGAAAGTCGATGACGCATCAATCGCGAATGGTGTTGGGCGTGATGTTGGCAGTGGTGGCGCTGGGTGTGCGCCCGGATTGGGCGGCGGCACCCGCTGCGGCCAGGTCAGACCGTGCCATATATTTGCAGCGGATGCTCGCCCAGCGCATCAGCTTGAATCTCAAAACCTGTACACTGCGGCGGGCCTTTTCAACGCTGGCCGATACGGCTCGCATCTCCATTGACGTGCAGCAGCGCGTCTACCAGCTTTTGCCGCTCGGTGGCCGTACCCGGATCAGCGCCCGATTCAAAAATGTTTCGGTACAGGCGGCCATGGAGTCCATTGTCGGCCAACTGGCGTTGCGCATTCGTCCGGTGGGCGGGCGGCTGGTGGTCATGCCGTCCCGGGCCTTGCGGCGCACGGGACGCCGGGCCACCTGGATGGAACTGAAACTGCTGCGTGCCTTGCATGGATTAACCATAACGAATATGGGCAGAAATTGGCCGGCGGATTTGTCGGCGCAGCTTCACCAGCCGCTGTCCGCGCCACGGTTGCCGATGGTGTCCGCGGCATTGCAGAGCACGGCTCTGGCGGCGGTGCGCCGAGAATTGCCGGAATCCGCGGCGGCGGCATTGAATACGTATGCCAGAGCTTTGCACCGCATATGGTATATCCACCATAATCGCATTTTTGTAACCAGCACCACCCGGTGGGTCCGCCACCAGTTGCATCGGCCGGTATTTCTTCACGTCGCCGATGCTCCTCTGCAGGTCGTGCTTTCCGATCTTGCCCGGACGACGGGCGTATGGTGTGCCCCGGCCCCCGGCTTATACCTGGCCATTCCGACGGTGAATGTGAGTTCCAATGGCGGCAGTGCCGAACAGACCCTGGCGGCCATCAGCGGAGCCACCGGCATGATCTGGCGGATTCGCAGAGAACATCTGGTGATCGCGCCGCCCCGGCCATTGACTGCCGCGGAGCCGCGGGGACGCGATCCGATCGTGGGAATGATTCGCATTCCTCTGGCGGATGGAATTCACCTGAATTTATTTGTCAGGAAATCACAATTGTCTGTCGACGTGCGCAAGCGTCTGGGAGCCAGATTACAGCACGACCTGGTTCTGCTGGGCACACAACTTATTCCGACCACAAAGCCGTCGCCGGAAAAACGCCCCTGACCGCCCCGGCCACTGCACGGCCATGCAAGGCTCTGTCAACCTATGAGGCCCATATCTGGGGTCTGGTAGGTTTGAGGGGACGTGCTTTTTTGGATACACGTAGTCAGGAGGTTATTTCTGTCCATTTACCTGCACTGGTTCAGACGCGATTTTCGAGTGCATGACAACACGGCCTTGGCGGCGGCGGCGCGGCTGGCGGATGCCGTGGTGGGGGTTTTTGTTGTTGATACCCGCTGGTTTCCCGCCACTGCCGGGTGTATGGGGCCATTTCAGGCGGGTTTCTGGCTCGCGGCGCTGACCGAATTGCGACAGGGATTGCTCGCTTTAAATATCCCATTGAAAATTGTGACCACTGCGGACCCCGCTGCTGCTCTTGTCGCCATGGCCAGGCAACTTGGTGCGGACGGCATTACCTTCAACAAAGAGTATGAGCCTCGCCAATTGGCGCTGGATCGACGGCTGACGCGGTTGGCCCAGGACGCAGGCGTCAAGGTGCGGGCGTGCAAAGATGGCGTCATTTTCGAGGAATTTGAACTGCTGACAGGGTCGGAAAGTGTGTACCACGTGTTTTCACCGTACAAGCGGGCCTGGCTGGCGGCCCTGGAGCACAACCCGGTGCAGTCTACCAGACTGCCGAGCAAAAGCGCCACGTTACGGTGCGCCGCGGATACGGTGCCCGCGCCCCGTGCTTTAGGTTATGGTGATGTGAAAAATACCTTGCCCACCGGCGAATCTGGTGCAGCCGCGATGCTGGCCAACTTTATCGCACAGCCCATTCGGGAGTATGCCACGCAGCGAAATTTTCCTGCGGCGGATGGTAGTTCGCGGCTTTCGGCGCATCTCAACGCCGGCACTATTTCCATCCGGCAGTGCGTCCTGGCAGCCTTGCACGCCGGAGCCGCTGATGACAAATACAGCGACGCAGCCACCTGGCTGGCAGAATTAATCTGGCGCGAATTCTATCGCATGATTCTGTTTCATTATCCGCATACAGTAACCGCAGCGTTTCAGCGGCGATACGCCACGCTGGCCTGGCCCGCACGACCGGATCGTGTAACCGCCTGGAGTCGTGGTGAAACTGGATATCCCATTGTAGATGCCGCTATGCGCTCTCTGGTTGCCACCGGCTGGATGCACAATCGGCTGCGCATGATTGCGGCCATGTTTCTGGTGAAGGATTTGGATGTCGATTGGCGCGTGGGCGAAAACTTTTTTCGCCAATGGCTCTGCGATTATGACCAGGCCAGTAACGTGGGAGGATGGCAATGGAGCGCCGGCACCGGCACCGATGCGGCACCCTACTTTCGAGTGATGAATCCGATCTTGCAGGGCCGGCGTTTTGATCCGCACGCTATTTTCGTCCGGCGCTGGTTGCCCGAACTTGGCCAGGTCCCTGGCCAAAGTATCCATCAGCCGTGGCTCATGCCTCCGTCTTTACAAAAGCAGGCGGGGTGTATCATAGGCCGCAACTATCCGGCACCGGTAGTGGATCATGGGCAGGCTCGGCAGGCGGCTATTGCCCGGTTTAAGAATTTATCTCCCTGAAGGCGGCCCGGCGGCCGGAGTTTCAGCAGGTTCAGCCGGTGCGGCGCCAAAGAAGTTGTGAATGGTTCGCTGGTGGCAATCTGCTAAGGTTGGAATCGATTCATGAAGACAATGGCGATACAGCGAGCGGTACCGTTTGGCAAATTAGGCCCGGTATATTCCGTGGTGGTACCGCTGCAGCGCGTGAATCCGGTTATTCGCATAGCGCATCAGCTTGCCGGGCCATTGCATGTGGACTGGCGAATTATTTTCGATTATGAATTTGTGCTGCTGCTTAGTGGTAAAGGACAGTTTGAAACCTTCGCTGGTGTGGTGGATTTTGGACCGGGATCGTTATTTTTAATTCCCCCGTTTCAACCCCACCGGTTGCATTCGGCGAATAATGATACCTGCGAACACATTGCGGTTCATTTTGATTTTGGCCGACACGCATACCCCGGTGGGCCGCGCATTGACCGGCGCAAGCCGTATGAAGTGCTGCTGGAGGGTGGTTTGACTTTGCCCCGGGAAATCCGGCTGTCTATGGTGAATCCATTAATTAAATTGTTTGCACGTCTGGTGCTGGCCCAGACCGCACGCACACCATTGAACCTGCTGGAAGCCCGGATGTTGCTGTTGGATATTTTATGGCGGCTTTTAGCCAGACCAGGCTCCGGCACTACACGCCCTGACCCGGTCTTGGCGGCGCGCATGCAGCCCGTACTGGCCTGGCTGGACCGCCACCTGCCGGAGCGGGCGGACCTCAATGCTTTGGCGGCCCTGTCCGGCCTCTCGCGGGCCCATTTTAACCGTGTGTTTCGGCGGTGGACCGGCTATTCTCCCCGGGAATATCAGCAGCAGCGCCGGATCGAAAAAGCCCGGCTATTGCTCGTAAATATGAATAAGTCCGTCAAACAGGTGGCCATGGAGTTGGGCTTTGCCGATGTCTTTCAGTTTTCGCGGACCTTCACGCGGCTTGATGGTCTGCCTCCGACGGAATATCGGCGCATGGCGCTGGCGGGCCGTCAGGGTGCCATATCGCCCGCCCGGCCGTGATCCGCCCGGCCAACAGATGATTCTCCCGGCTATGGGATCGCCCCGCCCAAACGGGCACAATAAGTAACGTGGTGCGGCGGCGATTTTTTACGTCGGCAGTTGATGCCGGCGGTCCCGTCCGTACCGACAAAAAAACCAAGGCCCACGGGCCTGGAACAAGGAGTACTCTTCATGCTTACCTTGCAGCAGGTACAGGATTTTCGCAGCAATGGGTTCGTCAATGGTGGTAAAGTTATTTCCGAATCGCACGCCGATGCACTGGCCCAGGAAGTGCTGCGTGTGCTGGCGGATAAGGACAAACCCGGTACGCCGCAACCCGTCAGCATCAGCAACTTAAATAAACCGGAGGCCCCGGTGTGGCAGATGGTCAATATCTGGGAAGCCTCGGACTTATTCCGTGAGCTGCTCTTTCATCCGCCCGTGGTGGAAGCGGTGAAGCAGGTGCTGGAAGGTAAGCAGTTGCGGCTATGGCATGACCAGATTCAATACAAACCGGTCAGCACTGGCGGTGTGAATATGTGGCATCAGGACAGCCCGTACTGGCCCTGCTTAACTCCGAAAGACCAGCAGGTAACCTGCTGGATTGCGCTGGATGATGCGGACGTGGATAACGGATGTATGTCCATGATTCCAGGTTCCCACCAATGGGGCAACACTATTGATTTTCTCCATCAGATTAAATCCTTTGAGGCCATGCCCAAAACTTTTCAGGGCCACACCCTGGAAGTGCGGCTGTGTCCTGTTAAAAAGGGGAATATGCACCTCCACCATTCGTTGACCTGGCACGGCTCCCATGCCAACCGCAGCGGACGGCCCCGGCGCGCCATTGCCCTGCATTATATGAATGAACGCACCGTGTACTGCAAGGTGGTCAACCATCCGATGGAGCCATTTATCGCCCAGGCTCAGGCAGGAGTGGGCACGGTCATTGAAGGGGCGCATTTTCCGCTGGTGTACAGCAACGGCGCGGTGCAGCAGGCTCGCCCCGCCACGTGAACATCCAGACCTATACAGGTGATATGGTAAGTGCGCCGCGCTGGCGTTGGCGTCTAAATTAGACGAAGATAACCATCCGATGGATGGCTTGGCCTGCTCCGTAACCCGGGCCAAGCTTTGATATGGCCGACGATGCCCATGCATCGACGTGGCACGATGAAATTGTGCCTGCTGTTTGCCGGTGCCCCACCAACAGCGCATGACTGTTCGTCCCGTGTCTTCAGGAGCCGCAGTGCCCCAGCCCGTAACCGATCGTAGAGTATTGATTAAACGCACCGCCCGCATTGTGCTCATCGGTGTGGCAGTGGTATTGCTGCTGATGGTGGCGGGCGGCATCTATGGCATCGCCAGACAGTGGCGCGTTGACCACACCTATCAGGCGGTGCCGGCCAAAATTACCCTGGCCCGGATACGCACCATCAGTTCCAATGGCTTTTTGTATTACCAGCCGAACCTGACGTATCAATATGCTGTGGCGGGAAAGCTTTATACCGCCCACGCCATTCATGGCCATCAGAGGGTGGGCACCAGGCCCTGGGCCGCAGCTATTCTCCACCATTATCCTCCCGGGGCCGAAGTGCAGGCCTGGTACGATCCAGCCCATCCACACACAGTGCTTCTGGTCCGGCCCTTTTCCTTTGCATTTTATCTGATGGTACTGGTTCCCGTGATGATTGCCCTGGTGGTAGCCTGGGCTTGGCGTACCGTGCTGGCTCCGTTGGCCGGTCCGATCCTCAACATGAATCCGCAACCCACTGCAGATGGATGGTTTGTTCTGCAGCCGCGGCATACCATCGGCGGACAAATTAAATTCTGGATTCTGGTGTTGCTGACCTGGTTAGCGGCCATGGCTCTTGCGTTCGGGCAATACTTTGTCATGGCCGGTCGGCATTATCAATCTCTGGCGGTGGCCGGTCTGGTGGTCGGCGTGCTGTTCGCCCTGGTGCCGCTGGCGATGAGCCTCCGGTGGCTGTGGATCTTTGGGCGTCTGCTGGAACCAGTGATTACCATCAACAAGGCCCGGCCCAAAATGGGGCAAACTGTTGAAGTACGCGTTGCGCAGCGGTTCCGGCGGAACCTGCCGGTGGAACAAATTGTCCTGGAAATGAGTTGCCATCGCCAGGCGCTGTTTGTGAGCGATTTGTTGCGCTCCGGTTCGCAATTGGTGGAAGATATTCCGTGGCTTTCGGCCCAGTCCTTGGTGGCTTCGACGATGGCCACCGTGGAAAATCCCCTCGCCGGATCGGCGGCCTATGAATTGCCCGCCAGCCTGGAACCCATTCCCAAGTTTAAAATCAGGCCCGCCCGCATCATGCTCCGCTGGCAGGGGCGGCTTAGTGTAGTGGCGGGTGGACGGCGCATCCACCAGGCGATTTATCCGTTTACAGTGGAATTCTCCGCCCCTCGACCAACAGCGGTTGCGGTGGAAACGTAAGGCGGGCGAGCAAACCGCCGGTTCTGCTGATGGTCGCATGGCACCAGGCAGGCTTATGCCCCGCCAGGCTGCCAGGGAACATCCATTTTATTTTCCAGGTGATTGGCCAAACGAGCCAGAATAAACAGCAGGTCGCTTAGCCGATTGAGATAAATCAGTGGCTGCGGATCAAGTTTCTCGTGCTGCATCAGCGTAACCAGGCGGCGCTCGGCTCGGCGGCATACGGTGCGGGCTACGTGCAGTTGCGCCGCTGGCATGGTACCGCCCGGCAGCACAAACTCTCTAAGTGGAGTCAACCGTGCGTCCGCCAGATCTATCTGCTTTTCAAGAAATTCCGTGTCCGCGGGTGATATCCGTCGTACACGGTGGGCGTTGGGGGAATCCACAGGCGTGGCCAGATCCGCACCCAGGTCAAATAGCTGGTGTTGAATTTTAAGCAGCAATGTTTGCAGCGCAGGCTCGATGCACATCGCAATGGCCAGGCCCAGCGTACTGTTGAGTTCATCAACGGTGCCGTACGTTTCAATGCGCCAGTGGTCTTTGGATACACGTGTGCCATCAAAAAGACCGGTGTGGCCCTGATCACCCTGACGGGTATAGATTTTCATGAGGGTATCCCGTGTTTCGCTCAATCTGGAATTCGTTGTGGGGTCCGCGTTACCTGTCTGGGAGTATACGCCATCGCGAGGGACTATGCACCCCTTAACGGTCTGTGCGCGGTGGGCTGGTGGGGCGGGTATGCCAAGCGGTTGGTACACCGGGGAAGCATAACACCCACACGGTTAAAGTCAGGCCAATGACGCCAAAACCGACCGCCCAAATTAGGGCGTAGCCTGCGGCACCGTGAGCGGCGGCAAAAGTATCCATGGCCGGGGCCAAGCCTGCCCACACCGGTGAAACTTGCGTAAATTCTGCCGCCAGGTACCACCCCAACGGCCCCATGACATACAAAAAACTCAAAATCCCCGCTGCCACCGTTCCGTTGCCGCGGCACCGTGCGGCAATCCCAACGATTCCAAAAGTGAAAATTCCCCAGCAAAGCTGCACGCCCAGGCATGGCCAAATCGCACCGGCCTCAGGTGCGCCAAAGTAAAAGGCCAGCCACAAGGCCGGAAGACTGCCGGCGGCCATGCCCAGCCAACGAATAATCAGAGGCTTAATGCGTCTGTCCGCTCCGGGCCGCAATGCCAGCGCCGGCCATACTACAAACCATAAAAAACCCACGGCCAAATTCACATACAGCCAGGTGCGAGTCCACCATCCGGTTGGGGATGGTACGGCCCCCCATTGCCAGCCCGCAGCCGCCGCCAGCAACGATAGACCGGTGCATAGCAATGCAATCATAACGCTTGGCGCGGGAAAATTCGGTGGCCGCGCTGGCTTGGCCGGCGGTGCGCCGGCGATGAAAAAAGCGTTCTCGCCGGTCATGAATGTTGATGCCTCCGGATAGACAATCGCTGTGGCCGGCACTATTTGCGAGCTAAACATACCCGCCGACCGCAACCGGCCGGACTCAGTGCCGAGCTCCATACCCGGATTGTATCCTCTCCTGAAGCTGGATGACAACGATCAGTCTGGTGTGCCATGGCCCCGGCGGCTGATTACCGAAACGCGATGACTTCGTCCTCTGCTTCCTGTCTGGGCTGCGGTAGTTCCGTACGGCTGCGGCCCTTGCGGACCGCCATTTTATCCAAATATTCCAGCGCCGCGGTGGCAATCTTAAACACCTGGTCATTGTCCACCGCAGCACCCAGTTTGCGTCGACACGTGGCAATGGCCTCTTCTGCTCCATGCCGGGCTTCGGTCTGAAAGCACTTGATCCCGGAGAGAAAATCCATGGGTAATCCGTGGCGCAGGTGGCCGTCGATATAACGACACACCAGCCAGCCGATTTCCAGTTCCTCTTCCTGTTCATCATAAATTTCGGCCGATTCGAAAAATTCCCGCCATGCGGCCCGGGCGTTGGCTTGATCTTTCGACGCAGTAAACGCGGCCCCGAGTTCCCCCCAGCAGAATCGATCACCCGCCTTGGCCCCGGCCTGCCAGATACCCACACCGCCCAGCGGATTTTTCGGGCAGCCCTGGCCCCGGAACCGCATCCAGCCCAACCGCCAGAAAGCCCGTCCCAGGCCCAGCTTGGCGGCATCCTCAAAACACTCCCGGGCTTCGTCAAAGTCCTGCCGCGCATGGCCCAGGCCGAACAGAAACTCCTCGCCGCGCTCATACAGGCCCCGCGCACTCTGCGACGGCACCGGCCGTGAATCAGTTTTAGATTGTTCAATAGATAATTCCATGAATATACAACTACCTCCGTAAATTCCCGGTAACGGTCTTAATCCGCCTGTCCACAAACAATAATCGTGCTGTTATCATCGGATAATCCGGTCCAAAAGATAAACCTTACGTCCCGCAATTCATGCCGATGCCGCTCCAGCCGGATAAAGTTTTATTCTCGGACGTTGGTATGCCGCGCCCCGGCACTGCGGCAGTGAAATCCAGCCCCGGAAACCTTGCACTGCCGCCGTCATGCCGCAGATACAACCCCGGACCGCCATCACCGGTGCCGCAATCGCCCCCGCACTGTATTACTCTTGTCAACCCGCGCCATTGCGGTGATTATGTACTGTTGGCCAGATTGGTCCGGCGACAGCCTGTTCTGGCCTAGGCTTGTAATGAATGCAGGAATAATTATGTCTGATAGCACTCCCGGGTTGCCGTTGGTCGACGATGCCCAGGCAGGTACCGGCCTTACCGGCAAAATTTTTTCCGTCGGCACGCTCCGTTATACCAAAGCCGCCATCTTCATCCTGTTTTTTTATCTGATGTGGAATGACCTCATCCTGATGCTCATGGAACAGGTGGGCGGGTTGCTGCCGGTAATCATGAAAAGGAGCGGCTTATCCAACACTGAAATGGCCGCCTTGGGAGCGGTTTTAAGTCCGCTGACCATATGGATTAATCCGGTGGTCAGCACATGGTCCGACCGCACCCGGACGCGCTTTGGCCGGCGGCGGCCGTTTCTGGCGCTGGCTACGCCGCCCTGTGCCATCTTTTTGGCCTTAATTCCTTGGGCACCCAATTTTTTTCACGCAGCCCAGGCGGTTTCCTGGATTCATCATCTTTTTGCCGCCCATCAAATACTTGGGTTCAGCATCTTTCTGGGAATTATTTTGCTCGGTTTTAATGCCTTTAATGCCACACTGCTGGCCATATTCAGTTATTACTATTGGGATGTGGTGCCCGAGCCGGTCCTGAGCCGCTTTTATGCCCTCGGAAAAATCATCTCCACTTTGGCCACCGTGATCTGGAACTACTTTTTGCTCCAATATGCCGGCCACCACATGAAGGCGCTCTTCGCCGGTGTGGCCGTGGTTTTTGCGGTAATTTATCTGGTAACCGTGTGGAGAGTTAAAGAAGGCGAGTATCCGCCCCCACCGCCGCGCAGCGCCACCAATCCGGTGATGAACTTTATCAAGGCCGTGGGTGGCTATTTTACCGATTGCTTTTCGCAACGCCGCTACCTGCTGGTTTTCGGCACGCTCATGCTTTATCAATTAGGCAATGCGGCCGGAGGATTTCTGATTCTGTTCTACCATTCCCAGATGCATCTGAAATTTAAGACCATCGGTCACATTTTGGCGATTCCACCCATGGTGGTGGCGGTGGCAGCCTATCCGATCGGATCCTTGCTGGACCGCATCGGAGCGGTGCGCTCCATTCCTGCAGCTATGGCGTTATGGGCGCTATCTAATCTCGGTGCCTTTTTCTTCCTGCACAACGAAACCACCATGTTGATATTCCTTATCGCCATCAATCTCTTCATTGCGGCCTACGGCATTGCCATAGGCGTGCTTACCGTGGAGGTTTATCCCAAAGCCAAACTGGGGCAATTTTGCTCCGCCAGTGCATTGGCTCAGTCCGTGTTTTGTATGATTCTCGGACCGCTGGCGGGGCTCATGCTGGATAAAGTGCATAACTACCAATATTGCTTTTTATGGCCGGCGGTTATTCAGGGGACATCAGCCATCGGCTTTTACCTGATTTATCGTGCGTGGAAAAAGGGCGTCTATCGGGATATACCTGTAGATACGGTATTACCTGAAGGAAATGCTCCACCGGCCACCTCATAGCTGCCGTTTCCATTGAATTGATCTGGAGAAATTATGTCCTTGCGGTCAAGTCAGCCTGAACTAAAGCTTTTTTATCGCCAGCCTGCCGAGGCTTGGACGCAGGCGCTGCCCCTGGGCAATGGTCGCCTGGGTGCCATGGTCTTCGGCGGGATAGATACCGAGCGCTTCCAGTTAAACGAAAACACGCTCTGGTCGGGCGGGCCGAAAGACTGCAACAATCCACAGGCCCGAGCTGTTTTGCCGGAAGTGCGCCAGGCCCTTTTCGCACGTGATTTCATCCGGGCCGACGCTTTGTGCAAAAAAATGCAGGGGCCGTACAACCAGTCTTATATGCCCTTGGGCAATCTGCACCTGCACGTGGCCTTGCCCGGCGGCAGCCAGGCGGCTACCGATTACCGGCGGGAGTTGGATCTGCACACGGCCGTGTCCCGGGTGCAATTTCGCGCGGGCGCTGCCTGGTGGACCCGAGAGGCCTTCATCAGTTTTCCCGATCAGATATTGGTTATTCATCTGACCTGTAACCAGCCCGATGCCATTTCGCTCAAGGCCGCTTTGACCAGTCCGCTGCGTTACCAGGTGCGTGTGGAAAACGGATTGCTGGTGATGAGCGGCCGTTGCCCGGCCCATGTGGAACCCAGTTATATGGAACATGTGGACCCGGACCGAATTAAATCCAAAGGTGCCGTTATTTACGATGATAGCCTCAATCCCGAGGGCATGACCTTCGATGCGCGGCTCATGGCTATGGCCGACCGGGGCCTTGTGGCTTGCGGGGCTGGGGAACTAACGGTGGAGCGGGCCAATGAACTGACCCTGCTTTTTTCCGCGGCCACCAGTTTCAATGGATTCAAGCGTTCGCCGGGCCGGGATGGACGCGATCCTTCCGTGGAAGCGACGCGACATTTAAGCGCTGCGGCGGCACTATCCTACCGCGAACTGCGGCAGCGCCATGTGCAGGATTATCAAAACCTCTTTCACCGTGTCAGCCTTACCATGAGCACCGGCCAGAATACGGGCAGCCCGGTTGCCCCGGCATCGGATGGTGATCCCGTGGACACAAATTTTATGTCAACAGATGATAGGTTGCGGAGGTTTGCAGACACGGACGATCCGGGGTTGGCGGTGCTGCTGTTTCAATTCGGCCGGTACCTGCTGATCAGTTCATCGCGGCCTGGCGGCCAACCCGCTAACCTCCAGGGAATCTGGAATGACAGCGTGCGCCCGCCATGGAGCTGCAACTGGACGCTCAATATTAACACCGAGATGAATTATTGGCTGGCGGAAAGCTGCAATCTTCCCGAATGTCATCAGCCGCTGTTTGATCTCATCGCCGGCCTTGCTGAAAATGGCCGGCGCACCGCGGAAATAAACTATGGCTGCCGGGGCTGGGTAGCCCATCATAATGCGGATCTGTGGCGGCAAACCGCTCCCCCCGGTGACGGCATCCATAACCCCGTCTGTATAAACTGGCCCATGGGCGGTGCCTGGCTATGCCGCCACTTGTGGGAGCATTATCAATACACGGGCGATAAGGAATTTCTAGCCCGCCGGGCCTGGCCCTTGATGAAAGGTGCGGCGGAATTTTTTCTCGACTTCCTCGTGGAAAATGCCGACGGCCACCTGGTAACCGCGCCTTCCACCTCCCCGGAATTAATGTTTATGACCCCGGCCGGACCCGCTGCCGCCAGTGTCGCCAGCACCATGGATATGGCCATTGTGTGGGATCTTTTCAGCAACTGCATCACGGCTGCGGAAATCATCGGCGCCGATGCCTCTTGGGCCCGGCAATTGGCCAGCGCCCGCAGCCGCCTGCTTCCACCGCGCATTGGTGCAGGAGGGCGTCTGCAGGAATGGTCCGAGGATTTTCAGGAACAGGAAGTGCATCATCGCCACATTTCCCACCTTTATGGACTATATCCGGGCTGCCAGATAACCCCGCAGGGCACGCCGGATCTGGTGGCCGCCGCCAAACAATCTCTGGCCATTCGCGGCGACGGCGGAACTGGATGGTCCCTCGGCTGGAAAATGAACGTATGGGCCAGGTTGCTTGATGGCCAGCACGTATATGCCTTAATCCGCCGCCTGCTGACTCTGGTAGATACCGATGAGACCGATTATTCCAACCAGAAGGGCGGCCTGTACGCCAATTTATTTGACGCCCATCCACCGTTTCAGATTGATGGTAATTTTGCCTTTTCCGCCTGCATCGCGGAAATGCTGCTGCAAAGCCACACCGGACGAATTGTGCTGCTGCCGGCCCTGCCGCCGGTTTGGCCGCAAGGGCAGGTGTGCGGTTTGGTTGCTCGTGGCGGCGTGGAGGTGGATTTAGCCTGGTGCAACGGCACCTTGGTCAGCGCCACTCTCCGGGCCAGACAAGCCGGACGGTGGACTTGGCAGTATAGGGATATCACCCGGGAAATTGCACTGGCCGCCGGAGAATCAACAACTTTTACCATACCATAGCCCCGCAGCCACCATACTCCCGCACCGTGCATTAACACGGCCTTATCCGCTATCATCAATCCATGAATCCAGCTTCCCTCCAACCCGCTTCCCCGCAACCGCCTGCATCACAGCCGCTGGACCTCATTATTCTCGGTGCCGGTGCCGCCGGAATGATGGCCGCAATTGCCTGCGGCGAAGCAGCCATGCACAACGGCTGGCCCATGCCACGGATGACAATTCTTGAAAAAAATGCCCGGCCCGGCATTAAAGTATTGGTCTGCGGCGGCGGACGCTGCAACCTGACCAATGCCGGCGATATAGATTTCCTCATTGCCCAATTTGGCCGCAATGGCCGATTTTTATCCCCGGCCCTGCGTCATTTTGACAATGCCGCGTTACGGGCATGGTTTGCTGCTCAAGGTGAACCTACCCATGAAGAACACGACGGGAAAATTTATCCAGATTCTAATCAGGCCCGCACCGTGGTGGATGCCATGGTGCGGCGCATGGCCCAACTGGGGGTGCTCTGCCATGCCGGGCCAACACGTGCCGCCACCCAGATCCAGTGGAATGTAACATCAAAACTCTTCACCGTCTGCACCGCCGATGACACAACTTTCCAAAGCCGGTATCTGCTTATTTGTGTGGGCGGCCAAAGTTACACCCGCATGGGAACCACCGGCGATGGCTACCGCTTTGCCGAGTCGCTGGGCCACCACATTATTACCCCACGACCGGCCATTGTTCCGCTGCTATGCCGCGAATCGTGGGTGGCTCAGCTTCAGGGGGTCGCGGTGCCCGATGTGGAAGTGCGCATTGAAACCCCCGGCCCCTTGCCACGCCTGGCTACCGGCAAACCCACACCCAGCATCAATGATCTGCTCTTTACGCACTTTGGCCTTTCCGGCCCGGCAGTATTGAACCTTTCCGAAATTGTCGCCGAACTGCTGGAAAAATTCACCCCCGTGCCCCTGCGTGTGGATTTTCTCCGCCGGCATAGCCGCCCACAGCTTTCCGCTATGCTTCATACGTGGCATGATGAGTCCGGGCGTAAATTGGTTAAAACCATGCTTGCCCAACTGCTTCCACAAAGACTTGCCGAAATGCTCTGCCATCTTTCCGACATTCCACCGGATCAGCCCTGCGCCGCATTAACCGCCCGGCAAATGCACACCCTCTCCGAATATCTCAAGGCTTGCCGGTTTCACGTACATCAAACCCGCGGCTTTCAAGAAGCCATGGTCACCGCCGGCGGTGTGCGGCTTTCCCAGGTCAACCCCAACACCATGCAATCGCGACTGAACCCGCATTTATTTTTAGCCGGAGAAATTCTCGACCTCACCGGCCCGAGCGGCGGCTACAATCTGCAACTTGCCTTCTCCACCGGCCGCCTCGCCGGCTGGACTATCGCCCAATGCCTGGCCAACGGGTAGGACCCAGGTCAAAGCGAATCAACCACGGGCATCTTCACCGGCAAATCGGAATTGGGCTGCCAATCCAGGTGGCAGCGCCAGTTGATGTCATCAATCTGCGGAAAGTCGGTACGGTAATGCACACCGCGGGTTTCGCAACGGGCATTGGCCCCCAGGGTAATCAGGCGGGATATTTGCAGCATGTTCTGCAGCTCCCATCCCGCCGGCGCGTCAAACACCTTATCCAGCACGTAACGGGACCAAAAACCGATGATCTCCGCAGATTCCTCCAGGCGCGGACCGGACCGTTCAATACCCACATTACGCCACATCAGTGCCCGCAGGCTGGAAAGAATATCCTGCGTATCCAGTTCGGTGCGCTGGCTGGGTGGAATTTCCGCATTGATGCGTGGAATTTCCAACTGCCGTATTTCGCCAGCCAACCGCCGCCCGGCATCATCCCCGGCCCGTTTACCAAAAACCAGCGCCTCGATAAGTGAATTGCTGGCCAGCCGATTCGCCCCGTGTAAACCCGTATACGATGCCTCTCCGATGGCGTAAAGGCCGGGAATGCTGGTGCGGCCTGCCAGATCGGTCGCCACCCCTCCTACCATGTAGTGGGCGCTGGGATGCACCGGTATCGGCTGTTTGCCCGGATCAATGCCAAAACTGCGGCAGGTTTCAAAAATCCATGGAAAGCGGGTTTGAAACGCCTGCGTGCCCAGGTGGCGGGCATCCAGAAATACATGCGTGGAATGCGTTTTCGCCAACTGGGCCAGAATGGCACGGGCCACAATATCGCGCGGAGCCAGCTCGCCTGCGGGATCGTAATCCCGCATGAAACGATAACCATTTTTATCTATCAGCGTAGCCCCTTCCCCACGAACCGCCTCGCTCACCAGCGCACGGGTGGCCCCGGCAATGTATATGGTGGTGGGATGAAACTGCACCATTTCCATATCCCGCAGCATGGCCCCGGCCCGCCACGCCATGGCGTGGCCATCGGCGGTGGCAATTGGCGGATTGGTGGTCTCGCGGTATAACGCTCCCGCTCCCCCGGATGCCAGCAGCGTCGCCCGGGCAAAAATCAAAAACAATCCACGGTCCTTGGCATGGGCCACCGCCCCAATACATTGCCCGTCCAGCGTAATCAAATCCAGAATAAAGGTATGTTCCAGAATGGAAACCTGCTCCCGGCTTCGGGCAACGCCCGCCAGGCAATTGGCCAGTTCGCGGCCCGTGGCATCTCCCAACGCGTGAATGATCCGGTTGTAGGAATGTCCGCCCTCACGTCCCAGGGCCAGCCGACCATCCGTTTCGCGGTCAAAATTCGCCCCCCAGTTGATCAACTCTTCAATTCGTGCCGGTGCTTCACGCACCACGGCTTCAATCGCCGCCCGTTGCCCAAGGCCGCAGGCGGTTTTGATGGTATCGGCAATGTGGCTTTCAAAGCTGTCCTGGGAAGCGGTAACAGACGCAATGCCCCCCTGGGCCCAAAACGTATTGGATTCCGACAGTCGCTGCTTGGTTACCAGCAGAACCTCCGCCTGGGGCGAAGTTTCGATAACGGCCAACGCCGCCCGCAACCCCGCCACACCACCGCCAATAACCAGAACATCGGTGAGCACATGGGGCAAACGGTGCGCCTTAAAGGGGCAAAGATAACGACGCTGCATAAATCACTCCGCGGACGACGCGGTGAATTATAGCGTCAGCCTCTGATACCTGCAGGCTTTGGCCCATGCCCTTTGGCCGGTATTGTAATGCAGCCATTCCAGCCTGCCGTGGTCTAGGGTGGGGAGCACATCTTGTCCGCCATAATTCCCCCTGGAATCGCGGACATCATCACCCACATCGTCGTAGTCGGCTGGGTTCCTACACCGGCCATCCTGGTGGCCGCGCCTTCCCAATCCACTACCGGCTTGAAATCTTAAATTTCAAATCTCAAATCCATTTTCCCCGCCGCCCCCTGCGCCACTGCTCAACTGTTACCCTGCTCTTGCGGGCCGCAGCCCGCGCCCTGTCTCCTGCTTAAAATTATGTAATGATATTATTGATCTTGACAATCTTGCCCACCCATGGCCACCAGCGTGGCCAGTTTCAGCGTTAAGCGCCCGGCCAATCCCGATAGCTTTTTTCCCTAACGCAGAGACCTGTCCCGACAGCGCCGGGAGATTTCGGCGTCTATGCCTCAAACAGCCGGGCTGATTGGGGCGTTGAGTAATCGGTGGTTTAATTTGCGAGAGATCGCACCGTTAATGTTCGCCGCGGCTGGAGGAGCCCAGCCGACTACGATGACGGGCAAGATGCCCACGATCCCAGGAATGTCTGCACCACACCGAGGCAAGATAGTTACGGGGCACTGGCCTTGGGAGGCTATCTTTCGCAGCCGAAATTATGGTACGATAGAGGACATGAAAATGGACCGATTTATATCGCGTGGCTTTTCTGCCCTCTTAGATCGGTGGGGTCGGCTGCGGCCAGGCCGTAGCGGTGGAGTAACGGCATATCAGGGGTGCGGGCAAACGGCACCGGGAGAAGCGGTGGGAGTGGCGGTGCGCCGGAATCATGCGGAGGTGCTACACGACAATGAAATTGTGATCATGATGGTAAGACCGTCGTTGTGGTATGTGTCGGCCGTGAGCATGCGGATAACGGTGGTTTTGCTGCTGGCGGCGCTAGTTATAGATCGCACCGGCATGGCGGGGCAGTTGTTTGATGAGAGGTCGCTCTGGTCGGTAGCGGGGATTCTGGTGGCGGTGCGCTGGGTTTATGCCCTGATTAACTGGCTGAGTCAGTTGTATCTGCTGACGAACCATCGCATTGTCGTAATCCGCGGGACCACCAAGGTGGAAATTTTTCAGGTAGGGCTTTGTCGCATCACGGAAGCCCGGCTGATATCTACACCACTGCAGCGGTTATTGGGCACGGGCAATATCGGCTTTGCGACGGGTGGCGATATTTTACCGCAAAGCGTGTGGTTGTGGGTGGCCAATGCCCCGCGCGTGCATCAGCAAATTCTTCAGGCTTTAAGCAAACGTTGATAGGGTTTAAGGGGCCGCACGGTGTGGGGCAGCCAAGGCAGTCTTATTTGGCCCGGCCGCGGCGGGATGCCGCCCAACCAGTATGGCCGAGGTCGTGCAGCAGCCCCAATGCCGGCAGCAGCCACCACAAACCGTCAAGCTGTCCGCCCGGAGCCCAATTTTTAGCCAGTTCATAGCCCAATGTGGTTGTGGGCAGGAAGCAAAAACCCAGTATCGGCCACAGATAGGTTTGGAAGGCCTGGGTTGAATAATTGGTGAATAACCACAGAAGCACCAGGGTAATCCGCGGCCAGATAATGCCGATAAGCAGGATAAAACAACCCATAGAATGTCCCCTTTCATCCGCTGACATCGCAACGTGCGTATAGTATAGCAGCATCCCGTGCCGGCGTGGCCGGTCTTTCACCGGACCACCGGCTTGGCGGTAAGCTGCAACGGTGGATGGTTGCCAAGAAAAATTTCAGGAGCATATGGCCATGGTGAGGTTGAACAAACGTTTCAGGTGGTCCGAGGCATTGATCATCGCCGGCATTCTGACGGGGTTGATGGTATCCGCCTCGTGCATGGTGCGGCAAATTGCTCCGGTCCGCGGGCAAATGGCTGTTGCAGCCGGTCATCCGCAAGCTCCGGACTTTCCCGCGGATTTCACCTGGATCAACACACCCGTGCCGCTGAGTTTCCAACATCAGTTGAAGGGACAGGTGGTTTTGCTGGATTTCTGGACTTATGGATGCATCAACTGTATTCATATTTTGCCAGGCCTGGATGAGCTGCAACGGCACTTTGCCGGTCAACCGTTTATCATCATCGGCGTACACAGCGCCAAGTTCACCAATGAAAGCACGGTGAATAACATCCGCCAGGCGGTACTGCGCTACAACATCAGCCATCCGGTGATTGTGGATGAGCATATGCTCATCTGGAATGAATATGGCGTGGATAGCTGGCCCACGCTGGTGCTGATCAGCGCGTCGGGGCACATTGTGGGTTCGGTGGAAGGCGAAGGCAATCGGCGGGTGCTGGAAAAAGCCATTGCCCGGACCCTGCAGCGGGATAAAGCCAATGGCACATTGGCCGCCGCCCCGCTGCAATTACCGCGGCAACATGCCATGGCCACCGCCAGCGGGCTTTTATTTCCAGGCAAGGTACTGGCCGATGCTCAAGGCCGCCGCCTTTTTATCGCCGATACAGATCATAATCGCATTGTAGTGGCTGGTTGGCCGGATGCCATGGGGCACGCCCGGCTGATTGCAGTGATCGGCAATGGGCGGGCGGGAGCGGTCAACGGGCCGGCAGGCCAGGCGGAATTCCGAGGGCCTCAGGGCATGGCGCTGGATGGCCAGACCCTGTACGTGGCAGATACTGGCAATCACCTGATTCGCGCTGTGAACCTGCATACGCTGCGGGTATCCACCATTTTGGGTACAGGCAGGGAAGTATTTGATTTCCGCGGTGGCGGCGTGGGAACAGCGCAGGGAATTAATTCGCCCTGGGCTTTGGCCGCCCGGGGCAACACTTTATACATTGCCATGGCCGGCGAGCATCAGATATGGAAAATGAATCTTAAAACCCGCCAGGCCCGCGCCTTTGCCGGCACCGGTGCGGAAGGGCTGGGGAATGGTCCCTGTACCATGGCTGAACTGGCCCAGCCCTCCGGGCTTTGCCTGCACGGCAACCATCTGTACTTTGCCGACAGCGAAAATAGTGCTATTCGCGTGATTAACCTGCGGACCCGGCGCGTTTCCACCCTGGTCGGACACGGTCTTTTTACTTTTGGTGATCGCGATGGCCCGGCAGCGCAGGCACTATTGCAGCATCCGCTGGGAGTGGCGGTGCTGGGTCGCCGGC
This sequence comes from Planctomycetota bacterium, assembly GCA_021790385.1. Lineage (GTDB taxonomy): Bacteria > Planctomycetota > Phycisphaerae > WQYP01 > WQYP01 > JABEVA01. The sequence goes on from JAJYDW010000001.1 coordinate 78,421, forward strand.
TGCTGGTGGCGGATACGTACAACCACAAGTTGCGCACCATCAACCTGGCCACACACCTGGTTGGCACCTTTCTGGGAACGGGCAAGCCGGGCACAGGTACCCCCGGCGGACTGCTGCAACTGTATGAACCTGGCGGGCTATGTGTGGCGGATGGCTGGATTTTTGTGGCGGATACGGATAATCAGCGCATCCTGATGATCAATGCCAGAACGAAAATATGGCATGAGGTGGCCATCAAGGGACTAAGAGTTCCAGGTGCGCGCCGGCGGCATCTGCAGACCGGCATTGCCGGAGGTATTGCCGAGCACGGCATCACACTGGCGGCAGCTTCCGCCATTACGCTGCACATCCGCCTGAAAGTGCCGCCGCAGACACATTTAACGCCGGGCATTCCTGTAACCCTGCGGGTGAGCAATGGGCCGCATATTCTTACGGAGCAATCTGTGGATCCCCGTGGGCATCCCCGAATCAAGTTTGTTTTCCGGCCCTTGGCGGATCAGGTCAGGTGGCTGGCAGGTTCGTGGCATGTGAGTGTATTTTATGCGTATTGTACGCAAGGACATGGATCGGTGTGCAGGCCGTCGCATCTGCGGTGGGTTGTGCCGGTGGCATTGGCTGCTCATGGTGCGCATCGCGTTGACCTGCGGCCGTAAGGGTGGCACAAAGATACCTTGCGCTTTGGGGCCGCGCAGAAATAACTTTACACATTCTGGCTGGTTCGTTTGGCCGCAGGCGTCGTTGTTCGCTCCTTACAGACCCATGCGCGTCGCTCGCGCCTCGCCGGACGGCCAAGGTTATCGCTTCCGCAATTCCGGCCTGTAAATGGTTACAAAATATTTATCCCGGCGGTTACTTGTTTTCCAGAGCTTCCCATTCAATGCGTTCCAACGCCGGATCGCGGTGCTGCTGAAACTGCTGGGTGAACATCAGGTAGTACATTCCCCGCTGGTCCAGCAGTTCCTGATGGGTCCCCTGTTCAACAACTTTCCCTTCGGATAGTACCGCGATGGAATCGGCATTCATGATCGTACTGAAACGATGGGCGATGACCAGCGTAGTGCGGTCGGCCATGAGATCTTCCAGAGAATGCTGAATTAACCGTTCGCTGCGGGTATCCAGTTGGCTGGTGGCTTCATCCAGAATCAGAATTTGCGGATTGGCCAAAATGGCCCGGGCAATGGAAATACGCTGCTTTTCGCCGCCGGAGAGCTTCGCCCCGCGTTCGCCGATCTGCGTCTGGTATCCCTTTTCCAGATTCATAATAAAATCATGGGCGTTGGCTTTTCTGGCCGCGTCCATAATTTCCTCCGGCGAAGCGTGTTTGCGACCAAAGGCGATGTTATCCAGAACATTGCCGTCAAAAAGATAAATATCCTGCAGAACCATGGCAAAAAGACGGCGGTAGTCTTGTCGTCTAATCTCGCGGATATCCATGCCATCCAGCAATATAGCTCCGCTGCGTACATCAAAAAAGCGGGCCACCAGGTTCACCAGGGTGGTCTTTCCCGACCCGGACGGCCCCACAATGGCCAGCGTGCTGTTGGCTGGTACGTGCAGGTTGATGTCGTGGAGAATGGTCTGTCCGTCCGTATAACCAAAGCTCACGTGCCGTAATTCCAGCTCTCCCCGGCAGTGCTGGATGGGTCGGGCGTTGGGGGAATCCGGCATATCCGGCGTCTGCGAAAGCACATCACACACCCGGTCCAGCGCACCCATATTCTGCTGGAGATTCTGGAGCGACTCAATCATCTGGGTAATCGGCCCCAGCAGCATCAGCGAATAAGTTTCAAACATCACCAGATCGCCGATGGACAGTTGATGTTTGAGCACCAATTGCCCGCCGTACCAGATAATGACAATGCCGATGGCCGGCACAAAAACCGACCATCCGGTGGCCAGCAGCCGGCCCAGAACGGACGTGTAATACTGCTTACGCACCATGGTGTTCTGGCGGGCCCCAAATTCCTTCTGTTCGCTGCGTTCCCGGCGAAAACTTCGCACCACGCGTATGCCTGCAAACATGTCGCTGACCCGGGCCGCCAGCACGCTGCGATCATCCTGAATATTGCGCCACATCGGGCGCAGCCGCTTGAAAAGCCAGAAGTGAATGGCAATCACCGGCGGAATAAACGCCAGTGCCACCAGAAATAACTTCCAGTCCGTGGCAATCAGGATCGCCAGAATAAGCAGCACCCGAAAACTCGATGAGGTGGGGTTGATGATGGCATTTTGTACTCCCCCCACCACTTGATCCGTATCGCTCATAATGCGGCTGATGATGCCGCCGGTGCGGTAATCAGCAAGCTGGGCCAGGGGCAACGTGGCCAGATGATTGTGCAGGCGCTGTCGCAGCGTGGCAGAAAGCCGGAAATTCAGCCGCTGGGTGGCCAGCATGCGTGCCCAGGATGCCCCGATGGAAACCACCTCGGCGGTAATCAGCACCAGGGTCAGAAACAAAAGCCCGTGCAACGGCGTTTTTCCCAGCCATTGCCCGAAGGAATAGTGGTGGAGCATCACAGCCAACGGCAACGGACGCCCCCGGAATACATCATCAATCAGCAGTTTGAGAATATAGGGCGGAACCATCGCCGCCAGGGAGGTAATCAGCACTACGCCGATCAAAATCGCCACGGAACTGTAGTACCCGCGCAACATCAGGCGGTATTCGCTTAACAGCCGGCCCTTGCTGAACTTGTAAATGTGTTTTTCGCCGGAAAATGCACTGTGCCGCCCGCCGATATCCGGTGGTGGATCGAGTTTTACCTCCGGATCGATGAGCCGGTCGCCCTTGAGCAGACCCTGCTTCAGTTTTTGACGAAATTCCTTAAACCGCCTGCGGCTGGATATCATGAGCCTTGCATCCGTGGTGTTCCTGAACCAAACAATGGACGAAAAATTATAGCACGACGGCCGCGGTTCGGCCAAAAACCGTACGTCGACCAATTTTTAGCGATTGTGGGATCCTGCGGACGAATTTTTCTACTGCCGGGATCACCGGGAAAAGCCGATCCGCATGAAAACGGTGGGCGGGCTACTGGGTCTCTTGGCTTTAGACCCGGGTGATGCGCAGGTGAGTGGACTGCTGCGGCACCTGACCGACGAGCGGGAATTTTGGACTCCATATCCGATCCCGTCGGTGGCGCGCGACGAGCCGTCGTTTACCACGGGCCAGATGTGGCGCGGACCCACCTGGTTCAACACTAATTGGCTGTTAATTCGCTCGCTGGAAAGACTCAAGCAGGGGGCATTGGCGGTGGAACTGGCCCGGCGCACGCTGGCGATGGTGCAAAGCGAAGGCAGCGCCAAGCTGTGGGAATGGTATGATCCGATCACGGGCCGGGCCTTGGGCAACAAAGATTATAGCTGGAGCGCGCTGGTGATTGATCTGTTGATGGACCAGTCCGGCCATGCAATCTAACGTGATTTTCCATGTTACGGCGATGAATTATCCCACCTCAAACAGCGTATCTGGCTAATTCGGGACAGGTGGAACCGCAAAATAGATTATCCTTGCTGCCGGTGATATAAATTGCCGCTGGGGTTATATCTTGGGTAGTCATGGCGCTGGAAACATTTTGTGATTGGAGGTTTCATGCCCACTTGGTCATTACGGCAACATGCCGCCCTGGTATTGAATTTTCGCCGGTATCACTTCATTGGCACGGCGCTGGAATCGGATATTGCACCCGTTCGAAATATGCGGCACGCCCGCTGGCGGCGGCGACATACGCACCGCCACCATTTCAGGGAGGTGCTGATCGGACTTTCGGGACAGAGCCGCTACGGATTTAAGGACCATATTTATCCAGTCGCGCCGGGGACAGTGTTGCTCTTTGATGCCGATGAAGAACACGATGCCTGGTATCCCTCATTTGGTACGCCCTGCCGGCATTTGTGGATTCATGAATCGGTCACACCCTCGCCGTTAACGGCCCTATGCAACATCTGCGAAGTGCGCAGCCATCACTTCACATTAATGCCATGCATGCCGGTAATGCTGCCGAGCCTGGAGCACTTTTGGCGAAGTTGGGACCGGCTAAAAACCCAACCGAAAGACCTGCTAAGCCGGTCCCGCTTTCTGGCCGCGTTTGCCGCATTAATGCCCGATATTTTTGAACAATCGCTGGAAACGCCGGTATCCCAGGATGTTGAGGAACTAAACCGTCGACGGCTGGTACAGGAAATTGCCGACGTCATTAAGAATAATCTCGATGGCGATCTGTCCCTGGATCATCTGGCCCGACTGGCGGGTTACAGTAAATTTCATTTTCTCCGGATGTTCCAGCGGCATCAGCGGTGTTCGTTGCGCCAATACATTCATCGAGTGAAATCACAGCGGGCCACGCAATTATTACGTGGCGGCATGAAGGCGGCGGCGGTGGCCCAAGTTCTGGGCTTTTCCACTCCCAGCGCGTTCCATCGTTTTTTTCTCCGCCAGACCGGCAATCGCCCCTCGGAGTGTTAATGGCTGGCACGTGTAGCCGCATCCGATTCCCCGGCCGGGCCAGATGGTGAATGGGCCACCCGATGATGCAACTCCGACATCCGCAATGGCTCGGCGTTTCCTTCCTGCAGTAAACGCTTCAGCAGTCGCTCGTGAATGGCGTAGCCGGAGTTGTTGTTCCATTCCAGGCCGTGATAGTGGGAAAGCAATAAGAACGGGCAGCCGCGCTGGTGGCACCAGGCAAACTCCTGCAGGGCCAGGTCCACCATGGACTCGATGCGCCTGGATTCATTGGGAACCCGGAAGGCATAGTCGCCCCCTATGGAATACTCCCACAGGTTGCCCAAGCGATACGGTTGCGCCGGCACGGTGTCGCGATAGTTCATCGGCGCATCCCACTGCCCCTGCTGGCGCAGCCAGGATGTCGGCGAGGGAATGCGTGAAGAAACCCATTCAAATCCCAGAGCCTCCAAGGCTCGGTACAGGTTGGCGCAAAATGCTCCCCAGCCCGGACGATACCCGGGAGAATCCTCATGGAAGGCCCGCCGCCAGATGCGGTGGCCGGATTCGATCATGTTCACCAGCGCCTCCCAGGTGTGCTGGGCTTCAATTTCCAGGCGATGTTCATCATAATATCGCCGCGCGGCAGGGTCAAAATCCAGCATCCAGGTCTCGGGCACGCCGCTTTCAAAAGCCGTGTGGCGGTAGCCATGTTGGTAGAATTCATGGCCATGAGCGCGGGCCTGATCGATTTCTTTCTGGAGTTCGGCGTCATCAGCGAGAGTCTTTCCCTCACCAACGGGAACAACAAAAAACGTTCCCGGAATTCCAAAACGATCCAGAAACGCCAACTGCCGCCGCAATTGCTCAACCGTTCCGGGATGGATGTCATCATTGGTCCAGAGAAAGGGAATTGTTTTCATCGTCAGGCTCCTATTGTAATAAAAGACTATCTCCCGTCGCTGAAGATTCCGCTTCCGCGCCGGCGCCAATCGTATCGCGCTCGGAAAGTGCTTTCGCCACGGTGGGATGAACCACCTGGCCTTCACAGACATTGAGTCCGCTTTGCAATTCGACCACCTGCCGGCACGCCTGACGCCACCCCAAGTTTGCCAACTGTAAAGCATAGGGAATCGTTACGTTGGTCAGAGCCTGGGTGGCGGTGCGGGCGTAGGCCGCCGGCATGTTGGTAACGCAATAGTGCAGCACGCCATCAATTTCATAAACCGGGTGGGAATGGGATGTGGGCCGCGATGTTTCCGCGCAGCCTCCCTGATCGATGGCAATATCCACAAAAACCGATCCCGATTTCACTTGGCGCATCATATCCCGGCGAATTAAGCGCGGTGCCCGTGCCCCCGGTATCAATACCGCTCCAATGAGCAAATCCACGGATGGCAGGGCTTCAATTAAATTTGCTTCATTGGAAAATAGCGTATGCGCCGCTGACTGGAGCGTAATGTCCAGAAATCGCATCTTCTCCAAATCAACTTCCAGAATGGTGACGTCCGCCCCCAAGCCCATGGCCATGCGGCCGGCGTTGACCCCAGCGGTACCGCCTCCCAGCACCAATACTTTGCCGGGCAATACACCGGGTACGCCTCCCAGCAACACCCCTTTGCCTCCCTGCGATTTACCCAGCAGATATGATCCCACGATCACGGACATGCGACCCGCGATCTCACTCATGGGTTCCAGCAGGGGCAAGCGGTTCCCGACTTGCACGGTTTCGTATGCCAAGGCTATCACGCCCTGTCGCGCCAGCACGGCCGCCAACCGCGGCTCCGCCGCCAGATGCAGATAAGTGAAAAGCATCTGATCCTTGCGCAACAGTGCGTATTCCGCCGGCTGCGGCTCCTTCACCTTGAGAATCAATTCGGCCTGGGCGAAGACGTCCGCCGCACGCGGCAAGATTTGCGCCCCCGCAGCAACATAAGCGGCATCCGAAAATCCGCTGCCTTCCCCGGCACCGGCTTCCACGAACACCTCGTGCCCAGGCTGCACCAGCATCCGCACGCCACCGGGGGTACAGGCCACTCGACTCTCCCTATCCTTAATCTCCGCGGGTATGCCGATTTTCATAAATGCCTCACAGACCATAGGCCACTTTTTTCAGCGCCCGCGCGCAATCCGTTACATGCTCATCGGTCATCACCTGCGTGAGCGGGATGAACACCGCACAATTCAGCCAAGCCATGGTTTGCGGACACATGTCGCGCGAGTAGTTCACCTGGCACGGCCGCGAAGGATCATGCCACGGATAGCCGTAGGTATCCGGTGAGCGTTTCTCCATGATGTAGTCCCAATGACAAAAAATATGGCGATCGGGAATGGTCTTATCGAACACAGAACCGGCGGCCATGCCTTCGGCCCGGAGTGCTTCGGCAAAGGATTGCGTTCGTGCGGCGGAATCCGTGAAAAACACCAACGAGGTGCTGCAATCGCCTGCGGCATCGGGCACCTCTTGCAGCCTGATACCCGGTAGGCACGCGGCGATTTCCACAAGCCGGCGTTTGATGGTCCGCAAACGGGTCAGAATTCGGTCGCGCTTCTTGAGTTGTTCCAGGGCCAGCGCTCCGTTGAGTTCCGACATGCGATAATTTTCTCCCAGAAATGGCTTAATGCTCCATTCCTGCTGTTTCCAGAATGTGTAGGCGGAATCGTGATAACAGGCCGCACGCTGATGAATGACCGAATCGTTGGTGATGATCGCTCCGCCTTCACCGGCGGTGATGATCTTAAAATGCTGCAAGCTAAAGGCCCCGGCGTCGCCCAGAGTGCCCAGAGGACGGCCGTGATAACTGCCGCCGTTGGCCTGCGCGCAATCCTCGAGTACCTTCAGGCCGTGCGCGCGAGCCAGGGACATCAGTTCATCCATTCGACAGGGAACCCCACGCATATGTACCGGGATCATGGCCTTGGTTCGCGGTGTGATCTTGGCTGCCGCGTCGTTGGGATCCATTCCCAAAGATTCATCGATTTCCACGATCACCGGTATGGCCCGTACCGCCAATACTGCCGCAGCCGTGGCGATATACGTATACGCTGGGACTAACACCTCGTCGCCGGCGCTTACGCCCAGTCCCACCAAACCGGCAATCAAGGCCGAGGTGCCGCTGTTCACGGCCAGAACGTGGCGGGCACCGGATTTCTTCGCGAAAAGGCTCTCAAATTGCGCCGTCGGCGAGTCCGCCTCGTTCTTGAAAAAGCGAAACAGATTCTGGCTGCGCAACACCGCCGTCACCGCTTGAATCTCTTCCTCGCCGATTTCCAGCGGACCATGCAAATAACTGGTCGGCTTGGGAGCCTGCACTGCCGCCGGGCCGCCGCGAACGGCCAATTCCTCATTGGCTGCCGCCGTCGCGGACGTGGCGGCCGTCGCTTCTTGATTGATCTTCGGGCTGGTTCTGGTGGTTTCCATATAGCCATCTCCTTATTTCATGGCGTCGCCAATCACCGGTGCCAAACATAACGCCGGTGGTTGCATACTACCCATCCGGGCTTGCCTCCCGCAATGCCCGCCATTGCGGTCCGTTGCCTTTTATTGCGATGTGGATTCCATGTCGGCCGGCCCACGGTATCAAGACAATCAAGGTGCTTGGCAGCCCAATAGCAAGCCGGAGGGTAGTTACCGCCGTTGCCAACTTCGAATTTGGAATCTTCGCGTGTGGTATCCTTGCCGGCTGGGTATCCTGGATGGCGGTTCGCGCAGATTGCGGGATGGGGCACCCTTTTGTTGAGGAATTGACTTCGCTCCGGGCGCAGTCCAAGTTAGCCGCGGAAGCCAGTCAACCGTACCATTAGCCCGGAAGGGGTTGCGGTGTTGCCATCAACCTGGACGCGAAAGAGCTTTGACGGCGGCAACTTGACGTTGGCACGTGAACGCCGCGACTGTCGTCTAAGATCTGTCAATAACAAGAGTTAAACTATTTTCATCGGCGGTGGTGCCTGCCCGCCGACAGCCATCAGGCAGGTCTATGGACGGGGCCATTGCCAAAAGGTTGCACATTGGTCATAGGATGCGGTAGAATAAATGATGGATTCCGCGATCGTGAGAGAAAATCCCGGCTCGCCGGGACGACCCGATCGCGGTGGTCCTAATGCGCTGCAGCCAGAAAGTCCTGTTTAAAGAAAGGGATTTGCAAAGGTGAAGCTGCTGGTAGATATTCCCTAAGCCCATGCCGAGGCCGATGATTGACCCGGGCATGGGTTGAAACATCGGCACGCGGTGCGGCGAAGTGTGTACGCCTGAACCTGTGCCCGCGAGAAACGCCCATCGGTTACTGCCGATTTGCTGGACGCTTCTGGCGGGCATCGTGTTTACAGGCTTCAAGGCCGCCAACTGTATTTAGAGTTAGATCAGGCTGTTTTTGTTACGAGGTTAATCTTCATGGATCGCGACTTAAAAAAATTCCGCAATATCGGTATCGCCGCGCATATTGATGCGGGCAAAACCACCGTCTCCGAGCGCATTTTGTATTACACCGGCAAAACCCATAAGGTCGGCGAAGTACACGAAGGTACGGCCGTGATGGACCACCTGCCGGAGGAACAGGAACGCGGCATCACCATTACCTCCGCGGCCACGACATGCCCGTGGCACCTCGATGGCAATCCGGCCAATGAGGAATACATCATCAACCTGATTGACACCCCCGGACACGTGGATTTCACCGTTGAGGTGGAGCGGTCTTTGCGTGTGCTGGATGGCGCAGTGGCGGTGTTTGACGGTCGTGAAGGCGTGGAGGCCCAGTCGGAAACGGTGTGGCGGCAGGCCAGCAAATACCATGTTCCGCGGCTGTGTTTCATCAATAAAATGGACAAAATCGGGGCGGACTTTAATTTCTGCGTGGGTACCATCCGCGACCGACTGGGGGCCAACCCCGTTCCGATTCAGATACCCATTGGTGCGGCGGAAACATTTGCCGGGGTCATCGATCTGCTTACCATGAAGGCCTATCAGTGGAACGAAGAGTCCAAGGGCCTCCAATGGGGTGAGATTCCCATTCCCGACGACCACAAAGCCGCGGCTGATCAGGCCCGGGCCTACATGATTGAAAAGGCCTCGGAGTGTGACGAGCAGATGATGGAAAAATACCTTAGCGATGAACCGGTCAGCAACGACGAAATCAAAGCCGCTTTGCGCAAGGGGACTATTGCGCTGATGATCAATCCGGTGTTGTGCGGTTCGGCCTTGAAGTACAAGGGCGTGCAGTTGCTGCTTAACGCGGTGGTGTATTACCTGCCCAGCCCGCTGGATAAACCGCCGATTGTCGGACATGATCCACGCGATAAAAACAAGGAACTTGTCCGCCGAATCGACAGCAGTGAACCTTTTTGCGGTATCGTGTTTAAAATTGTGTCTGATCAGCATGGCGATCTGACCTACCTGCGCGTGTATTCCGGTCGCCTGCAGTCCGGGGCACGCATTATCAATTCCACCCGCGATAAAAAGGAAATCGCCAGCCGTATCTGGGAAATGCACGCCGCCGACCGGCTGCCGCGCGAATTTGCCGAGGCCGGCGATATTGTCGGCGTGGTGGGCTTCAAGTATGGGCTTACCGGCGATACCGTCTGCGACCCGGACCACCCGGTGGTGCTGGAAAAAATGGAATTTCCCGAACCGGTTATCAGCATGTCCATTGAACCCAAGAGCGCCAATGACAAAAACAAACTGGGCGAAGCGTTGACCACGCTGCGCCGTGAAGACCCCACCTTCCGCAGCAATTTCGACCCCGAAACCGGCCAGACCATCATCCACGGCATGGGCGAATTGCACCTGGAAATCATCGCCAACAAGCTCCGCCGCGATCTGAAGGTGGATGTGCTGGTCGGCAAACCCAAGGTCGCCTACAAAGAAACCATCACCAAAAAGGCTGAAGCTCAGGGCAAACACGTCAAACAGTCCGGCGGACGCGGCCAGTACGGCGACTGCTGGATACGTATTGAACCCTACGAACCTGTGGAAGGCGACGATTCGGAAGATACCATTCTCTTTGAAAATGAGATCAAAGGTGGGGCCATTCCCAAGGAATATATTCCGTCCGTGGAGTACGGCTGCCGGCAGGCAGGCAAATCGGGCGTGCTGGGGGGCTTCCCGGTGCTGAATGTGAAAATCGCACTCTTCGACGGCAGTTATCACGATGTCGATTCATCGCAGATCGCCTTTGAACAGGCGGGTATTCTGGCCATGCAGGCGGCCATCAAAAAGGCCGGGCCGGTACTGCTGGAACCCATCATGAAACTGCAGGTTACCACGCCGGTGGAATTCGCCGGGCCGGTGCAGGGGGATATTTCCAGTCGCCGGGCCATGATCGAAAACACCGAAACCCGCGGCAACACGCAAATTATTGACGCCACCGTGCCGCTGGCCAGCATGTTCGGTTATTCCACCATTCTGCGCTCGCTCACGCAAGGACGGGCCAATTACACCATGGAACCGCATAGCTATGCTCAGGTGCCCAACCACGTTAAAGACGAGGTGCTGGCCAGCCAGAAGTAGCGCCTGCAAGATACAGGGGCTCGACGTCGGCTGTGGGAATTGAAACCTTATGCATGAATGATCTATGAATCGACCACACGGCCTTTTTGCCCTGCCTTCGGCAAACTTTGATCTCATCTACGGAGAGGCTCTCTGCCGGGAAATTCAATCCATGGTGGACATTGCCCCCCACAACTATGACCCGCAGGTGCTGGAGAATAATCCGGCTTTGCTGGCCCCGGTGGAAGTGCTTTTTTCCGGGTGGGGCGGACCGCGCATTGATGAAGCGTTTCTGGCTGCCGCACCCAGGCTGAAAGTCGTCTTCTACGGTGCCGGCTCACTGCAGGGCACCGCCACCACTGCAGCCTGGAAGACCGGCATTCGCTTCACCAGTGCCTACGCCGCCAATGGCCAGCCCGTGGCGGAATTTACCCTTGCGGCCATTATCTTCGGTCTCAAGCAGGTGTGGCCACTGGCCATGAGTATTAAACGCACTGGAGCCTATCCAAGCAGCACAACAATGCCCGGATGTTACGGCACCACCGTCGGCATTATTTCCATGGGTGTTATCGCCAGATACCTGTGCCGGCTGCTGGATGGTTTTGATATGCAACGCATCGTCTATGACCCGTTTCTTTCTCCTGCAGAGGCGGCGCAATTGAGGGTGCGACAGGTATCGCTGGCGGAGCTTTTTGCGAAAAGTGATGTCGTCACCCTGCATACGCCCTGGCTCCCCGAAACCGAAAAAATGATTACCCGGGAACATCTGGCGGCCATGAAGCCGGGATCCACCTTTATTAACACCGCACGTGGAGCGGTGGTGGATGAGGCCGACCTTCTGGCTGTAGCCACTGTTCGACCCGATATTCAGTTTTTTCTGGATGTTACCCATCCCGAACCACCGGTGCCCGGCTCCCCGCTTTACGCCTTGCCCAACGTGATTCTCACCGGGCATATTGCCGGATCGATGGATGGCGAATGTCGTCGCATGGGCCGCTACATGGTGGATGAACTTCGCCGTTGGATTGCCGGCCAGCCACTGCAATGGGAAATCACCCCGGAAATCGCCGCCCACAGCTCTCATCGCCCCCCGGCCGTCTGATGCCCCGCGCTACCGTGCTTGGCCCATCCCTTTGCCCCGCCATTCAATATTTTAACTGCAACTGCACCATGGATATCAGATTCTGCGCATTGAGCACCACGTTGGTGCGGCTGCTGGAAATGGCCGCTGCGTTGGGTATATAAATCAGGGCCGTCTGCAGCCTCGCGTCGCGGCCATAGATGTACCAGTTTAAGCCCAGGCCGTATTCAAACATCTGCTTGTCGCCACTTTCGGTAAGCAGTTCCCCGGCCCGGCTGATGATCTGCCATTTCCCCGGCACCAGGAAATAACCCAGTTCCCCATAGTAGGCCATTTCAAATAGGCTGCGTCGCCCAAAGGCGGCCACGAAATTATCGGTGGACGAACCGGCCGGCGGACGGTCGTTATACTGCTGAAAAAAAATGGTGGCGCTGGCATCCAACCCTTCATATTTGAGATGGGCATCGCCGGTAGCCCGATACAGCGAACCGTTGGCCGTAAACTTGGGATAAAACCCTGCGCCATCAGGTGTGGATAAGCCGGCTATTGATAAGGATGTTTGTGGAGATGGAAATGCACCGGCCGAAGAATTTTGTGTTTCGTAGCCCAGGCCGGCACCCATCATCCAAGCCAGATGGTGCCGCGGGTGTATCGCCCCTTCATGCTTGAATCGCGCCACTCTTCCCCCGCCTGAATATTGCACCCGCAGATAATACCCGAAGCGGTTATCAATCGCACTGCCCACATTGCTGGCCTTGGACCCGTTATTCACCTGCACATCGTACGTGAAATGATCCGAAAAAAACTTACCGGAAACATCCAGCCCCAGCGATCGCTCGGCATTAAAGGGCGTAGACAGCAGCGGGTAAGAACCAAAATCGTCGCCCGTTACCGGGTAATCGCTTAAATACGTAAATGGTACGCGCAGTACGCCCGCCCGCAGCAGCACTCCCCGGCTCAGCCGGTAGCCCGCATAGATGGTTTTCATCTGCAGATAACCATTGGCTTTGCTGGAACCGGCAAAATCACCGGAAACTACATAAATAAATCGCGGGCTAAAGGCATAACCGGCAAAAATCAGCCTGGCCCGGCGCATGTTAAATTCACTCGCATCGCCCACCGCTGGCGGCCCGGCGGGCTGCCCGAGCAAATTGATATTCTGGGCATTGCCCACCGAGCTGTATCCGAAAATGTAACCCACCTGAACATACCCGCGGATATTCAGGCGGAAATTATTTTCCGGCGAACGCACAAAAAATCCGCGGTCGTAGCCAGCCGTTACTTGCTGTTGAAGTTGTTGTGCGTGCCGGGCGGACGCTTTAAGCACACCCTGGACAATGCGTTTAATCTGGGCTTCACGCTGCCGGCTCATCCACGTGCGGGTTTCATGCGCCCGGATGGTTTGCACTTCGCGCCGCAAAGCGGCAATCTGGCGTTCCAGATCCCGCGTAGTAGGGGCGCGACGCTTCACCGGCTGCTGCACGTGGGCCGACGGCGGCGCAGTCTCCGCAGCAGCCTGCCCTGCCAAGGTCAGCAGCACCAGCAAAAAGCCGTAAAGACGCCCGCATCTCATGCGCATATTCCGATACGCACCACCAAGTCCAGCAAGACCATTCTGCATCCTGATGGCACCGCATTTAACATTCAGAGTTTACAATAAAATGGCTCCTTCAGCCAGACGACTAGCGAAACCAGTCAGAGACTTCAGAGACCGCTGTTTTAGTAAAACCTTACCGCTATCTTAAAGCCGCATGGCCGGAGCCCCAAAAAAAGCTCGCCCGGCCAATATTGCCGGGCGAGCCACACCTGCGTAACTTCCAACTGCTCCTGAATCGCCGCGGAACTAAGTTTGACCCGCGGCAGGGTGTCAATTGAGTTTTTTCCGACGGCCCACCAGCAACATTGCGCCCAGCCCACCCATGCCCAGCAAGGCCAAGGCCGTGGGCTCCGGAACCGCAGCCACCGAGCTGTACCACACCGCATTCACCGCGTCGCCACCGTTGAGCTGCACCGTCAGGTTACTGCCCAGAGAATATGGCGATCCCAAAGTACCCAAGGCACTGCTCATCGTCGGCATATAGGTAGAATAATTGAGCAGCGAGGTGCTGGGGTTCAGCGTATTGCTGGTGACGGTACCCGAAACCGGATTTCCTTGAACCACGCTTTCCGCGGTGACCACATCGTTGGAATTGGCCTGGTTATTTGTGTTCCAGGTCAGCGTGCCATGCGCGGTAACCTGCAGATTCGAACCCACCGGTGCGGTGAAACCGTTATCGGTAAGGTCAATGGTCAAAGTTTCCAGCGAACTGGTGGTGTTGGTAATCTGTATCGAAGAGCCAACCTCCACCGCTGCACTGGTCGAACTGGGGCTGTTGGATGTGGCGGTGAAGTTGGTGATGCTGAACAGTTGCGGATGACCAGTTTGAGACGAATTGACGCTCTCATCAGCCGGCCCGATCTGCAGCGTTCCCGGGGCTGCGGGAGCAGCCGACGAACCGGTCAGGACAACCGACACGCCGCCAGGACTGCTAAGCGTAGCCTGAAAAGTGGCCTGTGCCGTAGATGCTGCAAAGGCTGACGCCGCCGCTACGGCCAAAGACAAACTGAGTTTTTTTGATAACATAAAATTCTCCCTTTCAAGTAAACTCGTTCCACAAGAACCGATACATAAGTATGTGCCTTGTAGCCACAAGCTAAAAGGCAATTTTTCCAGCACTAAAGCCGCAGTGACAAAACAGCATCTCCGTACGCAAACACCAACCGTCTACGTGTCAACCGCCACTACAAGCTGAAATTATTCTTGAAGAGCTTAGGTCAATATCTTAACCTCTTTGGCTCTCAGGCTAACCCCGGTGTCAGCCGCGTATCCTGGCCACGGCCAACCCAGACCAGATAAAAAAATTACAGGATTTTGCGGCCCTTAGGCCACGCCTGCAATCTTCATATACAAGCTATAGTCAGAATTTGGTGGATGGAAAATCAATTACCGGAAAATTTAATATTTCGCTTACACAAAACTCAAGTTCAGGCCAAGTCCAAAACGCCGCACCATACGCTCATAACAGCGAAGTGCCGGGGCCTTGCTGGAGGCCGTCCCCAACCATACAGTTGAGAAAACGTCAATACCCGCTGACCGCCGAGCCTATTGGAATCGGCATCTGATCCTGTTCATGCTGCGACTGGGCATTGTTCCACACGCTATGCTGCTCGCCCCAGTAAAGCGATCGTTGATTGGCCACGTCATCCTTTTGGGTAAAAAGCTCGCGTTCGCAGCCACCCATACCAGCCAACATCGGCAGCAGAATTCCCAACGCCACCCACGTCCGGTTAAGTTGATTTGTCGTGCTACGCATAGCTGCATCTCCAGATTTCTGATGGCGTTAACACCGCCGCTCCAAAAATATGCCCTGCATCATACAACCTTTGGCTAGCCAAATAAAGCTGGGCAGCCGGGCTAACTGCAAGCTCAAGGTGACCAACTATAAATCAAAATGACAGGAGTGTAGCGCCGCTTATCTCGCGAGCTGCCGGCGTCGCGGACCCTCCACACCGCATTTTTTCATTCCAGTGCCGCGCTATGATGCTGATCACCTCACTCGATACGTACATCCACGTCGCTTAGAGGCTGTCAGGAAATAAACTGTACCATACGCGAAGAGTACATTTTTCGGATGGGGATGGTAAACTCCATCCACCATCAGGTTAGTGGCCAGCCTGGCCGGTCGAAAGGCCGTTAGCGGTTGCTAAATTTCCGGGGTCGCCAATTCCATGGAGTATATACAAAAATGTCCACTACACCGCCATCCGTAACCGCTCCTGCCAGACTGTGGCTGGTTCGCCACGGCCAAACGGATTGGAATGTGCAGCGCCGCATTCAGGGCCACACGCCCACGCCGCTGAATGAGGCTGGTGTTCATCAGGCCCATCTGCTGGCCGCTTTTTTTGCCAGGCGGCGCTTTGCCGCCATCTGGGCCAGCGATTTGCCACGGGCGGCCCAGACCGCAGCAATCATTGGAGAAAAGTTATCGCGGCCGGTGCAAACGACTGAGCAATTGCGAGAGCGTGAATTGGGGGAATTTCAGGGCAAAACCTGGGATGAAATTCGTCAGATGCGCGGCATTGAGCCGGGGTCGCCACTAGCCAATGGCGATCTTTCGGATTGGACCGGTATACCGGGCGTAGAAACAGATACGGCGTTATGGCATCGCATTCGGCGGGTGCTGGTGAAAATATCCGCCGATTATCCGGGGCAGGATGTGCTGGTAGTGACGCATGGCGGGGTGGTTAAGCATAGTGTGTGGCATGTGCTGGGGCTGCCGGCAGGTGCACCGCGGCGCTTTCCATTGGCCAATGGTATCACGGTCATTTTACAGCAGCGGGGAGAAAGTTTTTACCTGCTAAGCATGTTGGACATCGCGATTTTGGACGGCCATGCCAGCGCCGTGGACACCGCCAGTGCGTCGGGGATACCCTCGGCGTAGGGTGGCATGGCGGCAGGTTGGTGGCTGCGATGCTATTGCAGGTTGGGCTTGTGTTCCCAACCAACTATAAAAAGTAGATTCCTATCCAGAAACACTAACGGAGAGAGCGGGATTCGAACCCGCGGTACAGGTTGTAACCCGTACACCGGTTTAGCAAACCGGCGCCTTCAGCCGCTCGGCCATCTCTCCAAGGTTTGTCAACCTTATCGGCTGGAATCGGGAAAGTCAATGAAAGCCAGCGTTTGCGGCCATGCGGTATCGCAATTTACGGATGGTGGGCCAACGAAAGCGGCGGGGCTTTTGAAGGCCCCGCCGCGTCTTTTTACACTTGCTTTAGTCTTGGCTTAGAACGCGTAAACCGCATCCACCGCGAAGAAGGTCTGCTGGTTTTTACCCGCAGATCCGCCGCCTTGGAACACCCGGTGATCCGCGACATCCTCGCGAATTTCTGGGCGAATCTTCAGGCTCTTGAGTAGATTGGCGTCCGGGAACGGCGTAATGGATGCACCAATCGTGAATTCACCATAATTCACGGTTGTGCCAGGCTCGCCACCCAACATGAAGGATTTACCATCGTACATGTACTCGGCCCGACCATTGAAGGTCAGGTACGAGTTCACATAGTAGCTGGCGTAAAACGCGGTATCAAACCAGCACGCGGATTGGATACTGCTTCCGGGCGTTCCAAGATAGGTAGCCCGCAGGCCCGGCGACCCGGGGGTAAGATAGCTGGAGGAGGAGGCTTCCGCGATCGAACCGCCCGCACCGTCGTAGCCAAGATTGGTGTCATTGGCCAGTGTCAACTGGCCATTGAGAATGTTCTTAGGATGCCAAGACGTGACCAAATCACCAACGGTACGATAGTAGCCGTTGCTATGGCCATCTTCCGGACCAAAAAGGACGCCGGGCTTGAACATCCACTCGGAATTGGGTTTGTAACAGGCACCCACCAGCCAGCTCACCATGCTGTTGTCATCGTTAAGGGATTGATTGTTACCGCGATCAACCCCCGCCAGGAATGACAACTGCTGGTTGACAATGTACTTGGCCATGACACCCGTGAGGGTGTAAGGCAGCACATGGCCAAACGCCAGAGCGTGTGAATAAAACAGGTTGTTGACTGGGTCGATTTGTTCCAAACCGAAGGGGGTATCAAACTTACCGGCGCGAATCAACACGCCGCTGTCGGCCCCGATCGGAATGCCAACATCGATGTAGGCCTGTTCCAGATCGAATTGATCCAGTGGATCACCTTCGGTATTGTTGGACCAAGAATGATAAAAATTCAGGCCATTGGCGTGAATAAGATCCGCATCGGACCCGTAGATCATTTCGATCTTTCCGCCGATATCCCAGCCGCGCTTGCGGAACGACGGATTGGCAAAATTGATCACCTTTTCAAGGTAAAGTCCGACTTGGTCCAACTGGATGTTGTTGCCTTTTTCGGTGTTAAAGGCACTGCCCGCATAGGGTCGGGGGGAATTTTGGAAGCTGGTGGTGTAACCAATATCCAGGTAGCCACCGACTTTAATTCCCAGATTATCCATATCCTGGCCGACCGTGGCCCCATTGCCATCCGGAATTCTTCCCATCGCATACATCAGCAAAGGCTGATTCTCCGGCGAAGCAGCCGGGGCTGCGGGTGCTGCCGTTTCAGCCATACCGTTGGTTGTGGCGGTGCTGGTCGGAGCACTGTCGAGACTTACGGTGGTATCCGTGGCAGGTATGGAATTCGCCGCTCTTGCTGTAACCGGGCCGGTTAAAAACAACCCCGCTCCAGCCATGGCCGCCGCAATAGCCATGGAGAATCTCAAACTGCGCTGCATAAAAAACTCCTTTTCTTAAAATGCTCGGCCATCCAAGCCTGCGGCTACGCCGCCGCAGACTGATGCCACTGATTCATGCAGATTGTTGGCCCGTACCATGGTTATCGGTACGTTGGCCTTTAGTTTCATGTTCAAATTTTCGTTGTGCGAATTCATACATCAGTTTCCGCTTCACTGTGTTCAGGAGCATTAGCTCTTGTCCAAACAATCAACGGGCAAAATCCGCGCAGCCAGGCCAAGCAAACGGGCCTTCCCGGTTATTCAGATGCCTGGGTCCATCAGGCTGCGTTTCAACTACGATTTACCCTTTGCGGAATGGACCCCGTTTACTCCTAGAGTGCGACATGCCACTGTCACACCCTTGTGTTGCCTTTTGGCATTATCGGTCTGAAGAGTCCGGGAAAAACAATTTTTTATACCCGCACCGTTCAGATTGACCAGTTGGAAGCATATCAAGCTTGGTTAAGATTGCAAGTGCCTACGATTAAGAAGTGTTTAATAACCAGTTCAATCGTAAGCGCTTGCGCTGCAAAAACTATAAAAATAAAGGAAAATAAGCTTATATTGCAGGCAAATCGAATAATAATACGCTTAAATACGGCGAATGCGAAAAAAAATTAATCGTTTTTACGAAATTTATTTATATTTGCCTCGAATAGACATTTATTCAGTGCTTAGTCGCCTGGCCAAGGCCAGGCGGTGAGCTTGCGTGTAGTGAATGATAAGATTGTTCCAATCAAAATATTCGCTTAACCGCTCTACGCGGTTACGCAGTTCCACCCTGGCGCGGCGGTCCTTAAGTGCGAAGTTGAAGAGAATTTCAGTTAGTTGATGGGCCGCTGGATCAAAATCCACGGTTCGCCGGTTAACCACAAAAAGTCCGTTGGCGGCCGGATCGGGAATGTGACTTAGTACATAACTGCCAAAACCGGCCAAATCGCTGGTAATAGCTGGCACACCACTGGCGACACATTCCATGGGGGTGTATCCCCATGGTTCATAATAGCTGGGAAACACGCCCATATGGCAGCCACGAATGAACTGATCGTAGTCCAACGCGATCAAGGGAGACGTTGCAGAAAGAAAATCGGGATGGAAAACCACTTTGACTGGATCATCCTTGGCGTTAAAAAGCCGGCAGGCCCGCAGTTGCTGCAACACCGAATCGTGGGCATCATCCCAGAGATCGTGGGTAACAATGGACGGCTGCTTCCATGTGCGCCAGGCGTGCATGCCACGTTTAAGGCGTACCACCGCTTCTTCGGGCAGAAGTTCGGCGGAGCCGGGCAGTCGGCCCAGGCTCACGGCGGTAAGTAACGCCTCGCCCATATCACGGGATACGTGTTCGCAACTGAGTTTAAGTTCGTCGAACATGGCTTGACTTTTGAGCACATCCACGTTGATGGATTTATACGGGGCTCTGGTGATGATAAACGCCACCATGGTCACCGGCACATTGCCGGTTTTAAGCCAGTGGTTGAGGCGGGCCAGGGCTTCAATAAACAAGTTGATGCCCTTGTTGTTGTATTCATAGCGGCCGCTGATAAATACGTACAATGTGCGGTCCAGATCGAAACTGTAGGAAGGAAAAAAGTGCCCCGCGACAAAGGTGTGAATCGCTTCTTTATACTCCTTGTGGAGATTTTGAAACTCGTGCAGGGCGGAAAACTTCTGAATGTTAA
This sequence comes from Planctomycetota bacterium, assembly GCA_021790385.1. Taxonomy (GTDB): domain Bacteria; phylum Planctomycetota; class Phycisphaerae; order WQYP01; family WQYP01; genus JABEVA01. Next base: position 98,416 of record JAJYDW010000001.1, read on the forward strand.
GTCCGTTGGGCGTAATCACATCCGGCTTGCGGCCCAGCATTTTTTCCGCTTCCAAAGCCGTTACATCCGATACGGTCGTGAAGGTATCGGCGCAGTGGGCCGCGCCGCGCTCCACGCAATACCGTGGATAAATGGCATATTGCCCCGCAGCATGATCCGGATTGATCAGGTCTATTTTGGCGTAAAAATCAGAGTTATCCGTGCACAGGTAGCGGCCTAAAAGCGTGGCGTGCGTGGTAAATACGGTGGCCACGGGCAATTTCAGATACCGCACCCGCATGAGTCCCAGTCCCGCCATCCATTCATGGAAATGGGCGATGATGGGCCGCGTGCCGGCGATGACCTTGGAGAGTTCCTGCAGAAATATGCCGGTTACAAACCCGAAGGCAATCACGTTGTTCATATCGCCATCCTGGTCCGGCGATTGAATATGATGGTCTGTCCACAGCATGTACTTGAACTCGCCCAGGCGCGCAAACGCCGCCTGATAGTCCAGTAGAATAACCTGGGGCCGGCCTGCCACCAGCCAGTGCCCGAAATGGGCGCGCACATTGAGTTCCCCCAGACGCCGCATGGTTTCGGCCAGATGCGGGGGTGGAGCGGCCGCCTCAAATTCCACCGCGCTGGTATCGGCATTGTACGGCCCAACCAGGCAGTAACGGTCTGCCCAGGCACTGACCATATTGGCGGCCTTGGACCGCATCACAGTATAAATACCGCCCAGTTGCCAGCACACTTCCCAGGCGACTTCAAAAAGCAGCGGTTGGCTTTCATCAGGCTGATCAATGCGGGTGGTGCGCGGACGGATCACAATTTTGGGTGGCGGGGGGTATGTTGCCGGCGACCGGTGTTCCATCGGCGTGGTGGTGCGGGGGGCCGGCAGGGCAAAGGGATCCGCTTTTCCAGCGCCAGGCGGCGATGCATTCGCCGCAGCACCGGATGGTGCCGCCGACGATGGCCCGCGTTGGTCCGAATGGTCGATTTCAGTTAGCGCTCTGGGCGGCGGGGATGGATGAAGCCCGCGTTGTGTGCTTTTGCGCCCCGTTCTTTTAGATTGCGACATGGTATCTCCGCCATTTTAACTGCAGGTGGCCTGGCCTTCGCCGGACCTGCAGGTGCATCAAGGGTTCCTATTCTACCGGTGTGCGCGCTTTTTGGGCATCACACGACGCCCGGCTTTCCGTTTGCCTGCCCGTTGGCCGGTTTTTGCCCCGCGGACCCTGGAAGCTTCGGACAGGATCGGTGCCGACGGGCATGGGCTGCTGATGGGGCAATCGACGCAGCGCGGATTCCGGGCAGTGCAGTACGTTCGGCCATGGGCAATGAGCAGATGAGAAAACAGCGCCCAGAGATGCTGTGGAACCAGCCGCATCAGGTCTTTTTCCACTTTTTCAGGATCGGTATGCTGGGACAGCTCCAGGCGGCGGGCGATCCTGCCCACGTGCGTATCCACCACGATGCCGCAATTTTTCCCAAAGGCGTTGCCAAGCACGACATTGGCGGTCTTTCGGCCCACGCCGCGCAGACTCGTCAGTTCTTCCATCGTCTGCGGCACCTGCCCGCTATAGCGGGCGATGATATCCCTGGCGGTTTGTTGAATGGCGCGGGCCTTGCTGCGGAAAAAGCCGGTGCTCTGGATGATCTTTTCAATTTCGGCCGGCTCGGCTTCGGCCAGGGCTTGGACATCGGGAAATCGCTTAAAAAGTCGCGGCGTAACCATGTTCACGCGGACATCAGTGCATTGCGCTGAAAGAATGGTGGCCACCAGCAATTGCAGCGGATCGGCATAGTGCAGGGCGCAGTGGGCCTCGGGAAAAGTTTCGCGCAGACGGGCGATGATGGTGTCGCAGCGGGTTTTTCTTTGGTCAGGCTTATCCAGCTCCATAGGCACTCCAAATCATGCGTGCGGGCTTGCCGGGGACGGAGTATGGTCGGGCACCGCCGGTACCAGAAATTGCCGCCTGGTGGGTTGGCTGATGCCCCACGCCGAAACCACCAGCATGAGCAAAAGCAGCCCGATTTCGCTGACACCCAGGGTCTCGCTGGTCCGGTGCAGTTGCCAGAAAATCTGCTGATGCACCCGGGCCATGGCCGGGTGGGCATCAACATTGGCGATCCATTGATAATGCTGGCGGTGAATGGCCGGCGAAATAATGAAAATATCATACACCGAGATTAACAGCAGCAGCACCGCCAGAATCAGGCGCAGCCAAACCCAGATATTCAGCAGATTCAGGTGCAGTGCCATCTGAGCAAAAATCGCCAGAAACATCAATGCCAGGCAGACAACTTCCACGACGTTGAAAGCCTGCAGGATGCGGCCAAAGATCAGGCCGGCCAGTTGCCGCGACTGGTTCAGATGCGCGCTCATGCCCGCCACGTGCACACTGGTATGGCCGAGGATGGAAAAAAGCTGCCAGGCCACAATACCGCCCAGCGTCGCGAGTCCGCCAAGGTAGATGGACAACCCCAGCCAGAAGATCACCTGCGTCATGCGGAAAGCGGACATTTTGCTTCATTCCAATGCCGGCATCTGTTCTTGCGCCGGACAGGGTTTATTTTAGCCGAAGCGGGCGATGGCTGCTATTGGCGGGGGTATTGCATGGCGCGTAAAAAGCCGGCGGGGCTTTTTCAAGGCCCCGCCGGCGGTTGCAACTGCAACTGTAGAAGGTGTGGCGATCAAAATGTGTAGATCGCATCGATACCGAAGGTGGTTTGGTAATGCTTGCCGTTGGTCAGCACACCATGATCCGCCATGTCAAAGCGCAGTTCCGGGCGGAAGTAGAAGTTTTTGCTCAGGCTGCCATTGGGGAATGGGGTGATCTTGGTGCCGAGCGTAATTTCACCATACTGCACCGTGGTTCCGGCCGGAGGCGGGTTATAGTCGAAGGCGTCCATGGTAAAGCCGGCACCATCGTAGTAGTACTCTTCGCGGGCGTTGAGCTGCACGTAGTTGTTGACAGTGTAGCTTTGATACAGGGCTTCGCTGAGCCAGCCGGCGGATTGGCCGTTGCTGGCATTGCCGGCGCCATCGTAGCCGATGGTGGTATCCGACACCAGGGTCAGATTGTTGCCGAGGATGGGAGGCGTATAAGTGATGAGCGGCTCAACCACCGTGCGGTAATGGCCGTTATCGCCATTGTTTTGCGGGCCGGTGGAGAGGTTCACCGTCGCGGTCCACTGGGAATTAGGGGTGTAGGTTACCGCGCCGAGAAAATCCACGGAACTGTTGTTGTCGCGCAGGGCCTGATTCCAGCCCCGGGTTATGCCGGCGTAGAAAGTCCACGTGCTGTTGGGCACGTATTCTGCAAGCACCCCGGTCTGGGTAAAGGGGATGCCCATGCCGAAGGCAAATGAATGGGAGTAGAAATAGTTGGTGGTAGGATTGATGGTTTCTTCGCCCAGCAACGTTACAAACGTGCCGGCTTTGAACTTGACATCACCTGCACCGCCCAGATGCACAGCCAGCGTAAGGTACGCCTGTTCCAGGTCGAATTGGTACAGGGGATCCTGGATGGCGCTGGTAACAGCGCTGCCTTGGGTAGCCCAACTGTGGTAAAAATTCAGACCATTGGCATGAATATTGTCGGCGGTGGCAGCGTCATAGCCGTACAGCCATTCTACCTTGCCACCGATAGCCCAGCCGCGTTTGAGATAGCTCGGATCGGAAAGATTGATGGCTCGGGCCACCGTAAGATCCAACTGGTCCATCTGGAGATGATTGCCGTACTCGGTATCAAAGACGCGATCGGGGATAACCCCGCCGGCCGGCCGGCCGCTCAAATCGGACGTGTAACCCGCCTCGACGTAACCGTAGATGTTGAGTCCAGCGGTTTGCAGATCCTCGCCGATAGTCGAGCCGTTCCAATCCGGCATTTTATCCAGCGAATACATCAGCAGCGGATTGGTATCGGGGGCTGGTGCGGGCGTGGCTGGCGCCATCGGTGCCGTGGTGCTGTCCAAACTGACCGTCGTATCCGCGGCGGAAATGGCGGTGCCGCCAGTGGCGCGAACTGAAGCCGGGCCGGACAACATCATTCCGGCAGCCGCCATGGCCGCAGCCACAGCCAAGGTAAACTTGAGGGTGCGTTGGTGGGTCATTGAAAACTCCTTAAAAAAATAACACAAAACCACACGCTGCGGGAATGTAAAGGCAAATGGTATGCCAATGGCCCCAAAAGTGCCAGGATTGCAAAATTGGCCCGTAAAGGAGGCTGGCAGTGCCTGTGGAATGGTTAAGGTTTGATGAGCTTGGGAAACTTTGCTTATAAAATAGGCAATCTGGTGCTGGCGGTGGGTACGGGGCCGGGGAAAAAATTACTTTCCACTTTCCGGCTGGCTCTTTGGGCCACAGGGCGAGGGCTGCGGCCCGTAAGACGGGAGTCGGGGGACGGGAGTTGGGAGTTTGGCGATTCAACACGAAATATCTCCTACAAACGAGACACGAAGCGGTCAGTGATCAGCATTCAGCGGTCAGCTTTCAGTGATTGGCGGAGGCAAGATTGTCAAGATTATTAAGGTTATCAAGATTATCATACATATTTAACAGGAGGCATATTTGAACCACAGGGGACCCAGGGGGCGCGGGTGGCGAATGTCCTATGCAAGTGGAGTGCGGGCCGTTGCCTCAATGGGAGAGGATTTTCACCGCGGAGATACCGTAATTTTCATTTTTTAGTGAATTCATATTCATCATGTTTTCCAACATACAAGATAAACGGATTTCAGATTTGAAATTTCAGAGTTAAAGATGCACGGAGCGGGTGGTGGTTGGTTGGGGAAAACCGCTGGGATAAACCCAGCGGTTCGCGTGGGGAACGGACACAGTGCTGCACGGCTACAGACAGGGATGTCTGTGCTACCCGGACGATTGCCGCCAAAACTCTGGCCGCGGTATGATGCCCCCGCGGTAAATACTGCACCGGCATCAGGATTGGGTTGCCATGCTCTTACGGTCTGGTCAATGGAATTTTCCCATACGCCCGGTGCTGCTTATGCTGGCTCCGGCCACGGCAATTTGCGTGGTAACTCCGCATACAATAGCGCAAGGTGCTCTGGACAATAGACCAGCCCAGCATGCAGCGTTGTCGCCGCACTTACCCGTTGGCCAGACGCTCACCGGTGGATTGAAATTAACGCCCCGCGTACGCAGCCTGCAGGTAATCGGGGCGATTGACCATGGCGTAAAATATCTGCTGGCCCATGAGGATAGAACCACCCTGTGGGAAGGCTTTTGGCCCAATGACCCCAAGGCCCACACCAGCGGAAAAAGTCAGTTCCCGCGGCAATTCGGCGGTGAAACTGCATTGGTAACCCAGGCTCTGCTGGATGTGGGCCAGAGTTTGCATCTGCCGGCGCTGAACATCTATGCCCCGCCGCTGCGGCGAGCCATTCACTTTTTGGCCACACTGCATCCGCAATCCACTTATGTGGCGTCATTTCAGGCCAATGCCATGGCCTTGCTGCCGGCCAAACCACAATACCTGCGCGTGCTCAAGATGGATGCCCGGTACCTGCGTCAGGCTATGAATCACGACGGAGCCTACACGTATTGGATTATTCCGCATTACCCTGGTTTCCGGCGGCCCCGGAATTTATGGGATAATTCCAACAGCCAGTACGGCGTACTGGGGTTGTGGGCCTGTGCGCATCAGGGGATTATTATTCCGCATAGCTATTGGCTGCGTGCGGCGCGGCATTGGCGCAGCGCCCAGAGTTTTTCCGGGGCCTGGGGTTACAGCAGTTCCAAGCCCATCCACCGGTCGCTCACCCCCTGGCGGGCCGCCGATTTTACTCCCGCCGGGCTGGCCAGCCTGCTGATTTGTGATGAATTCATTCACCAGCAGCCCACGCTTCAGCCCCAGCCGGATCAATATGTACAGCGCGGCCTGGCCTGGATTCACCGACACTTCACCGGTAAACTCCGCAGCCTGTATGAAATTTACAATTACGTGCGGCTGGGCCTGGCCTGCGGCCTGCAGACTTTTGCCGGGCACAACTGGTATGATGATTTTGCGAGGCATCTGGTGCGGGTGCAGTGCCGCGACGGCAGTTGGAAGGGGCACTTTATCGGGGCGGATCGCAACATAAGCACGGCCTATGCCCTGTTAACACTCGACCGCGGGCTGAACCCCATTTTCATCAGCAAGCTGCAGTACAACAAAAGGTACAGCGGTGCGTGGAACGCCCGGCCGCGCGATGCCGCCAATTTTACCTCCTGGGTCAGCCGCACATTTGAAACGCCATTGAACTGGCAGGTGGTCAGTTTCAACACGCCGGTATCGGATTGGCTCAATTCTCCGCTGCTGCTGATTACCGGCGATGCCGATCCGCATTTTACATCCGGCGATGTTCGCAAGCTGCGTCAATACCTTCATGCCGGCGGCATTATTCTGGCATCGTGTAACGGACGTTCCCCGTTGTTTCTAAAGGCCATGATTCACTGCGCTCTGCAAACCGTGCATCAGCGCTATTCAGTCCAGCCGCTTGCGGCGGCCGACGTGCTTTACCATATTCAGCCGTGGCTGCACTTCAAACGCAATGCGGGCCTGCTGGCCGTGAGCAATGGCGTGCGTTATCTGTGGATCATCAGTCCGCTGGACCTGGGGGGCGTGTGGCAGACGCGGCAATTCAACCGCAAACGCGATTGGGAGATTCCCGCCAATTTGTATTTTTATGCCAATGGAAAAGGTGCGCTGTCCAACCGGCTGCATTCTCTGGCGGTGGCACCGTCAACCGGGTCCATACATCAGCAAATATCCGTAGCGCAGATTCAATATAAGGGTCTTTGGAATCCGGAGCCAGGGGCATGGCCACGCATGGCGGCTCTGGCGGCAGATACCCATGGGCTGAAGGTGCAGCTTTCACACGTGCTTCTCACAGGGCTGCACGCGGCCACGTGCGATCTGGCAGTGATTACCGGCACCGGGCACTTTACGTGGAGCCGCCCGCAGGTTGCCGCCCTTGGCCGCTACCTCCGGCATGGCGGGATGTTGCTGGGTGATGCTGCGGGAGGCAAGGCGCGCTTTACCGATTCATTCGTCAAGCTGATAAAATCGATTTTCCCGCACGTACCTTTGGTGCCGATTCCACTGACAGCGTCGCTGCTGCGGGGCACATTCCCGGGAGGCACCAACCTTACGCACGTAAAATACCGCAAGTATGTGGCGGCGATGGACCGGCTGAAAACGCACCCCCACCTGCTGGGCATCAAATGGCATGGACGCTGGGCGGTGGTGTATTCGCAATATGACATCACCAGCGGCTTTCTGGGCACGCATACGTGGGGAATAAGAGGTTATGCTCCCTCATCCGCCCAGGCTTTGGCGGCGCAGATCATGTTCTACAATGAGGCTGGGCACCACCTGCCACATTGATGTGTCCCGGCACGTTGATCAGCGGTCAGCAGTTAGCGGTCAGCGATCAGCTTTCAACAAGCGGCGGGCTGCGTTTATTCGCAGCGGCTGGAGGGACCCAGCCGACTACGGGGATGTGCCAAAATGCCTGCGCCGTATTCATATGCGTTATTACCTGACAGCCCATTACGCCATGGCAATAGCCAAAATGGTGATGTCGTCGGTCTGCAAACGGCCCTGTGACCACAACTCCACAGCGCCAAATAAGCTCGGCGCGATGTTACCGAGCGGACTTTTGATATTGACCGCGAGTAAATCATGCACCTGCTGACGGCCAAACAGCATACCCTGGGGCGACATTGCTTCAGAAAGACCGTCGGTTAGCAGCACCACCCGCTCCGGGTAAGTCATGGGCAGCGTTTGGGATTGCCACTGCGCCTGGGCCGTTAGACCCATCAGGCCCCCTGTGGAATGCAAGGACTCTACTTGCCCTGTCGCTCGCAGCAGATAACAGGTCTCGTGACCGGCGCTGGCATACTCGAGCGTATGCCGATGGGGATCTAATTTGACAACAATGATAGAGGCAAAATCTTCTTCCAACGCCACCTGGGTAAAAGTAGTATTCATTCTGGTAAGCACCCGGCCGGGATCAGTGTTTTCCGCCGTGGCCGCAAGAAAGAGTGTTTTGAGCATCGCTGCGCCCATGGCCGCTGGAACTCCATGGCCGGAAACATCCGCCACACAGGCGATGATCACTCCACCGGGGAGCATTTGAAAATCGAAATAATCTCCGCCGACAACGGCTGCGGGTCTATAGCCGACGGCTATGCGGGCTACGCCGTCGGGAACCGGCGGCTGGAGGTGCTGCTGAATACGCCGGGCTTTTTCAATGCGTTGTTGATCTTGTCGCCGGCTCTCGGCCAGATCTGTACTCATGGTATGAATGGCCGCCGCCAGAAATGCCATCTCCTGGCTGCTGCGAATGTCGGGAATATCCGCCTCAAGATGGCCCTGGCCAATAAGCTGCACTGCCGCCACCAACTGGCGCAGGGGCCGCGTTACCAATCGGATCAGCACCATGCTGATGACCCCGGTGAGCACCAGCCCCAATACGGCAATAACGGCCAGCCACAGCAGTATCTGGTTCCGAATTCGTTGTTGCACACCCGCCACGTCTTCGCCGATGTACAACTGCACATGGCCGAGTCTTTCCGCGGCCACCATCACCCACCGCCGCCCCACCATCACCTGGTGGCTTGGCGTTCTGGCGGCCCGCCGCACGACGGCATAAAAACTCTCCGGCTTTGCCCCGGCACGACCGCTCTGGAGCACCACATGCCCCATCCGTACCGCAATATAATGATCGGGCGAACCGGCCCCCGATTGCATCAACTGGCGGGAGGCATTGATATATTCCTGCACTTCCGGCCAGCCCTGGCCGCGCAATTCCTGCACACCGTCGGCGAGTGCCGCAGCCTCGGCATGAAGAGATTGGTAATGGTCTTGCAGGCGGCGGCGCAGTTCATGGTGATACAAAAACGCTAAAAACGCCAGCAGCCCGATGCCGAGAATCAAATTCACCGACCAGAGCAGCTCAAACCGCAGGCTGCGCGGTTGCAAGATCCATCGTTGCGGGTCGAGTTTCATCTGGTTTACTCCATAGACGCAGGCCGCGGTGTATGCCCACCGGGGAACAAAGGTCCCTTGGCGGATGGAACCTGCATCCTCCATGGATTTTTTATACCAGCTTTTTGGCCTGGACCTGAGCCACCGGCCAAAATCGCCAATCCTGCAGCCAATCTGCCCGCCCACAGAATGATGCCCGCCACCACCCACCGAAAATACCAGGCTCGCTGCATAGGCGTGATCCTTGAGTGGTTGTCAAGAAATAACCTGTACCATGCGGCTGGTTCTTTGGGCCGTGGGCGTCGTTGTTCGCTCCTTACAGACCCATGGTCAGGGTACGCGCGTCGCTCACGCCTTGTCGGCGGCCAAAACTCCTGCGTCGTAAAAGATGAATTTATTTTTGCGCGGCCCCTTTAGTAAGAAAATTGCTCCGAATGGATACTGAACTGTGGCGCACCAATTTCGCGCAGCAGTCGCATGGTCGCTTCGGCCATGGCCGGCGGCCCGCAAACGTAATAATCCTTCTCCAGCACCTGCCCACGCAGCAATTCCGTCAGGATCTGCCGATTCAAGCGGCCCTGACAACCTTGCCAGCCGGCGGATGGACGACTTAACACATGCACCACCTGCAGTTGCGGTCGGTCCAGAGATTCCATGGCCGCAAGTTCCTCCCGAAAGATGATATCCTCTTCGCTGCGGTTCACAAATACCAGCAGCACCGTCCGGTTGGCCTGGGTATCACGCAAATGCCGCAGCATGCTCATCAGCGGCGTGATGCCCACACCGCCGGCAATAAGAACCAACGGCCTTTCCGGCGCAGCGGTGAGATATGAAAACCGGCCAAACGGGCCGCGGATGTACGCCCGGTCGCCCGGCTTTATTTTTGGAACTTGGGCAGTGAAATCGCCGACGATTTTGATGGTGGAAGCGACGCCATCCACAGCAGCCGGGCTGGAGGATATCGAAAATGGATGCTCCTCCCGCGGCACCTCGGGGCTTAAAACAGTGATGTAGTGAAATTGGCCCGGAACATGCACGCGCCGATGTCGCGGCGACACTGGAGCAAACGTGAGCGTCCATATATCCCGGGATTCCTGCTTTACGTTGGTAACTTCATGAAGAATTTTTCGATGATAAAAACGGTGAAACCACCGGTGATACGCATACGCTCCCAGGGCGCACGCGGCCAGGGCAAACCAGAGCGCCCGCGCCGGCCACGCGGCCAGATCTCCCCGGCCGCGGCCACCAATGCCCAGGACGATGCTGTGCACAAAGGCCAGCACCAGCACGAACACAACCATTCGTCCATGCCAGTTCCGCCAGCGCTGATATTCCAGGCGCAGGGACTGCCGCCATATTGCGGTAATCACGGTTACCACCAATGTCAGCAAGGCCAACCGCCCCAACTCCGCCGGCCAGGGTACGATCAATCGCGTGAGCAGCCACCACCTGCCACTGCCCCAGGCCAGCAGCACCGGATGGGCCAATAACATGAGCACGGCCAGCAGGCCCATAGCCCGATGAAACCGCAACAAATAATCGAGACCAAAAGGCGATTCCGTCCGCGGAATACGGGCCGCCAGAAAAAATTGCAGCACCAGAATGGCAAAGCCGGCCAAGGCCAGATTGTTGGACAGACCTTTCAAAAAGCCCTGGTGGCCCTGGTGTGGTTGGGTCAGGCGTACCAGCAGCAGCGGCGCGGCGATGACCAGGGCATACATGACAATCCAGAAAATCGCGGCCCGACGGCGCGGCAGATTCGGCACGGTGGAATTCATAAGGTTCTCCATCAATACTCGATCAAAACTTAATGCCCACCTGCACCGTTGCCACCAGGGCGTTGGCGTACGTACCGCCGGGATGAATAACATATTGTAAATCCGGCTGCACATTCAGCCACGGCGTTACTTGAATGGAATAGAATCCTTCCACGATACATTCCGAGTTGTACGGTGTCTGGGCATGGCGGCTTAAATAAGCCCAACTGGCACCCAAACCAAGGTTGTCATCAGGTCGGCCGGGAATCGGCCCGCGCCAGCGCAGGCCGCCGAGCAGATTGCCGTCGATTGGGGTAAGTTTGCCGTTGGCCCAGCCATATTGGATGAAAGTACCGATGCGCGAGGCTGAGGAACCTGGCTGATGGTCTGATTTCCATAACGTCTGATCGAGGTACACGTAAAAGCCATGGGCATCCTGCTGATAGGTTCCCGCATACGTCTGGAAGGTGCCGGTGTGGTACCATTCGCCCAGGGTTACAGTGCCGCTTAAATGTGCCGGCCCCAGAAGATAGTTCACGCTTTGTTCGCCGATGGCCATCAGGCCGTAAGGATTTTCCACCGCGTTGGGATCGGCACTGGCGACGGCGGGCAGAGTATTTTCGGTATTGCCGTCAAAAAGGCCCGCCTTCAACTGCAAATGCGTCCAGGGCTTCCAGCAGCCCTCACTGCCCCAGGCGGAAAACGGATAGCTGGGAAAAACAAAGATGGTGGGCGTAAAACCAAAAGAGCCGTTGAGGAATGGCTGTGCATCACGGATGTTGTCAAAATCATACGTGGTATCGATGCGCCCCAGCTTAAACCACAAGTCTTTACCGGCAAGTTCCTGCTTGTACCATATCTGATCCAGCCGGGCGGCGGGATTCTGGTCGATGGCGCTGATGGCCTGCACGGCCCCCACCAGATTAAGAGCCGGGTTTTCACCGCCGTGGGCCATGAAATCCACAAATGCGGTTCCCCCCTTCCAACCCAGGATCCGGGCAGTATTCAGCGTGAGTGAAACATCCAGGCGATAGCGCCAGTCGATGCGGTTGGTGCGGATACCGCCGGCAAAATTTTCGCTGGCGGCCTGCAGAAAAGAAACGGCCGGAATAATGCCGTGGTGCTGCAGGGCATCGCGTGCTCCCCACCAGTCGCCGGTAAGATTATCCCGATCCAGCATGCTTTGGGGCCGGTCAGCGCTAAACCAATCTCCGAAAGCGGTGGATAAGCCCGAAGCTGTTCCATCGGCCCGGCAGCCGCCGTGGTGTGGGCCGGCAAGGAAATAAATCAGCAGTACCGCGGCAGAGAAAGGGAATCTAAAGCTATTTGGCCTGGGGATGCGGGCAAAAGGACATGGCCAGTGGATATTGGGGCTGCTGTTGAACCAGGTTCGCACGTCGCACACGCTGTTTGGGAGTTTACAGTCTTGGGTCCACCCAAACGCGGGCACCATGCGTCGGGCCTATAGGGATAATAGCCCATGGATCGTGGGGTGGCGAGCCTGCCGATTATTTATGACTTAGATGTAATTTTCTGCGGTGATCGGACATATGGTCATGCGGCACGTGTACGCCGCAGGTATCGCACGTATCAGCCTTGTTAAAACATTCCGAGCACAGCAATTCGCCGGTCTTGCGAAACTCCGTCAGACGCAGGCGATCGGCGTGTGGCAGAGAATTTACGAGCGTTTGCAGGCGCGGCATGACGGGCAGCGTCGAATGGCAGCCGCTGCATGCGGCAAATTGCAGTTGCTTGAGCAGCAGGGCCATTTCGTGGCCGCGATTGGCGGGAATGGTACCTCTTCCTTCGCACAGCGGGCACAGATGTCCCAGATAGGCATACACCGCATCACGAATTAATTCGCTTTTATTATTGACGGATGCAAGCAGCCCGGCCAGCGCGGCATCCACCTTGAAAGCCAGAATCCGGTCTTTGGGAGCGCGGGGTACCCGCCGCACGCGCGACCGGGGCGATGTTGCTACGGCCTGCCGTCCTGCTTTGACCAGTTTTTCTACTGCCATAAGTTACTCCAAACCCGCGCGCGTGACGCGGTACCAAGTGATGGATTTTACTTCGTTATACGCCGGGTGGCAAACGGTATAAATCGGATTTTGTGCTGACAAGGCGGTGCGGTTATTGCGGCCGCACTTCCACGGCAGACCATTTTTCGGCAATGCGCACAAACAATTCATGTTCTTCGGCGGTGAAAGTGAGATCCCGCCGTTCCATGGCGATCTGGGCGATGGCCACGGCCTTGTTAAAATCGATGCGTTTGAAGCCTTCATCATCGAGCCAGGAAAAACTGGGAACAAATTTAGGCGGGTGCGAAACCAGGATATGGCTCGAAAATCCAATCACCGAACCGGTGCTTAAGTACGTGCCGATACCCAGCTTGGAGTGATCGCCGATGACAGCACCCAGAAAGTTCAACCCCGTAGCTACATCGGCGCCATTGATGGGCATGCGCACTTCGCCGTAGGTGTTTTTGAGGTTGCTGCCGGTGCTGCCCGCACCGATGTTGACCCATTCGCCAACCACGCTCTGGCCCAGAAAGCCGTAGTGCTGTTTATTGGAATTGCCCAGAAAAATGCAATTGCTTATTTCTCCGCCGAGGCGGCAGTTGGGACCAATACTGGTGTTTTCGCGAATGCAAGCGCCGGCCCGGATAATTGTCTGCCGGCCGATGGCGGCAGGCCCGGTAATGACAACATGGGGGTGAATTTCAGACCGCGATTCAATCATGATGGGTCCATGACGGGCATCGAGCACCGCGCCGGGGTAAATGGTAACATCCTTGTCGATGCACATATTTTCCGGGGCGAGCAGGTGTGCTCCGGGCATGGGCTCGGAAGCGATGCCGGGGGTACGGCGGGAAAAATCATCCCGCAGGGCCGGGCCGTTATGCGTGATGAGATCCCATGGATATTCAATTAAATCTGCCTCCGCCGGTGATACCCGTACCAGTGGAAGCATGTCGGCCAGAGTTTTGGTCCGCACGATATTGCGCATATCGAGTTTGGCCAAATTTTTAGGGGAAAGATGCATCCAGGCGATATCGTGGCCCACTAACCCGGCGGTATCGGGTGGCGGTTCGGGAAAGGGTTTGCTCATGAGCCAGCGACTGCTGATAAAAATAGCCCCGTGTTTATTACGCAATGGTCCATTGACCCGCAATTTGATCGCGGCGCGTACACGCGGAGCCATGGTGTCGCGCACCACGACGCCATCGATGGGCCGCTGAATAAAAAGCATCATGCGGTCGAGCAGATCGCCGGCACCGCAGCGCAGCAGAAACGGCGGCCGGTAATAGGTAAGGGGATATAGCAGATCGACCTTGGTGTCTTCAAGAATAAAAATAGGAGCCATGTCGATTCCCCTGCGGGCGTGGGCCAATTCGTCAAGGGGCAAACGATGACCAGGGCTTGTTATAGAGCCACGCTCGACCAACGACCCGACAATTCGCTTATCGGGCGGAAGGGCAAAGAAAATTAAAAAAAGCCTCCGCCGCAATGCCGTGAGTCGGTAAAGTTCGAACCCTTTTTACAAGGGCGGATGCGCAATATGCAGTTTCCGGACTTCCACAACTGTTTTGACCGGAGTCAAAACCAGGCTTGTCCTTCAAACCACGCGTCGCGGATCCTTTGTAATGTTCATCGGTCCGAAGCAATAAAGCCGACCTAACACGAACATGGCAGAGGGCAATTCACTTGTACCAAAGCGGAAACATAAAAGCAAGGATATTCCAGAGTCAAGGCGCTCGATACAACCGCCGGCGGTGAATATAGCGGCCAACTGTGTTTGGGACCAGATATTCGATGGATAACCCTCGTCGCACCCGGTCACGGATGGCAGTGGAGGAAATATCAATCCGCGGCGTATCAAGGACGGCCGAAAGCACCTTGCGCCAGATGCGTGATGAGACGCCTGCAGGCCGCGGGATTTTGCCGCCGGCCCCATCGCCGCGCGGCAGCACCGCCACATCCACCCGGGCCAGCAATTCTTCTGCGCGATACCAGGTGCCCAGGCCGGAAAGTTGATCCCAACCCAATAGCAGCACAAATTGGTGGTGCGGATGCGTCTTCTCCAGAGCGTCCAAGGTATCCCAGGTGTAACTTGGACCGGGGCGATTAATTTCCACGTTGGAGACCGCGAAAGCCGGTTGGGCTTTAATGGCCAGCGAAATCATCTTTAGGCGGTGCGCACCGGAGGTAATGGAGCGATGCGTTTTGTGTGGGGAGATTCGGGCTGGCACAAATAGCACGCCGGCGGCGCGGCACTTTTCCATGGCCGCCTGGGCCACAATCAGATGCCCTATATGAATGGGATCAAAGGATCCGCCAAAAAGAATGTGCCTGGCCATAATCCACCCATTAAGCCGGCAAAGTCAGTGTCGCCAGCGCCGTAATATCAGAAAAAATAGCCGATGGTCGCGTGGGAGGCAACCACCGGCTTTCGTGGGGGAGAAGGAAGGAACATCAGCAGTGGTCGGGCCACAACAGGCCTGCAACCATTGCAACCTTATATACGATGCGCAGGTTGGGATGGTTTGCGCGGGCGTAATATTTTTTCGGTGCGGTTTTCAGATCTTTTCAGCGTCTGATAAATCCCGCTGTTTGGCAAGGGTGGTGAATATATCGCCTCGTTTTTCGTAATTAGGAAATTGATCGTACGAGGCGCACGCTGGAGACAGAACCACGTTTTTAACGTCCGCGAAAAACGGATCGGGTGAATGAAGCCAAAGTCGGGCTTGTTGAACCGCTGCGGCCAGCGTTTGGGTATAAACGAGCCTATTTTGCGGCAACAAGCCGGTCTGGGCGGACAAATCTATGATTTTTTGGCCGGTGGCACCAATGCCCAGCACCCCAGCCGCGCGTTTGGCCAGAACGGCAGCCAGTTCGCCTAAGTCCAAGTGTTTGTCGTATCCGCCAACGATACAGATAAAAGATTTTTCCGGAAAGGCCTGCAAAGCGGTCAGCGTGGCAGCCGGCGTGGTGGCCTTGGAATCGTTATACCAGTAGATGCTATGGCCAGGTCGAACCGCATCGGTATGCACCAGTTGGAGCCGATGCGGCAGGCCGGCAAATGTTTGCAGTGCAGCAATGGCGGCGGGTAGTTTATTGGAAAGACCCAGCGCTTTGACCACTGCCAGCGCCGCTTGGGCGTTGGATTGATTATGATCTCCCGGAACCAGCAAGTGAAGTTTTTCACTGCCACACACGCGATAAACCATGGTGCGCCCGGAGGCATGCGACTGCCATTCGCTGACAGCAGCATCTTCTCCATTGAGAATGGCTACATCGGCGCGAGTTTGAAAGCGCAGGATATTTTTTTTTATGGCGGCATAATTGGCCAAGGTACCGTGGCGATCCAGATGGTTGGGGACCACATTGGTAACCACCGCCACGTGCGGAGACCAGCCGATGGCAGGTGTATCTTCCAGCATGAAGCTGGAAAGTTCGAGAACGACAATATCCTCAGATGCGATATTCGGCAGGTCCGCAAGCAGGGAATGGCCGATGTTGCCACCCATCCAGCATCGCCGGGGTGGGCTGCCGGCAAGGCAGGCAGTCAACGCCTGGCAGATCATGGCCGTGGTGGTGGATTTACCGACACTGCCGGTGATGCCCACAATTTTGGCGGTGCAGCGCTGCACAAATAAATTGATTTCCGTGGTGATGGGCACACCCTGGCGGATGGCGGCCTGCACAAAATCGGATTTTGCTTTATCCACGGCCGGATTCACCACCAACATTTCTGCGTGCTGCAAAATGGCCGTATCGTGCCCGCCGAGTGCAAATTCGCAGCCGGTTCCGGCCAGTTGGGCCACAGAATCGGCAAGTTTGTCGGCGGGTTCCATATCGGTGACAACCACCCGGCAACCTTGCTGACAAAGCCAGCGACTAACGCCCACACCGCCGCCAAATCGGCCCAGCCCCATTACCACAACCCGCATCTGCGGAGAAACGGTGATGAACGGATGTTTTTGGGTCATGGTTTTCGGGCCTGGTGATAAGGGTTCAAAGCTGCCGGCGGCGGTCAGGGGCTGCTTTCGCCGAGAGCCGCGGCGATTTCGCTGCGGGTATCCAGTATCGATTGCAGCACGGCCTGGGACCACTGCTGGTCGGAAAAGTGGGCGTATTTTTTATCCTGATAGGCAAAAATAATTGAACGGCTGGCGGAAATCACCGCCCCGTGCCCGGCGCGGTCAAAGACGTGGGCGCAATCCTGCAGATTGCCGCCCTGGGCCCCGATACCGGGTATCAAAAAAAGCGTGTGCGGTAACGCCCGGCGCAAATGAATCAGCGAATCCCGCGTGGTGGCGCCTACCACCGCACCCACCGAACTGAAACCGCAGGCGCCCATAAGGCCCTGGCCCCAGGAATCTATAAGATCTGCCACGTGCTGGTAGAGTGGCCGCTTATCGGCGGCGGGAATTTCCTGAATTTCACCGGCGCTGGGGTTGCTGGTGCGCAACAGAATAAAGACGCCTTTGCCCATCTTCCGGGCCGTATCCGTGAAGGGCTTGATTCCATCAAGACCAAAATAAGGATTGATGGTGATGGCATCAGGGCCGCCAAGATGGCCCAGGTCGCTAAAGTCGCTATCGGCCAGGGTGGCGGCGGCGTATTGTTCGGCGGTGTGGCCGATATCGGCACGTTTCACATCGCCGATGACCAGCAGCCCGGCGGTTCGGGCTTCCTGCACCAGGCGACCATAAGCCTGCCAGCCCATCCATTGGTAACGCTCGAAATAGGCGCTGTTGATTTTCACTGCCGGTACGTGCGTGGCCGCCACGGCGATGATCTGTCGGCAGAATTCAACCATGGCGCTGACACAATCCGCAGCCCGGGTGGAATCATTCATGCCCGGCCGAGAGGTAATGGCCGTGGGCAGCTTTTCATACACGGGATCCAGCCCCAAAATCAAGGGGGTTTGCCTTTGATCGATGGCGGCCAGCAGACGGTCGGCGAAATTGGCGGTAGCCATGGCAAAATCCCCGGTGCGTACCCTGACGGCTTACGGCATGGATAAATTCAGCTCGCGGCGATACAGGGCAAAGAGTTCCATAAACTGGGAATTGAACACAAAATTAAAATCTGGAAACTTCATCCCCGACATGTTCTGGTCAATATGAGAAAACATGAGGTCTACCGTGCCCACCGGCTGTTCCACCAGAGCACCGCCCTGCCAGGTACGGCAGGCAATGCGGCCTTCAATGGATGCACCGGTTTCGTTGAGCTGGCTGATGGCGGCACGATAAACGATTTGTTCGCCGGGGCGAACCAACCGTTCAAACGTGGCCTGGTTAATCTTGGCGAGAATCACCTTTTCCTTGAATTCCCGCACTGCCCCAACCAGAATGCCGCTGGTTTGTGCCATGCCTTCGATCATCAAGCTGGCGGGCATGATGGGGAAGCCGGGAAAATGATCGTGGAGATGATCTTCTGAAAGCGTAACATTTTTAATGGCCACGGCACTTTTGCCGGGCGCAAAGCTTTCAAAGCGGTCAATCCAGATCCAGCGCACCCACCGGCCCCTTCTTAAATCAGCCCGTCTTTGTGGCCGATGAACTTCACCAGGTCAATGACACGGTTGGAATAGCCCCATTCGTTGTCGTACCAGCTTACGAGCTTGAAAAACCGGGAATTAAGCTCAATACCGGCTTTGGCATCATAAATGCTGGAACGGGCATCGCCGAGGAAATCGCTGGAAACCACTTCATCTTCGGTATAGCCCAGGATTCCCTTAAGCCGACCTTCCGATTCTTTTTTGATGGCGGCGTTGATTTCGGCCATGGAGGTTTCCTTTTTGGTGCGGACGGTCAGGTCCACCACGGAAACGTCGGGCGTGGGAATACGGAAGGACATGCCGGTGATTTTGCCTTTGAGTTCGGGAATAACCAGGGTGGTGGCCTTGGCTGCGCCGGTGGAGGCGGGAATCAGGTTCTGGCCGGCACCACGTCCGCCGCGCCAATCCTTTTTCGATGGCCCGTCTACCGTAGGCTGGGTGGCGGTGGTGGCGTGAACGGTGGTCATGAGGGCTTCTTCCACGCCGAAATGATCGTGAATCACCTTGACCAGCGGCACCAGGCAGTTGGTGGTGCAACTGGCGTTGGAGACAATGGAATCGGTGGCGGGGTTGAATTTATCTTCGTTGACACCCATCACGAAAGTGGGGGTTTCCTTGTCCTTGGCCGGAGCGGAAATAATAACCCGCTTGGCCCCGGCGGCGAGATGTTTGCCGGCACCTTCGCGGTCGGTGAACAAACCTGTGGATTCAATGACGTAAGAAACATGCAGGTCTTTCCAGGGCAGGGTGGCCGGATCGCGGACGGAAACGGTTTTAATGAAGTGGCCGTTGACGACAATGCCTTCATCCCCGCGTACGTTGACTTCACCTTTGAAACGGCCATGGGTGGAATCGTAACGTAAAAGGTAGGCGAGATTGTCCGGCGGCACCAGATCGTTTATGAGGACAAACTCAATTTGCGGGTCATGCACACCGGCTCGGAAAACCAGACGGCCGATGCGCCCAAAACCATTAATACCAACTCGAATTTTAGCCATGGAAAAACTCCTTTATCATCATAAGTCCGGCCACGGAGCTACAACAACATGCTCCGCTGGCCGGGCGAATTCCAAGCCCGTGATAGTACAGGATACCGGCGGGATAATGCAAGCGATTGAAATAGTCGTTGCGTGAGTAGAGTCAGGAGACAAGGCGCGGGGAAAAATGCTCTCAGCATTCAGCGATCAGCCCAGAGATTTGTTTCCCTGGGCACCTGTCACGCAGGCGTGGAGACATACAGCGTGGTGGCGGCCACCGGCGGTAAAAAACGTACCTGACACCTTTAATTTTCCATGGATTGTTTCCTTAGGCCGTTATCTTGGCGACCTGTTGGTGCTTTGGTGAGGGTGGATTTGGTTTGCGGGTGGGTGGGGGTGAAGTAGGATGAGGATATGGTAATGGTTTTGGAAGGTGGCGCGACCAACGGTTGAGGGTTTATGGGCGTGAAGGGGTGAACATGTGGCGCCGGCCGCCTGGCGGCCACGCACAACGGGGTATGCTTTTGGCGGGCAGCGGACGGCTGTGGTTGTGGGGAAAACCGCTGGGATAAACCCAGCGGCTCGTTTGGGGGGGGAGTGTGCAGCGGTACTCGGCGAGTTTGGGCACATGGATTTCGCAGGATCCGCTTTCCTATATCAATGGGGCGGATACGTATTAGTGTGTGGGTGATGGTCCGCTTCCTTACGGGCGCGGCTCGGATTTTCGGAGGGCGGTCAGCGGGCGGTGGTCAGCTTTCAGCGGGCGACGGGGATTAACCCCAAAGACAATGAGGGCTACGAACTAAGGCCCGCGGGAGCAGGGGAACAGTTGAGCAGTGGAGCAGAAGGCGGCAGGGAGAAATGGATTTGAGATTTAAAATTTAATATTTCAAGCCCGTAGTGGATTGGGAAGGCGCGGCCACCAAGGTGGCCGGCTCAGCGAACAGGATAAATGCGCTGTCAGGTGCGGATGGTAAATTGCCGTTTTTGTCTGTTGGAAGGACAATGGAGTCATGGATATTAACCGGTTCATCGCCCGACGGGAAAACCAGTGGAAGCGCTTAACCGTGCTGACCGATAAAGCGGACCGTGATACCGCGCAGGGACTTACCGCATCGGAGGCGGAGGAATTTTTTGCGCTTTATCGCATGGCCTCCAATGATTTAAACCTGGTGCAGACGTACGGCGGAGGTTCCGCCCTGCTGGACTACCTGGAAATGCTGGTGGCCCGGGCCCTGCAGCACCTGGCGGTACCGCAACGGGTGCGGTTGTTTTCCGCATGGTGGCAAGTTTTAAGATATGATTTTCCGGCTACGGTCCGCAAACAGTGGACGGCCCTGCTTCTTTCAGTCCTGATTATGGGCGTGGGAACCGTCGCCGGATACGCTATTACTGCGGCACACCCATCAACAGCCCTGACGTTTGTGCCGGCGGAATTTTTCCGACAGAGTCCCGCACACCGTGTGGCCGAGCACATTGCGACTGACAGTTCCCGGAAGTTCCATTACAGTGCAGAGAAGAACCTGTTTTTTTCGGTTTATCTGTTTACCCACAATATTGAAGTGGCGGTGATGACTTTTGCACTGGGGCTGACCTTTGGGCTGGGTACGGTGGTGATGTTATTTTTCAGCGGGGCGATGCTGGGGTCGCTGGGGCAGCGTTATCAGGCGGATCATGTGGGGACCTATTTTATTTCCTGGGTGGGACCGCACGGGGTACTGGAACTGCCGGCAATATGTATTGCCGCAACGGCAGGCCTGATGATTGCGCGGGCGATGTGGACGGGCGGCGGACGACACGGCGCGGTGTGGGCAAGCGTGCGGGACCAACGCCGGGATTTACTGAATCTGCTGATCGGTTGTGCGCACATGCTGGTGCTGGCGGGAGTGATTGAAGGGGGATTCAGTCAGATTACCGCGCCGGTGCTGCCGTATTTTTTGAAGATATTTTTTGCCTGTGCCTTGTTTTGTGCGCTGATTGCCTACCTGTTTTTCATGCCACTGAAAAAGCCGCAGTGGGATCCCGCCAACGACGAATGAAGCGCTGTGCGGTCCCTACGCCAACTGGCGGGATTTAATGGCCAGGTAGGCGTTGATGACCCCAAGGGTCAGGGTGTCGGCATTGGCTTCGATGAGACTGGCCCCGGCCATGGACAGCTTGCGTTTACGGCTGTCGCGTTCGGTGACCAGCTTGCGGGCGGCGATAGCCTGAAAGAAATGAGATGTGGTTGAGATTGGACCGTCGGCAATACGATCCAGCAATGTATCCCGCAGCGACACCACCTTCAAAAGATGGCGGTGGCGCAGCAGGACGGCGGAATCGAGCAGATTCTCGGCCAACTGTGGATCGTTGAGATCGGTGAAAAGAAAAATCATGCAACGTTTATTCTGGCGGAGGCGAATGGCGGCGGCCATCGCGGCATAGGAGGGATATACCATTTCGGCCTGGCAATCGGCCAGGGCATCCAGCACGTGCCGCATAGCCAGAGATGATCCGGATGGTTTTATAAACGCGGTAACGGACTGGCGGAAAACCAGAGCACCCACGCGATCGTTCTGGCGGATCGCCACATGGCCGAGCATAATGGCAGCGTCAATAGCACAATCCAGCATGGTACGGGTGCCGATGGAATTGGCCATCATACGGCCGGCGTCAAGGCAAAGCAGCACATCCTGCTGGCGCTCCACCTGAAAAACATTGGTCATCAGCCGTTGGTGATGGGCGGAACTTTTCCAGTTGATGTCACGGAAGTCATCGTCTGGAAGGTAATCTCGAAGCTGCTCAAATTCACGTCCACTGCCTAAAATGCGCCGCTGATGCAGGCCCATCATGGCCAGGGCGTGATGTTGGCGAAGAACTTCAAACCGGCGGATGTCCCGCAGGTTGGGGTAAATACGGATTGCCGGTGGTTGCGGGCCAGTGGTACGCCGCAGTGCCCAGGGCATGGGCAGACTCATGGTGATGATGGCGGGCTTTAATTGCAACGGGCCGCGGACTGCGGGGGTGATGGCCAGGGAAGTCAAAATGGACTCCCGTGGGGCGATGGCAAGGTGGATCGGCGGAGACTCGCCGGGCAAGCCGGCGGGCCAGGGCTGTTCCAAGGTGATGATGGTGCGGCGGGCGGAGAGATTTTCAATGCGATAGGCAAGTTGCAAGGGCGTGCCCATTTCGCCGCGCAGCGGAAATTCCGGCGTTATCCGCAGGGTGGTTTTGCGGAGGACTACGGAATCAAGGATCAATAACAGGGCCACAACAAGGTTCAGACTCAAGCCAACGGCCAGCAACGGCCGACTAAGCGCCGCCGGCAGCAGCAACGCCGAAATGGCCGCGAGAGACCAGATGCTTGCTTTCCCCGGTATGTTCATCGTGGAACCTCAAGCGAATCCATGATTTGATCGAGCACTTCGGCCTTACGCGTGCCGGCCACTTCGGCATCGGCGGAAAGGGTGAGGCGGTGGGCGAGGACCGGCCCGACCAGCCGGGCGATATCATCCGGGGTTACAAAATCGCGGCCATGAATCAAGGCCCAGGCTTTGCCGCACGTGAGAAGTGAAATAGAGGCACGCGGCCCGGCACCAAGGACGACGGATTCATGTTTCCGCGTGGCTCGGACCAGTTTTAAGAGATACTCCACAATGGCCGGTTCCACACGGACCCTGGCCAGATTCTCACGGGCCGCGGTGAGCTGCTCCAGGGTGAGCACAGGGGCAATACCGGAGGCTTCCAGGCGATCCGGCGGATGGCCCTGGTCAATGGCGTCAAGGAGCTGGCGCTCGGATGCCTCATCGGGATAATCGACCGGAATTTTAAGCAGGAACCGGTCCTGCTGGGCTTCAGGCAGGGGATAGGTGCCTTCAAATTCCACTGGATTTTGGGTGGCAAAGACGGTAAAAACCGTGGAAAGCAGATGTCGCTGGCCATCAATGGTAACGTGCTGCTCACTCATGGCTTCGAGCAAAGCAGATTGCGTTTTGGCCGGGGCGCGGTTGATTTCATCGGCCAGCAAAAGATCGGTGAAGACTGGGCCTTGGTGGAGGTGGAATTCGTTGGCACCGGGGGTAAAAATGGTCGTACCGAGAATATCGGAGGGCATGAGATCCGGGGTAAATTGTATGCGTTTGGCGCGGCAGGAGAGCGTCATGGCCAGAGTTCGTACGCTCAATGTTTTGGCCGTTCCCGGCACACCCTCGAGCAGGGCGTGTCCACCGGCCAGTAGGGCGGTAAGCATGAGATCAATAAATGCTTCCTGTCCGCGAACCACTTTTTTAATTTCCGTCTTTGCGGCCTGCAGCGACTGGATTATCGGTTGCAGGTTTGGATCCGGGGTTTCTACCATGTTGTATCTCCTTAACCAGGTGCCAGGATTGGGTAATTAAATCAGCCAGCGTACGACGGCGGGCTGCTTTTCGGGCGTTGGATTTTGCAGAGGGTTCGGCCAGCCCGCGCTCTACCATCTGCAGACGTACCAGAATGGACTGCAACCCCTGCCGGACAGATTCGGGCTGTTTTTGCAGGTAGACGGGCATTTGTTCCGGACGGCAACGCAAGGCCGCGGCGATGCGGTGCGTGATTTCGTGGTTAACCCACTGAAATAGTTCCGGTTCGGAAAGAGAACTTTGGTAGAGGTGGCCGAGCATGGCAATATGTTCCACGCTCGAGCGGACCGGTCCTTTAGAATCGCCGGCCGGCACGGCCGGGTAGCCCCGGCAACTCCAGGCATAGGCCAGCAGCAGTACAATCAGTTCCAGCAGCGCCGGTATCAGGCCGTAACGGCGAAGGATATCCAAGGTGGTATAGTTATGGCCCGCACCCAGGCTCCATTGGTCCAGAATGACTGGCTTATCGGGTAAAACGGCCTGCAAAAAATCCAGGTTACCGGCATGGGCTATGCCACCGTTGAGCATAAGCCACGGCGAGCCGACGAAAATTACGCGGCCTCGGCCCAGATGCCTTTCAATGACCACCGGTCCGAATTTCGTTTTGGCCAGAATCTGCCAATGCGTGTCCTTTTGGGGAATAATAAAGTAAGCCGGTGCCAGCAACTGCAAAAGGCGGCGCTGCGCGGGGAGGTGGGAACCGGCCGCACGGGAATAATGCCAGGGCACATTTTTAATCCATGGGGCAAGCAGGTGCGGGCTTCGCCCATTTTGCATGATGGTGACCCACGCCGGGGCATTTTCTGGCAGCAAAAACAGGTGGTGCGGAGGTGGGAGTTTGGCATGTTTTTTCTGGGGCGACTTATGGTGTTTGTGTTGGGCAGAGTCCCACGGTTTGGCCAGACCCAGGACACGTAACTTAAAAAACGCCGTCAAACCGGTGGCATTTTGTGTAAAGTCGATGAGCGTATTGCCATCGGCTATCCAGTGGAGCAAATGGGGATTGTAGTGTTTTGGGGTGGAATAATCTTCCAGTATACCGGAAGTATAAGGATCTGTTGCATTGATCAGAACACCAGCAGTACCGTGGGGCAAAATGGGGTGAGTGAGCAGGGTAACGCGCCGGCCGGCGGCATGAAAAAATTGCGCCAATGCGGCAGACCCGTAGGGATCAAACCGGTAAGCACTGTAAAGCGGCATCTGGGAGCCACCACGTGCTGTGCTCCAGGCCAGATCGACCAGCAACCAGATCAACAAGGTAAAGAAGGCCAGGGCCAGGGAGACGGGTATGATTTTACGCATGGGCATCCTCCTGGCGCAGGGGCGCATGACCGGGAACCGCCACGGGTTGCGGCTGGTCTATTTTGGTGCAAAGGAGGTGAATCTGCTGGCGCAGCGTATCGGCACTGAGGCCGGGATAGAGTTTTCGGCCGTACCAGACATGGTCAAACAGGTCGGTGAGGGTGCCGAATAACTGCCGCTCCGGCATTTGGCCATGAAAATCATGTACGTAATACCAATTGGTGCGGTTGCGGCGGAAACGAATTTTCCCGGCTTGATGCAGGCCGGAAAGCAATGACAAATACATGGCCCGGTACATGGCACGAAAATTGCCTTCGCTGCCGAATTGCTGTGCGGCTGACATCCACGAGTCGCTGGCCATGGCCAGGGCGTCTCCCTGCTCCATGGCTTGCCCAATGCTGTTGCGGCTTAATGCGCTGGAGGCAGACTTGGATTTGGTCTTTGCGGCGGGCCACCAGCGGAAGAGCACCATCAGGATGCCCACCACCAGCAAAATGCCCACAATCCACCCCATAATTTCGAGAAACGTGGCAATAGAAAAGGGTGGGCCGGAAAAATTTCCGCCTGCGATTGGGCGCTGGTGATGGTGGCGAAAAAAGATGCGTCTTAGCCATTTCACAAAGCGGTCCCACTGTTTGCTGATGGCTTGTTCCAGGGGATTGTGTAACGGCGAGGCCTGGGCCTTTTCCCGCCAGCGCCATTGTTGAAAGGGTGGCTGGGCAAGAATGTGCCGCAATTGACGGTGCGGATGGACAAATGTCTGGGCACGAGATATTCCTGCCGCCGGATTGCCGCGGACCTGAACGGTAATTAACAGTACGCTGACCATGGCCAGGCCAAACATGCTTCGGGCATTCATGCGGCAGTCCTCCGCAGGCCATTGAGGCGAAATTGAAGATCCGCACCGGTCAGGCGCGTTTGGAGATGGTAAAACACAATGACCGAACTAACGTGCCAGAGAAGATCAAAGGCCATCCAGACAAAAAACCCGAGGCCCATTTTCAGAGCAGAACTGCGCAGCAGCAGTTGCAGACGCAGATCCGATACGCCGGCAAATGACGGGATAACCATATCGGCCATCAGGCTTATGGTGGCTACGAGGCCAATATACACCATCAGAAAAGTTACCAGCAGAGTTAAAAAGTGTCGCCAGGCGCTGGAGGAAACCAAAGCCCCGATCAAGGGCCGGAAGATGTGTTTCCAGGAGATGGTTGGAGCATCGAGCAATGCTGGTGCCACCAAGGCACTTAACATGAATGCGGGTATGCCGGATACCAGCAGCAACCGGCATCCCCAGACCACCCAGACCGCCAGCGGCAGCCGGGCGATCAGGAGGGGAAACAGGCGTCGCTTTAATATGCGGGTATCATTTTTGCCGGTGATCGCCCAGCATACACGTTGCTGGATGACGGCCAGAACGCCCCAGCGCCAGGCCATGGCGGGCAGCAGAAGCCAGCAATAGAATGTGGCCGTGCTGGGTCGATGCCGGGCAATGTCGGCAATAATGGAGAGAATCAGCAGCGCCGTAGGGGCCACCGCCAGTGCGTATACGGGTATGACCCAGGCGGCGGATGTGCGAATGAATTCCAAGCCGGAATCCAGACTGCCGGCAAAATCGTTATTGGATTGCAGATCCATGGATTGCTGGGGTGTGGGCATAAATCAACTCCGCAATCCAAGCTCAAAGATCAGCGCCAGCAAGCCCAGATAAATTAGCAGGACGCACAGCGGACTTAAGAGTGTGGCCAGAACCAGCCAGATGCGGTCCGGCCACCAATGGATTTTGTTTTGCTGGGCGCGCCGGGCCTGGAGAATCCGCAGGCCTTCGCGCGAATAGTTGACGCCTTCGTAACGGGTAGAACATTCTTCACAAATGGGCTGCCCGGTGATGACACAAACACCGATCGCCGGACGATCCGGATGATTCTGGCAAAATGTTTTCTTTAACGCCATACTCTTTGCACTCTACACTTTGTAATGCGTACAGGAAAACGGTGGAGACATCATACCACTGGTTTTGGCATTGGCGTAGGGGTACGGGCCTGGCTGGCCGGGGGTAACGGGCTGCGGGAAGGCGATTGCGATTCGCCGCGGCAATGGAGGTATCGTCGGAAAGTGCAGTCTGTGGCACTTTACTTAATCGGCGGCTAAATCCATGATCGAGCACATCGTTAATGTTCGCCGCAGCTGGAGGGACCCAGTCGGCTACGATGGGACTTGTGTGGGTTCCGCGGCCGGGCTATCGGTAGTTTGGAGAGGTGCATCGGCGGACTGTGTAGGACTGGCTGCGTCCGCATCAGCGTTTGTAGCGGCGGGGGCCGCCAGGGCGGATTGAACTTCGCGGGTCTGCGTGGCTATTTGCGTTACCAACCGCTGGAATTTTGCCGGCCCCATACTGCCGCGCAGATGCACTTTTATTCCGGCGCGGACAATCAGCAGGTGCTGCCGGCCTTTATACAGGGTGATGCCAATCAGCACCAACATTCCCACAGCGCAAACCAGCAGAATAGTGCCGAATACCAGGCTGGGAACACCACCGGCCGCACGATGGGCGAGAGTTGCTATCCCTCCGATGAAACAGCCCAGGAAAAGCAGAGAAAAAACCGTTAATTGCCCGCCTGCCAGGCGCTTCCAGTACAGCACATATTCCACCTGATCGAACGGAATTCGACGGATGCGGTCGTTGTTGAAAAATTGATGCTCCAGTACTACCAGCTCATGATCCATAATCAGAGTGGTGCGACGATCTAAAAAGGTGGAGAATCGAAAAAGCTCTTGCCCGGCCATAGTAAAAAGCCTCGAAAACCTGTGATTACAATGAAGCATAAAAATGGCGACGTAAAATCAGCACCACCAGCACCAACACCAGGAGGAGCCAGCCGGCCAGCACCAGCGAAAGTAAGATGGTATCGATGAGGATGCGCCATTTGCCAACCAACGCACGGTAGAGCACGTTTTGCCGCCGCAAATCAGCTATTTTGCCGCATTGTATGTAGCCATAGATCGCCGCAACCGGGAACAACGCCAGCACCAATCCATTGACATAAGGAATAAGCAAGGACCAGAAGATATTTCTAACTACGCGATCGGGGCGCGGTAGAAATTGGCCGGCGATGTCATCCACGGCCTTTTTGCCGGCACTGGTTTCCAGATACTGGGCGCTGTAAGTTTTTCCCTTGATTTCCACCGCACATAACGCGCAGATAAAGTTGCCGGTGCCCTGGCATACCGTAACTGCTCTTTTCTGCGGGTGGTAAACGCAGGTGGCGTGTTCACTAAGTGCCAATTCCGGGCGGTGGATGACCGGCGCAACAGGATTAAACAGCTCTGCGCTGACCTGCATGCGGCAGCGAATGCAATGAAAGGTTGCATTGGCCGCAGCAACCATGGTTCCGGAGCAACCAGGGCATGGAACAACGCGATTGGCAACATCGGCCTGAAGGGGTACCGGGCTGGTGGTTGACACAGTCATAACTTATCCCCTTTCCATCCATCCTGTAGAATCAGCGCGATATTCAAAACCGTCTGCTCATCGCTAAGATTATAATGGCTTTCATCCAGGCCGAGGCGGCTGCGGCAATGGGCCGCCATATCCGCAAACATGCGTTCGCGGGTTGATGGCTGGAGCTGGTCCCGTCGCAGCGTGAGGTCCATGATTAAATCGCGTTCTTCCCGCCCGATACGGGCTATGATTCGTGAGCACAGAACACGGTCGCTGCGAAAACTGTTGTGGCGGGCTTCGCGGCGGACAACAGATTTAGGCAGGCTCGTCTGGCGATAGCGCACCACAATGGTGTTGGCGGCCATATCTCCCAGCCGCCGGTGGTAAGGATCCATCAATGCCACCACGCCACCAAGAAACATAAGTATCGGCAGCATATCGACCATGCGCACCAGATTGCGAATGGCAACAGCCGAGGTTGTCAATCGGCCGCCGGAGGCATCGATGGTCCGGATTTTCATCGCCCGTTTGCCGGGTGTCTGGCCCGACCATAGCGATTCAAAGAAAATGAAATACCCCAGCATGGTGGCAAACACCGCCAGTAGAATTATCACGATGCTCAGGACGCTGGGGGCAAGCAAGGCGACCAGAATTACCGCCAACATAAATGCCGCCATGATCATTGCGTCAATCAGGTACGCTATGGCCCGGGTAAACAGGCCCGCCAACTGATAACTCAAGGTTACCTGTTCGGGGGTAGTAAGCAAATATCGCGGCATAATATCCACCCATGGACGTCAGTTGTTTTATTCCGGCCGGTTGATAAGCGGCGGGAACCGGACGCACTTTTACCCGGCACCAGGGGCAGCTATCTCGGAAGCCCCGGCAGCCTGGTGATGCGAACTGTCGGGCTGCGGCCAGCGATGGTCAGCCTTAGCCATGGATCACGATCACCCGTGTTCCGCAGATTCTGTCATGCAGGGTTCGCTGCATGCGGGTGTCTACCAAGGCCGCAATGCCGTCCGCCAGCAGCCATGCGCTAGCCAGAAACGATCCGACGAGAGCGATCTGGTAGTTTTTCATAATGGCTCCGAGAAGCAAAGCTGGAATAGTAAGAATATTGCCAAATAAGTACGCCATGGCCCGGGCAAAGGCCTGGGGTTTGGACACCGGCGTGCCATCCAGGTTGACGACGCGCAGGTTCCCAACCATTTTTCCCAGCGATTGCCCCTTCCATCCATGGAGCAAACCGAAATAAAGGATGGCGGCCGCCATCGCGATAGCCGACGCCACACTTTGGTTGAACAGCACTTGCGTATTGCCCATGGGCGTGCCAAACTGTACTCCGCATAAATAATTCAGGAGCATGCTGAACACGCCAAGTAGAATTCCGTCAACAAGAAAAATGCACCCGGAGCGCCGCCAGACTCCAGGGCGGATCATGGCACCAGGGACGTCGGCCCCTGTGAGCAGGCGATCCAGCAGAACCTGCTTGCCTTCTGCGCTGACCAACTGCCCCTGAAACATGATCAACTCATCTTCCGGGAACCATTTGTGGGTAACGCCGCACTGCGCCATGCCCGGCCCCGGCCCTGCCGAGGGAGCAGACGAAGGTGCCGCAGACGATTGGCTATAGGGATTATCAGCCATGATGATTCTCCAACGAAATTTGATATCTGTGGGGTGCTGGCGGCATTTTGGCCAGTTCAGCCCACCCGCCACGATTAAGCAATGGGGTTATAGTATTCCGCTGCCGCAGTAAAGTAAAGACAAAAGTTGGGTGTATATTAAATTGACCATATCCACGACGTGGGCGGCGAGGCAAATTAAAGATTCCAAACCCCTTTTTCCAATCTGGTACAATTGGTGGTAACATAAACGCAGGGTAGAAGTTGAAACGGGGTATCAAAGAATCGGCGGCGTAAAATGATTTTGCAGGATGCAGGCCAGGGCCTTGAGCGCCGGCCCAAGACGGTACGTGTGTTGTGCGGCAATGTGGCATTGCCAGATTGGTGGGATGGTGCGTGTGCTTGAGCCAAAAACTTTTCCCGGCTTGCTGGACTCCAAGGTGGTAAGCCGCGGCACGATGGAAGAACATTACAAGCTTTATTTGTCGCACGTGCAAAAGGGGCAGGACCTTACCGAGCGACTTACGCAAATACAATGCACACGCAGCACGGCGCAAGCCACCGAAATTGCCAATCTCAAGGGCGATCTGACATTTGTGCTTTCGGCCGTACGGAACCATGAAATTTATTTTGATATTCTCGCAGCGCAGGGCACACCGCCCACGGGTAAGCTGCTGGAGGCGATCTGCGCCTGCTTTGGAAATCTGGATAATTATCTGAAGGACCTGCGGCAAACCGCCCGCACGTGCCGCGGCTGGACCTGGACGATGCTGGATGAATGTACCGGGCGTTTGTGGAACCTGCCCAGCCAGCAGATGGCCAGCGGACCGCTGTGGAAAGCACGGCCGCTGCTGGCGGTGGATTTATTTGAGCACGCGTTTTTCGGCGATTACGGCCTGCATCGGATGGATTACATTGATGCCGTTATGACTCACCTGAACTTTAAACCGGTGGAATCGCGTTATTTAGGCGTCGCCGGTTGAAGGACGGCTTCGGCGGCCTTTACCAAGGCAGCAGATGGAACAAAGGTCCAATTCTGGCGGGTACCGGTGGCTGTATACACCGCGCGCCAGGTGGGTTTCGATTTACTTTTTCTGGGTTTGGCAACGGGGGGCCACAGGTTCAGTTGTGCCTGAATCAGAATGGGCTTTTGTGGGCCGACCATGGGCATCTGCATTTTTCCAACCGCCTTGGGGACCGGCTTGGACGTCTGTGATATCGTCAGGGCGATATGAATGACGCCGGGATTGGGTGTAGGCGGTTGGAGGCTGATCCAGCGTTTGGCACGTAAACGGGCGAATTGCGCCGCGAGTGTGGCAATGTTTTGGGATTCGGCAGGAGTTGCCGCGACGCCCAGCAGCTTGCCCGGCGTCCACTTGCCGCCATGCTGCACGAAAGTGGCTTGATCGGCGGGGTGGCGGCGGCCAACAACAAGCGATTGAATGGAGGCCGCGGCAATGTCGGCAATTTTCAGGCTTCTTAGTGCGGTAGCTTGGGGTAAAAAGGCGCTTGTTTTCCAGGAATGCACCAAAAATACACTGGGCCAGGAGGGCCTTTTCATCGGCAGCAAACCGCTTTTTTGCCGCTTGCCAATGAGGATATGGCAGGGATGAATGCGTCCCGGAATTTGCAGATCCAGCGAGGCCAGCGGAGGCTCAAGCCCTAAGCCGGCTAAATTGATTTTGGAATCCAGAAAGGAGGTAGCCCGCAGCTTGGACAGGGCTTTGGTCATGGCGGCGAGAGCCTTGGCGGAAGCGGCCAGCAAAGGCCCACCGGCAAATTGCGTGGAGGTGGTTCCCATGCGCCAATGGTGTGTGGCCGATTGCATCAAGTACAGGTGGGGAAACATGGCCGGTGCTATTTTCGGAGAAATCACGCCGGCTCTACGTGTGATGACGATGCGGTCGGCTTTGGAGACCGCGGCCCGGGTAAGGGCGTGATCGCGTAACTGACTTAATGTTTTCACCAGATGATTCATGGAAACGGTGCTGAGCACGGCTGTGCCCGGGTCCTGATTACTGCTGACGTAAACATGGCCGCGGGTTAAATCGGTGTAGCGGCCGAATGTTACCACGAGGGGCTGCGGTTGGGCGACAGGCATGGTCATACCAGGCATGGTGGTGGGCGGCTTGGCCGGCGCGGCAAATTGCACTTGTGCGGTGGCCACCGGATGGGTCAGGCCCGCGGTGTTGGCGGGGACGGTGGAAAATCGGTGAGCGTGAAGACTTTGGAGATTGCTAAGCCAATTGCTTACGGCCACGGGCCGGGCGGGGCAATGCACGGGCTGGGTGATGATCCATTTGCCCTGGAGTTTTTGCAGATGAATGAGCTGCGGGCCTTGGCGCAGGGTAATTCCTGTAACGGTCTTGATATGAAAGCGGGTGAGGTTGCGATCGCGAAAACGGGCAATGGGCTGGGAAAGGCGGGAAAACCATCCGGCGTGAACCACATAGGCCCAGTGCGGCTTACCGCTGGGCTGAACGTAAAGCCGGCCATTGACCAGGTGCCGGCCGATGTTGAGGCTGAACTTGTGGCCGGTGTTGTCGGTGATGGTTACCACGGCGTGGGGTGGAGCCAGGCCGAGGGCCGGGAGGGAATGCGGGCCGGTATGCTGGACCGCCAGGCGGTATTTGTATTTCAGTTGGCGCAGGGTATCGCCGATATCGCCGATTTTGAAATCGCGACCCCATACTGAAATTGGCCGGGCGATTTTCCAGTGTGTGCCGACACGGACAAACTCCCGCACAGGTTTGGCGGAAGGAGCATAGGTGATTTTGGCCATGGTAAACGGGGCGGGATTGAAAACCAGGCCGGCGGTAGCCGTATGCCGGCGCGGCGCGGGCCGGCTTGACATATAAACGACGATACCTGCCAGAACGACCAGAATGAGCAGTGCCGCAGTGGTCAGACGAAAATTCATGTGCAAGTTTCCTTTACCAACAACTGATGGGCAAAACCCCGCACTCGCTGGTGCGGCCCGGTTTTTACCCGGAATGCCGGCTTTATTGCCTTTTGATGCCGGGCGATTTTACGTAGCGTGTTATACACGCCGCCGCACCAGAAATACCACAAAGCCCGCCACAATTACCAGGCAGGCCGGACCGATGAAACTCCATAGCCGGACCATGGTTTCTTCACTGGAGCCCATGCGGGCTATGCGGAGTGCCACCGTGGCCCGCGGGCTAACGGCAATCAGGTGCGAATCGTGGGCCAACCAATACATGGCATTTACAAACAGTTCGGCATTGCCGGGATAATTGTAAACCCATCCCAATTGTCCGCCGGTAACATAAGGCTGTCCGCTTTCGAGTATCTGGTTGGAGGCAAAAAGTACATTACCAATGGCCACCACCCGTGTGGTACCCTTCTGGGCCATTACCGCCAGGGGTAAAGGTGCGGGTAGATCGGTGCCGGGCTGAAAAACGGCCGGTCCCGTATAACCCGATGGCTGTCCCCATGTATCGACACCGGCGGAGGTTTGGACAATGACCTTGGCCATGGTGCCTTTGGGCAGATGGGCCAGAGGTTCAACTACGGTGGGTGCCAGCAGGTATTGATTGGGAGCCATCATCTGTCCGGCAAAGAGCGTGGCCAGGGATTCCAGCGGACGACCGATGATAGTGTTGGGGAACGTGCTGACCTGCACTTCCGGCATGGCCACATAGCCATGGCGTGATGTCTGGGTGCGCTGCACGATGCTGTAGGTGGGCCTGAAGCGAACGCCATAGCCGCCCAGAAGTCCCTTGAAGGGCAATTTGCCCTGAAAGCTCATCAACAACTGTTCGGGCATGGAACCAAGCAGGAACAGGGCATTGCCACCTTGAGCCAGATGCTGGCGCACTTTGGATTCCAGTTGTTCATTGATCATACCGGCCAGATAGGATTCCTGGCCGGGCGGCGGCAATTCCACCACCACCCAGATGACGCCTTTGCCCATGGCTGGCGGCGGACCGGCGGGGCCTTGCTGTGGATTTACCGGCGTGGGCGACCACTGAAAAACCTTGAAATTGCTGCGTTTTAACTGGGCGGCAATGCGGCTGAACGGGCCGCCGGTGCTGATGAGATTGGTGGGACTGATGCTGACAAACACCACTTTGGTGCGGTGTTTTTGAATCATACCCAGAAGAGCGGAATTGACGGCCTGTTCGCCGTTAAATACATATTCAGGCCCCTGGCCCAGGCTGGCACTGCGCGGCTTAAAAAGCGAATAGCCCGGCAGCACCTTCAATTTTTCAGGCCCCATCACCAGCAGCGAATCCGGGGTTAATTCGTGCAGGATGGCTCCGGCTCGCAAGGGTTTGATGGCAGTAATTTTTTGGCGATAGGCTCTTAATAAAGCGATTTCCTTGTGGTAGGCGGCGGTGCGGCCTTTCAGGTAGGCGGTAATAGCGGGGCCGAGCTGGATATTGGTGGATTGCTCCAGTGCATCGGGCTTGCCCAGAGCGGATAGATTGGAGGCCAGCATATTGGCGGTATCGGAAAGCTCTTTGGATACGCGCGGCCAATCCGGCAAGGTTGAATGCATGGCCTTCTGGGCATGACGCCGGGTGCGGGCAATCTCGCGTGGCAAGCTGCCGTTGAAAACAGATTGTACGGATAAGGCCACCTGCTGCTGCTGGGCGGTAAGCCCCGGCTGTTGGGCCAGGCGGCCCCATCCGGCGGCCTCGGCGGCCAAAAACTTTTTGATTTGCAGGGCCAGCCGGGTAAATTGCCGGGCGGCCGCCTTATAGGGCGAAAATTCGCCCTTGAACCGGGACCGGATTTGTTCTTCCAGGGCTTTGCGGCCATGGGTGGTCTTGAACTCCCGCACGTAACTGGAATTGCGGCTGTATTCCTTGATGAGCTGCTGGACCTTGCGACCCTGCAAAAATTCAGTGATGCCGGACCGGCCTTGCGGCTGTCCCTGCGGATATAAATTGACCAGATAAATGCGTTTTTTCTGATGGTCCACCAGGGCCAGAAGTTTTTTGGTGCGCGGAGAAAGCGAATAAATTCCGCCCGTGGTCAGGTCTTTACGGTAGTTAAACCGCACCGAAAGCCAATCCAGGCAAACAACCATGGCCAGTACAATGATGATTAATATGGCGGTGTTGGCACCATACAACCAGCGCTGTCGGCCGGAGACACTCACATCAATCTGGCCATCAAGCCCCCGTTTTTTTGGGGCTGCGGTGGGAAGGTCATCCTTATTTTCTGCTGCTGCCATGATTTTAGTTTCACTCCTGATGATCGCCTGTTGTGGCGGGCTGTTACCTCCAACGCCGGCTTTCCAGTACCACGTAGGTTAAAAAGAGAAACAAGCAGGTACCGGTTAAAAAATAAACGATATTTTGCGTGTCCACCACGCCCCGGGCGAAATTGGCCATGTGTGGTTCAATGGCCATATAACCCAGCACATGGCGGATCTGGGTGGCCGCAAACCAGGAGGTAGGAACCAACTGCCGTACAAAGCCCACCAGAATGCCCAATGTCACCAGGGTTACGCAGGTGCTCATGGCGGCGAGAATCTGGTGTTCGGATAGAGCCGAGAAAAATACGCCGATGGCCACCATCATGGAACCCATAAGTAGCAAGCCCATATAACTGGTGAAGATGGGGTGAAAATCGGGCCGGCCAAACGCCATCAGGGTGAGTACAAACACCACGCTGGAGGCAATGACCACACAATAAAAGCCCATCGCTCCGAGAAATTTACCCAGAATAATTTCCATTTCCGCCAGCGGACTGGTGCGCAGAACTTCAATGCGCCCGGAACGGTATTCTTCCGCCAGCAGCGACATGGTGATAAACGGCACAATGAAAATTAAAATTAAATGATTCCATGCAAACATTGGCTGGGGATTGGCCAGTTCGCCGGGAATAAACACCAGCATTGAAAATAACAGTCCTACAAAAAGCAGGTACAAGACGAGCACAATGTAGGCCACGGGCGAATAGAACAGGCTTTTAAGTTCGCGCCCCGCCACCGCCATGATTCTTGACATAAACAGATGCTCCATTGACTTAATTTCCGGGGGACCAGTTCGCGTCAAATGGCCTGGCGACGGATTTGGCATTCCCGGCGGCACGCGGCCAGGCCATCAGGCCGCGGCCTGTGTGGTTCCCGGATCAGTAATCTGGACGAAGAATTCCTCAAGTGTGGCTCCGCCGATTCTCATTTCACGCAAGGCCCAGCCCCGTTGCACCACCAAGGCGGCAATTTGTTCGCGCAGTTGGGCATCCAACCTCCCCACTACCGCCAGCGATTGCACTGGCCCATCTGCAAGTACCTGCACTTTTTCCACGCCGGGCAGTGCTTTGATGGCGCTAAGCACCTGGTCTGCCGGCCCGCGCACTTCCACAAGCAATCGGGCTCCAGCGGCACCAGCGCGGGCACATTGCTGTTTGAGTTCATCGGGCGTACCCTGGGCCAGAATTTTACCGCGACCAATAATAATGACGCGCTGACAGACCAGTTCCACCTCGGAAAGAATATGGGTGGAAAGCAGCACGGTATGGCGGCCGGCCAATTCCGCGATGAGTTTCCGGGCTTCGCGGATTTGGGATGGATCCAGGCCGACGGTGGGTTCGTCAAGCACCAGCACCGGGGGATTGTGCAGCAGGGCATCGGCAATGCCCAGCCGTTGGCGATAACCCTTGGATAATTTTCCCACCAGCCAGCGCAGGCGATCGGTAAGCCAGCAGCGATCGGCCACCTCGGCGATGCGCTGTTTGCGGGCGGTGCGATTCAGGCCGCGCAATTTGCCGCGGTAATCCAGGTATTCCTCCACGCGCATTTCCGGGTACAAAGGGGTATTTTCGGGCAGATAGCCGATGTTCTGTCGAACCTGAAGCGACTGGCTAAAGACATCAAAACCGGCCACGCGAGCCTGTCCGCTGGAGGGCGGCATGTAACAGGTGAGCATGCGGATGGTGGTGGTTTTGCCAGCCCCGTTAGGCCCTAAAAAACCGACCACGCTGCCCTTGGCCACTTCAAAATTTATGTCATCCACCGCCCGGAATCGACCATAGTCCTTGGTGAGCCGTTGTACTACAATTTCCGCCGCATTTGGCATTACTGCATTGCTCCATCGATTTTCATAAAAACACCGGACTTCCGGGTAAAGCCCCTTGGGTTAAAGCCCTTCTGCCCCGCATTCAAAGCCGGGCCTTTTCTCTTACCGGTCTTAATACGAATTGTCAACCAAAAGGTTTGGCCCGGGCCATGTGCCCCCGGGGCTGCCCAGGTACGCCGGCAATCACCGAAAGTTCGCCCGATTGGGGCATGCGCGGACATCGCGGTGCGGCTCACCGGACTCTCGTCATAGCCTGAAGATTTTCCAGCAGTTGGCACGCTTCTTCGCGGCTGTGAGCCACCACTTCCAGCACGGCTCGCGCCGTGGGTACCTGGTCGATCAACCATTGCGCCTCGGTTATGGTACTTATGTCATTCCATTGCTGGGTACGGATAGCAAAGTGCCGGTAGGCCTGCTGCCGCTGGTCTATGGGCCGTACTAAATTCAGGAGCCGTAGATTCGGAATCTTGAGCAAATTATCCCATTGGTGGCGGGAATGAGCGCAACAATGGATGCCGATGCCTCCGAAATGCGAAGAGAGCGTAACCAGTTCCGGCAGAAACAAGTCAACGAATAATTCCGGGCTGACCACCCCGATTTCATCTTCGGAAAGCGTGAGTCCGCGCGGCATAAGGTAATCCGGATAGTGGGCTACGTGCTGCCGGCCATAGCGCGAAAACCACTCCTCCAGAAAGGCGGTGAGCAATTGCCGCACTTTGGCGGACAATTCGCGGACCGCCTCCGGTGCATCCATAAGGGCCAGATAAAAATCGTTTTTGTCCCAGATCAGAGCGGCGATATCCATGGGACTTTGTACATCAACGGTTCGAACCAGGGCCTGCGGGCCGGCGCGGCGGCGCAATTCGTCGGCAAATTCAAACTGCCGGGCCAATATGGGAGAGTCAAGTGTGGGCACCCGGATCCGACTGACTTCGGCGGCACTGTGAATAACTGGCCGGGCGAAGGGCATATCGTTTTCCGGATAGTGTACCGGGCAACCAAAAGCCTGGGCGAAAAGCTCCGTTCCACCCAGACAGTCCAAGCAGGCCAGACTGTCATCGGCCAGCCAAGCCATCCGTCCAAGCCCATCGAGGTAATTGTTCCAGGCCCATTCCAGGCGGGCGGCGTCATTTTCCGGGCGCGGCATGGGCCTGAGTCGCGGTGGATCGGCATAGCGCACTATAAACACATACGGCACTTCGGCCGCACCTGACATGAATTTCTGCCAGCGGCCCACGCGTGCCGCCGACCCATGGACTGATGGTGGGGCCATGAGCTTGAACTCCGGAAAGATACCGCCGCCCCGGTATTATAACCAGGTTCGGCCCGGTCATTATTGAGCGGCATCTATAGGCCTTGACTCTGGCCATAGCGCGCCTAGGATTAGGCGGTAAGGCATATGCCGGGCATAGGCCGTAAAAGAGGCTGGATATGAAAACCCTGATTGCGGTACCGGTATTTAACGAGCAAAAATACGTTGCGCGGGTGCTGGACCGTATTCTCTCCCACGCCCCGAATGTGCTGGTGGTGGATGACGGTTCTACCGACGGCACGTCGGCAATTTTGGTCGGGCGGCGCGATATCACGGTGCATACCCATCCGCAAAATCTTGGTTACGGCGAAAGTATCATCGATGCCTTCGACTATGCCGCCCGTCATCATTATGACTGGGTGATTACCATGGACTGCGACGAGCAGCATGAGCCGGAGCGCATCGTGGATTTTCTTGCCGCCATTGCCGCGGATGATGCCGACATCATCAGCGGCTCCCGCTATTTGCGCCAGGACTGGGGAACTTCAGCGGTACCCCCAGATCGGCGCACCATCAATCAGATAGTTACCGCCATGATTGAGCGACACCTGGGGCTGTCGCTGACGGACAGTTTTTGCGGTTTTAAGGCGCATCGGGTTACGGCCATGGAAAAGCTGCACCTGACGGTAAGAGGTTATGCCTTCCCGATGCAATTCTGGGTGCAGGCGAAGCGTGCCGGCTTGCGTATTGTAGAATTGCCGGTGGACCTGATATACAACGATCCTACCCGCCATTTCGGGGGTTTATTGGATAATCCAGATGCGCGACTGCGTCATTATCAAGATGTGTTTTTTGCCGAACTGAAACTGGGGGCAACCCTGCCGATGGCAGCGGCCAGGTAAATTATGGATCGGCGGGGCCGGGGCCTCCGCGTGGCCGGCCGGCCAGCCGGTTGGTGCTATTCTCTTTTACTCCGCAGCGTGTATAGTCCATCGTGCATGAAAAAAAACATCGACTCATCTGCGGATATTTTTCCCTTTACCAACGGGTATATCCGGCCGCGGCCGGACCATATTCTTACGCCGCGCCGGCATGGTATGGTGCTTTTTGAACCGCCGGCGGCCACTTTGGCTGCGGCGCTGGCAGCACAGCCTGTTCCGGCAGCCACGCCACTGACCAGTTCCGATTTTCGTCGGCAAGCCCGGGAGGATTTACTCTCCAGTATTCAGGAGCACGCTTTAGCGATTGGGATTGCCGGCCCGACGGCGGACATTCTCACCCGCCCGTGGGTCATCACCGGCCACCAGGTGGAATTTTATCATGCGGGTGTGTGGGCCAAGGTGATTGCCGCGGATCATCTGGCACAAATGGCTAACGCCGTGGCGATTGATTTGCTTGTGGATCATGATGTTTTGTCGCACCTCGGCCTGGAGGTGCCGATGATGGAAAGCGGACACCTGGCCAGGCAGCGGATCACCTGGGATGAACATGCGCCATCTGTGGCTGCTGAATTTATTACCGCCCCGCCCCCTCTAAAACGGCAGCGCTGGATAGATGCGATCAACTCTACCTCGCTGTTGAAAAGCGATGCGTGGAAGGATTTTGCTTCCCGGCTGTACGCCGGACGGGTCGGTGATTACGTAACCTGGTTGAGCCAGGCACGTTTTGGTTTTGAAGCGTCGTTGGGACTCAAGGTCTGGCACGCCCCATGCAGCCGACTTTGCCAGAAACCGGCGTGGTTGGGATTTGTAACGGCCTGGATTAGCCAGGCCGAGGCCTGGACTGCACAATACAATGCGGCCCTGCATCGCTACCGTGTGGCAAAGCATATTCGCAACACCGCACAACCCATGCCCGATCTGGTTTTATCTGCCCAGACGTTGGAATTGCCATTTTGGATCTATGGTCCAGGTCAGCCGCGCAGCCGCCTGATAATTTCCCGTGGCCCTGTGCCGTCGTTGATGACACCCGCCGGACCCATTGCGCTGCCAGTCATGTGCGATGCAGATTGTTACCAGCAAGGCCAGGCACTAAGCCAGTTGCTGGCCCGACATAACCTGGCCATTCGCCCCCGGGCACTTACGCTGACCATGTTTGCCCGTCTGGCCCTGGCCAATGTGTTTATCCACGGCATTGGTGGCGCAATTTACGATCAAATTACCGATCATTTAATGGAATCTTTTTTTGGAATAGTATCACCGTATGGTTGCGTATCGGCGGGTTGGCTGCTGGATTTGCCGGGCCGGGACGAAAGCCCGGTATCCATTGCTGATTTGCGCTGGCAACATCATCACCTGCGGCATAATCCACAACTGGCGCTGCCGCGTGAGTATGAGGCGGACCCGGCGGTAAGAGGGTTGCTTCATGCCCGGCTTGAAAATATCCGCATGATTCGTGATTCCCTGCAGGCGGATCGCCGGGTGGGCCGCGGATGTCGCGATGGCTCCGCTGCGCGTCGGAACTGGTTTCGCCAGTTGCATCAAATCAATGAACAGCTTCTTATCCGCACTCAACTTGTGCTCAATCAAATTGACCAACAGTTGGCCTGCCTGCATTTGCACGCCGTCGAAATCACCGCCGCGAAATGGCGGGAATATTTCTTTGCCTTGCACACCCTGGACTCTTTGCACGCTTTAATCAACGCCATCCGCAAAAATCCCACCACCCCCTGACCGGACGAGAATTGCTCTGCTGCCAACCATGCTTCATAATGGAGGTGTTGTGTGCATAGGGCGATAGATGGACGGAGATTCACCAAAATCTGCTGCGGCAACCAGCTCCGAGCCTGGCGACGCCCCACGTGAGTCTGACTCCCGCTGGGCTTCGCACCTTAAAATGACTCTCGACTGGGCCATGGAACCCCTGGCCCTGGCGGAGGATGATCGGGTTTTGAATGTACCGTGCGGCCACGGAGAATTTATTGAGCGGATGTTCAATCGCTGGCCGACGGTGGAAATTGTGGGTATTGATGAAAGCCTGCCGCGGCTGACCCGGGCTGCGGCGAGGAATTTCGGCAGCGGGGTATATCTGATGCAGGCGGGGGCGGGCCGGCTGCCACTGGAAACCAGAAGTCTTGATGCGGCAGTTTGCACCGCCGCCTTACACTGTATATCGAAACCGGCACCCATGCTGGCGGAAATGCACCGCGTCCTCAAGTCCGGAGGCATCTTGCTGCTCATGGATTGGTGCCACGACTATCCGATGCAGCGGAGCCGGGAGCTGGCCCGGCGGTTGGCGCTGCGGCCCTTGGTCGGGCTGCATTCCCTGAAGGGATGCGCTGCGCTTATCACTAAGGCCGGTTTTACCGTGACGCTGGCAGAGCAGGCCCGGCTGAGTTGGCGCTGGGGAATGATGCGTTTTTTATGTCGCCGCCGGTAATCACCAATGGCTGCAGGGCGGCTGAGTGCGTGTTGGTTCCCATCAGATACGTCGGGCAATGGCCTGCCGGATGGGTGTAACAATCGGACCGATCAGGCGCTCTTCCACCAATGGAACGCCGATGTCGATCAGATGCCGGTGCAATTCGTGGAGATCGCGGCGGGGACTTTGCCCGGGCCATTGGCGAAGAATTCCGATGACTGCCAGCGGCTCTTCAACAAACTGGCCGGTTTTTATCTGTGGTACTGTGGTACGCGGCTGCACGGCAATGCGAAATTGCGTGCGCGTATCGGAGGAGACACTTACGGCCACACTCACGCCAAACCCAATGGCCTTGGAATCGGGAACACTTAGCAACTGGCCCAACGTGGTTTCGCCCAACAACGCCTCCGCGATGATCTCGTGGTGGTTCATCTTGCAGCGGAATTCAAAACCCCAGGCGATTTCCAGGTATTCCATATCAATGGGAGAAATCGACAGGTAATAGGGAGCAGCTTCCAGAACGGCGTTGCTGAAGTTGTAGGCCGCCTGCGGATCTGACGGGCCGACATACCCGCTGGCCAGAACGTTGGCCCCCTTGGACAGCCAGCGGTACGTACCGGTGTCCGGGTCTTCCCGCAACATGGGATCGCCTTCACGGTCGCGCTGCACAAAATGATTCAGACCGGGAAAGGTTTTCTGCATGCGCTCGAAAAATGAAACCAGCGTGCCGCGGTCGGACGGCATCTTCAGCCCGGTACCAAGAATGGTATTGGTATAAAACGTATCACAGAGCGAATTGTAGGATTCAGTCATCAATTTTGTTTCGCCTTTGCTTGCGGCCGTCGTCCCGGTACCGGCTCTTTTAGCTGGGCATGTCGGCCCGGACGGGTGAGCCAACGGATGTACGACAACGCGTACAACCCCATATTGGATATTGTCCGATTTTGCAGGGTGTTTGTCGAGAGGCATGGGTGTGATCCATTTCCCGGTGATGGTTGGTCCGGGGCGCAAGCGCTGCGTTCCGCCGCCCCGGGCCAACTATAATAAAGGCGAACCATGGCTGGTTGACTTTATTATCACCGGGGGTATAGAATTTAATAGAAGGTGTGCAGTGATAGCGGCGAAGGTTCTACCCGTCGGCAGGTGGTGGCCTGGGCAGAAGCGCAGAGAACGGGGCTTGGATTCGTGGATGGTGGAATTCGTGGCGGGAATATGGATACATTAACGCATATCAATAAGATTGGGGGAGGGTAAATCCACCCGGAGATTGGCGTGGTTTTGGCCTTTTTTCCCACCAACGAAACGCGGAGGGCCGCCTTGATATGGTTGCTCCCGCTAAATTTCCCAATGGCTGCCGCTTGCTGCAGGCATCCATACCGCACAATCTGACCCACGGATCTGCCCTGCGGGTGCCCCGGCTGTACGTTTGCATGATTGCGGTTGCCGTGGCTAGTACGCTTCCGGCCACCGGTGCCTCGGCGGCGCAGGGTGGCAACCAGGCCGGGCAAAGTATCGCTAACACCCCCAAGGCGGTGCCGCCTTCATTACCGCCCCACTCCCTGAATTGCCCGGCGAAATTTATCACCGCCCTTGTTCCTGATGGCCACGGCGGGGCGTGGGCGGCATCCGAAGATAGCGGTATTTATCATTGGAATGCTGCCGCCAAATCTTGGAGGGCCTACAACACCGATAGCTCACCGGGCCTGGTAAGTAACCGTATTTATTCCCTGGCCATTGATTACCAGGGCCGATTGTGGGTCGGCAT
Source organism: Planctomycetota bacterium (assembly GCA_021790385.1). GTDB lineage: Bacteria > Planctomycetota > Phycisphaerae > WQYP01 > WQYP01 > JABEVA01. Next base: position 141,880 of record JAJYDW010000001.1, read on the forward strand.
GGACCGCCATGGTGGTGTGTCGGAAGCGGGTCACCGCTGCGTACGGGGGGGCGAATGCCATGGTCAGAGCTGATTTAGATATCGTCCGAGAACGGTGCCAGAGGTTTTGCGTTGTGCTTTCGGTCGTTGCCCTCCTCTCGCCCGTCGCCGTCGGCACGGTGTCGGCAGTTGCGGGTAGGTCGCCTTTGGTTCCCGCGTCACTATCCAGCGCCGTAGCAGAGCGGCTCCGGCGTTTGGATAACGTCTCAGTCACCTACCGCGAGGTCGTCGACTATACACCTACAATAAACCTCCGGCTGCACAAACTGCTCATGGAGAAGCTGCGGAAAAAGTACGGGATTCGCGCCGGGCCGATTCGCCACGGTCATTACGCCTCTGTTCGCCGTTTATCCTACCTCCATGGTCGCGTGCTCTACGAGTTTCGTGTGGCTTCCAAGACCATGGCCAAGCTCGCCCCGCCCCGCGGATCGGGCGTCGGGGAGGTGAAGGTCATCAAGACGTTCACCCCGGAGCGCAGCGAGTGCCTTCGCTACGCGCTTCACGGTAAATTTCCAATTGGTACCATCAAAACGGAATCTCCGCTCCCCTGGTCCAGACTCGACGTGGCCCTTGGGTTAAGGGGGGCCGGATCGGAGCATTGGCTCCGGCCATCGGACGTAAGGAAGATGCGCCTGAATCGGCCGGGCGGTGGCCGCTTCAATCTGGTGCAGAAAAACCCTGGCGCCTACGATTACCGTTGGACTTTCCGGGAGAAACCGCACCTGGAATTGGTCGGGTTTATGGCTTCCAATGGCGGCGCTGCGTTCATCGGAATCAAGTGCGGTTCCTTCCGCAATGTTCACGGCTTGTGGCTGCCGGAACGCATCAAGGAAACGGTTTGGCCACTCGGCGGCGGCGGGCGCTCCAGCGAGAACGTACTCATTACGCATATCGCCTACACCGTCGGCTCGCAGTGGAACACTCCGAATCGTTACCTAATCCTTTTTCCGCAGGGGTCCGCCGTTTTGGATGAGCGGATCGGCCAAAGCTTTCGCATTGAGAGCCGCTCACGCAGGCTCACCGATAAGGCGATATTTCATCTTCTGGTGAAATGGGACGGGAGCGAGCAAACAAAAGGGAGTCCGCACCAATGAAAATAGCATCAAAAGAAAAAAAGGCGTCGAATTTCAGGTGGCCCACCCTGCTGGCGGCCACCGCATTGACCTTGGCGGCCATCGCTGCTTACGCAGGCTACCGCTTGGGAACACCGAGCACGGCCCGTGCCCGCGCACCATCCGCAGCCAGCCCGCTGCGTGCAGGTGCCATGGCTCTCAATTTCGGCGCGTTCCCATTCGGACAGCACCCGGTGGTACGTTTTATGCTCACCAACACGGCGGCCCGACCAATCCAAATAATGCACCTGGTTCCGTCATGCGATTGTATTTCGGCGGCCTGCACGCCGCGTGCTCACGCCGCCGGGCCGATGCGGGATGGGGCACCAGATTGGACATTTGGCGCGGCAGCGATCGATATTCAGCAGGATCGTTGCCTCACACGATGGTCCGCCATGGTGGTGTGTCGGAAGCGGGTCACCGCTGCGTACGGGGGGCGAATGCCATGGTCAGAGCTGATTTAGATATCGTCCGAGAACGGTGCCAGAGGTTTTGCGTTGTGCTTTCGGTCGTTGCCCTTCTTTTGCCCGCCGCCATCAGCGCGGCGGCAGCGGATAAGCCGCCCACTGGTCCAGCACCGTTAATCAGCACCGTGGCCCAGCGCCTGCGGCGGCTGGGTAATGTTTCGGCCACCTACCGCGATGTCATCGATTCTAGAGCTACAATAAACCCCCGCCTGTGGAAATTACTTCAGGAGAAAATGCGTAGGAAGTACGGCCTTCTCCTCGGCCCGGAGAGTCACGGCCGTTACGTCTCCGCACGCCGGTTCTCATACCTCCATGGGTGCGCGCTTTATCAGTTCCGGCTTCTACCGCAGACTATTGCCAAGGTCCCGCCGCTTACTATCGGTGATTGGAAGGTCATCAAAACATACACTCCAGAGCGCAGTGAAAGCCTTCGCTACGCGCTTCACGGTAAATTTCCAATCGGCGGTATTGAAGCCAGGGACTCGCTTCCATGGTCGGTAATGGACGTTGCGCTGGGGCTAAGGGGCGCCGGGTCTGACCACTGGCTCCGGCCATCGGACGTAAAAAAGATGCAATTGATGCGGCTTGCTGGGGGCAGTTTTACTCTGGCCCAGGATAACCGCGGTGCGTACGATTACCGCTGGACATTCCGGCAAAAGCCCCACTTGGAGTTGGTAAGTGTTGCGGCCTCCATGAAGGGGAAACAACTCATTGCAATCAGGTGCAGCAACTTTCGCAACGTTGACGGGCTTTGGCTGCCAGAACACATCAAGGAAACGTCTCGGCCATTGGGCTACGGCAGACGTATCAGCCAGACTGTGTCGATTACGCATGTTGTCTACACCGTCGGATCCCGCTGGAACACCCCTAATCGTTACCTAATCCTTTTTCCGCAGGGGTCCGCCGTTTTGGATGAGCGGATCGGCCAAAGCTTTCGCATCGAAAGCCGGCCTCGCCGGTTGACAGACAAGGCGATATTTCATCTTCTGGTGAAATGGGACGGAGGTTGGCACAAAAAAGGGGGACCGCACCGATGAAAGCAGAATCACAAAAAAAAAGAGTGACCGTTGCAAGGTGGCCCACCCTGCTGGCGGCCACCGCATTGACCTTGGCGGCCATCGCTGCTTACGCAGGCTACCGCTTGGGAACACCGAGCACGGCCCGTGCCCGCGCACCATCCACAGCCAGCCTGCTGCGTGCAGGTGCCATGGCTCTCAATTTCGGCGCGTTCCCATTCGGACAGCACCCGGTGGTACGTTTTATGCTCACCAACACGGCGGCCCGACCAATCCAAATAATGCACCTGGTTCCATCATGCGATTGTATTTCGGCCATCTGCGAGCGGCGTAAACTGGCCGTCGGGGGCGAATCCTCCATTGATGTTACTTACCGCGGATTCCCCGGGCTGGATGGACCGTTTAGTAAAACGGTTTCAGTCATTTACAGGGTTGGTAGCGGCCAGGCGCGTTCCTTGCCGTTGGCGGTCTACGGCGATGTTACGCCCAATGCGCCGTTCGTGGTCTATCCCACCCGGATTGAAATTGGCCGCGTTGGACGCGGAACCTCTACCAAGGAGATGGTTTATTTCCGCGGTCGGCGGAATCTACTGCGTTCGCTGCCCAAGTCGGTCACCGTTGTCGTAGGGAAAACGCGGAGGATTTTATTAAAGACGATGGGAACCTCGCGGGCCGTCTGCGACCGGGCCTTGGCAATAAAAATCGCGGTTCCGGCAACCGCATCACCCGGCCGGTTCTCCACCGCGATCAAGATTACTTCGCCGGGTTTCGGGCCGGTGGTAGTTCGGATAGAGGGTCGCGTCGTGGGGCGCTGAGCCGCCACGTCGGCGGCCATTTAATGGGGTTATTGATCGTGGAGCCGTTGGGAAGTATCCCTCTATATGGGGCTCCGGCCAGCGGGCCCGGCCAGGCGCGAACGCCACCTTGGGGAATCACCACCGGAACGGCGATTCTGCTGCTGGTGGTGGCCGTGCCATCGCCTGTCAATGGTATCGTGCGTCACCGCCACGCCAAAAAAACTCAAAATCCCTCTCCGCCGCGACACAACTTGCCCAAGCCCCCTGCTGCAGAATGCGGAAAGTCATGCGATGCCGCGAGGCTTGATACCGGACACCGCCGCATTCACGGATCATTGTATTTGCCAGCGGGCAAGCGAGCCTATAATCAAATTGGATGGCCTACCGGAGTACGCAAGCGGCGGAGTCCTTGCGTCCGGCGGCGGGATGGGGTTGTTGGGTACCGGCGATGTTTCCGGCTGCTTGTGCCGCACGGCCGCGTCGGCGGCCAAGGCTGGCTATCATTTTTGAAGGAGAAATCTGGTGGAGATAAAACGCAATGGTTCACAGCATTCAGTGAAAGGACCTGCAGACTGGTTTACCGGAGCGGTGCGGATTGATCCTCTTTTTCAGTCCGAGGCCCCCGCCCGGGCAGCGGGCGCTAGCGTTACATTTGAACCTGGGGCACGCACGGCGTGGCACACACATCCGCTGGGTCAGACTCTGGTAGTAACGGCCGGTTGCGGTTGGGTACAACGTGAGGGAAAAGCGATCGAAGAGATTCGACCAGGCGATGTGATCTGGTTTGCTCCCGGTGAAAAACATTGGCACGGTGCTACGACCACGACGGCGATGACGCACATCGCCATACAGGAAAAGCTCAACGATCAACTGGTAACCTGGCTGGAAAAAGTCAGTGAAGATCAATACCTGGGGAAAAAAACAAAATAACCGGCGTATGAAACCGGGTAGAAGGAACTTGCCACAGAATCTGGGGTACACAACCCGTTGAGCAATGGCTTGTTTAAGCCGCCCACAATGCAAACCACAAATATCGACATATACTCATGTTATGTATTTTTGCCGTGATGCACTCCCGCAGCACTCATGGCCAACCGGGTGCCGAGTTGATGTGCCACGCGCAATTGAGACTGTATCTGCAAGAGAAGCCAGCCTGTGGAGACATGGACGGAAGGGCCACTTCTCAAAAAGATCCGGTTTAGGTCCGGGTGTCGGCGGGGCGAGCGGAGCCGGAGGACTCACGTACGATCAATTCACCGCTAAGCTGCACGTGCATAGGCGGCAGATCCGGTTCGGCCAGGCGCTGGAGCATAATCTGGTAGGCCGCGGCACCGATTCCGGCGGCGGGCTGGCGTACGGTGGTCAGCGGTACAGATAAATGCGCCGCCATGGGCAGATCATCAAAGCTGCCGATACGCAGATTCTGGGGAGTTTTGATCCCGCCCTGCAGGGCAAAACGCAGGACCGAAGCGGCGCGAAAATCGCTGAGCACCAGCACCGCCTCCGGCTTTCGCCGCCGTAAGGTCGAAATCACAAATTCCTCGCTGTGCAGGTTGCCGTATTGGACTGCGGTGGGATCGGACGGCAGGCCGTGGTCGGCCAGGGCCTGCAGATACCCGCTGACCCGCGCCTGCTGGGTGGGATGGCGCGCGGTGTTCCCCAGGAAGTCAATTTTGCGGCAGCCCAAACCGATAAAGTGTGAGGCCAGGGTATAGCCCGCACTGAAGTTGTCTATACCGACCAGATCAAACTGGCTGCGTTGTGGATATCGAATGATATCGCTGTCGATCAACACTACCGCAATGCCTGCGGCCTTGAGGTCTTCGGCGATGGCGGCGGTGGCGGAAACATATTGCCCCGGCAGGATATTCTGCGGCATGAGAAAAACGCCGGCCACTTTATGTTGCATGAATTGAGTGGCGATTTCCCGATAGCGGATGCTTAAATTAGGCTCATTGGGATCATCGCCCCAGGAAGGGTCGCGCAGCAACAGAGCGTTTTGGTCCATACCGGCGCGGTGGGCCAATTCGTGGCCGACAAATCCAAAAAGTGATTCCACCTGCTGTTGGCGCCCCAACATCAAAAGAATGGCACCGAAGGTGCAGGTGCGCGGCGGCGGCACGGCCAGCACCACCGATCCGGCTTTGCCGTTGCGCCGCAGCAGCCCCTCATCCACCAGCCGATGGATGGCACCAGTTACGGTCGGACGGGACATCTTAAACTGCGTGCTTAACTCCCGCTCGGTGGGAATGCGCTCTCCGATGCCATACTTGCCGGTTTCAATACTGCGACGCAGGTAATTGTAAATCCGATTGGCTTTTTTAGGGCTTTTCAAAGTCGATCTCCAAAGATGCGCCGACCGGCAATAAAGCTTCCGGATCAAAGCTCCTGCCGCCATCGCGTGTTGGCCTATGCACTTTAGAATACCTTGTCCGGGCGTGATGGTAAACCGGCAGCCTGGTGATAAACAAAGCCGACTCTGGAACTAAGTGCCAGATGATGGGAGACGACTGGGGGGATTGCGGGGATGTGCGGGCCTGCGGCCAGTCTGGCGGCGGGCGATTTTGGACGGCAATGTTGCAACCGGGTGTTGCGTGCGGCTTGCCTGGGCATCCGGCAGCGCTGGTGCAGCACGTAGCGGATGGGCGGCACGGGCTGTGATCATCTGTCTGCGGATATCCGCCGGCAGCGGAGAGAGAAATTCCATCTCTCGGCCGGTGCGTGGATGCCGGAATATAAGATGCCCGGCGTGCAGGGCCAGCCGTGCGGTTACACCGGGAGGAATTGGATATTGATCGTGGCCGTAAATGGGATCCCCCACCACGGGATGACCGGCAGCGCTAAACTGAACGCGGATCTGATGTTTGCGGCCGGTAAAAAGTCGACATTCCACCTGACTTATAGGCTGCATCGGTGTAGCGGCGCTGATGAGTCGATAATCCAGAATGGCCGGTTGACCGCGATCTGCCGGGCAGGGCCGGACGATGCGATCGGGGCCTTCAATCAGGTTGCCGGTAAGGCGGCCCTGGGCAGGTTTCGGCAAGCCATGAACCAATACGTGATATTCCCGGGTGATAGAATGATCGCGGAATTGAGCCTTGAGGTGGTGGAGCGCCTTGATGCCGCGCGCAAATACCAGCAGACCCGAGGCGTGCTGATCCAGACGATGCACCAGAAAAATTTTGTTTTTCCCATTATGGCGGGACACATGGCTATTGAGGATGGCCAGGACGGTAGGCCGCGTTTCCCGGTCGTGGGTTGCGGTCAGCAGGCCGGGAGGCTTATCCACAACAATGACATCGGCATCCTGATGGATGATTTTCAGGCCTTCGGGGAGTTGGGTTGGGCGCACGCGGGCATCAGCGATCGTTACGCGATCGGTGGCCAGGACCGGTTGCTTGAGGGATCGGGCAGGCTGGTCGTTGAGCAAAACTCGCCCCTGGGAGAAAAAGTGGCGCAGGGTGGTGCGGTGGGCATTGGGGTGGCAGGCCACCAGAGCGTCCATAACGGTGGTACCTCCGGCAGGTGGACCGGCAACACTGGTTTTGTTTATTTTATTCATAAATATACATATATCGTTTTATATATATTATTTGTCAGGTGATCTTACCGACGATCCGGTCAAATTCATCCAGGTTAAAGTATTGGATGACAATTTTGCCGGCCCCCTTGCGGCGTGCGGGAAAGATGCGCAGTTTCGTGCCCAGTTTTCGCGATAACTCTTGTTCCATTTCAACGATATGGGCGCTTTTCACGGTGCGGTCATGGGCCGCAACGGAGATGGATCCAATGACATCCGCCGGTGGTTCCAGAACCAGATCTTCAAGTTTTCGAACACTTAAGCCCTGCTCCACGATGGTTTTGGCCAATGAATTTTGACGCGCAGGATCATCGATACCCGCTAGAATTTTGGCATGACCAAATGAAATCTGTCCCGTGGCCACGAAAGTTTGGACGTCATTTTGTAAGTCCAAAAGACGCAGGTAGTTGGAAAGATTGGTACGTTCTTCACCCAGTCGCTGGGCCGCCTGGGCGTGCGTCAGGTGAAAGCGTTCCACATATGTTTTGTAGGCTTTGGCCCGTTCAAGAGGATTGAGATCTTGCCGCTGGATATTTTCGATAATGGCCCATTCGGCCTGAGTTTCCTCGGTGGTATCGGACCTTACAATGGCCGGTATGGTGGTAAGGCCCGCGGCCCTTGCGGCCGCGGTGCGGCGGTGCCCCGCCACCAATTGGTACCGATTAGCGACAGGACGTAACAGTACCGGCTGAAGAATTCCACTGACTTTGATGGATGCGGTCAATTCGGCAAGAGCCGTCGAATCGATGTTTTCCCGCGGCTGGTGCGGATTATCATCAATAAGTTCGAGCAGTATTTGTGCCGGTCCGTCATGGAAGGTGCCATCGGCGGATGGATGCTGGGAACCTGGCCCGGCGGTTACACTTGAGGTGGATAAATTTTCTGTAGGTTTGGAAACACGTGCAGATCCAGAGTTCATGAGGGCGGACAATCCGCGACCGAGCCGTGGTTTTGGGTTGGACATAACATATCTTCCTTGTTAATGAACATGTTCCACGTGGAACATTTGTAACCGGTCAAAATGGGACTGTCAAGGCGTTGCATGCGCATCCGTCTGCTGCATCGGGCCAGGAGGTGGCAGTTGAGTGGCTGCTGGTTTAGAAGATGCGCAACCACCTGCTTGGCGCAATCGTTGCTTGTGTCGCCCACTTCCTAGTACTTTGCAACCACCTGATCTTGGGGATGACCACCACGTTTCCATCGGCGACAAGGGAATGTTCCACGTGGAACAGGACCACGACCCAGCATATTTTACGTCCGATAGTTTGTGAACCGCGGATTAGTTTTGGGGACTGTCCGCAAATAACCTGCACCATCCGGCTGTTCCTATTGGTAGCCGGGCAAAACAAAGCACGCGAAAATGGTACAGGGGAACAGGATGTGCGGGCCGAGGCCCGCAGACGAGAGTAGAGAGTCGGGAGTCGGGAGTTTTTTAACAAGTAGAAATGACACAAGGGAATTGATAGCGGATAGCGGACAGCGGTTGGTGTGATGGCGGGGTTGGAAGGGCACAGCCGGCTGTTGCATCGTTAAATATGAATTTATCTCTGCGCGGCCCTTTAAGAATTGGTGATCCACACCCGAACCAATCGCCCCGTGATGTTCCAGCCCGCAGACTGATAAATGCGCAAGGCGGATTCATTATGAACATCCACCTGCAATACAGGTGTTTTTTTGTCCATGCGGATTCGGCACGCCAGGTCACTGACCAATTCACGTCCAAACCCGTGCCGCCGAAATTCCGGAAATGTATACACCCCGCCAATTTCTACCATGTTAGCCAATTCCAAGTCGAATTTGGCTATGGCTACAATCTGATTATCATGCTCACAAACATACACCTTGCCGCTTTCGATCCATGCGACTACATCGGCGTCGAAGAGTATCCCACGTTCTTCTTTGTACATTTTTCGCCAGCGGTTCAGCATCTGCTCATCCCCATCTCGCGCCTTGCGAACTCGGGAGGATAGTGTCGCAGCGGTGGTCGGTTCCAGTTGCATCATCACATTGGTTACCATCTTGGCAGGGGCCTTGCGGTGTGCGGCCCCCAAAAGTGCCGGAAGCATGGCTTGCACACTTTGCTCTTCGCCCGTGATGAATTGCAGCGCGGCGGATTCTCCATTGGAGGGCATTGGTTTATCCGGCGTTTCCGTTGGAAGTGCGGCTGGCAACGGTGGCGAATTGCGAACGGACTCTGGCTGCCATTGGTTGATGTAGTTGGCCAGCAGATCGGAAGTAACATGGTCTGAAGCAAAGACATCCGCACGTTTGGCTTTGGGGACAAATAACATAGCTCCAGACGCCGATAGAATTTGTGGCCCGTCCGGCATCGGCGGCGAATTTTCCAGGGCTTGGTCGGGCGGCTTCCACACGATCACCAAATGCAGATCGCCACGTGCCAGCGGCGGCGTTTGCCCCAGGCGATCCCAGAAATGAGCGATCATATCCATCACGCCGCCGCCCCGGCGACGTAAAAAATCCGCCGCCAAGCCGGCTTTGTCCACGCCAATTCGGGCGCATCGGAGGGGGGTATTCACCAGCAACTTGTTCAAGGTGATGGTTCTCCGTGTAGGCGGCTTGCGGCCACAGCCAGGCTGAGCTGCAGCGTAGTACGTATACTATTTTCTTTGATATTTTTATATATACATTTCATATATTTTTATATGATTTCCGCACCGGCCGTCTTTAAGCCCCCGGCCTATTTTACCAATCCTGCCGGAGTGTAAAAGCCACCGGCATCAATTGGGAGCGGCTTGCAAAAAATGACCCTCATATTCCATGTTCCCTGGGCCGCAGCCATAACGGTACCGCTCCCCGGAATTGCTCTGCCCAATGTTTACCTTCAGCATACCGCAAACCAATTTGGGTTGGGTTGGTCCATGTATACCGCGCGCCACGCGATTTCAGATGCTGGAGCAAAGGGGCCGCGTAATAAATAACTTCGCACTTTCCGGCTGGGTCTTTTGGCCGCGGGGCCGAGGGCTGCGATCAGCTTTCAGCGGTCAGCGGGACCGCGGGGTTGGTGGAGCGGTAGCACAGTGCGCCCGGCCAATCTCGATGGCTTGATTCTTGCCACGGAGTTCTGTCCCGGCCGCGCCGGGATATTGCGGCATCCATCTCTCCAATGGCCGGGCTGGCGGGGGCGTGGAAGCTTTCAGCGGTGGTCTGGTGCCGAAGTTAGTGCAGCACCAGATAGAGCGTATCGGGCGGCAAATTCACTTGCATGTTATTACCGTGACGGTGCAGCGGCACGGTGGCGACGGCATAGCCGTCCGGATTCAAAAGCGTGGCCGTGTGAATGTCCGCGTTGTTAAGGTTGATAACAGCCTTGATGTTATGCACCTGCCAGGGATCCCGGCCGGTGGAAATAACGTGATGCCCGCGCAGCCGCTTTCCATGCACAGTCAACGTGGTTGACGCAGTTTTCCAACCGGTGGGCCGGGCAATGGTACCCACCTGCACCAGAATTTTGCGGCTGGTCTGCAGCGGCAGGCCATCCATGGAAACCAGCAAAATGGAAGCGTACGTATTGCGGCAGGTGATGCGCAGTCCGGGCAGGTTAAAAACCCTCTGGCGGTTCAGAAAGCCCACCACGCCTCTGGCCCGGCGGGTGTTGAGCGTGCAGATTCCCAGATGATAATTGAGCTTGATCTGGCGGGTATCGCTGGAAACGGTGCCGGATCGCGGATGGATATAGGCGGCAAGGTTGCGCACAAAATTGCGGCCTGGCTGCCGGTGGTAGCTCGCCAGCACCGGTCCGACGAGAAAGGCCAGCGGGCTTACGGCTGTTTTGGCACCCAGGCCAATTGCGGTTACGCCGCGATCGCGGTTAGGATCATAACTGGCCCCTTCGGCGATGATGGGTACACGGCGATTCCACAGACCCTGGAGGGTGCGGCGTTCGATGACGGCGGGCTGGCCGTGGCGTATGTAGCCGTGCCGGTACATCAAGGCGGCCGCTGGAAACTGGCCCAATTGCTGCGGGGTGCCAATTTGCCATTTGGCCATGGGCGGTTGCCACACACTATGGGGCAGGTGCTTGAACGGCTGTTGCCATTGGTTGCTGATGGCAAACCAGTAATAGCCGGCCACGCCGGAGAGCGAACTGTACGCGGCCACCAGAAAAGGCCCCTCCGCCTGATATTTATCCGGGGCCACCCATTGGCCTTCGGTAACGAGCATCGGATAGCCAATCACCTGTTTGAGGCTTACGGGAATGGATTGCGGATGAAGCAGGCAGGAAAAGTTGGTGTACGTATCGCCGGGCTGAATGGCCCATCCGTTATTGCGGCCGATATGAATACCGGTGGTATAACGGTTGACGGCCATTACCTGGCCCGGAGTGTATGTCCAGCGTTCCACATCATTAAGCAGCAGGGGATCAACCGTTTTCCAGTTACCGGCGTCAATGAGCTGCCGGGCACCGAGATTGCGGTGGATAAAACGGACCATTTTTTTGTTGAAGTGGTACATGACGCGGGCAACAAAATGCAATTGATCCGCCAGCCGCAGGGCCATTCCACCGGTCTGGTGCTGCGTCCAAAACCAGTTGCCGAACATCCCCGCGATTCCGCGGGCAAAATCATCACCGGGGGCATGAACGCCTTTCCAGGCGGCCAGGGCGTTGGGGAGCGAACCATATTTTTTGATCAGCCATTGTGCGTAGAGGCGTTCAATTTCCAGGCGCTGGGCGGTTTCGTGGCCATGGACATCGACTATGGACTGCATATTCCAGAACAGCATGGAATCTTCATTTTGCAGGGAAACAATGGCCACGGCCGGGTCTTTGCCCAGGGGGATGTGGGTATATGGATTGGGACGGGTAAGCAAGGCCCGCAGCCAGGCCCGGTAGCCGCGCTGCATGGTGGGATCCCAAAACAGCAGAGATGCGGCCGAGGCCGGATTTCCCGGTACGTGCCATGATCGCTGGATGTGTACGGCCACGGCCCAATACGGCGAAATGGTAGAGTAGATGCCCTGCTGCTTCATGGCGGCCACCTGTTTCCACAAAGCCTGAAGTGCTGCCTGGTTAACATCTGTAATGCGCGAGCCGGGATTGGTGGGTGCCAGGGTGCAATGGAACCGCGCCATATTCACACCGTAATGGGCGAGAAACCGGGCGGCGCGCTGCGTGGCGACAAACCCCTTGAGATTTCCGGCAAAACTGCCCACCGCCCAGAACCGTATCGGCCGGCCATCGCCACGTACAAAACCGCGGCCATCGGGTGCAACCCGGATAAAGCCATGCGCGCCGGCTACTTTTTCATTCAGGCTGCGCAGGTTCAGCAGGGGCGTGGTGCCGGCGCTGTTTTGATGCGGCATAAATGGCCAGGTTGAGGCGGCAACGGCATGGCCTGCACAGGCCAGAATTGCCGTTACCAATTTCAATGTAAAGATGTTCGACTTGGTGGGGCATAGCATAAAAATCTCCGCGCAAAGCCAAACTCTGTTATGACCAGTATAATCATCCGGCGGTTTTTGACGCGGGCCACGCAGGTCTTTGGGCCGCGGCGAAAACTCGGTTTTTTTTGCAAGGCGAACACATGACCACATCAAATTCAGGTCATGGTGAATCTGGCGGCGGCTTTTCATTGGCTCGGTGCATTGTTTTGCTGCTGGCCGGGGCTTTTTTGCTGTTAATGCTGGATATCCGCGAGGAACATCTGGAGCCAATCAAGCATGGTTTTGTGTTTCCGTGGATTCCCATTGTGTATTCCGGCATCATGCTGATCTGCTGCCTGGTGACATTTATCCGCTGGCACAGGCCGATACGACATCTGTTGATGGCGATGTTTGTGCTGGGCATCGGTGTGGGATTGCTGGGCTTCTGGTTTCACACCCATGGCCATCCCTTGCAGGCCATAACGTTTGCCATGCAGGCCTGGCGGTCCATACCGCTGCCGCACCATGGCCAGCCGCCGACATTGGCACCCTTGTCTTTTGTAGGGCTGGGGTTGATCGGTGCTATAAGCTGCAGTGACTGGGCGCAAAAGCATTAAGGGCGACGCAGATATTCGATGACATCGCGGGCCACCCAACTCATGGCATCCATGGCTCCTTGGGTGCGGGCCGCCAGATGCGGAGCTAAAATCAGGTTGGGTATTCCCCATAGCGGATAATCGGGCCCGGGCGGTTCAGGATCATGCACATCCAGCGCCGCTCCGGCGAGCTTTCCAGCCCGCAATACATCGGCCAGAGCCGCAGCATCCACCACTTCGCCCCGGCTGGTATTGATTAAAAAGGCCGTCGGTTTAACTAACGCCAGCGTGTCGGCATTGATTAAATGCCGGTTGCCAGGTTGGTGGCTTACGTGAATGGTAAGAATATCCGCCTGGCGATAAAGCTCTTCCTTGGGCACACTTTGGGCGGGAAAGGTAATATGCCCGGCAACATCCAGCAAATCGTTATACAAAACCTTCAGGCCAAACGCGTGGGCCACCCGGCCTACGGCCGTGCCGATACGGCCCATGCCCAAAATGCTCATGGTGCCGCCATGAATTTCCAGACCGCGAATGGTTTTGCGATACCGGTGAAATGCCTCGGGCGATACGGGAGAAGGTAAATGAACCAGCGGCCGGCCCAGATGAAAAATGAGGTTGAAAACATATTCCACCACGGCGTGGGTATTGGCGGCGGGGGTGGAAATAACGGCTATGCCTCGGGCTTTACACGCCTGCTGATCGATATTTTCCAGGCCTACTCCAGCCCGCCCAACCACCCGCAGCCGCGGAGCCTGCGCCAGCAGCGCGGCATTCACCTGTGTGTAGGTACGCACGATCAGGCCATCGGCGGTGGCCAGATGTTTTTGCAGGGCTGCGGCATCGCGAGCAGAACACTCTACTACGCGAGCCTGGCTTTGCAGCCAGCGCAGCGGCTGGTCCTCCAGACCTTCCGTAATTACAACCGTCAATGGGTTCATATAAAACCTTATAGAAAAAAACGTGGGGATATTTCAGCCGTAGCTTGGGCGTTTTTTAGTGCCCTTGCCCGCGAAGATATTCCAGCAGCAGGCGCACGCCAAATCCGCTGGCCGATTTGCCGACAAGGTACCGGTCATCCTTTTTCGGGTTGGAAGTACCGGCGATATCCAGATGGGCCCAGGGAATTTCCGCCGGCACAAAATGCCGCAGGAACATGCCGCCCTGGATCGGGTGGGCTTCGCGTGGGCCACTGTTGGCGATATCCGCGTGGGCGCTTTCCAGCAGGGTGGCGTAGCGATCGTGCAGCGGCAGCGGCCAGAGCCATTCTCCGCTGTACGTACCGGCAGTTTGCAGCGCCCGGGCCAAATCTTCGCGATTGGACATGAGGCCGGCGTACACGCTGCCCAGGGCCACCACAACACCGCCGGTCAGCGTGGCCATATCGATCACCGCCGCCGGGTGGTAACGCTTGCAAACGTAGGCTAATGCATCAGCCAGAATCAACCGTCCTTCGGCATCGGTATTGGTAACCTCCACCGTTTTGCCATTGAACATGCGGATGATATCGCCGGGGCGGTAAGCCAGGGCATCCACGGAGTTTTCGGCGGTTGGAATGGCTCCGATCACCGGGACGGGCAGTTGCAGGTCGGCGATGGCCTTCATGGCTCCCAGCACCGCCATGCCGCCGCACTTATCAAACTTCATCAGGCCCATATCCGCAGCGGGTTTGATGGAAATACCGCCGGTGTCAAAGGTAACCGCCTTGCCTACCAGGGCTACAGGTTTGGCGGAGCCGGGGCGGTGCATGGTGGCCTTGGGCTGATATTCCAGCACAATCAAAGCCGGAGGCGAAACGCTGCCCTGGCCCACCGACAGCAACCCGCCCATGCCCAGAGCCACGGCCTTTTTGTGGTCCATAATTTCTGCACGCAGGCCGGCGGTCCGGGCCAGCGCGCGGGCTTCCAGCACCAGCGTTGCCGGGTTGATTACATTGCCCGGATGGCAGGCGAGGTATCGGGCATAGTTGGCACCATGGGCAATTGTCACACCCATGGAGATGGCCTGGCGGAAAGGGGTACGGAGTTTACCTGCAGCCAGAAGCAGATGAAATATCGGCAGTGCGGCCGATGGCGTTTTGGTTTCACCATTGTCTTTCTCGGCAGCTTTGAAAGGAGTGTATTGAAAGCAGCCCAGCGCAAGCCCCTCGGCGAGAGCTTCCAGAAGCCGGGGATTTGCGGTCAGGATATTTTCCATGGATTGTAGATGGATGCTTACCTCATGCAGGTGCAGTTGGCGGGCTTTGCGGGCGATAGAGGCCGCGGTCCAACGCAGTTGATCGACATCCAGCGATTCCGGCTTGCCCAGGCCGGCCAGCAGCAATCGCTGGCCGGGATGATCCAGCGGACAAACAGTTACGTCGCCGGGATTGCCCTTGAAGTCGGCATGCACAAGAGCTATTGCCAGCGCACCATGAAGTTCGGCATTCAAGCTGCGCAGTGAATCGGGCACATGCGTGGTTTTCTGTGGCAACATTACAGCGATGGCGTTAGCACGCGTGGGCCGGTGTTCCTGCAGGTTGATCTGCGGCGGCTTTATCGCGGGAGAATTGATCACCGGTTGATAGGCGTTGGAACGGTTCATGCGTTTTTCCCTTTCAAAACAAGGCCAGAGTGTAACAGAGTGCGGTTGCGGCTACGAGCATGCCGGCAGTTTTGTCAAACCAAAGTTAAAATGTCCTCTACTTAACCAAAGTTAAAATGTCCTCTTTGGATGGACGTAGCGCGGTAGGTTTTGGGGAAACAATCGGTGGCCCATGCGCAGTTATTGCCCGGCTCCATGA
>JAJYDW010000026.1 GCA_021790385.1 Planctomycetota bacterium
CTCCTGCCGTTGGCGTGTGCAGCGGGCCGAACACATGGCCGCCCTGCGCAGCTTGGAATACGCCGGCCTGGTGGAAAATTACTGGAACCAACGCGCCGCCTAATCGCCAACAATAGGAGTTACACCCTCGTGATGCCGAGTTCGGACCAGACCTTGTATGGAAACAGCGGACGTGCATAATATGCCGATGGTTGTCATGGGTGTGCCAGGGATGGCACGGTGCGTTGATCAAACCCGATCATGGAAGAAGTGGAGTCTCATGCCAATAGTACCCGCCATCATTTTCCGCTGTTGCCGCCGGGTGGTTATCGTCGCCATGACGCTGATGTCGGCGGTGCTGGTGGGCGTTGGCCATCGAGCCGCTGCGGCAACCTGGTCGCCGCTTCCGCCGCCATTGTTGCCACCACCTATTGCTCTGCAAATGCTTTGGGCGGACGTTTTGCCAGTTCAAAAGAAACCGGCTACGGCTCCACCAGGGATGAAGCCTCTTTACAGCACAGCAGATTGGAAATGGTACCAATCCAAATATGGTGTACAGGCCCGGCGTGTGAATTATGAATATCTGTCACAGCGCCTCAAGTTTGCGGCGGCCATGCTGCAACAGGCGCAGCGCGAAACTCATCGCGGGCGGACCCGGCTTTTGTGCCTGCGTGTTTTTGCCCTGTGCTTTCAGAGTCGCAGCGGTTCGCCACTCGCCCAGGCTGCCGTCAGCCGTTACATGCAAGTGGCGAAACTCCACAGCATTGTCCAAGTAGCTCCGATATGGCAAATGTCCAACCTGCTTGCATACCTGGCGGCTACGCCGCTGTCAGATCGCCATCGTTACGATATTCTTGCCGAACAGGCCAATGTGCAGCTTACTTTGCAATTGTTGTGGGCGGGGCAGGTTCAAGCTGCCCACCGCGTGGTAAGGCATCTGGGCATTCACGAAACGCTTACGGTGCGGGCGAATCACAAACTTATGTTTGAAATGTCGGTGGCACGTACCATTGTGCATCAAACCCGCCGCATGATTCATGATCTAAAAAAACAATACCGCCTGATGCTGGCCGGTCATGAGTCGGCGGCGATGGAGGTTTATCTGTACGCTACCGTGGTGTCGCCGCGCAGGAAGCTACGCGATTGGATTCTGCACCGATGGCCCCGCAGTTCCGTGGGTGTATTAGATCGCATGATGGTCGCATGTCGGACTGATCCCGCCGGGTGCTATCTGTGCGCCCGGGCGCTTCAAGCGCAAGCCCAGATGTTGCCGGCAGGAATTTTACGCAACCGAGTGCTCTTTGCCGCGCTGAAAGACTACCTCCGATATTTGAAGCTACCATTGGATCGGCACAACCGTGTGGCTCGAACTCTGTCGCGAATCGCAGTCCAGCAGGTTATTGAACAGGGGGCCAGGCCGAATCCGAATATTAATCCGCTCAAGGGATTGGTGGGTATACCCCTTGCAAAGCCATCCACCACGCCGACCACCCGGTTCATCGACCATGGTCATAACCAATAACATACCGGTCTCTGCACTGGATTAGCATATTGGTGTTGTCTCGTCGACCACGGCTACAAGTCGGGGCTGTTCTTTTCGCTGCGCATCTACCGGCCCGTGCGGTGTGCTGCGGTAAATCGGTCATCCATGGGCTATAATGATTCCATTGAACCGGCTACAGGATAGGGCTTGGTCCATAACGGGTGATCTATGAGCGATAATAAGGGTACAGTAGTGGTGGCGATGTCGGGTGGGGTGGATAGCTCCGTGGCTGCAGCCCTGTTGCGCCGGGAAGGGTATAACTGTATAGGTGTGTTTATGCGGCTCGGCAGTGACCCCGCAGAAAATGCGGGGACGACCGAAGCCCGCGCTCTACCCGGCACGTGTGATGCCACAAAAGAAGTCAATGCCGACGAGCCCCAGACGCACCAGCAGGGTTGCTGTTCGGCTGCGGATGCCGCTGATGCCCGGTACGTCGCAGGGTTATTGGATATTCCATTTTATGCCTTGAATTTTCAGCATGATTTTGATGGAATCATTGATTATTTCGTGCGTGAATACAACCATGGCCGCACACCCAATCCCTGTGTGCGCTGCAATGAATATCTTAAGTTCGGCAAGTTGCTGCGCTATGCCACAGCCATCGGTGCCAACTACGTGGCCACAGGTCATTATGCCCGTATCGGCCGGGATGAATCGGGTGCGGCCCAGATTCTTCGGGGAATCGACCACAGCAAGGATCAGAGCTACGTACTTTTTGGTGTGCCGCGGGAGGATATCTCCCGTATTCTGCTTCCCATCGGTGATTATCCCAAAAGCCAGGTCCGCCGGCTGGCGCGGGAACTGGGACTGCCCGTGCATGCTAAGCGGGATTCGCAGGAAATCTGCTTCGTGCCGGACAATAATTATATGCGGTTGGTCAATAGCCGCACTCCGGATGCCGTTGTGCCCGGCCCTGTGGTTGATTCGCGCGGGGTGCGCGTGGCGACTCATGGCGGCCATCAGAATTTTACGCTGGGTCAGCGTCGCGGAGTGGGGGTGGCTTTTGGTTATCCGATTTACGTTACCGCCATTGATGCCGCCAACAATACCGTAACCATTGGCAACAAAGAGGATCTGCTTCGCACCAGGCTTATCGCACGCGAAGTGAATTGGTTAACGGCGCGGCCGCAAGGGCCATTTGAGTGTACGGCGCGGGTACGCTACAACACCCCTGCCGCACCGGCCATCGCCGAGCTTACCGGGCCGGACGAACTCACCGTTTGCTTTGATGCACCGGTGGCGGCCATCACGCCCGGACAAGCCGTGGTGTGTTATTCCGGAGAAATGCTGCTGGGTGGCGCGTGGATTGATGATGTGCCAGTTGTGAATGTGGCTGCGGAAAACCAGCCTGAGGCCGGCGGCAGGCTTTAGACCTTCATGAGAAATTCCATCGATTCTTTTTGCTGTGCAGGCTCAGCAGAATGCACAAAACATGGCGGATTGTCATGGACGAGGTTTACTTTGTTTTAACTGACGCGATCTGGGCTACACGTGGGGCCATCAAAGGAGGAAAATGCTTCCTTGGACTTCCCGATTCCGTTTGGGACTGGATCAGCCGAGGTTTAGCTCGACATTTGCCTGACAACGCAGTTCGGGTGCCTGTTGGCCGCTACACCCCGTGATGCGCACATTGCCGCCCGAACTGGACTTCAGGTGCGTGGACTCGCTGGTATTTCTCGACATTTGCGGGAATAATTAACTGTGGTATCTGGTGCGAATTTAATGACAGTCAGAAAAGGATCGGCGAATGTTTCACCCAAAAACGTTATGGTTTTTTAATATCCTCTTTGCGACGACGCTGGTTTTCATGCTTTTGGCGTGTTCCAGGAGAGCACACCAATCATCGGTATCGGTACGGCAGGCCTCGCCTGTGGGTGCTGGCCCCGCGGAACAACGCCCTCTCCTGAAAGTCGCTTTGCTGTGTTCCGGTTCTTTTACGGACGGCGGTTGGAATCAAGAAGGCCGCGATGCCATGCTTCGCCTGAAACGTCGCTTGCATCTGAAGGTTTCCATGCTGGAGCACGTTTCGCCGGTTCGGGCCGGCAACATCATGCGGCAGTACATTGCCCGCGGATACAACCTGGTTATAGGGCACGGTTACGAATTTCTTGACCCCGCTTCGCAGGTCGCATCCACCGCCAGGCACACTCACTTTGCCATTGACGGTGCGGATAAAATACAACCGAATGTGGCCACACTGAACTTTGATCTTTCACAATCGTCTTATCAGCTCGGTGTACTGGCGGCGATGATCAGTAAAACCGGCCGGCTCGGCTTCATCGGTGGGGAGGCTATTCCCTCTGTGGTGGCCTGCTACACCGGTTTTTTGGCGGGGGCTAGAAGTGTCAATCCTCATATTACGGTGGCCCATGCCTATACCAGTTGGGATCAGCCCGCGCTTTCCAAAAGCCAGGCTGAGGCATTTATTCAGCAGCACGTCGATGTTATCTATCAGAATGTCGATGCTGCCAGCCGCGGAGTTTTTGAAGCTGTGGCAACCGCGGATCGCCATCTGTCCTCCGGCGGCCATCCAGTATACGTATTCGGATCCAATACCGATCAGAACGATAATTCCACCTGTGGTGCCTATACGCTGGCCAGTGCGGTCATTCGCCTGGATCGTGCGTATAAAAAATTAATTCTGGAAATCATTCATGGCCACTTTCGCTCCGGCGTGCATCAGGAAAATTCCTCCAACGGCGTATGCATCACCGTGCTTAATCCGCGGCTCATCGGCAAGGTTATTACGCCCGCGATGCAGCGGGCGGTAAAACGGGCCGGCGAGGAATTGCGGACGGGAAAGATTGTCATTTCCGCCGAATAACCCGAAAGTGGTGAATTCATGCTGTCCATTGAAAACATCAGTAAAGCCTTCGGCGGCGTGCAGGCCTTGAACAATGTATCGCTGGCCGTTGCACCCGGCTCTGTACAGGGCATCCTTGGCGAAAATGGGGCCGGTAAAACCACGCTGATGAATATCCTCTTCGGCTTGATTCGTCCGGACCGGGGGCAAATCCGTCTTAACGGGCAGTCTGTCGTAGTGCGTTCACCGCGTGTGGCTCAGCAGCTCGGAATTGGTATGGTGCATCAGCATTTTAAGCTCGCCCCGGCGTTGAGTGTTACAGACAACCTGGCTTTGGCCGTTGGCCGCAATTTTGTCCTGTTGCATCGGGCCTCTTTTCGAGATCGTATTGCTGCGCTGGCCCGCAGCCTGCATTGGGCTGTCGATCCGGATAGTGTTGTAGGACAATTGAATGTCGGCCAGCAGCAGCGGGTTGAAATTATCAAGGCCTTGCTGGGCGGTGGTAAAATTCTGATTCTGGATGAACCGACGGCCGTTTTAACGCCGCAGGAAGTAGATGAGTTAATTCCCGCCGTCCGCAGCCTGGCCCGCGCCGGCATTACCGTTATTTTCATCAGCCATAAACTTTCCGAGGTCAATCGCATGTGTGACCGTATTGCGGTTTTGCGGCGTGGTGAACTGGTGTTTGCCGGGCCGATGGGTGAACTCTCCGCCGAAGAAATTACACATCGCATGTTGGGCGCACCAAGCGCATTGTCGAGCCTGGGGGCATCGTCTGCGTCGCCCGGACTGGTCCGTCTGCATCTAAGCCGGGTGTGCTGTCCATTGCCCGGCACTCGCAAGTACAAGCCCCTGTTGGACAACATCGAGTTGTCCGTGCGGGCCGGTGAAATTGTCGGAATTGCCGGTGTTGAGGGTAATGGGCAGACGACGTTAATTGATGCCATTCTAGGTTCACTGCCGATTTCCAGCGGAGTTATCACACTGGATGGTAGCGATTTGAGCCATCTGGTCAACTTTCGTCGAGCCAGAAAGTTTGCCTGCATTCCTGAAGATCGGCAGGGCCAGGGCCTGGTGCTGTCGCTTTCGCTTACTGCCAACCTGATGTTACGCAGCTACCGCAATCCGGAATTTATGCGATTGGGTCTACGCCATGTGACGGCGTGGCGGTCTCGGGCGGCCATGCTTGTAAGGTCTTTTGATATCCGCTGTGCCAGTGTGGAGGTACCTATCCAATTCCTTTCCGGTGGTAATCAGCAAAAGGCTCTTATTGCCCGCGAATTGTACGGCAATCCACCGGTTATTCTGGCCATCAATCCAACGCGCGGGCTGGATATCGGAGCCACCGCGTTTGTTTTGCAACAATTGACCGCCGCACGCCAGCGAGGGGCCGCAGTCTTGCTGATTCACAGCGATCTTGACGAACTACTGGCAATCAGTGACCGTGTCATGGTGATGTACGCCGGCCGATTGTTGCCTACAAATTGGCCTGCGGTAGATCGCGCGGCCATTGGCCGTATGATGATGGGTATCACGCCTCAAGCTGCATGATCAGAATCAGTATCCGGAGCCAGACCTTTGGACCCATCTGCGCCACCACCAACTGTGAATAGTATGCAGTCCCAGTCCGCACGCTATGGCGTGCGGCACGGCCCGAAGGTGTTCTGGCTATGGACGGCTATGGCCGTGGGGGCGATAGCGTTTAGCGGGTTGCTGGTCCTGGCGGTTTTGGCAATGAGCGGTTATCCGGCGCTGGGCATTTTACATCGCTGGATCATCGGCGCTGCGGGGAACCGTTTCAACTCGGCCGCAAGCATGGCGGATGCATGTCCGCTTTTGCTGACGGGTTTGGCGGCGGGGGTGGCATTTCGTTCCGGCGTGCTGAATATCGGTGCGCAAGGCCAATTTTTGCTGGGAGCATTGGTTAGTGTCGCACTGACAACGCGTTTTATTTTTCCCGGCCCTCCCTGGTGCGTGATGTTGGGGGCCATGGCAGCGGCATGTGTTGCCGGTGGAATGTGGGCGCTGCTGGCCAGTGTGCTGGAGCGCTACCGTGGCGTTCCTGTCGTGCTTTCCACCATTTTACTCAATTTTGTGGCCCTGTACCTGGTTCGTGCTGCTTTGCATGGACCGCTGCAAGCTGCGGATACATCCGCTCCGCAAAGTCCGCAACTTAAAGTTATCTATTGGTTGCCTATTTTAATCACCAATACCGATTTTCATTTGGGTATACCGCTGGCCTTTGCCGTGGCGGTGGCGCTGGCGGTTGTGTTGGGCCGCACAAATTTCGGCTTTGAGTTGCTGATTACGGGACTCAATCCGCGAGTGGCCAGGCTGGTGGGTATGCCGGTGGCGCGACGGCAGTTTGCAATTATGTTTTTAAGTGGATGCTGTGCCGGCTTGGGTGGGGCAGTGCAAGTGCTGGGAGTTACTCATTTCATGCTCGGCAATTTCGGCAACTATGGGTATACGGGCATTGCGGTTGCCTTGCTCGGCAGACTCAATCCCATCGGAATTGCCGTTGCTGCGGTGTTTTTTGGAATGTTGGACACCGGCTCGCGCTTTGTTGAAGAAAGCTCTCTGGCTTTGCCACACCAGATGGCCAATGTAGTTAAAGGAGTGATTATTCTGGCCATGCTGGTGGCTTCCGCGTGGATGATGCGCCGTGGCAGTCGTGATCGATCGCTGGAAGCCGGCGAAAATCAGAACACCCCGGACCAGCAGCAGGTGCAATCATGAACATTGCCGGGGAAAGTCTGGGCACTTTTCTTGCGCGGCAAACCGTGCAAGCCGCCACACCACTGATTATGGCTGGATTGGGCGAACTCCTGGCCGAAGTGACCGGCGTGATCAACATTGGTATTGAAGGCTTGATGCTGATGGGCTGCATTGCCGGCTATGCAGCGGCAGGCATCAGCGGCAGCGGCGGAGTGGGTCTGGGGGCCGCAATTTTTGCGGGTATGGGCACCGCCGCGATTTTTGCCGGCGTCACCGTTTGGGCTGCCGCAGATCAAATAGTCGCCGGTGCCGCGGTGAATATTCTAGCTGTGGGGGCCAGCGGCCTAGCTTGGTTCTTTTATCAAAATGCACGTGAAGCGGTCCATCGATCGGTGAGTTTGGGGCGACATGTTGGTTTTCAAAGTGTGGCCATTCCGGGGTTGTCCCGGATTCCGTTTTTCGGCCCGATGCTCTTTGATCAATACATGCTGTTCTATGCCGCAATAATATTGGCGGTGTTGATCTGGTTGCTTTTGCACCATACCCGCACCGGAGCTATTTTACGGGCTTTAGGCGATGCTCCGGAGGCCTGTCAAGCCGCTGGAGTCTCGGTGCGCACATGGAGGACCGGAGCCGTACTTTTCGCGGGGGCTTGTGCCGGTGCCGCAGGTGCGTATTTAAGTATTATGCGCACCCATGCTTTTGCCAGCGACATGACCGGAGGGCAGGGATTTGTGGTGCTTTCGCTGGTGATTTTCGGGCGATGGACTATTCCCGGCCTCATCGCAGGATGTCTGCTCTTCGGCGGTATCAACAGCCTGCAGCAAATCCTGCAGACCACGCGCTACACCAGCCATTCCACCTTGATGCATGCATTACAGCACATTCCTTTCGAATTTTTTCAGATGCTGCCCTACGTGGTGGCTTTGTTGGCTTTGGCTACGCTTTCCCGCAGCAGTCCTGGTCCGCGTTACCTCGGACAGGCTTGGAGGCAATAAGCTAAAAGCGTAGGGCAATGACTTGACGGCAGAATCCTACAATGCGGCGCAATGGCATCGGCAAAAGCCTGATGCTGAAGTTCGATGTAACGCGATGCGAGAAGTCGCTTTATATTGCCTCTTGGGGCGGCACCTGGCGCAGGGCATTCAACAGGCTCATGGATAGCGCCTCACGAGCGGACGGCATCGGACCAGGTAACCGGCAACCAGCGGCGCGCATGTGTCCACCACCACCAAAGCCGGCGGCAACCATACTGACATCAATCGTGTGCTTACTGCGCAGGTTAACTCGAATGAGGCCATCGGGCGCTTCACTTAGCAAAGCGACAATCATGGTGGTTGAAACCATCATGGGGTAGTCCGTAAGACCGTCGGTTTCGAATGACGCAGCGCCGGTGGTGGCAAAATCCACCTGCGAGAGTTCCATCAGGGCAATGCTCCCATTGGCCAGCCAGGTCAGATTGGTCAGGGCGTGCTGAATCAGAGCCAACTTCGCCATGGATTCCCGCTGCGAAAGGTTCTGGTAAATACGCGATGGTGCTGCGCCGGCTGCTACCAGTCGCGCCGCCAATGCGTAGGACCGCGGGGTGACGCTGTCAAAGCGAAACCAGCCGGTATCAGCCGCCAGCCCCGCCAGCAACGCGGTGCTTATATCCTGGGTCAGACCGATCCCCAGAGCATCAATCAGATCAACCACCAGTTCTGTGCATGCCGCAGCCGAGACATCAGCCACAATGAGGCGGCTAATGGTATCGCGTGTGCGATGATGATCCAGCACCAGAATTTTTTCTTTGCGGCATTCCAGATACGGCCACGCTCGTTCAAGCTGAGCTTTCGTACACGTGTCGAGGATCAGGATAAGATCAAATTCTCGCGGTGCCAATTGGGATATTTCCGCCGTCAGCGAGATACGTTCAAGGATCGGCTGGACGGGATATAAAAAGTCCAGAGTCGATGGAACGGGCGAAAGATCCACCAGGGTGGGCGTTATGCCCAGTGCGTGCAGTGCCAATCCGGCGGCCACCTGTGAGCCAATGGCATCCGGATCGGGACGCATGTGCGTAAAGATAGCCACGGTTTTGGCAAGCTTCAGGCGGTCGGCCAGCGTGTTTAAATCAGAATGAATTGCGGCCGGAGAACGGAATTCGCAGGTCATGATTGTTGCCTCTGGCAGAGTTTTGCCGCCGATGCCGGAGTGGCTTGGCCCGGTGGCCTGTGGTTCACATCGGATTTTTCTTTGATCGGCTTGAACTTTTCATATACATGGCGGACGGTCTGTACATCCAGAGTAATGCGGCGCTGAAGCGGTTCCATGCCAGCAAACGATTGTTGATCCCGAATCCATTGATCAAATTCCAGGTCAATTGAGGCATCATAAATATCTCCGGCAAAGTCCAGGAGAAAGGCTTCCACCGAAACCTGGTGCTGATCAAAAGTGGAATTGGTGCCTACGGAGATGGCCGCTGGGTACCAGCAACCGGCTACTCTCGCCCGACCGGAGTAAACACCTTGCGCTGGAAGCAATTGTTGTACCGCCAGATTCACAGTGGGATAACCCATTTTTTTTCCACGACCCTGGCCATGTATCACCACAGAACGCAGAGTATACGGGCGACCCAGCAGTTGGGCAGCATCCTGCACGCGACCATGGGTGATAAGCCAGCGGCACAGCGAACTGCTGACGGTTACCTCGGTAAGATCGGCCAAGGTGGTTGCCACTGTGGGCACCACCGTGAAGTCAAAGCCATAGGCGGCATGTTGCTTTTCCAACATGGCAACGTCGCCCGCGGCACCGCAGCCAAAAGTAAAGCTGGGACCTTCCACCATATGCTTCGCCCCAATGGTGGACACAACCACTTTGTGCAGGAATGTTTCAGCAGCCATAGCGAGAAATTGCGGGTCTGGTTGGAGTAAAATGATGGCATCCGGAGAAAAGCTTTGCAGCAGTTCCATCCGCTGGTTCAGAGTCATCAAGGAAGGAGGGGCCGTTTGGGGTGTAAGAATAGACAGCGGATGAACCGCAAAAGTCATCATGACAAATGGCCGACCGCACTGGGTGGCCAGCGTTCGGCCGCAGGTTAACATGTGGGCGTGCCCGCGATGCACGCCGTCAAAATTTCCGATACAGAGTACGCCACCGCGTGCAGCCGGGGAAAAGCTTTCAAGATCGCAAACGACGGACATGGCAAAAAGTATACAAAAAGCCTGAAAAATGACCAGCCTCGCTCTCTTGGGACCGGGGAACTGCCGGCCGTGCGCTTTGTATTTAGGACGGTTTTGTGTTCCAATATGCCCGGCGAAACGGCGATCCGTGAAAACTGCCAGAACACCCATGAACTTCAGGTGAACGTGAAACACGCAATGAGTTCAATTCGATTCGGACTACTGGGGTTTATGTTGATGTTACCGGTAGGTTGTGGATGGATCCATCCACACCACCAGGCGACTATCTCGACGCAGGCATTTATTCCCAAGTCGGCACCGCCGGTAACTGCTACAACAAAGAATGCCACGATCAGGCTATCGCAGCACGGCGGATCAGCAGGTGCCTCAGGCCAGCCCTCAACGGTGCCCGCCGCCACTCAACCCGTTAGCCCTTTGCCGGGCCATTCCACCACCGTGGTGGTCAAATCGGTACCGCTATCGGCGCAAATATCACCCGGTCATCCCTTATCGGTGGCTGCACTTCTTGGTACCGTCAATGGCCATCCGATTTTTGTGCAGGATATTATACGCCCCATCGCTGCGGAGTTGCAGCACGAAGCTGCCACCAGTCGAACGAAAAACTTTTTCAAGCAACGGGCTTTGGAAACCATTTATGCGGAAATTCATACTAAAATCGGCAACATGTTGCTATACAATGCCGCTCGTCGCCAACTTTCCAAGGATGACCGGCAACGAATAAAAATTTATTTACAGGCCAAGCGTGAAAAGATACTCAACCAGTACATGGGCTCCGTGGCTTTGGCCAACCGCGAACTGAAATTGGCGGGCACCACGCTGGATAAAAAACTATATCATCTCAGGCGACAGGTCACCATTCAGATATATCTGAATAATCTGACATTTCCGAAGATGGTGGTCACACGCCGGGAAATCCTGAGGTATTACGAAACGCACCTGTCCAAATTTACGCGCCACGCGAGCATCGACTTGTACACTATCAGCTATCCGGTCATACGCCAGTGGCCGAGAGATCCCCATGATCCCAATCATCTTAAGCCCATTGCCCATCCAACGCCGGCGCAGATTGCCGCGGCGCGCCGCAAGGCCATCGCTTATTGCGTAAACCTGGAAGAGCGGCTGCGTCACGGTGCCAGTTTTGCATTCTTGGCTGAAGATAATTCCGTAGACCCGCAAGCGGATAACGGCGGCCATTGGCCGCACACGCACCGGGGCAGTTTGACCAATGCCCAGATCGAAAAAATTGCTTTTTCTCTCAAGCCCCATACTATGGCTCCGCCGGTGCTGCTCACCAATCCAGGCAATCCGCGGCTGGATATGGTGGAAATCATACGCGTTACCAAGGTTACACCGCACCGGGTGATACCATTTTCCATTGCCCAGCGGGCGATCGCCAAAACCCTGCGTCTGCGCCTGTATCGCAAACTTGTGGGACGCTACTACCGCCATCTTTACAGCAATTCCTCAAGAACTGCGGTGGCCGAAATGATCCGGGAAACCGCGAGGGTGGCCGTGGCCCTTTACTGGATGAAATAACGCCAATGTCAGGGAAAGGTGGACCCCGGGCGCAGATGGCGTTGATGATCCGCGATGGATTCCATGATTCGTGTGGCCACCTCTACCGCCACGCAACCATCCTCTCCGGTTACTTCTGGGGTGCTGGCATTGCGGATGGCATGCAGGAACGATTCAAGTTCCACCCGCAGCGGCTCACGGTCATCCACTGCAAGCTGATCATAGTTTACCAAGTCCGGATAGTTAAGATCTGAAAGATCTGCAATCTGACCAGCGAGAACCTTTTCCCGAATTTTTTCCAGTTCCTTCGCATTGGCACGGCGCTGAATGACCACGCCAGACTTTTTTTGATAATCCACACTGACGTATACATCCGGACTAAAAAGCCGCATCCTTCGCTCCGTCTTCATGGCCAATCGCGACGCAGTAAGATTGGCGACGCAACCGTTGGCAAAAACCAACCGCGCGTTGGCTACATCTTCACACCGGCCAATGACCGAAACCCCGACCGCCGCTACCGATTGCACTGACGACCGGACAAAGTGATGCACAATATCAATATCGTGAATCATCATATCCAGCACCACTCCCACATCAATGCTGCGAAAAGTCATCGGGCTGATGCGATGCACCTCCAGAAACTGCGGGTGGAGTTGATAGGAATTCAGCGCCCGAACCACCGGATTAAAGCGCTCCGAATGGCCTACTTGCAGCACGCAGCCGCGGTGCCGAGCCAGTTCCACGATGGCGCAGGCATCCTGCGGCGTGGAGGCCAGCGGCTTTTCAACCAGGATGTGTACGCCGCCGGCCAGAAATTCTTCCGCTACCGACCGATGATAAATTGTCGGCACAGCGATGCTCACGGCATCCGGCCGTTCCGCGGAAGCCAGCAGTTCTGCGGCTGTTCCATACGCACGACATCCAAATTCCTGCGCCGCAGCCTGGGCGCGGGCCGGATCGCCATCTACCACGGCGATCAAGCGGCAGTGTGGAATCTGGAGGTAATTGCGGGCATGGTGGCGACCCATGCGACCCGCTCCGACCACCGCAACCTTCGTATCGTTTGTCTGTTTATCACCATCCATCATGGCCATACTCACATAGCTCACGTCGAATCCTGAGAATCCATGGAGGCTTTCTCGCGCAAAGATTCCCGGTAACGTCCGAATTTTCCGCTGCTGGATCGCCGGATAAATGCCACCAGTTCCATCACCTCGGGTACATCCGGATAAAGGCCCTCAAGCTCTTTCAAGGCCAGAGCCACCGGTGAACCTTTTTTGAAGAGCAGTCGATAGGAGTGGCGAATTGCTTCCATACAGGCATCGCTGAAACCGCTGCGCTGGAGGCCCGTGCGGTTAAATCCGCAGACTTCCGCTGGATGGCCATTCACCACCATGAACGGGGGCACATCGTGCACCACGCCTGAGGTGCCGCCGACAAACGAGTTTCTCCCCACCGTAACGAAATGATGAATGGCAGCTCCGCCTGCCACCACAGCCCGGTCTTCCACGACAATGTGGCCCGCCAGCAACACCTGATTAGCCAGTTGGCAATAATCGCCAATGATGCAATCGTGGGCCACGTGCATGCCGATCATCAACAGGTTGTGGCTGCCGACCTGGGTGAGGCCGCCACCGTCTTCCGTGCCGATATGAATCGTCACATGCTCGCGGATGTTATTGGAATCACCGAGCACTACCTGGCAT
Organism: Planctomycetota bacterium; assembly: GCA_021790385.1. Lineage (GTDB taxonomy): Bacteria > Planctomycetota > Phycisphaerae > WQYP01 > WQYP01 > JABEVA01. The sequence goes on from JAJYDW010000026.1 coordinate 13,447, forward strand.
GGTCCGCCACGATACTTAAGATCCTGTGAAATCGTACCCACTTGGCAATAAGGGAAAAAATGATTTCCCTTGCCGGCTTTCGTATGCCCCTCGATGGACGCATGATGATCCACCACACAGCCCGTACCCAATTGAACGTGCGGCCCGATGTAGGCAAAAGGTCCCACCACCACATCGGCCGCCAGTTCCGCCTGTTTATCCACTACCGCCATGGGATGAATCTGTGCCATATTTCCTCGCTGCTTTATGGAAATTACAAACGCGTCAGCAGTGGCCGGTTGGACTGTTCACCATGGCCGGCCGCACCGGCGAGAGCGGCCGCCTTTTTTGAAGTTTATGCTTCGTCATCCACCAGCATGAATTTAATGATGGCTTCCGCCGCCAGCTGATCTCCTACCATTGCCCGGCATCGCACATGACCGGTGCGAGCCTTGACGCGAATGGTTTGGGCTTCCAGGACCAGTTGATCACCGGGCACCACTGGCCGCCGCAGTTTCACTTTATCCATTGACAGCAGCAGTGCCAGTTTGCCAGTGTGCTCAAGCTTGCGTGACAATAGCAGGCCGGAGAGCTGAGCGAGGGCTTCGACAATCAAAACGCCGGGCATGACGGGCGTGCCCGGATAATGCCCTTGAAAAAATTGTTCATTGATGCTGACATTTTTAATGCCCACCGCCCGCCGATCAGCGTCAATTTCAATCACCCGGTCTACCAGCAACATCGGATAGCGATGCGGCAGCACCTTGGCAATGGCCCGCACATCCATGACCGGATCCATCAGGCTCAGGGCCTTATTTCGCTGGGCATCGAGCATGGATAACAGGCGCCGCACCAGCATGTGATTGAGCGCATGACCGGATCGATAGGCAATCACCTTGCCCCGGATACTACAACCCAGCAGATACAGATCTCCCAGCAGGTCGAGTACCTTGTGACGCACACATTCATCTGCAAAACGCCATTCGGTATCAATAGGCCCGGTGGAATCCAACACCAGCACATCTGCCGGCTTCAGATGTAATCCCAGGCCACGCTGGCGCAGAGCCTCGGCCTCCTGCTTTAGCACAAAGGTGCGTGCCGGGGCAAGTATGGAGGTATAGTCATCCCCCAGGCTATAGGAAAAAAGCTGCCGGCCAATCGGTCCCTGCGCACCATAATCCAGGTTGTAGAGAATCTGAAATTCATCTCCATCCGGCGGGGCGGCGATGAGTGTTGAGGTTCCATCACGAACTTCGATGGGTTCGCTGATTCTCAGAAACTGCTTTTCCGCCGGTTGTTCGACCATCCCTGCTTCCTGAAGCGCCTTGACATACAGGATCGCAGATCCGTCCAGACCGGGCATTTCCCCGCCGCTGACTTCAACAATGATGTTATCGATTCCCAGCCCGTGAAGTGCGGACATGCAGTGTTCTATGGTCTCAATGGAATCGGCTCCGTTGCGCAAGCTGCTGCGGCGGGCCCGTTTGGTGATATTGGATACTAATGCCGGGATGCGAACCGCCCGGCCTAAATCCGTACGCACAAACACAACGCCGTGACCGGGAGGGGCCGGTCGGAACGTCGCCGTAACCTCTTCGCCGGTGAAAAGTCCCCGTCCAGATACGCTGACTTCACGAATGATGGTCTTTTGTGAGGGATTCAAGAGCGGCTATCCGTTGTTCAAGGTCACGCAATGTTGCCGGCAATCGAGGCAAACGATGCAAAGCTCGTAATTCCGAAAAATACTCCCGCCCAGTACGAGCAGGTGCGCCCACCAATTGGGCTTGCGGCTCCGCGTCGCCGGTGACGGCCGAAAATCCCGCCACCCTTACTCCCGCCCCCAAGGTCAGATGATCGGCAATCACCGCCCCACCCCCCATTGTCAGATAATCCCCAGTACGCACCGAACCGCCGATTGCAACATGGGACACCAAAATAGTATGGCGACCCAAGACAACATTATGGCCGACTTGTACTGAATTATCCAGTTTACTGCCCTCACCGATGAGAGTGTCGGCAAATTTGCCCCGATCCACCGTGGTGTTGGCTCCGATTTCACAGTCGTCACCAATGGATACACCGCCAATATGGGGAATTTTTACATAGCGCCCAGCGGACAGGCGATATCCGAAGCCATCCGCACCAATCACGCAACCTGAATGCAATATCACCCGCTGCCCCAGAAAACAGCGTTCCCGCACGACCGCCTGCGGCCATAAAAAGCAGTCTGCGCCTAATTCACTGTTTTGACCGACAAAGCCTTGCGCCATGATCACGGTGCGATCACCCAGTTTTGCCCCGGCTTCAATGATTGTCAGAGGTCCGATTCGCACGTCTTTTCCCAGGTGCGCCGCAGGGTCAACGACGGCCGTCGGATGCACGCCCAACGGTGGCAAGGCCGGTTTTATCGCCAGCTTATCCAGCACTTCGGCCACTGCCAGGTCGGCGTTTTCCACCCAGATCAATACTTGATCCGGTCGCGATTTGACCGGTAAACCCCGGCTGCAGATAGCGCCGCCCGCGGGACAACCAAGCATTTTTTTTGCCAGTTCCTGAATGCCTATAAAGGTCAAATGTCCGGCTTGGGCCCGGTCGAATGCTTCCATGCTCTGGAACATCCGCGTCCCATCGCCCTGCACCATCCCCTGGCACCAACTGGCCGCAGTGGAAGCTGAAAAAGCCATCAGATAAACCTCCCGCCGGGAACATCTTTCGCTGGCATCGGCTTGAATGATCCTGCGGTTTGTTATTGACCGTGGGTTTTTTCCCATTGCCGATTCATGATCCGCAGCAGAGGATCGGTGATGTTGATCTCTCGGGAAGCGTACAACACCTTACGCGACCGAATTTCAACCATTAACGCTTTGTCCGTGGCCACCGACGTGTCCATAGGTTCCTGCTGTAACACCAGTTCAATACCATGCGCCTTGGCATAAGCCTTGATAGCCGTGGTGATGTCGTGATAAAGTTTTTCCACCAGCAGGGCATGTTCAGAGCGAATTCTTAATTGTGTGAAGTCAATAAATACCCGATCGGCCACTGTGGCTTTTTCCCATTTTTTTTCCTGGGCCTTGTATTCCGGCGTGCCCGGTTTCAGGGCGATGGTGCTTTGGGGGTTGAGTGGCTCGGCCATTTTCTTGATCACCTGCTGCTTTTTGGCCTGCTCGGCTTTGAAATTAGCTATCATCTTTTGGAGTTTGTCCGTTTGGGCGGTTTTCTCCTCCAACCGGTCTGAAAGCTTGATGATATTTACTACGGCAATTTTAACTCCTGCACCCGTCGGTACTGTACTCGCCAGACCAACACCGGATGACAATGCCGCCGCTCCAGTCAGAATTGCCGCCATCAGAGACTGTGTTATTTTGTTCATCGCATGACTCCATTAAAGATCCAAAAATTAACCATTCCTTTTGATAGCACGCCGGGCTAGTCAGACGCACCGCCGAAAGTATTCCGCATTTATTAACCGCTGCCGAGAAAAAATTCAACGCTGCTTCGGATTGGCAGGGCGATTGAGGCCATCGTCGCGGCGTGTATCCTCACATCGGCACTCCAAGAGCGAAGCTTACATACTCGATGTGGTCCTGCGGGCCATGCAGAAACGGATACGCAAAGTCAACGCCCAGCGGCAAAGATCCCAAAAATGGGATGGTGATTCGGAAGCCAAAGCCCGCATCCGCCCGTATTTGCCCCAGGTGCACGTTGGATTCCACATCGCCCGTGTCCAAAAACACTACACCTCGCAGCAATTTCTCATAAATGGGGAAATTGATCTCTTCCGTGGTGGTGGCCAGAAAGTTGCCGCCCACCGGGTCCAGCAGCGGTCCCACCCGCGGTGAAACGCCCTGGTAGGTAAAACCGCGCAGCGATCCAATGCCACCGGCATAAAATCGCTCGAAAAATACCGAATGTCCCCACGGAATAAACCCGGTTTCAGCATGCCACAAAAACACCGTCTTGCGATCAAAAAGATCTTTATATATGGTGTGGTAGTACGAAAATGATAGATCGATTTTTGTGAAATCATACTGACCACCCATGGCTCCGTACTGTTCCAACGAAGCTGCCGCCACTACGCCGCGGGTTGGAAAAATCGTACTGTTGGTGGTGTCGTACGCAATGCCAGGCTTGATGCTGGTAAGCAAATGCATACCTTGCTGAGCAAAAATCTGGGGTGCGGAATCCGGCTCGTTTGGGTCAAAGCCTGGTGGGCCTACATCAGTGACGCTGCTGGTTCCCACCTCTTCCACCCGAAATGCCGTCGTCACCTGAATGTGGTTGCCGAAGCGACGCCCTAAAGTTACCCGGTCGCCCGCACGATCTAAGTCGTAGGAATTGAAGATTTCCGTGAAGTAATACGCACTATTGCGAAAACTGTAGGGGCTATCCCATAAATAAGGCTCGGCAAAGGTCACCTTATATAACTGAAATTGGGTACCCGGTTCCAGCAGAACCTGGAAAAACTGGCCATTGCCTTTGAATGCTTGGCCGCGCATCAATTCTCCCAGCGAGTGTGGCCACGCCGTGATATCAAAATTCTGCTGAGAAAAACTTACCTGCCCCAGCAAACCGGCACTGGTGGATACCCCAGCGCCAACCATAAAACGTCCCGTCTGGCCCTGCTGCAAGCTTACCAGGGCATTGCGGGTTTCCGGCTGATTACCCACCGGCGTGATGGTGGCGTGCGGAAACAACTGCGTGTCCTTGATTCGGCTGATGGAGTGTCGCACCGCCACCGTGTCATACAGCCGGCCTGGATACATTCGCAGTGCCCGACGCACCACGTGGTCCTGCACCTGGGTATTACCTCGAATGATCACTCGACCCACGTGGTAAGACAGGCCCTGGGTAATATAAAAAGTCAGATTAGCAATGCCTGGGCGACGCGAATAACCGAACTTCGGAACCACGTGGCTGTAAATATAACCGGCCCGGTCATAGAGATCCGCCACTTTATGTTTGGCAGCCTCAATCAAATCTTGATTCCAGTAGGTTCCGCTTTTCAGGCGGATTTTGGACAGCAAAAGCGGTGTGGAGAAAACCGTGTTCCCCTGAAAATGAATCCATCCGATACGATAGCGCGTGCCGGCGTGAATGATGTACTCCACCACCACGTGCCGCAGATTCGGTGCAAATTTAAGGTGATAAGCCACCCGGCAATCCAGATAACCACGCTTGGCATAAAGCCGCCGAAAGGTGGTCAGGTCCGTGTTCAGATCGTTGTAGTCCAACAGGCCCTGTCGGATAAACCAGAAGTGCGACGATGTCTGGGCCTTGAAGTGCATGTACCAACTGGGATAGGCGATATTGCCGATAAAACGGACGGCAGAGATAACCACCTTCGGGCCTTCGGTTATTTCATACCGCACCACGCCGCGGGTCAATGCCTTTTTATCCAATTTTACGCGGGCAAACAAATAGCCCTTGCGCCGGTACAGGTCGCGGATGGCCCGCATGTCGGTGTGGAAGATAAATGGATCAATGGGTCCGCCGACTTTGGCCAGGATTAGCTCATGCAACGCCCGATTTTTCACATGCCGATTGCCGACCAATTCCACAGCTTTGATGCGCGGTCGTTCCTGCACAATATACCGTACAATCACCTGGTGGTTGGCGGTGGGTATGATTTCCGCCTTGACTGTCTTAAATCTCCCCAGCGATGCGATGGAACGCACATCCACATTCACCAGCGCCCGGTGATAGACGGCACCGGGCAGGACCCGTATCTGATTTAAAATGGTCGTACGGTCCGAAGGCAGATTGCCGCGCAATTCCACCCGCGCCACGGGCCACCCTGAAAGCGGTCCGGGTGGGGTGATCTGATGATGGCTGACTGGTTTGATCTTGGCAGGACGTGTGGTCACAGTAGCCGCCCGAACCATGCCCGTTGTTATCGCAACGGCCGCCAGTCCCAGCAAAGCCACCAGTGCCACACCTGTACCCACGGTTATCCTTTCAGGCGTGGACCGCGAAGGCTTGTTTATGCGTTTGTTAAAGTCCATGGAGACCTTTTTTACAGTGCCATCCAAATTTTGAGTTTGCCGCGGGAAGCCAATTCCAATCCTTCCCTCTTTTGGGCAGGTTCGTAGTGTACCGGCATAACGCGCAAAAGTGAATTCAATTCGATCTGCGGCGAGCGTGCATGGATACGGTTTTCCTGCGGGGATGGATTTGCGAGTTATGGATCAACGCGAGCAGGAGGGCACAACCCGAGCCGCCAATGGGTACAACGAAGCGGTCATTTGGTATAATGTTGGCATGGCCGAAAATGGATTTTCGGCGGTGGATAAATTAGAGGCTTTTGTCATGGATGATGAAAACCAGCAACGAAGCATGAAACTGCCGTCGCGTGTGGTGGTTACCTTGCGTGCCGGGGGAATTCTGGCTGCAGCAAATATTGTTTGCGCGATTATTATTGCAATGGCTTATGTGCATGTGCGGCAGCCCGCCAAAACACTTAGTGTTACCGGTCAGGCTACGAAGAATATCCAGTCAAATCTTATTATTTGGACCGCCCAGGTTACCGGTTCCAATGCCAATCGCGAAAAGGCTTTTGCAATCTTACAGTCAGGAATGAAAACTACCCTGTCCTATCTGGCCGCCCGGCGTATTGCACCGCGTAGTATTCAGGTTTCGTCCATCAGCAGCATCGCGAATTATAAACGCGACAAGCAGGGACACCTGACTCACACGATCAGCGGCTGGGATTTGCGCCAGTCCGTTACCGTAACCAGTCATCAGGTTTTGCACGTGGCCCGGGTAGGGCGGCAGATTACTGATCTGATCAATCAGGGAGTACAAATTGATTCTCGCTCGCCAAAGTATATATATACAAAGTTGGCAAGCCTGAAACTTGTGATGCTGGCGGCGGCTACCAGAGACGCCAAAGATCGCGCGACGCAGATTGCCAATAACGGCGGAGCTCGCATCAGCCGTCTGCTGGATGCCAGCATGGGCGTTATGCAGATCGACCCGGCTTATTCCACCAATGTTTCGTGGCAGGGCAACGATGATACAACTTCTTATAAAAAAGTGGTGATTGCAGTTATTCACGCGGACTTTCTTTTGAAGTAGGGGGCCGTGGAGGGGGATATTCATGATGACTTACCCCTTTGGCGGCAAGGGGGGCATTGCTTATGCAATAACGGCTCTGGCTTTGATGGGTGGATGGCATTTTTTAAGGACACACCGCTACACCGAACTGATTCTGTTGATCGGGCCATTTGTGGCCACCTTTGGCGCGGCATGGCTGCATTTGTATCCATTTGCAGGTAAGGCGCGGGTAGAGCAACACCTGGTTCCATCTATTGCGATACTGGCTGCCGCTGGTTTGATGGGCCTGCTGGCCCTGATATCACGAACAGGGAAGAATTTGGCAGTAGTCCGCGGCGGACCTCTGGTGTGGTCGGGTCTGCTGATAATCCTGGCGGTGGTGAGTATGGGTATTGATACCGTGCATCCTTACCGATGGGTGGGTTCACAGGTAGCCAGAAGGGAAGTGCAAACGGTCCTGAGCCGCGCTACGGCCCGCAACAAAATAGTTTTTTGGAGTGATGGCACCGGGCAATCCAGAGAATTGCTGTGGTACATAACAGTGCAGCGACAGGCGGCATGGTCTGCAGTGGCGAATCCAACATGGCTGGCAACCGCGGGACATGGCATCTGGTTGTTAACGGCCACGCAAAATCCGGTTCGCGTGAGGGAGCTGCGGCATCGGTTTGTCCCCGCCCAGGAGCATATTCAGATTATTGCTGGCCGTAAGCGGCGCTTACGGCCAGGATGGCCTCCGGGTTACTGCCAGATTTTTCATCTCGTTGCGCTACCACGGCCGAGGTGACCGGGTCCGCATCGGTTTATCTTTTTGGATAAATCCATTATCTTTTTGAAAGTATTGTATTTAAGGAGTTGAATTGAAAATTCATGAATATCAGGCTCGCGAGCTTTTGGCTAAGGCGGGCATTGCGGTTCCGCCGGCCCGGGTGGTCGAATCAGCGGCCGAGGTGGCTGCGGCGTTTGATAGCAATGCCGTGCCGTTGCAGGTGGTCAAGGCTCAGGTATTTGCCGGCGGACGAGGCAAGGCAGGTTTTGTGAAACTGGTGAAATCGGCAGCCGAGGCGCAGGTGGCGGCGGATTTCATGTTCAAAAATCGCATGGTCAGTGTGCAAACTGGTCCGGAGGGGATTGCGGTAAAAAAAGTGCTCATTGCCGCCGCAGTGGATATTGCCCATGAATACTATATGGGGCTGGTGTTGGATCGCGCAAAGGCGACCGTAAGTGTCATCGCATCCGCCGAAGGCGGGGTGGAAATTGAAACGGTGGCCCACCAGCGACCGGAGGCCATTATACGCGAAGCTTTGCATCCAGCTTTGGGTTTGCAGGGGTTTGCGGCACGACGGGTGGCCGGACGGCTGGGCTTCACCGGCCGGCAGGCGTCTGAAGTGTCGCAGTTGCTGCTTAAATTGGCTGCGCTGTACGCTCAATATGATTGCTCCATTGTAGAAATCAATCCGTTGGTATTGACCAAAGATGGTAAAGTGCTGGCGATTGATGCCAAGATCAATTTTGATGACAGCGCGTTGTTTCGCCATCCGGATATTCTGGCGATGGCAGATCCGGCGGAACATGATCCATTGGAACTTCGCGCGTCCAAGGCCAATCTTAACTACATCAAGCTGGATGGTGATATTGCGTGCCTGGTAAACGGGGCCGGATTGGCGATGGCTACGATGGATGTGGTGCAACTGAATGGCGGCAAGCCGGCCAATTTTCTCGATGTTGGTGGCGGTGTAAAGCCTGAGGGGGCGGTGGAGGCCTTTCGAATACTGCTCTCGGACAGCAAAGTTCGGGGTGTTCTGGTCAATATTTTCGGGGGTATTGCCCGCTGTGATCTTATTGCCGAAGCTCTGATTTCCGCGGGGCGGGAAGTGGGCTTCAAGGTGCCGGTGGTGGTGCGGCTGGAAGGCACGAATGTCCAGGCTGCCAGAGACATACTGGCCGGGGCCCGCAGTGAATTGCCGACGCTGCAAAGTGCAATGGACCTTAACGATGCGGCCAGGAAAATTGTCGCGGCCACAAGATAATCAAGCTTTGGACGAACCATACGCCCAACGCGGAACTGGAGAATAAAAAACATGTCGATTTTGGTGGATAAAAATACCCGGGTCATTTGCCAGGGAATAACCGGTGGCGGCGGGGGGGCATTTCATACCAAGGGTTGCCTGGATTACGGCACCCAAATGGTGGGTGGAACCAGCCCTGGCAAGGGTGGCACCAAAGATGCCAATGGTCTGCCCATCTTTGATACCGTGGAACAGGCACGTAAGGCCACGGGTGCGGATGCGACCATGATATTTGTGCCTCCGCCGTTTGCGGCAGATGCCATATGTGAAGCAGCGGCGGAAGGCATTCGGCTGATTGTGGCCATTACGGAAGGTATTCCGGTACTGGATATGGTGCGTGCGAAAAAGTTTCTGGCGGAATTCGGTGATCAGGTTACACTGGTGGGCCCCAACTGCCCCGGTGTTATTACGCCCGGGGAGTGTAAGATCGGCATCATGCCCGGCTACATTCATACTCCGCCGGCACCGGGTAAACGGCGGGTGGGCATTATCTCTCGATCGGGCACGCTGACCTATGAAGCGGTATGGCAAACCACGCAATTGGGCTGGAGCCAAAGCACGTGTGTGGGCATCGGGGGAGATCCGGTGAAGGGGCTGGATTTTGTCGAAGTGCTGGCTATGTTCCAGGCGGATGTACAGACCGATGCCATTATCATGATCGGTGAAATCGGCGGTACCGCGGAAGAAGCCGCCGCCGATTATGTTCAAAAACACGTAACCAAACCGGTGGCCGGTTTTATAGCCGGACGTACTGCACCGCCGGGCAAACGCATGGGCCATGCTGGCGCGATTATCAGTGGCGGAGAAGGTACTGCTGAAAGTAAGATTCAGGCGATGCGTGCGGCGGGCATCACTGTGGCGGATTCACCGGCGGATATCGGCCGGGCATTGAATATGGCTATGCGGGGGTGAATAAATGGATGGCCCACAGGTTAAAGCACTGGCCCACCGTTTGAGTGTGGCGGTCTGGGGCCATCGTGTGGACCGCGTTGACGTACCTGTGGATCGCTGGCAGGCCAATGTGTTGCTCAAACATTGCGCCGGACACCGCGTTCTTCGGATCTATTCGCATGGGTGCTGGCTGATCTGGAACTTTGAGCATGGCGTGAGTTGGTTGTGTTATCCGGTGCGGCGCTGGAGTTGGGAAATTGTAAAGGCCGGCGGTACTTTTATACGTGAGCCTATGGCCTGGGTCGCAGGTGCAACCACCGATGCCGCCCGCTCACGCGGCAGGCCGCTGATCCGCAGCCAGCTTGATGATGGCCGCGAAATCGTCCTTTCTGGACGTCCTCTTTTTTTGACCTTGCTCACGCCGGAATTGTGGCGACATCCCCATCTGGCGGACATTGGTCCGGATCCTCTGGCTGACGAATTGTCGATGGCGGATTGGCGTTTTCGATTGCGGCTTTTCGAAAAATCCACCATCGCCCGCGCTCTGCTGGATCAACGCGTGATGGCGGGAATCGCCAACCCATGGAAGTGCGAAATTTTGCATGCCGCCGGAGTGCATCCCGCGACACGTGCAATCGCTTTGAATAGCGGGCAAATTCAGCGGCTTGCGGCGGCCGCACAAGTCTGCCTGACGAAAGCATACCGGTATTATCTTGGTGATGTGCAGCAGGGCCGGCTGTGTGTCGTTTATGATTGTGCCGGTGAACCATGCCAGGCCTGCGGCACCGCCATTACGGTAGATCGCAGTGGCCGTGATGGTCATTGGACCTGGTATTGTCCAAAATGCCAACGGGCTGATGGTGAATCGCTGCTGTTTGACGACTGGTAAGCTCTGTCCGTGGTGCGGACAAGCGTTCGAGGGCGGTCGCGGATTGAGCCTGCCGTCAATGCATGGCATCGGGGCGCCCGGGTGGCGCTGCTGGAGGAGGGGGCGAGGTTGGCTGTTCTGTTGAGTCATGGAGCTTGCTTGTGGCCTGGGGAGGACCGCCCGGGCTTTCAGTTCCTGCCGGCGGATGCAATGGAGCTTGGCCTTCCAGCTTTTCCCGCTGGATGGCCTGATAAACTTCCTTGCGGTGGACGGGAATTGTATTGGGGGCATTAATGCCCAACCGCACCTTATCTCCGCGGACATCCACCACGGTGATTTCGATGTTGTCACCAATCATAATGCTCTGATCTCTCTGCCGTGAAAGTACAAGCATTGCCTGCTCCTTGGCTGACGAAATTAAAATCCCTGAGTTACATGGCGGTAGGAGACCGCCTTCTTGTACCCACCCTCCTTGCATGGAGGGCTATGCACCTGTTCACATTATAGCGTCGGCGGAATCAATATTCCGTCTGTCAATACTGTTATCGGGCTTTTGGCTTGGTTGGGCCAGTTTTTCCGGCTAAGGCCGTTTCGGAAGGTCAATTCGGCCGGTACTTCGAAAATCAGCGCAACGAAAAACCGCAACCCAAAGACCCGATCAAATCAGCCGGTTATAAAGGTATTTACAGTTGCGAGTGCGATTTCCGGCGTTTTTCAATCCTGGTCAATCAGGAGCGGCTTTCGGATTCATCTAGGAGTGAATCAACCATTTGTTTTCCGCGGCACCTCCTTACTGCACTCTGGGTGCGCTCATCCATACCTTATTATCGGTTAAAATTGTGGAAAATTCAAGCCAAGATTGAACAATCCGAACTAGTGGAGTTATGCCTCAGGCCGGAGGTGCCAATGGGATCGATGCGCGACATCAGGACTGTTGCACCTGGGTATAACGGGCGCACCGGACAAGATGATCATTTACCAAGCCCGCAGCCTGCATGAATGCATAACAGATTGTAGTACCCACAAACGTAAATCCTCGCGATTTGAGATCGCCGCTGAGCTTATCAGATTCCCGGCTGCGCGTGGGTATGTCACCAGGTCGCCGGCAATGATGGACTAAGGGGTGGCCGTTGACAAACCGCCAAAGGTAATTATCGAAATTGTCGAATTGTTCTTGCACTATTAAAAAAGCCCGGGCATTGCCGATGGCAGATTGAATTTTAAGCCGATTGCGGACAATTCCCTCATCCTGCAGCAACCGACGAAAATCATGGGCATTGAATCGAGCTACTTTTTGCGGATCGAATTGCGCAAAAGCTCGACGATAAGACTCACGCTTTTGCAGAATAATTTCCCAACTCAACCCTGCCTGCGCACCATCCAGCACGAGGAACTCAAAAAGTTTTTGATCATCGTGCAGGGGTACACCCCATTCAACATCATGATAGGCCATGCTTAAATCGGTCTTGGCCCAAAAACAGCGCCGCGGCTGATTGAGTAATGAATTGCGGTTCATGAGGCACCTGGAGCCATGGGTCTGGTCGGCAGCGCCAGGGACGCCGTTGCGGCGGCGTTACCGGCGTTGCTATTTTTTGTGGAAGAGATATTGGACATCGGCAGCGACCGCCCCTTTGGCATAGCCGGTGATGATATCCACAATAATTCCCCGCCGGTTTACGATAACAGTGGTGGGAAGCAAGCTGGTGGCGACAGGAAGCGATCGCCCATGGGCTACGTAAAATCCGGTTTTGCGGTAAAGCTGCGGCCACTTCATCTGAGGATGTTGCTCTAAGAAGCGCCGGACGGTGAGGAGGTTGGCATCTTGAGATACACTTACCAGTTCCAACCCCTTGGGGTGGTACTTGGCGTAGATGGCCGCCAACTCGGGCAATTCTTTCACGCACCAGGGACACCAAGTTGCCCAGAAGTCGATCACCGCGGGCTTTCCCTTATTGATAAAGGTGCTAAAAACACCGCCATTGAGGGTGGCACCGTAAAGATGAAATGGGTGCCCTGCCTCCCGGGCGGTAATGCGGCAGGACTGAAGATTGTCGATGCGGCCAGGTGTTGCGGGCGGCATGGCCACCCAAAAAGCCGTAGACTGTAGATCTCTTTGCAGCTCGGGAGTGGCGGAGCCGCGACGAGCGACCACACTGAGCGTGAGAATCAGTTGATGGGACATGAGTTTTGGATCGAATCGCCAGAGCCCATTGATAACGGCGTACTGCTTGGGGAGATTCTGTGAGGCTTGCCACCAGTGCAGCGCGCTTTGCTCGACCAAGGCCCGCGCGCGATTGGCGGGAACGGCGTTTTTAACACCCTTAGCGATTTTCTCCAAGGAGGACTTGTCGCCCAACAGGGCCAGGGTGGCGGTGGCCAGTATCTCATGCATGTCGAATGTGGCCTTGAAGCGCGCGAAGGCCGGCACCTTTTGCAGGCGATGAATATCGCCAACGAGATTTCGGAGAACCACGATAGCCTGGGCCGCAACTTTTTTGCGATCCGGCACGTTGCCATAGAAATCGGTTGATTTACGCAGCGCGGTCCACTGGCTTTCATCCTTGGACCACGCCTGCCAGAGCCGGCCTTGCGCCGGCGAGAGAATCATCTGGGCGAGGGCAGGTAGCTGTGCGGCAAAAATAATCATGGCGAGCACAGAGCCACCAACCATGCGGCGTATGAAAAACGATGATCCATTCATCAATACAATCTCCAATCGTTGAGCCCAGGCCGGTGGCGAAGCGCGACGGCAATTCTGATGGATACAAATATAAGAGCTTTGGCGGAAAAAAAGAAGAGCCGGGGCGGGTTAAAAAGGCCGGAACCCAACCGCCATTGCCCATGATCGCATATCGACAGAATTATCGGGCTGCGGTTATGATAATTTTTATTGTCGTTGTTGGAGTTGATCGTGGTTGAATTAGTCCTTATTCCCCGCCCCAAACAGGTATCGCTATCCGGTGGAACCTGGCCATTGCCGGAGGCAGGCACGATTTCCTTGAACTTCCGTGATGACGCGCTGCGCGTTGCCGCACTGCGATTGCGTGAGATCCTGCCCGGTGATCGCGCCAAGACATGGCATATCGCCACACTGGAACAGCCGTTAAATAAAGCCCGGGAAATTCATTTGCGGTTGGATGCCAGCATCAGCCATCCGCAGGGCTACGAGATCCATATTGAAGAAGATGGCGTAACGGCCCTTGCGGCCACGCCGCAAGGTATGTTTTATGCGGTGGCAACCTTGATACAAATTGCCCGGCAGTCCGGGGAAAAGTGGGCACGCGTCAAAATTCGGGATGAGCCGGCGTTTGAACGCCGCGGTTTCTATCACGATATTTCCCGCGGCAAAGTGCCGAAGCTGTCCACTATCCTGACGCTGGTTGATGATCTGGCGGCCCTGAAAATTAATGAGTTCCAGCTCTACATTGAAAACGTGTTCGCCTTTCAAAAGCACCCGGATATGTATGACGATACGGATGCTTTAAGTGCGGAGGAAATACTGGAAATCGATTCCGCCTGTCGGGCCAGGTTTATCGATTTTGTTCCATCGATCAGTTCTCTGGGGCACTTTGAAAAAATCCTGCAACGGCCGGCGTACCGGGCACTGGCCGAAGCAGGTCCGGATGCGGATCCATGGTCGTTGTGCCCAACAGATCCAGGGGCCAAAGTGTTGCTTGAAGAAATGTATGCGGAATTTCTCCCCAACTTCAGCAGTCCACAGGCCAACATCTGCTGCGATGAATCGTGGGATCTGGGCAAAGGTCGCAGTGCGGCCCTGGCGGAACAGATCGGCATTGGCCGGGTCTACCTTCAATGGGTGCAGTTTTGTGATTCGCTCGTCCGCAGGCACGGCAAACGTATTCAGATGTGGGGAGACATTATCTTGAACTATCCGTCGCTGGTGCCGGAACTGCCGTCTGATGCCACGGTGCTGGAATGGGGCTATGAATGGGATCATCCGTTTGACAAGGATGCGGCCTTATTCGCCTCGTCCGGGCGCAGATTTTATGTTTGTCCGGGCACATCATCTTGGAATTCCATAGCAGGCCGTACGGAAAACGCCTTTGCCAACATGCGTGCAGCAGCGGAAGCCGGGGTGATGCATCATGCAGCCGGCTTCTTAAATACGGATTGGGGTGATGGCGGCCATCAACAGATGCTTTCGGTGAGCTACCTCCCGATGGCCTTTGGTGCGGCGGTTTCGTGGAATCCGTCGGATACCGCCGACCGGCAGGTCATCGCGGCAGCATCGCTGCACGTTTTTCAGGCGGACTCGGCGGAATTCGGCCGTGCTGTCGCGGACCTCGGCGATGTGCACAGGCATATTTCCCGTGCGCGTATTCACAATGCCTCGCTGGAATATCTGCTGTTTCGTGAACCTTGGAACCAGACCAAGCACCTGGATGGAGTGAAACCGGCCGGACTGATAACGCAACTTAAACGCGTGGGCATGCTGCGCGAAAAAATTGCCACCACCACGCTTCATCGGCTGGATGGCAAATTGATTCGCGATGAACTGGTGTTTAGTGCCGATACCATTGGGCATGTCCTGGAGCGCACGCAGGCCCGTTTGGCCAAGCCAGCCAAAGAGACCTTTGAGGTTCAGGCCCGGTTCCGGCGACTCTCGGAGCAGGCCGGTAAACTATGCCGGGATTTCAAGCGACTTTGGGCGGCCCGTAACAGGCCTTCGCAAGGGGAATCCACTCTGGCGCATTTTTTGGCGGTGCGCCGGGAATACTGGTTCCGAATGGCCAAATTCAAGAAGTCGCGCCGCGGAAAGTCTGCCGTGCAAGATTTTGAAGTCTGATAAGGAAATGTGCATTTATGTCATTATTAGTAACTGGGTCTATCGGTATTGATACAGTAAAAACGCCCCGTGGCCAGGTGGGTAATGTGCCGGGTGGGTCAGCAATTTATTTCAGTTGGGCTGCGGCCATGTTTGGCAAAGTGCGACTGGTGGGTGTGGTGGGTGACGATTTTCCCCGGAGTTTTGAATTTTGCCTCAAACATCCCAACATCGACATCCGCGGATTGGAACGCCGCCACGGCAGCAAGACTTTCCGTTGGAGCGGTCGCTACGACGCCACCATGAATGAGGCTCAA
The DNA here is from genome assembly GCA_021790385.1 of Planctomycetota bacterium. Lineage (GTDB taxonomy): Bacteria > Planctomycetota > Phycisphaerae > WQYP01 > WQYP01 > JABEVA01. The sequence continues at coordinate 29,407 of JAJYDW010000026.1, forward strand.
ACCACTGCCGTAAATCTGAACGTTTTGGCGGAGAAAGCTCCGGCCATTCCCGCCGCATTTGCCGACAGTACCATGGTGTTTCTGGCGGCCACGCATCCGGCATTGCAGATGCAATTGCTTGCACAGGTGAAAAAGCCGCGATTAGTGGTGGCGGATACCCGCGATCTGTGGATCAAAAATTATCGGGCGGAACTGATGAAGAGCCTCAAATCGGTGGATGGCCTGGTGCTCAATGATCTGGAAGCGCGGCTGCTGACGGATAAAGTGAATCTGGTGGCAGCACTTCATGATATTCGCAAGTTGCTTAAGAAGAGCGGTCCACAACTGGTAATTATAAAAAAGGGCGAGCATGGATGTCTGGCATCATACAGTGGCACTCTGCTGGCGATGCCGGCATACCCCACGGCCGACGTTATAGATCCGACCGGTGCGGGTGACAGCTTTGCGGGAGGCATGTTAGGCTGCCTGGCGGGTAAGAAAACCTGGAGTCTGCGCAGCTTGAAAGAGTCGCTGGTGGCAGGTACGGTAATGGCCAGTTTTACCATCGCCGATTTTTCCCTGGGCGGATTGCGCAAGGCTACACGCCAACAAGTGCGGGACCGGCTTGGCAATATGCGAAAAATGCTTAGCGCTTACTGAACTGAAACGCCCGACGTGCTCCACGCAGGCCGTATTTCTTACGTTCTTTCATGCGGCTGTCACGCGTAAGGAAACCGCCGTCGTTGATTGGCTTGCGCAACGCCGGGTCGTAAAGTGCAATAGCCCGCCCCAGTCCTTGAACCACAGCTCCGGCCTGTCCGGTAAATCCACCGCCATGCACATTGACAAAGACATCAACCGATGTGGATAAATTAACGGCGACCAGAGGCGCACGCACCATTTTCTGATCGCGAACTTCGGTAAAATAGCCATTAGCATCGCGATCATTAACGATAAATTTTCCTTCTCCAGCGACTATGCGAACCCGCGCCACCGATGTTTTACGTCGTCCGGTACCCAGGAAGAAGACTTTTCCGCCAATCACCACTCTGGAGCGGGTGGAAGCCGCTGAAGGAGCGGCCGAAGTTGCGTCAGTTGTAGGGATTGCTTCGACTTTCATGAAAACCTGCCTTGCTATAGAGGTTGATGACCGTTATTTTTCATTAAAATGTGGGAATATTTTTCCACCTTGACACTTCGCTGACGTTTACAACGCCAGTGCTTCAGGGCGCTGAGCCGCATGGGGATGATCCGCATTTTTGTAGCATTTGAGCTTGCGGAGCATCTGCACACCCATGGTAGTTTTAGGCAACATACGCCGGACAGCCAGTTCAAAAACAGTATTGGGGTGCCGGTCCAGCAGATCCCGCATGGAAGTTACCTTGCGGCCGCTGGTATAATAGGTGTAGTAGTCGTATTCACGCTGTTGGAGTTTGCGCCCGGTGACTTTAATTTTGCTGGTGTTGATCACCACAATAAAATCGCCTACGTCCACGGTGGGAGTATAAATGGGTTTATGCTTACCCATGAGTCGTACCGCTACCGCGCTGGCCAGACGGCCAAGGGTTTTGTCCGTAGCATCCACCACGTACCAGCGGTTATCGGTATGGCCGACACGCGCCAAGGTGGTTCGAGCTGCTGCTTTAGAAATCCGTCGAATGGGCTTTTCCGCAATTACTGTCATGGGTAAGGTACTCAACTTAAATTCAACCACAAAATCAGGCCGGGCGTTTCCACCACCTGGACCATGCTGTTCTTGCCGCATCTTACAGCCTGAAGTGCTTCCGATCGGCATGCGTTACGCAGAGAATCGCAACCTGCGTCGCTGCTGTTTTTTCACTTTTGCAGCCCTTATGGCCGCAGATCGGCTGCCTTATCAGGGCGGCCAACCGTGAAAACCTAAAATTCTAACGTTTCTGTTGGCAATGTCAAACCTGAGAACGGGGACTGACAGGCCGTTAAGAATTCTAACTTGGTCTGGCGGGGTACCCAAGCATAAGAAGCCTGGAGAAAGTCCTGGTGGCGCTCCGGGAGATTCTATGTAGAATCCTCGAGGGGCAGCCTTCGCTGCCCATGTCCTGGTGAAGTCTCCGTCGATACAGGTCCGTTGGCCTCCAATGCCGACACTTCTGATGATGAAATTATTTTTGTGCAGTGTTCAACTCTTGTGGGCTGAATTGGCGAAGTTCGTGCATCGTCTTGGCCACGACGGACTCTTTATCCGTGATGCTCCGATACAGCTCATAGAGGTGGTTGTATGGAGCTACGTTGGCAGGGTTCGGATGATAGACCGGTTCGGTGCGTTGGCGGGCCATGGCCCGGATAATTTGCGTCATGCTGGAGTAGCCGGTAGTGGATTCGCCGGCGGCCATGCAGCCCAAAATGGCCGCCCCGAGAGCCACGCTCTGTTGACTTTCCGCCAGGCTGATGCGGCAATTAAGCACGTCTGCATAAATTTGCATGAGCAGGGGGGATTTTGCAGGCAACCCACCACCGGCCACCAGGCGTTGTACCGGTACGCCGTTTTCGACCAGCAATTCTATAATCCATCGCAGGCCAAATGCGGTGGCCTCCATCATGGCCCGATAAAGCTGAGCCGGCTGCGTAGTCAAAGACATGCCGATGAAAGCACCGCTTAAGTGGCCATCCATCAAAGGAGTGCGGCAACCATTAAGCCAGTCCACCGCCAGCAGGCCGTGGCTGCCGGGAGCAAGTGCCGCCGCCTGTTGGTTCATCTCTTCATGGGTGGAGCTGACGGTACGTATCAGCCAGGCCAGCGAATCGCCAACGCTGGCCTGGCCGGTTTCATAACCGAAACTGCCGGGCAAAATACCATCTTCAACCACGCCGGCCACCCCCGGCACATGGTGTTCATGGGAGGAATTTATAATATGGCAAGAACTCGTTCCGATGACCATCACCAGCGTATCATTTTCGCTCACACCCGATCCAGGCAGACCCGCATGGGCATCAATGATGGCCGTGCTGACCGGTATTCCGGGCGGAAGCTTTAGCAACGCTGCAGCCCCGGCGGACAGCAGGCCGGCCCGCTGTCCCGGCGCGCTCAAGCGGCCCGGCATTTTGGCCGCAACCACGTTGGTAAGTTGTGGGTGCACGGCGGCGAAAAAATCGGGCGATGGAAAGCCGGCCTGTTTGCTCCAACATCCTTTGTAGCCCGCCTGACAGGTGGATCGTACCAGATCGCGGATGTGGGCTTCTGGCCAGGGACCGGAGGTGAGCTGCCACACCAGATAGTCTCCGGCTTCCAGCCACACCTGGGCGGCGGTGTAGACCTGTGGGGCTAGTTCCAGCGTTTCGAGAATTTTTGGAAAAAACCATTCCAGCCCGATCACACCGCCATAGCGGGCCAGCCAGAGTTCGTGGCGCTGTTGGGCCACGGCGTTGAGCCTGTCGGTCTGATGCTTGGCCCCATGGTGTTTCCATAACTTGGGCCAGGCCAGTGGTAAGTTTTGAAATTGAGGCAGCATGCACAGTGGCGTGCCATCATTGAGTGTCGGCAGCATGGTACAACTGGTGAAGGCCACACCAATGCCCACGATTTGGTTGGGATTGATTTTGGCGGCTGTTACGGCTGCGTGACAGGCTTGGGCTAAATTCAGCAACCAGTCCTGCGGGTGTTGCAGGGCGTAATCGGGCGGAAGAGTTTGGCCGGTGGTGACCAGTGTGCGGTCCATTACGCCGTGGGTATAACGCTGGTCGGCCTGGCCGACAATATGGCCGGTGGCAATATCAGCAACGACCACTCGCACGGATTCTGTGCCATAATCAAACCCCAAACTGTAACGTTTGTCGTTAGTCATAGTAAGTAGCTCCAAACCCGGTTTCGACTACGATATCGCGTTAGTTATTCACTACGGCCATGCAAGCCGCGGGTCGGTTTGCGGCATAGGTGCATGACCTGCATAGTGTAACGATTCCAAAACCAACAACAACGCCATGGGCTGATCTCGCCGGAGGGTGTGGGAAAATTTGGCAATGATCGGCCCCGCACATTTCCACCGGTCTGCCTGAGGCGGATCGACCGTCCGGCAAACGCCTGTTGGCCGGACTGTACAGTGGCAGTGCGGTAATTTAGAGCTATATCGTGTCACTTGGCTAGACGCAATTGACGCATATTCCCATGATTGCTAAAATCCCCTGTCGGCAAAAAATGGTGGGCGTTCATTTGGTAATGCCTTGACCATTCAAACAGTTGTGGCGGGCCGAAACAGCGGCACAATACAGGAATTCACCATGGCGGAAAGCGTTTCCATTCTTGAACATAAAGGTTTTGGCGTAACGCAGCGGCGGGATAACTGGTGGATCAAGCCACTGCTGGTGTTTATCGGGTTGTCCGCGTTTGGCGTGTATTCCACCTGGGCGGCCTGGCAAGGCGATAATTTTCTTTTCACCGGTCACGGGGCGTATTACCTTTCGCCCTTTTATTCACCGCAGGTGCAGTTGTGGTTTGGGTTGCATCTGCCATTTTCATTTGCCTTTTTGATTTTATGGATACCGCTGGGTTTTCGGGCGACATGCTATTATTACCGCAAGACTTATTACCGGGCGTTTTTTGCGGATCCGGCGGCATGTGCGGTGGGTGAGCCGAAGCATCGGCACTATCATGGCGAGCGTAAATTTCCTTTTATTTTGCAGAATATACACCGTTACTTTTTTTACCTTGCAACGATTGTGCTGTTATTTTTGTGGTATGACGCGGCACGGGCATTTTTTTTCCGGAGTGCGGCGGGACACCTGCATTTCGGAGTAGGTGTGGGGTCGCTGGTGATGCTGATCAATGTCATGGCGCTTTCCGGGTTCAGCTTCGGTTGTAATTCGCTGCGACATCTGGTGGGAGGAAAGCTGGATTGTTTCAGTTGTTCGCGGACGGCCCGGGCGCGTTACAAAATATGGGGCAAGGTATCAATTCTGAATTTACGGCATGCGGAATGGGCCTGGGTAAGCCTGTTTTCAGTGGGGCTGACCGATTTGTACATTCGCCTGTGTGCCATGGGAACGCTGCCTGATGTGAGGTTATTTATAATCAAGTGAACGATAAATACGAAACACACGAACATGATGTAATCATTATAGGAGCCGGCGGCGCGGGGTTGCGGGCGGCTATTGAATGTTCCGCCTCTGGTCTCAAGACGGCACTGATCTGTAAATCACTTTTAGGCAAGGCGCACACCGTAATGGCCGAAGGTGGAATTGCCGCTGCGTTGGCCAACGTAGATTCGCAGGACGGTTGGCAAACGCATTTTCAGGATACCATTTTCGGAGGCAAGTATCTCAATAATTGGCGCATGGCGGAACTTCATGCGCGGGAAGCTCCGGAACGCGTGCGTGAATTGGAACGCTGGGGTGCGGTATTTGACCGTACGCCGGAGGGTAAAATTTTACAGCGGGCCTTTGGCGGACATACGTATAAACGCCTGGCCCACGTGGGCGATCGCACCGGTTTGGAACTGATTCGCACCTTGCAGGATAAAGGCATTCATCAGGGAATTGATGTGTATATGGAATGCACCATTACCCGGCTGCTGAAGGACGGCGAGCGGGTGTGTGGGGCCTTTGGGTATTGGAGGGAAACGGGAAGGTTTGTGGTATTCAAGGCCAAAGCCGTTGTGTTGGCCACCGGCGGCCTGGGGCGGTGTTATAAAATTACCTCGAATTCGTGGGAAGGTACCGGTGACGGCCATGCATTGGGTTTTGAAGCAGGGGCGGAACTTCTGGATATGGAGTTTGTGCAGTTTCATCCCACGGGCATGGTCTGGCCACCGGGCGTGCAGGGATTGCTGGTAACGGAAGCGGTGCGCGGGGAGGGCGGAATGCTGCGCAACAACAAGGGCGAACGCTTCATGGAAAAATATGATCCCAAGCGGATGGAACTTTCGACCCGGGATGTGGTGGCGCGGGCCATTTATACCGAAGTTAAGGAGGGACGGGGATCGCCGCACGGCGGATGTTTTCTGGATATTTCACATCGCGGCGCTGAATATGTGAAAAAGAAATTGCCGAGCATGTATCATCAGTTCAAAGAACTGGCCGATGTAGATATTACGCGAGAACCCATGGAAGTAGGCCCCACGTGTCATTACGCCATGGGTGGGCTGAAGGTTGCCGCAGAAACCGGGGCCACTCGGGTTCCGGGTCTGTTTGCAGCCGGCGAATGTACCGGAGGAATGAACGGTGCCAACCGGCTGGGAGGAAATTCGCTGTCCGATCTGGTGGTTTTTGGCCGACGGGCCGGCCTGGGAGCGGCAGAATATGCGAAAACGGCTTCGGCACCGAAGGTGGATGCCGCGGCCATAGAAAGTGCGGCAGGTGAAATGACCGGTTTCTTCGGACGTTCCGGTGCCGAAGACCCTTATAAACTGCACCTGGATCTGCAAAATACCATGCAAAGTCTGGTGGGAATTTTCCGGGAGGAAAAGGATTTGACTGCCGCCATTACCAAGCTCGAAGAATTCAAGCAACGGGCCCAGAATGTGGGAGTGGTAGAGGGGCAGCGGATGTTTAATCCCGGCTGGCATTTGTGCCGGGATTTACACAATATGCTCATTTGTGCCGAGGCCATTGCGCGTGCAGCCTTGCGCCGCCAGGAAAGCCGCGGTGCTCACAGTCGCCTTGATTTCCCCCAATATGATAATTACTGGGGCGAACACAATCTACTTGTAACCAAGGATGGGCGGCAGATGAAGGTGGAAGCGTGTCCGGTAGTAAAAACTGCGGAACTTCAGCCGCTGGTGGATGACAAGAAAGCCAAGGAAAAGAAATGAGTACGCGAGTATTTAAAGTCTGGCGTGGCGATTCTGCCGGTGGTAAATTCGTGGATTACCAGGTGGATGTGCAGGAGGGCATGGTGGTGCTGGACGCGATCCACCAGATTCAGCGTCAGCATGCACCGGACTTGGCGTGCCGCTGGAACTGCAAGGCCGCCAAGTGTGGGTCCTGCAGTGCAGAGATCAATGGCAAGCCGCGGCTGATGTGCAAGACACGATTGGACGGTTTGCCGGTGGACCAAAGCGTCAACGTGGCACCGATGAAATCATTTCCACTGATTCGTGATCTGGTAACGGATATATCGTGGAATTACACGGTGAACAAAAAGATTCCGCCTTTTACACCGGGGGCCGATGCCACGTTCCTAATGCGTCAGCGCGATGTGGACCGCGTGCAGGAATTCCGCAAGTGTATCGAGTGCTTTTTATGCCAGGATGTATGCCACGTTCTGCGCGAACACGATCTCAAACCGCAGTTTTTCGGCCCGCGCTTTCTGGTTCGCGTGGCCAGCCTCGAAATGCACCCCATGGATACTCTGGACCGGCTGAAATTGCTCAAGGATGAGGGTGGTGTGGGGCTGTGTAACATCACCAAATGCTGCACGGAGGTATGCCCTGAAGAAATTCACATTACAGATAACGCCATTATCCCGCTGAAAGAGCGCGTGGTCGATAAATATTACGATCCACTGCGCATTGTGTTGCGTGTGCTCATGGGTACCGGTCAAGATGGTGGTGCGGCGGAAAAATAATCAGAGGCCAGGGAGTGGACCGCAATATGTCGCCAGCGAAAAAGATTAGCCATGCCCAGCACACAGACATAGATGGCGGCCATCAACCAGGGGCCGCGTGGACCGACACTGGGGTAGAATGTGGCAGCCGCGTAGCCGCCAGCCACGCAAATTCCCCAGGATAAAACCACCCATAATATGGCCGGCAGCAGCGTATCGCCGGCACCGCGTAAGGCGCTGATGGAAATAATGTTGACCGCGTCAAATGTCTGAAAGAAAGCGGCGAAAATCAGCAAGGCCACGGCAATATGAACTTGCTGTGGACTGGCCAGAAATACTCCTGCCAGAGCGTGTCCGCCTAGCCAGAACAGTAGTCCGCAGGAACTCATGTAGGCCATGGCCAAACCTAACGCTATCCGCGTGGATCGGCGTGCCGTGGCTGCATCACCCACACCCCAGTATCGAGCCACAACCGCATTCACTGCGGATCCCAGGCCTACCGCAGGCAGGTACGATATTTGGATGAAGCGCATGACGGCACTTTGCGCTTCGGCGGCATCGGCACCAAAGCGATTCACCAGCCACAGCGTAAAAATGGTCCAAGTAAGCACATCGTTGCTCCATTGGCAGCCGGCGGGCAAGCCAAGCCGCAGTAGTGGGAGCAACTTAGCCCAGCGCAGTGGCCACGTTGCGGCACTGTGAAACTGCCTGCGGGTTTGGGCGGATAAAAAAAAACCGGCCATAATTCCGAATGAAACCAGCGTGCCGGTGGCTGTGGCTATCGCCGAGCCGACCAAGCCGAGTTGTGGCATGCCGGCGTGGCCGAAAATAAGCAGCCAGTCTAAGATTAAATTCACCAGATTTCCGGCCAGACCCGCAATGGCTACACGCAAGGGGCGGGCCACGCCCATGTAAAAGCTGGTTAACACCATCAAAGCCAGATTGACGGGGGCGGCGGCAATGAGAAAATCAAAAAATAACACCTGCCCATGCAGCAGCACCCCGGTTTGCCCCAGCAACCCAAAGATGATCGGAGCCACAAAAATCAGGCCGATGCAAGGCAGGACGGCAAACAGGGCGCACCAGAGCCCTTGCCACGCAAAGATCGCCGCATCGGTGTTGGCAGCACGCCCAAAAGCTTGACCAGAGAGTGTGTTCACGCATTGGGCCAACCCGGAAAGAAAGGCCAATGGAATCCACGCCACGATGCCGCCGCCATACGATGCCGCCAAAGTAACCCCGCCCCCTGGTGTTTGCCGGTCCAGCCAGGAAAGCATCAGGCCGTCGATAAACTGCATCACGGTCAGACCCAGCATCCCCAGCACATTGGGTGCGGCATTCAACAGAAGCTCTGAAAGCAGCGCTCCATTGGCGGGGCAGCCATGGACGGAGTGGGGGGCGGTAGATTGAGTTTGGTCATGCGGAGCCATCTGCCGGATTCTACCATGTCACGGTTCGCTTGATAGGCAAGCCCCCTCCACGTTACTATAATTGATATGATGATCAGGAAAGGTTTTATCCATGACCAGTGCTTATGCCAATTTAACTGACTCGGTGGATTCCGAGTCCACGCCCAACGGTTACAGCGTCATCCGCGGATTTTTCTGGATGATTTTTTTTCTGGCTGGTATTGGAGCCATTGTCGCGGATCTGTTGATTCGTTATAAGTACCTGGAGCATGCCAACCCGACGGATTATGTGCGGCTCGCGATTGCGGGCGTAACTTTGCATCTTGTGGGATGTTACCTCGCAGGCGGCGCAGTAGGGTTGGCCCCACCTAAAAACAAGGGTTTATTGGCTTTAAGCATCGTGGTGCTGACCGCTAACGTACTTTTCACCTTCCTGTTGATCGCAACCGGGCCGTTGACCCTTACCTATATAAGGGCATAAGAGTGATTTGCGGCTGGCGCGGTTGTTGTTGTGGCGTGATTTGTGGATGGTTGGATCAGGGCTGGCGTCATCAAGCGCCTATAGGGTAAAGCCGGCCCGGGTTTTAATTCCCATAGTGCAAGTAGGAATATGCTTGCATTAGATAAATCTATTTGATATAGTCTTTGTAATTGGTTATTTTAATTACCTACTTATAAAGTATGTAATTAAAAGTTTTGGAGTCGGTACTATGAATGATCCATCAATATCAACGGTGTTGGCAGGTGGCCGTAAACTCAACAAGGTGGAGGAAATCAAGCTGGCCAAGGATGGTTTGGATGTGTGGGATGATATCTTCCGTTATGCCCGGGCTGAGGTTGCCGAACCGCTGGAAATACTCCTTTCCGCAAAAGATTTGGATACCTATCGGCGAACGGTGCCTCGTTGCGATGCGCCGGAAGTCATTCGTAGTGCGGCGCGGCGGGCCAAAGTAACGGAAGAAGATTTTGTGCGTCTTCGCTGGTTTGGCATTTACCAGCAACTGCCCAACTTGTGCCATTTTATGCTACGTATTCGCATTCCCAACGGTTTTCTCAACGTGGAGCAGCTTGAAGCCATTGCCACCATCGTCGAAAAATATACCAGTGGATTTGCCGACATTACCACGCGCCAATGCTTTCAGTTGCATTATTTGACGCTGGAAGCCCTGGCAGAAATTTTGCCTCAATTGGAGCGGGTGGGCCTGGTAAGCAAGTTTGCCTGCGGCGATACTCCACGCAATGTGGTGGGTTGCCCGCTGGCTGGTTGTCTGGCTGCGGAAATTATAGATGCTTCCCCGGCCGTCGCGGCCGTCAACCAGATGTTTCTGGATGGCAACAAGGAATTCAGCAATTTTCCAAGGAAATTTAAATCAGCCGTGGGGGGGTGCCACCTGCACTGCCATCAACCGCAGATCAATGATATCGGCGTGTTCGGTGTGCGACGGATACATCCGGTGAGCGGCCAGGAAGAACGCGGGTTTGGCTTGTGCGTCGGCGGCGGACTTTCCAGCCAGCCCTATATTGGGCAGGGCCTGCGGGTCTTTGTACATGAGGCTCAACTACCGGCGGTGGCCCGTGGTGTAGCCCACGTTTTCCGTGATCATGGTTATCGTGAAAAACGCACCAGAGCAAGACTGAAATACCTGGTGGCGGACTGGGGCTGGCAGAAGTTCCGGGATTATCTGGAAGCCGACATGGGCTTCAAACTGGAACATGATGACAACATCGCCGCCCCCGAATATGCTCCGCATACGGATCATCTGGGTTCAGGCCTGCAGAAGCAGCCTGGTTTATCCTACATTGGTGTGCCCATTGAACGCGGGCGCATCACGGCGGCGCAGTTGCATGCCGCTGCTGAAATTGCGCGGAAGATTGCCGGTGCAGACAAAGCCCGCCTGGCCCTTTCCAACAAGCAGAATCTGCTGTTTGTGAACATTCCTACGACTCGCGTGGAGGAAATGTGCAAGGCTTTGGATGGGGCGGGGTTAACGCCTCATGCGCCGCTCTGGCGGGGCAACCTGGTTTCCTGCACTGGCACGCAATTCTGCAATCTGGCGATTGTGGAAACCAAGGCCCGGGCCGGCAGGATTCTCAAATACCTTGAAGAAAATGTCGAAATTGATACTCCCATTATGGTCAGTGTTACGGGTTGCCCGAACAGTTGCGCTCAATATCAGGTGGCAGATATCGGGCTGATGGGAGTGGTCTGCAATTTTCGCGGGCAGCGCGGCACCGAAGCGTTTCAGATCATGCTGGGCGGCACGCTCGGAGCTGACGCCGCATTTGCCAAAGTGGCACTGAAAAAAGTTCCGGCGGATTTTGTCCATCAATCCATCGCCCAAATTGTGCAGGCTTACAAGGATAATCGTACTGGCGAAGATGAAACCTTCCGGCAGTTCGTGCTGCGCAACACGCCGGAACAACTGGCTCAATGGCTTCATATTCCGGAAATGGCCGAGGTCAATTAAACCAGGGTGCCGCTGCTTGGGTCGTTGTTACGGCAATATCAGTCGTTGGCCATACTCGCATATGTCGGCCCGCAGGCTGGGGTACTTGACCCGGTAGTAATCGAGAAAGTCCTGCGGGTTGGCGCTGTTCATGGCAAACATGTCGTAATGGGCCGGCAGCACCAGCTTAGGCCGCAGCGAACCGGCCAGATCCGCCGCTTCCTGAAAGGTCAGATTACCAATGCAGCCGCTGCTGAGCCTCCTGGCATCGCGACCATTGATGGGCAAAATCATCAGGTCGAATTGCCATTGCCGCAATTTGGCCTGCATGCCTTCGTACATGCAAGTATCGCCAGCGTGATAAAAGCACAGGCCGTCGGCTTCAAACACGAAACCCAGAAATAAGTTTCCACCGGTTTTGGGATCAATGGCCAGAAATTCATGTGCCGCGGGCACGCCGGTAATTTTTACCCGCCCGGCTTGTACGCTCAGGCCGTCGTCCACGCCAAGAAAACGTTGAACCGGCAGATGAAATTCCTCCGCCAGACTTGTCACAAAAGCCCGAGGCACCACAAATTTCGCCTGCGGAGAAGCCTGGGCGGCTATAGGCCATGCGGGACGGTCAATATGGTCCGCGTGGTCGTGGGTGCCACAGATGAAATCGGCGTTGGTGGCCAATGCCGCGGGAATCAACGGTGGCACAAGGCGGCTCGGCATGGAGGTAAAAAAAACATCAATGTATAAGATCGTATCCGAAATCTTCACAACATAGCTGTGCTGGCCCAGCCACCACAGTGCCATTTGCCCGCGTCCCGGCCGACAGGCATTGATGTCGGCAATCAGGTCTGTTCCAGCAAGCATAAATAATGCCTTTCTAAGAGAAGTGGCCTATTTAGTGTATTGTCATTGATTGCCATCCAAACCGCAAGGAGACTGGTTATCGGCGGGCCGGTAATTGTGCGCAGCGCGGGCTGTCGACAAGGATGTTTCCACCCAGACCAGCCCACGGCCTGACTGGCTTTGGGACCGCGTAAAAATAACTTCACACTTTCCGGTTGGTTCTTTTGGCCGCGGGCGTCGTTGTTCGCTCCTTACAGACCCGCGGCGGGGGTATGCGCGTCGTTTGAGATTGGTCGGCGGCCAAAACTCCTGCACCGTAAAATATGAATTTATTTTTGACAAGCCCCCTTATTTGTGGAAATAATAGATCGGCCGGAGCGTTTACGCACAAAGTATGAATTCTGATCTGACTGTCGCCCCTGTTTCCAAGCTTACAGCTCCTTGCAGCCGCCAGAGTGTCTTCCAACGTCATGTTTTTACGTGCTTGCTGATATGCCAGATTCTTGTTCTTGGGCTGATGGTTCGGGTATGGGCCTTTGATGCTTCAACCCGCATACGTTTTAACTGGGACATCGATAATGCCTGGAACCACGCGGTGGACGCTTTGCAATCAGGTCCTTCATTTTTTAGTGGCGTGGTAAAGGTTTATAACCCCACCAGCCATATTTATACAGATTATCCACCGCTGCGTTTTTATATTGTCACCGCCTGGGTGGATCTGATCCACCATTGGGCCGGTTTATCAGCTCGACGCACAGATGCCGATTCCTGGCCAATGCTTCTGGTGAATTTTTTCTTTGAAGTCGCCGCCGCCGCAGGCATGTATTTCTTCTGCCGTACTAGATTGTGTCAAACAAAAAGCTTGCTGGCGGCCTGTGCGTTATGGCTTAGCCCCGCGTTGATCGTCAATACGTTTGTTTGGCCGCAATGGGACTGCTGGGTATTGGCACCAGTGCTTTGGACCGGGTGGGCCGTTCTTGACCGCCGTTGGCTGTTGGCTGGTATTTGCTTCGGCTGCGGCACGATGCTCAAAGGGCAGACGCTTTTTTGCTTGCCGTGGCTGCTGGCATTTATGCTGCTCTATCCATTACCTCCTGGCCGTCCGGCCGGTGTACTGGGGTGGAACTCCATGGTGAAGGCGGTGTCCTGGTTCATTCGAACCAGCCGCAGATTGGCCCAGTTTGCCTTGGGCAGCGCAATCATAATTTTTATCATCACGCTACCGTTTACCATCCGCCATAATCTTTATTGGCTCAAAATTTATACCCATCAGATCAATATGGCCCAGCCCATGAGCGTGGGGTTTTGGAACCTTCCGATGATTCTGGACCGGCAATACGGCTGGTGGCGAAGTGATCTGATCTGGTCGCCGCACTGGCTGGGCCTGATACCTTCCATGACCATCAACCATTGGCTGGATGCTGCCGCGTTGATTTGGTTGATCATTCTGGCTCTGTTTTCCCGCCGGGCCTTCCATTCCAGCCGCGTGCTGCTGGCCCCCGGCACCGCCTTTGCAATTTTTGTGACGTTGGTGCCGGGCATGCACGAACGGTACGGCTTATGGGCCGCGGCCCTGCTGGCTCCCGCCGTGGTAATCTCGCCGATGGCGGCTTTCTCCTGGTTGATCCTCACCATCATGGCCTTTCTCGATCCATTCAACAGTTGCCTCAATGGAGACCCCCGCCATTGGGTGATACTGCGATCCCTGCTCGGAAAAGGGGCCCAGGACATGGCATGGTTTTGGCTGTTTGCAATATTTTTGATGACGTATCAAATATTTTTGTCCCGCAGCGGCAGTTCCAGGCGAAAATTGGTGCCCCGTCGGGGTTCGCTGCTGACGCGGATATGACCGGAGTGTTCTTCGATAATGCGCCTCGTGGTGGCCAAGCCCAGACCAGTCCCGCCTTTTTTGGTGGTGAAGTACGCTTCAAACAACCGTGGTAAATGTTCCGGAGCAATGCCCATGCCGGTATCGGATACATCCACCAGGGCGTTGCTGCCGCTGACATGTGTGCGAACAATAAGTTCTCCGCCAGCCGGCATGGCCTGCTGTGCATTAAGCATTAAATTCAACAGGGCCTGCTTAATTAGATTAGCATCCAGATTGCAAATGGGATCTTCCGGGGCGAGACTGGCATGAAGACGCACCCGTGCAGCCTGGGCCTGCGGCATGAAAAAGTCGATAAGATCCTGCACTAAAACATTTAAATGCACCGGCGCGGTGCGCAATTCAATGCGCCCCGCAAAACGCAGAAATCCTTCCAGCGTTTGGCCCAGCCGATCCACTTCCTTTTTGACGGTAACGGCCCGGTTGTGGCTGGTTTCAGCGCCCGGCATTCGGGCCAGATCTTCCATCAGCAGTTGCAGATTAAGTTTGATGGTAGACAGGGGATTTTTAAGCTCATGGGCCAATCCTCCCGCCAGTTCTCCCAGCGTGGCCAATTGGTGCAGACGGGCAGTTCGTTCCCGATCCAGCCGCAGTTTTTCAGATTCCGGATTCGGGCCTGCGGCAATTTGGTCATTGGAAGGCGGATTGACGCCCGCAAGTTTTGGAGAAACCGCTTCGGTCATAAGACTCCCGTCCAAGGACGCGCATAAATCTTGCCGAAAAAGCCGGAGCAAACGTAGTGGTCAAACTACGGGAATTGCCGCCATGCCAGTTGCTTCTGTGCCCGGCGCAAGCCGCCAGGACACCGCATGTCACTGTGACATCTGCGGCTCCGCGGGACTGGCTGCGGCAGGGGCGGTGGTTGCTACGGGAGCTTCTTCCTTCATCGCCTGCTTGCGAGAAAGCTTGATGCGTCCCTGATCGTCCACGGCAATCACCTTCACGCGAATTTCCTGGCCCATTTTTACAGCTTCTGTGACATTTTTCAGAAATTTGTCTGAAAGCTCACTAATGTGGCACAAGCCATCCACACCCGGCGTTACTTCCACAAATGCGCCAAAATCTTTGATGGAGGTTACGCGCCCCGTATAAATCCGACCAATCTTGACATCTTCCGTCAGCCGTTCCACTTCTTCGCGAGCTCGTTCGGCAGCCTGCATGCCCACGGCGGCAATAAAGACGGTACCATCATCTTCAATGTCAATTTTAGCCCCCGTGGTTTCAACGATTTTCTTGATGGTTTTACCGCCGGGGCCAATCACCTTGCCGATCTTGTCCGGGTTGATCTGAATCTTGAGCAGCCGCGGTGCGTATGTCGAAATCTGCGCCCGGTGGGTGGGAATGGTTGCGCTGATTGTTTCCAGAATAGCCAAGCGGGCCACGCGGGCCTGTTCCAGCGTTTTGACAATCAAATCATGGTGCAGACCATGGATTTTCAAATCCAGTTGAATGCCCGTAATACCTTGCGTGGTACCGGATACTTTGAAGTCCATATCTCCATAATGATCTTCTTCGCCGATGATATCCGTCAGCAGCAGGTTTTTTCCGCCTTCGCTTACCAGACCGATGCTGATGCCGGCGACCGGACGAATCAGCGGAACGCCCGCATCCAGCAGTGCCAGCGTACCACCGCAAACTGAGGCCATCGAGGAACTGCCGTTGGATTCCAGAATATCGGAAACCAGGCGAATAACGTAGGGGAAGACTTCCGGGGACGGCAGAACCGGTTCGAGAGAGCGTTCAGCCAAAGCTCCATGGCCGATTTCGCGTCGTCCCGGCCCCATGATGCGTTTCACCTCACCTGTAGAAAACGGTGGGAAGTTGTAATGCAGCATGAATTTCTTGGAGTATTCTTCGCCCAGACCATCTACAATTTGCTCGTCATCGCCGGTGCCCAGCGTGGTGGTTACCAGGGCCTGAGTTTCGCCACGGGTGAAAATGGCCGAACCGTGTGTACGTGGCAGCACTCCGACTTCGCAACTCAGCGGGCGAATAGCGGTTGTCTGACGCCCATCGGAGCGTGTACCAGAAAGGATAAGATGGCGAACCACTTTTTCTTCCAGGAAGGAAAAGGCCATGGCCACTTGCATCGGCTCATACCGCGGCTTGTTAGTGGCCGGATCCACGGCGGAAAATATTTCTTTCACTTCAGTCTTAATTTTATCCACAGCGGCGGCACGATCCTGCTTGCCAGGAATCTGCTTGGCTTTGGACAGGGCCTCGCGATAGGTGTCAACAGCCTTCAATAGATCCTCAGATGGACCATGCAGTGTGCAGACCTTGGGCTTGCCCACTTTTGCCACTAATTCCTTTTGGATTCTTACCAGGTCTTCAATGGTCTTACGCCCCAGGCTGATCGCTTCCAATATGGTCGATTCAGGTAGCTCGCGGGCACCCACTTCAATCATATTGATCGCCTGATCCGTGCCGGCCAGCAGTAAATCCAGATCGGAGTTATCGAGTTCGGCGGTCGTGGGCATCACCACAAATTGGCCATCAATCCGCCCCACGCGCACCGCACCAATCGGCCCCTCAAACGGCACACCGGAAATAGCCAACGCCGCCGAAGAACCCACCATTGCCAGTACATCGGGGTCATTTTGTCCGTCGGCCGATAACACCAGTACCTGTACCAGTACTTCATCGAAATAGCCAACCGGAAAGAGTGGCCGAATCGGCCGGTCAATCATTCTTGCCGTCAGAGTTTCTTTGGTGCTGGGGCGGCCCTCACGTTTGATAAAACCGCCGGGAAATTTGCCGGCTGCTGAGGTTTTTTCCCGATAATCCACGGTCAATGGGAAAAAATCAGTGCCGGGCCGCGGATCGCTGGACACCACTGTTGCCAACACGACCGTGTCGCCATAACGCACCAACACCGCTCCGTCCGCCTGTTTGGCCAAATGGCCGGTTTCCAACGAAAGAGTTTTGCCGTTAACTTGGATTTCTACCTTTGCTACCGTCATACTTTTACACCTAACATTTTTAACCAACTAAAATCAATATGCCTGTCAATTCCACATTTCACGGTCTTCCAGCATGGGCACCTTTATCCGGTTCTCACCCACCATGAGTCAGGTTGCTGCAAGGCTGCATTCGCCCGGGCGAGATGGAATTTTATCCTAATGCGAATTTTCTACCGATGGTTTTTGTCGCCCGGAGCAATCAACCAGCGGTGGTCGGCTCTTATTTGCGCAGTCCGAGCCGGGTGATTACATCCTGGTAGCGTTTGGGATCTGTGCTGGTAAGGTATTTAAGCAGGCTGGACCGGCGCCCTACCATTTTCAGTAGACCACGTCGTGAAGAAAAATCTTTGCGATGAGACTGTAAATGGCCGGTTAACTCGTTAATTCGTGCAGTCAACAGGGCAATTTGAATTTCGGCAGAACCGGTATCTTTTTCGTGAATGCGATTGCCTGCGATGACCTCCTGTTTCTTGTCTGTTGTAATCATTCTGGTGGAAACCTTTCGTTCGTTTGCCCCTATCAGGATACCGCCAGCACATGCCGACATGTTCCTTGAGACTGCCACACAAACAGACAAGTATAATCCAACCTCCCGCCTTTACGCAAGTAGTCGCCGGAAAATTGTTGTACTGCAAGAATTATTTCCCTTGGCTGAAATAGAAATGTCACGTTTTTAGGTCTGGTGGGGTATAATAGACGGGATGGAAAACTTATTATACCAGCCAAATAACGGGTTTGGCTGGATGCCATACATAAGGGTTGAACGAAACGAAGTCAGGGTGGTTCAGGCAGCGAGGTTGAAGTATGTGTCGGTGCGGCAGGCTCGTCGGCTATGGAAGTGGTACCGGAACCATGGTGCGGCGGAATTGGTGCCTCGATCCCGTGGTCGGCCGAGCAATCGGCGGTTAGCTATGAATTTTGGGGAGTGGATCATAAAGAAGTATCGGCATCGTTATGCGAATTTTGCCCCCACGCTGACCGCTGTGCCTTACTTCAATTGGAATTGAAAAAACGGGCTTTGGTTTTAAGGATAAACTGGTACTATTTCCAGAAGTCATTTTATTTCCAGCCATCTACATTGCGTATACACTTGGGGCGAAATTGTGCGAAGGTTGAGTTCAGCCCCCGCTTGGCTGTGGCTCTGCAGGCTTACTTGCGTGGGAGAGTTTTCACGTTCCCCGGCCCATTCGACCGGACAGCACCCTGGAAAACAATTCCTGCATCTTTGGCGGTGCAGGTGCCGCGGGCAAGTGGATGGAGCGGCTTAAGTTTCCAGTCGTAGAGTTGTCGGATCTTAAAAAGAGAATTATTTTAAATATACGGTCATGTTAAAAAGTCTGAAAATGTGTTCTATAATGGTTTGAATGTGTCCGTTATGTCAACTCCTTGTGGAAAGATTGTGTTGGCGCAGATCGAACAAATATAGCTTATTTTATTATGTTATTGTGGATAGTTGTCCGCTCCGAAATTACTGACATCCGGTTGGTAATACCGGGCCTGTTGGCTTGGTTATGGACCGTAATCGCAATGTATATGGTAATGTTAAAAAAAGAAGAGTGTTAGAATTATCTTGACTCACCTCCGGCAGGTGTGGTAATCTTTATCTTGAAAGCATCAGGCTGCACGCAGCCCATTCTTGCAGACGGTTGTGTTTGCGGCTCTTGAGCGGAGCTAATGTTGCATATCCACTTGTTGTGGGTGTGCCGCAGCCTACCCGGTTCGGTGGGCAAATGTCCATGTTTTCCCGAAAGGGAGTAAGGAGTCGTTATGGTAGCCTCATCGGTTTCTATTTATTCGCGTAAAGCCCACGTGCTGGGATTAATTGTGGCCGCTGCGGTCATCGGCAGTGCCATCGCGGTGCATGCAAGCGAGATTGGCATACAGTTTTATTCAGGTCAAGGTGGTCGTACTGGCGAATCGTTGGCTACTAACTCGACAACGTCTGCGGGTATCGTGTCCCAGGATAACTGGAACACCAGTGCTGCCAGCAGTTGGACATCCTTGGCACTTTATGACAATGCAGGTGCCTCAACCACTGCGACCCTGACGGGCAGTGCCAACGGGCAATACTTCGGTGGTGGTGTCAATACGACTGCCGGAGATATCATGCTCAGCAGCAACGAGATATATAACAGTTGGTCGGGGGTTGGTACGGGTGCCACGCTGACCTTCTCCGGCATCCCTTATTCAGTATACGATGTATACGTGTATGCGGCCATCGATTCTTCAGGGCGTAATGAGACTATTGAGCTGACACCGACTGGCGGCAGCGCGTCCTATCAGAGTTTTACAACCAGCGGAGGTCCGAGTTGGGTGATTGCTAACAACCCCGTGGTAGGATGGAACGGGATCGGCACCCAGCCCACAGCTGCGAATGCGACCGCTGCGGAATTCACGGGTTTGACCGCAAGCAGCTTCGTGCTCAACTATGGTGCACCTAATAATGGTGCTATTAACGGGGTGCAAATCGTTGCAGCCGCCGTTCCCGAACCTGCCACGTTAGGCCTGATGGTGCTGGCCGGTGCGGGCATTTTGCTGGCGAAACGCCGCCACACGAAACAAGCGTAAGAAACTGGTCAGAGCGTTGGCCGTGCGGAGTGGTCCGCACGGCCAACGCTTGGCGATAATTCCACGGCCGTGGGCCGTTGGTCATTTTTCAAGGGGCATGCCATGAAACGCAGCGGTTTTACGCTCGTGGAGCTTCTGGTGGTGATTCTAATTATCGCCATCTTAATTGCCCTGCTATTACCGGCGTTGGCGGCAGCACGGGAGGACGCGGAATCCGTGGTATGCCTGAACAATTTGCGTCAATGCGCTATGGGTATTCAGCAATACGCCGGCGAAAACCGGGGTGCCATTGTCGAAATGAGTGCCATGAATGATCCAGGTTTTGGCAACATTTACTTCTGGAATAAATTCCTCTCCGAAGGTTATGGCATGAACCAACAGAAAAATCAGCCAATTTTTTATCCACCCAGCGCCAACGTCTGCCCGGATTCTCTCGCCGGAGTCAATGATAATCGTTTTGCCCCCGGCACGGGCTTTGGTGCTTATGCCATGCTCAACCCTCAAGGGTGGGTGAATGCCACACCTTATAGCGGCGTATACAACTGTACAGGAACGGGTGTTGGTACAAGCTGGAATTATGGCTCGGCAGTGTTGCCTAATCCTTATAAATACCAAGCCTGGATTCAACGTCCGATGAATCTGCCGGATGCGTCCGGTACCATTATGCTCGGTGACAGCGCCACGCTTTTTAATGGTCCTGAACTGGCTTCCTGGGAATCATGGGATACCACGGGCGGCAGCGATTACGGCATGTGCCCGGAATTTTCGCCCAGTTCGTGTGCCAGTTATTGGGGCTGCATCCGGTTTACCCATGGCACCAGCACCGACAATTGCTGGGCAAATGTTGCATTCTATTGTAGTGTCTCGTAAATGACTTGACATATAGATGCTGGCATGGTATGCTTTGTTCATGGCAAATTATGCATCATCGGCGCTTATATGTGATCGCAACCAGCGGA